>NZ_FCOJ02000005.1 GCF_001545035.1 Caballeronia glebae
TTTCACAACCGGTCCGGCGGGCGTTTCCGCCTGACGAGGGCGCCGTGACAGGCGCCCTCGTCGTTCATGGCGCGCGGCTGACCAAGCGCGAGCGGCATCGACAGAATCCCGTCGAAACGTGCGCGAGCCTACGCTTCAAGGCGTGCGAGCTTCAGGCATTTAAGTTGCGTTTAACTCGTCGATCAAGGCGAGCGGGTATACTGGCCCGTCACACTTACGATGCAGCCCATCCGATTCCGACCGCACTCTATGCGAAAGAACCTGAAAAATTTCGGCCTGATAGCCGTCGGCGTTGCTGCCGGCGCACTCGCCACCTTGCAGATTTCCGCATCCGCAGAGCAAGCTGCTTCCTCGCCTCTGCCGCTCGAACAATTGCGGCTTTTCGCCGAAGTGTTCGGTCAGATCAAGCACGAATACGTCGAACCGGTCGACGATAAAAAGCTCCTCACCGCCGCCATCAAGGGCATGGTGTCGAGCCTCGACCCGCACTCGTCCTATCTCGACAAGACCGACTACGAAGAACTCCAGGAGCAGACCAAGGGCCGTTTCGCGGGCCTCGGCATCGAGATTTCTTCGGAAGACGGCCTGATCAAGGTCATTTCGCCGATCGAAGACACGCCCGCGTTCCGCGCCGGCATTCGTCCGGGCGACCTCATCACGCGCATCAACGACAAGCCGGTGCGCGGTATGACACTGGACAAGGCCGTGAAGCAGATGCGCGGCGAGCCGGGCACGAAGGTCACGCTCACGATCTTCCGCAAGAGCGACGACCGCACATTCCCGCTCACCGTGACGCGCGCCGTGATCCGCGTGCAGTCGGTGAAGATGAAAGTGCCCGAACCGGGCTACGGCTACATCCGCATCACGAGCTTCCAGGAGCGCACGGTGCCGGATCTCGCCGCGAAGCTGCAGGATCTCGCGCGCCAGCAACCGAATCTGAAGGGCCTCGTGCTCGATCTGCGCAACAACGGCGGCGGCTTGCTGCAAAGCGCGGTCGGCGTCGCGGGCGCGTTCCTGCCGGATAACGCGGTGGTCGTGTCGACCAATGGCCAGATCGCGGACGCGAAGCAAACCTTCCGCGACACCTACGACAACTATCGTCTGCCGTCCTTCGATTCCGATCCGTTGAAGAGCGTGCCGGAAATCTTCAAGAAGGTGCCGATGGTCGTGCTGACCAACGCTTACTCGGCATCGGCGTCAGAGATCGTCGCGGGCGCGCTGCAGGATCATCATCGCGCGCTGATCGTCGGCAAGACCACGTTCGGCAAGGGCTCGGTGCAAACCGTGCGTCCAATGACCGCCGACAGCGCCCTGCGCCTGACGACGGCCTACTACTACACGCCGAGCGGCAAGTCGATCCAGAACCAGGGCGTGCGCCCGGACGTGCCGGTCGATCAATACGCGGACGGCGATCCGGACGACGCGCTCGTCACGCGTGAAGTGGACTATTCGAACCACCTCGCGAACACGCAGGACCCGAACGAGAAGAAGGAGCAGGAACAGCGCGAGGCGGATCGCCTGGAGCAACTGCGCATTCTCGAAGAGCAGAACGACAAGAAGACGCCCGAGCAGCGCCGCAAGGATCGCGAACGCAAGCCGGTCGAATTCGGCAGCTCGGACGACTACATGCTCCAGCAAGCCTTGAACAAGCTCGAAGGCAAGCCGGTCGCCGAGTCGAAGTCGTACAGCGAACGCAAGCTCGCGCAGAACAAGCCGGCCCGTTCGGCTTCCGCGCCCGTTGTCGCGCCGCCCGCGCTGCCGGCCACGCCGGGTTCCGCGCCGGCGTCGGGCGCGCAACCGGCTTCGGCGCCGACCGCGCAGCAGTCGAAGTAATTTTCCCGTAGTCCTGCAAAGGCTTCGCAGCATGACGCTGCGAAGCCTTTTCTCTTTTGCGCGCTTAGAATGCTTCGTTCGAGCAAGCCGATTCTTTCCGCGATGAACGACGATCAACTCCTTCGCTATTCCCGCCATATCCTCGTCGATGAAATCGGCATCGAGGCGCAGCAGCGCTTTCTCGACGCGCACGCGATCATCATCGGCGCGGGCGGGCTCGGTGCGCCCGCCGCGATGTACCTTGCCGCCGCAGGTGTCGGCAAGATCACGCTGGTCGATGCCGATACCGTCGATCTCACGAATCTGCAGCGGCAGATCGTGCACATGACGCGCGCGGTCGGAACGCCCAAGGTGGAATCGGCGCGCGAGACTTTGAACGCGCTGAATCCGGGCGTCGAAGTCATCGCGGTGAACGCGCGCGCCGACGCCGCGTGGCTCGACATCAACGTGCCCGGCAAATCCGTGGTGCTCGATTGCAGCGACAATTTCTCGACGCGTCACGCGATCAACGCGGCTTGCGTCGCGCATCGCGTGCCGCTCGTGTCGGGCGCGGCGTTGCGTTTCGACGGGCAGATCAGCACTTTCGACTTTCGCTCGCCCGATTCGCCCTGCTACGCGTGCGTGTTCCCGCCGGATCAGCCGTTCGAGGAAGTCGCCTGTTCGACGATGGGCGTGTTCGCGCCGACGGTCGGCATCATCGGCGCGATGCAGGCGGCGGAGGCGCTGCGCGTGATCGGCGTCTTCGGCGAAACGCTCGCGGGCCGGCTAATGATGCTCGACTCGCTGCGCATGGAATGGAACACGATGAGGATCGCGCGGCAGCCGGATTGCCCGGTCTGCGGCGCGCGCTGAATCAGACCTTCTGCAACGCCGTGAGCGCCGCCTGCAACTCCGCGGGCTCGTAAGCGGCGAGCACATCCGCGACCGGCTTTTCGAGCGCCTTCAGATTCGAGCGCAGGATCTCCTGCTTCACGATCAGCAACTGGCTCGGATGCATCGAGAATTCGGTGAGTCCGAGCCCGAGCAGCAAGCGCGTAACGGAGGGATCGCCCGCCATTTCGCCGCACACCGAAACCGGCACGCCCGCGCGCTTCGCCTCGCGCAACGTGAACGCGATCAGATTCAGCACCGCCGGATGCAGCGGATCGTACAGATGCGCGACGGCGTTATCGGCGCGGTCGATCGCGAGCGTGTACTGAATCAGATCGTTCGTGCCGATCGAGAGAAAATCGAGCCGGCTCAGGAACAGCCGCACCGCGATGGCCGCGGCGGGAATTTCGATCATCGCGCCGACCTGAATCTGGTGATCGTATGCGACGCCTTCCTCGTCCAGTTGACGCTTCGCCTCACGAATCAGATCGAGCGTCTGGTCGATCTCCTGCGCGTGCGCGAGCATCGGGATGAGAATCTTGGTCGGGCCGAACGCCGATGCCCGCAAAATGGCGCGCAGTTGCGTGATGAACATCTGCGGCTCGGAGAGGCTCCAGCGGATCGCGCGCAGACCGAGCGCGGGATTCGGCGCGGTTTCGTAGCCATCGCCGCTACCCATCGAATCGAGCGGCTTGTCGGCGCCGACGTCGATCGTGCGAATCGTCACCGGCTTGCCGTTCATCAGCTCGACCGCGCGCTTGTACGCCTCGAACTGCTCCTCTTCCTCCGGCAACTGATCCTTGTGGTTCATGAAGAGGAATTCGGTGCGAAAAAGGCCGACGCCCATCGCGCCCGCTTCGACCGCCACTTGCGCGTCGTCCGGCAACTCGATGTTCGCGCACAACTCGATCTTCGTGCCGCAGACCGTTTGTGTCGGCGAGAACTTCAGGCGCTGGAGCTTGCGCTGCTCCAGCAATTTCTCGCTTTGGCGATACGAATACTCTTCGAGGACGATCGGCGCCGGATCGACGATCACGATGCCATGATCGCCGTCGACGATGATCAAATCGTTCTGGCGGATCAGCGCGCTCGCCTGTTGCACGCCGACGGACGCCGGAATGCCGAGGCTGCGCGCGACGATGGCCGTATGCGAGGTGCGGCCGCCGAGATCGGTCACGAAGCCCTTGAACGCCTGCGTCTTGAACTGGAGCATGTCCGCCGGCGCGATATCGTGCGCGACGACGATCATCTCGTTGTGCCCGTTGCTCGCGGCCGTGTGCACGACGAGCGACGCGGCCGTCGGCGCGCCCGCGAGCGCCTTCAGAAGACGCTCGACCACCTGCTCGACGTCCGCCTTGCGCTCGCGCAGATATTCGTCTTCGATCTCGTCGAAATAGCCGCCGAGAATTTCGAGTTGTTCGGTGAGCGCCCACTCGACGTTGTAGCGGCGTGTGCGAATCAGGTCGATGGTTTCCTGCACGAGCATGGCGTCGTTCAGGATCATGGTATGGACGTCGATGAACGCGCCCATTTCGCTGGGCGCGTCGGCGGAAAGATCGTCGCGCAGCGCTGCGAGCTCGCCGCAGACGCCCGCCTGCGCCACGTGAAATCGGGCGATTTCCGCGTCGATCTGATCGGGTTCGATCAGATAATGGTCTACGTCGAGCGCCGCCGGCGCGATCAGATACGCGCGCCCAATGGCGATGCCGCGCGATACGGGAATTCCATGCAGCGTGAAGGACACGCGCTCCTCCTCTCGTTTTTGATTGTCGCGGTCTGCCGGGAGCCCCCTCGACGGGCACAAACCGCGCGTCCATTATAAGTTCGAATGTGCCGACAAGTCCCTGAACACCCGGTCATGTCAGGGCCGGCACGGTTGCACGGCATTACGCGAACGCGTGATGCGGATACGAAAAAGCCGCGTCGATGCGCGGCTTTTCATTGAACGGGCACGGCGGCGAAGCGCTTACTGCCCTTCCCCGAATTTATCGGCGATCAGTGCGAGGATCGCCTGCATTGCTTCGGTTTCGTCGGCGCCTTCGGTTTCGATCGTCACCGTGCTGCCGATTCCCGCCGCCAGCATCATCACGCCCATGATGCTCTTCGCGTTGATCCGGCGCCCATTGCGGCTCATCCAGATCTCGCATTGGAAGTTGCCCGCCAGCTGTGTGAGCTTGGCCGAAGCGCGTGCGTGGAGCCCCAGCTTGTTCACGATTGTTGTTTCTTGTTGCAGCATGATGCTCCGAACGCTAGATGAATGAAATGAGCGGCGTCAGTGGCTCGCGGCTTTGGCGCTGATGAGATCGGCGCTCGCCGAGCATGCCGGATCGGGCGAGCCGGCGGCCTTCGTCGCGAGTGCGCAGGGATTGAGCGGCGTGGACGAATCCAGTTCCTGGATGCCCTTCGAGCCGCCCTGAAGAATTTTTTCGGCGAGCGTGTCGAGCGGCGTCGCGCGATAGCAGACGGCGCGCACGAGCATCGGCAGATTGCAGCCGGCAAGCACGCGCACGTCGGTATCGTGCAGACTCGCCGCGATGTTCGCGGGCGTCGCGCCGAATACGTCGGTGAGCACGATTGCGCCGTTGTCTTCCTTCAGACGATCGATTTCCGAGCGCGCGAACGCGCGGACCTCGACCGGATCGCAGTCGGGCATCACGTCGATGACGCCGATGCGCGCCGGCAGACCGCCGTAGATATGAGCCACACACTCGCGCAGCGCGGTGGCGAAAGGTGCGTGCGCGATGATCAGAATGCCAGCCATGTCAGGAAATTGCCTCAGCGACAGTTCAGCGACGAATAATCAGACGAATACGTCGGAGTTCGCTCGAAAGCGCGCGAGCGGCGCGGAACACAACGCTTAAATGGGCGCCGGTCTGGAGTAAATCAACCGCCTTCCAGCGCCATTACCCGTAGCCTGCGCCTCGATGCTTAATCGCACTTTGAGACGCGATTGCGCCCCAAAAAACAAGCGCCGGGACGACAATTCTAACAGTCCTGCCGAGCTGAGTTTGGCGCGATGTCCGCGCGCGTTCCGTGCGCGGGCGGACTCAGTGCACCGCGCGTTCGAGCGCATCGATGAACGTGCCCGCGACGTCGAAGCCGGTCTGATCCATGATCTCGCGGAAACACGTCGGGCTCGTAACGTTCACTTCGGTGAGATAGTCGCCGATCGCGTCCAGACCGGCGAGCAGCAGGCCGCGCGCCTGCAGCACCGGCCCGAGCGTTTCGGCGATTTCGCGATCGCGCGCCGACAGCGGCTGCGCGCGCCCGAGGCCGCCCGCCGCGAGATTGCCGCGCACTTCGCTGCCCTGCGGAATGCGTGCGAGCGAATACGGCACCGGCTGGCCGCCGATCACGAGAATGCGCTTGTCGCCGTCCGTGATTTCCGGGATGAACTTCTGCGCCATCACCGTGCGCGCGCCGTCCTCGGACAACATCTCGACGATCGAGCCGAGATTCATCCCGTCCG
Source organism: Caballeronia glebae (assembly GCF_001545035.1). Lineage (GTDB taxonomy): Bacteria > Pseudomonadota > Gammaproteobacteria > Burkholderiales > Burkholderiaceae > Caballeronia > Caballeronia glebae. The sequence goes on from NZ_FCOJ02000005.1 coordinate 6,173, forward strand.
CCTTGACGCGGAACACGCCCATGCCGCCCATGCCGTCGAGCGGCTTCAGGATCACGTCGCCGTGTTCGGCATGGAAGGCGCGCAGGCGCGCGGCGTCGCGCGTGACGAGCGTCGGCGTGACGAACTGCGGCCATTCCGCGATGGCGAGCTTTTCGGAGTGATCGCGGATCGCCTGCGGCTTGTTGAAGATGCGGGCGCCGTTGCGCTCGGCAATCTCCAGCAGCCACGTGGCGTTCACGTACTCCAGGTCGAACGGCGGGTCTTTGCGCATCAGCACGGCATCGAAATGCGTAAGCGACAGATGCTCGGCCTGCTCGGCCGCATACCACGGCAAGCGGTCGCTGTTGGCCTCGTCGCCGACGATAGCGATGCGCCGCGCGCTCGCTTCGACCTTCGCGCCGTTCCACGCGAGATGCTGCGGCTCGCACGCGTAGAGCACGTGGCCGCGCCGCGCGGCTTCGGCCATCATCGCGTAGGTCGTGTCCTTGTAGATCTTGAAGCGATCGAGCGGGTCGGCGATAAAGAGGATGTTCATGTTAATTCGCTAGTACGGTGCGCGGCCTGCGAGCTTACCGCAAGCCGCTATTTCACACCTGAATCGCTTCCGGATCGGTCTTTTCGAGTTCGAGCGACGCCGCCAGCAGCCCGAGCCGCGCCACCACGCCGTACATGTAGAAACGGTTCGGCGGCGCCGCGCCCGGCTTGGCGTGCGTGTCGGGAAGAGCCGTGTGCTCGAAGCCGAGCGGCACGAAATGCATGCCCGGCGCGTTGAGGTTCTGATCGCGCTCGCGCGATTCGTGCACGCGATAGAAACCGCCGACGACATACCGGTCGATCATGTACACGACCGGCTCCGCGACCGCGTTTTCCACGCGCTCGAAGGTATGCACGCCTTCCTGCACGATCACGTCGTGGACTTGCAGGCCTTCCTTCGCGTCGTTCATCTTGCTGCGCTCGCGCTTGGTCAGCGCGGCGACTTCGCTCGCGTCGTGCACGGTCATCACGCCCTTGCCGTAGGTGCCGGCGTCCGCCTTGATGACGACATAGGGACGCTCGCTGATGCCGTACTCGCGATACTTCTTCGCGATCTTCTTGAGCACGCCGTCGATGGCCTCGGCGAGCGCTTGTTCGCCCGTGCGCGCTTCGTAATCGACGCCTTCCACGTGCGCGAAGTACGGATTCACCATCCACGGATCGATCTCGACGAGCTTTGAGAATTTCTTCGCGACATCGTCGTAGCAGGAGAAATGCGTCGACTTGCGGCGCACCGCCCAGCCGGCATGCAGCGGCGGCAGCAGATACTGCTCATGCAAATTTTCCAGCACGGGCGGAATGCCGGCCGAAAGATCGTTGTTGAGCAGGATCGAACAGGGATCGAAATTCTTCAGCCCGAGGCGGCGCGGCGTGCGTTCGAGCGGCTCCAGCACGATCTTCTGACCATCCGCGAGCGCGATGGTCACGGGACCGTGAATATTCTCGTCGAGCGTGCCGAAGCGGATATTGAGCCCGGCTTGCCGCATGATCAACGCGAGACGCGCAACGTTCTCCAGATAGAACGCGTTGCGCGTATGGCGCTCGGGAATGACGAGCAGATTCTTCGCGTCCGGGCAGATTTTTTCGATTGACGCCATCGCCGCCTGTACCGCGAGCGGCAACACTTCCTGCGGCAGATTGTTGAAACCGCCGGGAAAGAGATTCGTGTCGACGGGCGCGAGCTTGAACCCCGCGTTGCGCAGATCGACGGAACAGTAAAACGGCGGCGTGTGCTCCTGCCATTCGAGCCGGAACCAGCGCTCGATAGCAGGCATGGCCTCAAGGATCTTCCGTTCGAGATCGAGCAGCGGGCCACTTAACGCCGTAACAAGGTGCGGAACCATGTATTACTCGCGGTGCGTTGCATGAGACCGGAGCACGGCGCCAACGCGCCCACTCCGGTCGCACGAGGAGAAAAGATTGTAGAGCAATTGCTTTGCCTAACTGGGTATGAACCGCCAATTGACAAGGTTTCCCGGCCGTCTCCGTGCGGTTTCCGCGCTCGTTTGCGCCTGGCGATCCGATAGATTGCCCGCCTTCGTTCGACGAAACCCCGACACAAATCGCAGCCAAAAAAATGCCCGCCATGAAGGCGGGCGAAGTCGCTGCGCTCGTTCGTTGCCCGCAATCCGGCGCGCCCTCTCGCGGCGCGCCGGTTGCGGCGTAAAACTCACTCGACGTGCTCGCCGTGCAGCGTGACGTCGAGACCTTCGCGTTCCTGTTCTTCCGTGACGCGCAGGCCCATGGTCATGTCGATGACCTTCAGCAACACGAAACTGACGACGCCGCTGTAGAGGAGCGTGACGATCACGCCCTTCGCCTGCACGAGCACGCTGCCGTCGAAGCCGCCGATGTCCTTCACCGCGAAGACGCCGGTCAGCAATGCACCGATGATCCCGCCCACGCCGTGCACGCCGAACGCGTCGAGCGAGTCGTCGTAGTTGAACTTGTGCTTGAGCCACGTCGCCGACCAGAAGCAGACCACGCCCGCGACGATGCCGATCACGATCGCGCCCGTCACGCCGACGAAGCCCGAAGCCGGCGTCACTGCCACCAGACCCGCGACCGCGCCCGAGATGATGCCGAGCACCGACGGCTTGCCCTTCGTGATCCACTCCGCGAACATCCAGCCGAATGCGGCGAACGCGGTGGCGATCTGCGTCGTGAGCATCGCGAAGCCGGCACGGCCGTCAGCCGCGACCGCCGAACCCGCGTTGAAGCCGAACCAGCCCACCCACAGCATCGATGCGCCGATCAGCGAGAGCACGAGGTTGTGCGGCGCCATCACTTCGCGGCCGTAACCCACGCGCTTGCCGAGCACGAGACAGCACATCAGGCCCGCGATACCGGCGTTGATGTGAACCACCGTGCCGCCCGCGAAGTCGAGCACGCCCGATGCCGCCAGCCAGCCGGTCGGTTCCCAGACCATGTGCGCGACCGGCGAGTAGACGATCAGCGACCACAGCGTCATGAACACGAGCATCGCCGAGAACTTCATGCGGTCGGCGAACGCGCCGGTGATGAGCGCCGGCGTGATGATCGCGAAGGTCAACTGGAACGCGAAGTAGACCGACTCGGGGATCGTCGTGGCGAGGTGGCTCACGGTGAGCGTCGTCGCCTTGTCGCCCTTGATGTAGGCCATGCCGTGCAGGAACACGCGCGAGAAGCCGCCGATGAACGAGCCGCCCGGCGTGAACGCGATGCTATAGCCGACGACCGTCCACAGAATCGTCACGAGACAGCAGATCGCGAAGCTCTGCATGGCCGTGGCGAGCACGTTCTTCTTGCGGACCATACCCGCGTAGAACAGCGCGAGGCCCGGAACCGTCATGAACAGCACGAGCGCGGTGGAGGTCAGCATCCAGGCGGTGTCGCCCGAGCTGATCTTCGACGAATCGATCATGACCGGCTCGGTCGGCGCGGCCGGCGCGGCATCCGACGCGCCCGAAGCGGCGGCCGCAGCGGACGCGGCTTCAGCCGAAGACGCCATCGCCGTGTTGGCGCTGGCGGGTGCGCTTGCCGTGGCATCGGCCGCGGGCGCCGAGGCAGCGGCCGGAGCGGACGCATCCTGGGCGAGAGCGGTGCCGGCATTCGCGCCGATCAGCGCGCCCGCCACCAACAGGGACATCAAAAAGTTACGCATTCTTCTGGTTCCTCTTATCGCCAATTTCTTTTTAGAGCGCGTCGGCGCCGGTCTCGCCGGTGCGGATGCGGATGACCTGTTCGATCGCGGTGACGAAGATCTTTCCGTCGCCGATCTTTCCCGTGCGCGCGGCGCGTTCGACGGCTTCGATCGCCTGATCGACGATGTCGTCCGACACGGCCGCCTCGATCTTCACTTTCGGCAGAAAGTCGACGACGTACTCCGCGCCCCGATAAAGCTCGGTGTGACCCTTCTGTCGGCCGAAGCCTTTCACCTCGGTCACCGTGATGCCCGAGACGCCGATGGCCGACAGCGCTTCACGCGCTTCGTCCAGCTTGAACGGCTTGATGATTGCGGTAATGAGCTTCATGTATCCCTCGCTGTGGTGTGCTGATCCTTCGATGCCGTTCATTGAAGCGTGCAGAAAAGGTCGCGCCACTTATGCAACTCGTATGCCATGCGAGTATTCATGGGGCTTTGCGCGATTTCGCGAAACGATCGCGCGAGGGGTCGGCCGAACGGCTAACGCGCGCCGTGCGTGCTGGCGTCGGGGTGGGTTCGTTGCTAGAGTGGTCCCGAGGTCCCGCAAAAACGGGCATGGGCGGACAACGCGAGGGCGCGCAGCGCTAAAATCGCGGCGCCTAAAAGGTGCTTCGAGACGCGTCGGCTCACTCGGCGGCGCGCACCAATTTCGAACATTCGATAATTCGGGGCACTGACCTAACAACGGATGCACTTTTTTTGTGCAAGAAGGGAGAAACAATGAAGCAGCCCAACGACGTTTTCAACGATCTACAGCAGAAGATGAGCGACCTCTTCAAGAATTCGCCTGCGAAGGACGTCGAACGGAATATGAAGGCGATGCTTTCGCAAGGCTTTTCGAAGCTGGATCTCGTGACGCGCGAGGAATTCGACACGCAGACGCAGGTGCTCGTGCGCACCCGCGCGCGTCTCGAAGAACTCGAAAAGCGCGTCGCGCAACTGGAGCAACGTCTCGCCGGCGGCGGAAGCCCGGCCGCACAAGACTAAGGCGCCAGCACCGCGTCTATCGCATACCTCGGCTAGCGAGCCGTGAGTTTCTAGTTTTATTGCCGGCGCGGTCGTTGCGCCGTTTCAGGTGAAATCATGTCGCTTGCCGTGGTACGCAGCCGCGCGCCCGCTCCTGGGCGCGCGCCCGAAGTCGTCGTCGAAGTCCATCTCGCCAACGGGTTGCCGTCGTTTTCCATCGTCGGCCTGCCCGATCTCGAAGTTCGCGAAAGCCGCGAGCGCGTGCGCGCCGCGCTGCAGAATTGCGGCTTCGATTTCCCCGTCCGCAGAATCACCGTCAATCTCGCGCCCGCCGATCTGCCGAAGGAAACCGGCCGTTTCGATCTGCCGATCGCGCTCGGCATTCTGGCGGCGAGCGGTCAGATTCCGGCCGAATCGCTCGAACATCGCGAGTTCGCCGGAGAGCTTTCGCTGACGGGCGCGCTGCGTCCGATGCGCGGCGCGTTCGCGATGGTCTGCGGCGCGGCGCGCCACTACGCATCGATGGGCGACGCGTCCGCGCAAATTCCGGAAATCTACGTGCCGCTGGCGAGCGCGGCCGAAGCGGCGCTGGTTCCGGGCATCGAGGTCTTCGGCGCGGCGGACTTGCCCTCGCTCTGCGCCCATCTGAACAACGTCCCCGATGCGCGGCTGAGACCGGTGCAGGCCCCGCCGCTTTCCCCGACAGCCGCGCCCGCCGCCGATCTCGCCGACGTGATCGGCCATCCCGCCGCCCGCCGCGCGCTCGAAGTGGCGGCTGCGGGCGGACATCATCTGCTGATGGTCGGGCCGCCCGGCGCGGGCAAGTCGATGCTCGCCGCGCGCTTGCCCGGCCTGCTCCCGTCGATGAACGACGACGAAGCGCTCACCTCCGCCGCGATCCTCTCGGCGAGTTCGCTCGGCTTTACGCCCGGGCAATGGCGGCGACGGCCATTTCGCGCGCCGCATCATTCGTCGAGCGCGGCGGCGCTTGTCGGCGGGCGCAATCCGCCGCAACCGGGCGAGATCACACTCGCGCATCTCGGCGTCCTGTTTCTCGACGAGCTTCCCGAATTCGACCGAAAAGTGCTGGAAACCCTGCGCGAGCCGCTCGAAGCCGGACAGATCACCATTTCGCGCGCCGCGCAGCAGGCGGAATTTCCGGCGGCGTGCCAGCTCGTCGCCGCGATGAATCCGTGTCCGTGCGGCTGGCGCGGCGACCCGAGCGGGCGCTGCCGCTGCTCGCCCGATGTCGCCGCGCGCTATCTGCGCAAGTTGTCGGGTCCGCTGATGGACCGTATCGATATTCAGATCGAGTTGCCGGCGCTATCGCCCGCGGAACTGTCGGCGCGCGGCACGGAGCGCGGCGAGTCGAGCGCCATCGTGGCCGCGCGAGTCGCGGCGGCCCGCGACATACAGACGCAGCGCCAGGGCAAGATCAACCGCGATCTCGGCGGCCGCGAGGCCGATGCCGTGTGCCGCCCGGATTCCGCCGGCGAAGCATTGCTGCGCACCGCGAGCGAACGCTTCGGATGGTCCGCGCGGGCTTACTACCGCGTGCTCAAGGTCGTGCGGACGATCGCCGATCTCGCCGGCGCCGAGATGCCCGACACGTCCCATGTCGCCGAAGCCGTTCAGTACCGGCGAGCGCTGTCGATCGCGTGAAGCCAGTGTGGACGGGCACTGGCCCGCGCTCTGCTAAGCGGAAAATTGCTTGTCAAGACTTGACTTATTCACACTGAAGCGATCCGGGGCACTTTCTCGTCTGATCAAACCCTGGTTTTGAGCTAATTTCACAGACCATTGATTTTATTGAACTATTTAACTTGCCGCGAACGAAGGCAAACTAACGTAAACGGCTTGAAATGGGCTTTTGAGCGCTACCACACATTGTTTTCCACAAAGTTATCCACAGACATTGTGGATAGTGGAAAAAGTCCATATGAATCCGTGGATTAGCGCGTTAACTTATGAAGAACCTTCGGCTAATTCCGACTGACTAAAGCGCCTTTTAAATCAGCGCGTGCAGAATTCGAGGCCTTCCTCTAAAACAACTTGAAAGACGTAAAGAACTGTTCCGCTTGCTCCTTCGGCGGCGCCTTGTCTGACACGATCGCCAGTTGATAGACATGCGCGCCTCGCGCGACAAAGCGCGCCTGAATCGTCCGCGACTCGCGTTTTTCTCCGCCTTCCCCTTTCACTTCGATCTCGCTGCCGAGCACGCGCCCGCCCGCCGCGAGATCAATCTGCGTCGCGCGCGCTTGCGGCTTCGCGTTCACGTTGCGCGCCAGGCCTTGCTGAAGGAAATCGAGCGTCGCGCGCTGCAACTGCGGATCGGCGCTCGGCAGCACTACGGTGCCGACGGCGAACACGGCATCGCCGGCTTCGGCGGTCTGCATGCGCATCGTCATCGACTGGCCCGCGATGTTGATTTTCCGCTCGTCGGAATGTGGCTTCGCGGGCAAGGTGACTTCGTAGCCGTCGTCGTTATTCATCACGGTGCGCCAGTCGTATGAAGGCGTGCATGCGAGCAATGCGCCGCATGCGACAGATGCGCACACCAGTTCGCCGACCGAAAAAATGTTCGGAAGAAAGCGCTCAACCGCGCGATGCAAACGGGAAGGAAACACGGAGAAAACTCGTTTCATAGAGAACCACTGCGTGAAAACCATCATTATCGCGCTGCAATGCCGGGCTTATCGGCGCGTCACGAACTCATCCTGAAATTGGCGCTAAAATACGCAGCAGTCCCCATTGCGGCCGCGTCCGCCGTTCGCCGGAGAGCAATTCGAGGTTTCACATGTCCCAAGCCACGCAAGAAACATCCACGCGCGCCAAGAGTCCGCTGCGCTATATCGTGATGGCGCTCGTCGCGGGCGTGATCGCCTGCACAGGGTATTTCGCCTTCGGCGGCCAGCAGAAGGTGCCCGACGCGACCTTCACGCTGCTTTCGGGACAGAAGATTTCGACATCCGGCGACCTCAAGGGCAAGGTCTACCTCGTCAATTTCTGGGCGACGAGTTGCGAGACGTGCATGAAGGAAATGCCGCAGATGATCGACACGTACAACAAATTCAAGGGCCGCGGCCTGGAGTTCGTCGCGGTCGCGATGAATTACGACGCGCCGATGTACGTCAGCAACTACGCGCAGACGCGCAACCTGCCGTTCAAGGTCGCGATGGACGACGGCAGCGCCGCGAAGCAGTTCGGCAACGTGCAACTGACGCCGACGACCTTCGTTATCGACAAGAACGGGAAGATTTTGAAGCGCTATGTCGGCGAGCCGACGTTCGCGGAACTGGATCAACTGCTCGACAAGGCGCTCGGTTCGGCCTGATCGCGTTCGACACGAAAACCCAAAGCCCGCTGGCGAAAATCAGCGGGTTTTTTTTCGTCTATCGTTTATCGTTTATCGCTCGGACGACTCGCCTTTCACGGCGATTCCATACCGTTTGATCTTTTCGTACAGCGTCGCCTTGCCGAGTTGCAGCCGATCCGCCGCCACCGCGACCGCGCCGCCGCACTGCTCCAGCGCCTGCGCGATCACGGCCCGCTCGAACTGCTCGGTGCGTTCCTTGAGCGATTGCGTCGATGTGTCGAGCGAAGCCGCGCCGCCGTCATCGAGAATGCCGAGCACCATGCGATCCGCCGCGTTGCGCAGTTCGCGCACGTTGCCGGGCCAGTCGCGCTGCATCAGTTCGGCGCGCTGACGATCCGTGATGAGCGGCGCGGGCCGCTCGTAGCGCACGGCGGCGTCGAGCAGGAAATGCTCGAACAGCGGCACGATATCTTCGCGGCGCTCGTTGAGCGGCGGCAGCGTGATCGTCACCACGTTCAGGCGATACAGCAGGTCGCGGCGAAACGTGCCATCGGCGACGTGCTCGTTCATGTCGCCCTTCGCCGCCGCGACGACTCGCAGATTCGCGCGCACCGGCTGATTCGAGCCGAGCCGTTCCAGCACGCCGTCCTGCAGCACGCGCAGGAGCTTCACCTGCAAAGCCAGCGGCATGCTCTCGATTTCATCGAGAAAGAGCGTGCCGCCGGACGCATGCTCCAGCTTGCCGACGCGCCGCTTCTGCGCGCCCGTGAATGCGCCCGCCTCGTAGCCGAACATCTCGGATTCGAACATCTGCTCCGGCAGCGCGCCGCAATTCACCGCGATGAACGGCTTGTCGCGACGCGGCGACATATCGTGCAGGCTACGCGCGATGAGTTCCTTGCCCGCGCCCGTATCGCCGTTGATGAGCACGGAGGCGTCCGTCGGCGCGACGTTCGCGATCAGCCGGCGCACCTGTTCGATCGCGAGACTGCGCCCGATGATGCGGCTCTGCCCCGCGCCCGCCAGCTCGCGCCGCAACGCCTGATTCTCCAGCACGAGCTTGCGGCGCTCCAGAGCGCGCCGCACGGCTTCGATGAGTCGCTCGGACGCGAAGGGCTTTTCGATGAAGTCGTACGCGCCGTCGCGCATCGCCTGCACGGCCATCGAGATATCGCCGTGGCCGGTGACGAGAATCACCGGCACTTCGGGCGCGCGCTCGCGGCATTGCGCGAGCAGATCGAGACCGCTCGCGCCCGGCAAGCGAATATCGCTCACGATCACGCCCGGAAAACTCGCGTCGATCGCGCGCGCGGCGGCTTCGACGCTGCCGTGCCCGATCACGTCGAAGCCCGCGAGTTGCAGGCTCTGCACGCTCGCGCGACGCACGAGTTCGTCGTCCTCGATGAAGATCACCTGCAAACCGGCGGTCATGTCTTGCTCCAACTTTGTAATGCGCGCGATGGTCACGCGCGGCGCAGCGTCAGCACGAATTCCGCGCCGTGCGAGTGATCGGCGTCGGCCTGCGTGCCGCCTTCCGGACCGTCCGCGACGATCGGCGCCTCGCGATTGCGCGCGACGAGCGTGCCGCCGTAATCGCGCGCGATGGCCGATGAAATCGCGAGCCCGAGACCCAGGCCCTGCCCCATTTCCTTGGTCGTGAAGAACGGCTCGAAAAGACGCGGCAGCGCGTCGACGGGAACGCCCGGACCATTGTCGCGCACGATGAGTTCGATCGTGTCCGCGCGCGTCTCCAGTTCGATGACGATGCGCGGCTTGTCGCACGACGCGACCGCATCGAGCGCGTTGCCGATCAGGTTGATGAAGACCTGCTCCAGCCGCAAGTCCTCGCAGCGCACGAAGACGGGCGCGCTGCCCTCCGCGAGCGCCGGCGCGATATCGACGACGACGTTCTTCATGCGCGGACGCAGCATCGAGAAGACCTGGCGCAGCGCCCGCGCGATGTCCGCGCGCGCATTCTTCGGCCGCGCCTTCGTGACGAACAGCTTCAACTGGTTCGTGATGTTGCCCATGCGCTCGGTCAGCGACGCGATTGCTTCGAGATTCTCGCGCGCCGCCGCCTGATCGCCGCGATCGATCAGCACGCGCGTGTTGTCGGAGAAACTGCGCAACGCGGCAAGCGGCTGATTCAGTTCGTGCGTGATGCCCGCCGCCATCTGGCCGAGCGCGGCGAGCTTGCTCGCCTGGATGAGCTCGTCGTGCGCGGCGCGCAGATCCTGTTCGGCGCGCGTGCGCTCGTTCACTTCCTTCGTGAGTTGGGCGTTCGCCTCCGACAAGTCCGCCGTGCGCTCCGCGACGCGTTGATTCAATTCGGCATACGCCGTTTGCAGCATCTCGCGGCTGCGGATCATCTCGCGCACGCGCGCGCGGCGCATGCGCCAGTAGAACGCGAGCAGGCACAGCGAGACGAACACGAGCGCGGTGACGATGACCGCGTTCTGCGCGGCGCTCTCGACGGGATCGAGCGCGGCCATCGTGATCAGTTGCCAGTCGGGTTCGCCGATCGAACGATGCGTCGCGAGAAACGCCGGCGCATTGTGCCCGCCGCCGACGCGCACGATCTGCGCGCCGCCTTCGAGCGTCTTCACGATAGTCATCGGCAGCGGCGTGATCGCCTGCTGCGCGTACTGGCGCGTCGCGTAGACGGACGCCTCGATGTTCTGCGGCAGCGGCCGCACCGTGTGATATTTCCACGCCGGCACGGACGAAAGAAAAATCACGCCGTGATCGTCGGTGACGATGAGCGGCTCGGAGGCATCTGCGCCCTGGAGCCATTCGAGATTCAGCTTCACGACCGCCACGCCGATGATCTCTTTGGTGCCTTCGCGAAAGACAGGCTGAGAGATGTAGTAGCCGGGTTCGGTCGAAATCGTCCCGATGCCGAAGAACCGGCCGACGCCGCCTTTCATCGCGTCGATGAGATACGGCCGGAAGTTATAGTCCACGCCGACGAAACTGTCCGCCTCGTTCCAGTTGCTCGCGGCGACGCTGATGCCGTTCGCGCGAATCAGATACGTGACGGTGGCGTGCGCGCGCGCGTTGAGATCTTCGAGATAGCGGTTCGCGCGCTCGACGTTCGCCCGGTCCGGATGATCGAGCGCGTTCTGCACGACCGGATGCCGCGACAACAGATAAGGCAGATATTCGTAGCGGTCGAGCGTGCTCTTGAGCGTGTTGGTCGTGCGATCGACGCGGCTCGCGGCATTGAGCCGCAACTCGTCGATGCCGCTTCGCCACGCGATTTGCCACGTGAGCGCGCAGCACGCCACGAGCGCGGCGAAAAGCGCGAAAAACACGAGGATGCGGCGCGTCACGTGGGCAGAGTCCCGCGAAAGAGGATCTGCCATTGTGTCATAGGCCTCGCCCGGATCAGGCGCGGAAAACGGCCGCGGCGAAGCACTCGCTGACTGAGGCTTCGCCGCTTGCATGATCGCGTGTCCGGAAGTCGCCGCTGGACGCGCTTACACCGACTTCACTTCTTCGACGTCGGTCACATCGACTTCGCGCGACAACGCCGCCTTCAGCTTGCTGCGATCCAGCTCGTTCTCCCATGCCGACACGACGACCGTCGCCACGCCATTGCCCACGATATTCGTCAGCGCGCGGCATTCCGACATGAAGCGGTCGATGCCGAGAATCAGCACCATGCCGGCGAGCGGAATGGTCGGCACGACGGCCAGCGTCGCCGCCAGCGTGATGAAGCCCGCGCCGGTCACGCCGCTCGCGCCCTTCGACGTGAGCATGGTCACGGCGAGCAGCGTCAGTTGCTGGCCCCACGAGAGATCGGTGTTGGTCGCCTGCGCGATGAACAACACGGCCATCGTCATGTAGATGTTGGTGCCGTCGAGGTTGAACGAGTAGCCGGTCGGCACGACGAGACCCACGACCGAGCGCGAGCAGCCGAGCTTTTCGAGCTTGAGCATCAGTTGCGGGAGCGCCGCTTCCGACGACGACGTGCCGAGCACGATCAGCATCTCTTCCTTGATGTACGCGACGAACTTCAGGATGTTGAAGCCCACCATGCGCGCGATCGCGCCGAGCACCACGAGGACGAACACGATCGACGTGAGATAGAACGTGCCGACCAGCTTGAGCATCGGCAGCAGCGAGCCGATGCCGTATTTGCCGATGGTGAACGCCATCGCGCCGAACGCACCGATCGGCGCGAGCTTCGTGATGATGCCGACCATGCCGAACAGAATGCTCGACAGCCCTTCGATGAAGTTCGTGACGACCTTGCCGCGTTCGCCGATGTGCGCGAGCACCGAGCCGAACAGCAGGGCGATCAGCAGGATCTGCAGGATTTCACCCTGCGCGAAGGCCGAAACCAGCGTGTCCGGGATGAGGTGCATGAAGAAGTCGACCGTGCTCTGGCCGTGCGCCTTCGTCGCGAAGGAATCGACGGCCTTGTGGTCGAGCGTGGCCGGATCGACGTTGAAGCCGACGCCCGGCTTCAGAATGTGCGTCGCCGCGAGACCAAGGACCAGCGCGAACGTCGACACGACTTCGAAGTACAGCAGCGCCTTGCCGCCGACGCGACCCACTTTTTTCATGTCCTCCATGCCGGCGATACCGGTCACGACGGTACAGAAGATGATCGGCCCGATCACCATCTTGATGAGTTTGATGAACCCGTCACCGAGCGGCTTCATGTCGGTGGCGAGAGCGGGATAGAAGTGCCCGAGCGCGATGCCGATGATGATGGCCACGATCACCTGCACGTACAGGACTTTATGGATAGGTTTTTTCACGATGTTTCCAGGCAATTACAAGCTGTTGGCGGAGGTACGGCCAGCGGCGAGCGTTGACGCGCGGACGCTTTTTTCGGATGCGCGGGAGAATCTGTGGGATGCGCACGCCGAATCGCGTCGCGTAAGCGATAGCCGCTTCGTCGACGGATTCAGGGACGTTGGGATGCGAGAGGGGTCATCGGCTTGTCTCCTTGAATTTTATGGGCGGCTCATGGGCCGTGCCGCTTATATCGCAAGGGCGATGCCAGCTTTTAATTTAACCTAAGTCGATGATTTTGCGTGATTTTTTTGAAACGCTGGCAGCAACGAATCCGGCTTTCCGGAAATCCGGAATGCGTGTGTCCGGCGTTCTGGACGTCGCGCTGGTCCCGCAAAACAAAAAACCCACCGTCGCCAGTGGGTTTTTCTGTGCCGCGCGGGAAACGCGTTAAACCACGCCCGCCCCGTGCGCCTGCAAATCCGCGTGATAGCTCGAACGCACCATCGCGCCGACCGCCGCGTGCGTGAAGCCCATCTTGTACGCTTCCTCCTCGTACATCTTGAACGTATCCGGATGCACGTAAGCCCGCACCGGCAGATGATGCTCCGACGGTTGCAAATACTGTCCGATCGTCAGCATGTCGACGTCGTGTGCGCGCAAATCGCGCATCACCTGAAGAATTTCCTCTTCCGTCTCGCCGAGACCGACCATCAGACCCGATTTCGTCGCGACTTCCGGATGCAGCGCCTTGAAGTCCTTCAGCAGCTTCAGCGAATGGTGATAATCCGAACCCGGACGCGCTTCCTTGTAGAGACGCGGCACCGTTTCGAGATTGTGGTTCATCACATCGGGCGGAGCGGCGGTCAGGATGCCGATCGCGCGGTCCAGACGACCGCGGAAATCCGGCGTCAGAATCTCGATGCGCGTTTCCGGCGAATGCTCGCGCACGTTCCGGATGCACTCGACAAAGTGCGCCGCGCCGCCATCGCGCAGATCGTCGCGATCGACGGATGTGATCACCACGTATTTCAGCTTCAGCGCGCCGATGGTGCGCGCGAGATTCAGCGGTTCGTCCGCGTCGAGCGGATCGGGGCGGCCGTGCCCGACATCGCAGAACGGGCAACGGCGCGTGCACTTGTCGCCCATGATCATGAACGTCGCGGTGCCCTTGCCGAAACATTCGCCGATGTTCGGGCAGCTCGCCTCCTCGCACACCGTATGCAGGTTGTGCTCGCGCAGGATGTGCTTGATCTCGTTGAAGCGCGAGTTGCCCGTCGCGGTGCGCACGCGGATCCACTCCGGCTTCTTCAGTTTCTCGATCGGGATGACCTTGATCGGAATTCGCGACGTCTTCGCTTGCGCCTTCTGCTTGGCAGTGGCGTCGTAAGCGGTGGGCGACGAAGCAGCAGCGGCGGTATCGCCAGCCAGGTTTGCGGTTGCGTCAGTCATTCGGTCGATCCGGTTGTTCCAGCGGCAAGTGCGGGGAGGCCGCCGATTTGAAGCGCCAGCCGTTCGGCCAGCACGAGAGCTACGTCGCGCCAGTCGGCCGCGACGCCGAGCGTCGCCATGTCGACCGTTTCGAGTCCCGCGTAGCCGCACGGGTTGATTGCGAGGAACGGCTGCAAGTCCATGCGCACATTCAGGCTCACGCCGTGATAACTGCAGCCGTTGCGAATCTTGAGTCCGAGCGCGGCGATCTTCGCGCCCTCATGCTGTTCGTGCAGACGAACGTTCGCGTGATCTTCGGCCTGCCGCGCCGCCGGCCGCGCGACATAAATGCCGGGCGCGCCGGCCTTGCGGTCGGTCGCGAGATTATACGTCGCGAGGGTTTCGATCACGGCCTCTTCGATGCGCCGAACCAGCTCGCGCACCATCAGCTTGCGGCGGCGTAAATCGATCAGCAGATAAGCGACGATCTGTCCCGGCCCGTGATAGGTGATTTGCCCGCCGCGATCCACCTTGACGAGCGGGATGCCGCTTTCGGCGAGAAGCAGATGCGCGGGATCGCCCGCGAGACCGAGCGTGAAGACGGGCGGATGTTCGACGAGCCAGATTTCGTCCTGCGTCTCGGGCGTGCGGGCGTCGGTGAAGGCGCGCATCGCGTCGAAGCTCTGGCTGTATGGCTCGCGGCCGCGCCAGCGCAACGCGACCGGGAACTCACCGGAACTGAGCACGGTGACGGGCGCGTCGTGGTTTTCTTGTGGGATTGCGAGCGGTGTGGCGGACATGGTGCCGGTAGTTTACCGAAATAGCCCCATGCCCGCCGATGGTGAATTCGCATGCCTTCGATGGCAAATTCGAATAGTTGAGGGTCAGACGGTCCGCCATCCGGAGCGCAGCCGCTGCGCAAGACGCTCGATGCGTGTGGAGACCCAGTGCATCGCGCGCTCGTCGCAGCGCGGCAGAATCGTGAAGACGACATAAGCCGGACGGTCGCCCTCGACGGAAAGCCAGAGCCGCTCGCGTTCGCGCAGCTTGAGCTTGTCGCCCGGCGCGAGCCAGTAATCTTCGATATCGTTGCTGCGCGTCGCCCAGACGGGACTGCCCTGAACCATCAGGCGCGAGCCGCGCGCGATACGCATCGGCACGGTTTCGCCGGGCTTGATTTCGAAGGTGACGCTTGTTGATATTTCTCGCATGATCGACTCCGCCAAGGGAACGTTTCGATGACTACAATCCTAGGCGTGGCAAGGCATCAGGCAAAACGATCAATTTTCACTGCTATGTGAGCTGTATTGACAACGACACCGCCGACAATCCACATGGACCTCCGCCAGCTTCCCGCCCTGAACGCGCTGCGCGCCTTCGAGGCAGCCGCCCGTCACGAGAGCTTCTCCCGCGCCGCAGACGAGCTTTTCGTCACGCACGGCGCGGTCAGTCATCAGATTCGCGCGCTGGAGGCGGAACTCGGCGTGTCGCTGTTCGCGCGCGACGGCAAGCGTGTTCGTCTCACCGATCGCGGCAGGCAGTACGCGGCCGAAGTGCGCTCGGCGCTCGTCGCGCTGGCGGAATCGACCCGCCGCATCCGTTCCGGCGATCGCGACCGGCGGCTGATCGTGTCCACGATCCCGTCGTTTTCGGCGCGCTGGCTCACGCCGCGCGTCGGCAGATTCATCGAGCAGCATCCGGACGTCGATCTGGAACTGCTCACGACCAGCACGCTCATCGACTTCAATCGCGACGATGCGGACGTGGCGCTGCGCTTCGGCTATGGCAAATACGCGGGCCTGCACACGGAGGAATTGCTCGACGAAGTGTTTTTCCCGGCCTGCTCGCCGAATTTTCGCGGCGGCGCGCTGCCACGCGTGCCGGGCGATCTCGCGACGCTGCCGCTATTGCGCTCGGACGATGAACTCTGGCGCCCGTGGTTCGACGCCGCCGGACTCACCGATCTGCCCGAGCCGAAACGCGGCGTTTTGTATGAGGATTCATCGAACTTGCTGCAAGCGGCCATCGACGGTCAGGGCATTGCGCTCGTGCGTCGTTCGCTCGCGATGCAGGAGATCATCGCGGGACGGCTCGTGCGACTTTTCAACGTCGACGGCCCGAGTCCGTGGAAGTACTACTTCGTGTGCCCGGCGGCGCTTCTTCAGACGAAGCGCGTGCAGGCGTTCAGGGAATGGATTTTCGAGGAAGCGGAGCAGTTCAGGCTGCTCTACGAGCGCACGCCGGCCGTGTGCGACGCGCCCGCGCGCGCGATCAAAGCACTACCTTGACCATCGGATGACCGGTGAGCGCGCGATAGATATCGTCCAGATGCGCGCGATTCTGCGCACGCACGGTACACGTGAGGCCAGTGTAGTTGCCGCCGGAAGACGGACGCGCCTCGACCCGCGATGCGTCGAATTCCTGGTCGAATTCCTTGAGCACGCTAACGATCGTGTCGTGGAATTCCGGATGCGTCTTGCCCATCACCTTGATCGGGAAATCGCAGGGGAAATTGAACAGCTCGTCGGCGCTGTGCTTCGCGCTGTCGGTTGGATCGGTGGATTGCAGTTTCGAATCGGTCATGACTTTCTCCTTCACTTCGCGCGCTTGCGCTCTTCCTCGAACTCGCGCGCTTTGGCCCGCTGGTAGGCGTCGTACAGCGACGCATAGACCGGACCGGGACGGCCGTCGCCGACGCTCTCGCCGTCGAGCGTCGTGATCGGCATGACTTCCTTGGTCGCGGAGCTGATCATGATTTCGTCGGCCGAACGCAATTCGGCTTCGGTAATGTCGCGCTCCTCGAACGCAATGCCCGTCTCGCGCGCCAGTTCCTCGATCAGCCCGTAACGGATGCCTTCGAGAATGCGCGGTCCGCGCGGCGCGCCCAGCAGCGTGCCGCCCTTCACGATCCACACATTTGAGGACGATCCTTCGGTAAGCAAGCCGTCGCGCAACTGGATGGTTTCGAGCGCGTCGTTTTCGGCGGCGTGCTGCGCCATCAGCACGTTGCCTAGCAGCGAAACCGATTTGATGTCGCAATGCAGCCAGCGCTTGTCTTCGGCGGTGACGGCCACCGCGCCGCGGGCGCGATCCGCCGCGCTCGGGAACGCGAGCTGGCCGAGCATGACGAACACGGTCGGCGTGATGCCCGCCGGGAACGCATGTCCGCGCCGTTTCGCGACGCCGCGCGTCACCTGAATGTAGACGAGCGCATCGCCCGCGCCCGCGTTTTCGGCGATGACGCGATCGATCAGCGCGCACCAGCCTGCATCATCGAACGGATTGTCGATACGGATCTTGCCGAGACTGCGATTCAGCCGCGCGATATGCTGACTGAGCCGGAACGACAGGCGCGCGCCATCGGCCTGGGCGTAGAGCGGCACGACTTCATACACGCCGTCGCCGAAAATGAACCCGCGATCGAGAACGGGGATGCGCGCTTCGGACAGCGGCCCCCACTCGCCATTCAGATAAACCGTCGGATCGAATGCTTCGGCTTGGCTCATCGAGACCGCTCCCTTTCGACTTTCGATTACTTGCGTTTTTGCCACCAGAGCAGCGCCGTGTCCCACAGGCGCCCGAAGAGGCCCGCTTCCGGCACGTCCTGCAACGCGACGAGCGGGAACTGCGCGACTTCCTTGCCGTCCGCCATCATCTTGACGGTGCCGATCTGCTGGCCCTTTTTGATCGGCGCGACGAGCAGATTGTCGTGCGTGACGGTCGGCTTGACCTTCTCGCCCAGACCCTTCGGCACGGTGATGTACTGATCCGTCGCGACGCCCGCCTGCACGTTGTCGGCCGCGCCCTTGAACACGCGCGGCGAATCGATCACCTGATTCGCCTTGTACAGGCGCAGCGCGTCGTACGCGGTGTAGCCGTAGTTCAGCATCTTCAGGCTGTCCTGCACGCGGTTGTGCTCTTTCGGCTCGCCCATCATCACGGCCACGAGACGGCGGCTCGCGTCGGGCACGCCGACGAGCGAACGCTTGGCGGTCGCGATCAGGCAGTAACCGGCGGCCTTCGTGTGGCCGGTCTTGAGGCCATCGACGGTCGGATCGAGCCACAGCAGGCGGTTGCGGTTCGGCTGCTTGATCTTGTTGTACGTGAAATCCTTCACCGAGAAGATGCTGTAGTACTCGGGGAAGTCGCGAATCAGGCGCGTGGACAGCACGGCGAGGTCGCCGGCGGTCGTGTAGTGCTGCGGATCGGGCATGCCGTTCACATCGGCGAAATTCGTGTTCTTCATGCCGATGCGCTTCGCCGCCGCGTTCATCAACGTGACGAAGTTGCCTTCGCTGCCGCCGACGAGTTCCGCGAGCGCGATGGCCGCGTCGTTGCCCGACTGGATGATCATGCCGTACACGAGATCGTGCACCGTGACTGGCTTGTTCGCCTCGATGAACATGCGCGACTCGTCGGTGCGCACGCGGCGCACGGCCTCGCTCGGCATGACGGTCTGATCCATGTTGATTTTCTTCGACTTCAACGCGTCGAAGACGAGATACGCGGTCATCAGCTTGGTGAGCGACGCCGGTTCGACACGCTCATCGGGATTGCCCGCTGCGAGCACCTGATTGCTGGTGGCATCGACGAGCACCCACGAGCGAGCCGTCACGTCGGGCGGCGGAACCTGGGCGAAAGCACTCGCTGCCGCCAAGACGGCGGGCAGAACGAAAACAGCTTTTGCGGAAACGGAAGGAAGAGACAAGCCGGGAGGAACAAAGCGCATAGGATCGATCGGCGGAAAAAGCACGCTGCGACGATGACGATCGGGGATCGGACGATCGGCGGAGCACGGGTTGAACAGGCTGACCGTCGCTGTTGGTCGGGCTTTTCGCCAGGACAGCGGCACGCTCGGCGCCGCGGCGGAAAAGCGCTCGTTCGACAGACGGACGCAAAAACGGTTCTCAGAAGCGGCGTTTCAACGGCCGCAAAACGCTCGAAGCAATGTCGCGCAGCCGGAAACATCGAAAAAATTCTGCGCCATTATACGCGTGGGCCGCTTCCGATTTCCTTCGAGACTGCGCGTTTGTCGCCCGTTTTAACGTTTTTCAGGCTGCGCTTAGCCGGTTTTACCGATCGAAGACCGACGCGCGCGCAGCGCCGTTCGAAGGCTCAACGCCACGCCTCGACGATCACGCGCTTGAGGATATGCAGCTTGCGATGAAAGAAATGCTCGCCGCCCGGAATCACGACGATCGGCAGTTCCTGCGGGCGCGCCCAGTCGTAGACGGATTGAATCGGCACGGTCTCGTCCACTTCGCCGTGGATCACGAGCGTGGTGTCGGGCACGGGCGCAACTTCCCAGCGGCTCGCCGCCGTGCCGACGAACACCATGCGCTCGATGTCCTTGCCGGCTTCGCGCATGCGTTTCGCGACATGCGACAGCACGAAGGTGCCGAACGAAAAGCCCGCGAGCACGATCGGCACGTCGGCCTGGCCCGGTTGCGCGCGCATGTGGTCGATCAGCGCGAGCAAATCGTCCTGCTCGCCGATGCCGTTGTCGTGCTCGCCAGCCGTCTGCCCGACGCCGCGAAAATTCGAGCGATACGTCACGTAGCCGAGTTGAACCATGGTGCGCGCGAGCGTCTGCGCGACCTTGTTGTCCATCGTGCCGCCGAAGAGCGGATGCGGATGCGCGACGAGCGCGATGCCGCGCGCGGGCTTACCGTTGGCATCGGTTTTATCGAGCGCGCATTCGATCTTGCCGACCGGACCGTCGATCAGGAATTTTTCGGTTTGCGCGTTCATGCGGGTTGATCGATCAGAAGACGTTCGACAATTTTGCCGTTGACCAGATGCGAATCCACGATTTCGTCGATGTCGGATTCATCGATATACGTGTACCACGTGCCTTCCGGGTACACGACGAGGACCGGCCCGAGTTCGCAGCGGTCCAGGCATCCGGCCTTGTTGATGCGCACGTTGCCCTCACCCGCGAGGCCCAGTTTTTTCACGCGCTTTTTGGCGTGCTCCTGCATGCCCTGCGCGTTGCAGTTCGCGCAACTGGGGCGCGACGCGTCGGCCTCGCGCTGATTCAGGCAGAAGAACACGTGGTACTTGTAGAAGGAATCCATGAGCGTGGCGCGATGAGAGTGTCGGTCGATTATAGCCAGCGATGTTCGTGCCCGCCGGGTCACGACGGTGTCACGCGGGCGTCACGCCGGCCCGCCCGACTTGCGCGAGCGCCGCCGCGCGAGCCACGCGCGCTCCGCCGCCGACGCGAGCCAGCCGAGCGCCGCATACGGCCACACCCACGCGAGCCAGTGCGCAAGCCCGTTGAAATGCAGATAGCGTCCCTGCCGCCAGTCGGCGAGCACGATGTCGAAGTACGGATTCATCGGCAGCAAATTGATGAGCGCGAGCGAAACCACGAGCGCCGCGCCCGCGAACGCCGCCCGCAAGCCGCGCGGCAGCGACACCGACAGCACGCCCGCGACCGTCGCGATGGCGATGCCTTCCAGCGCGCCGTCGGTCGCCCAGTCGAAAGTCAGGCCCGCGCGCGATTGCAGAAAGCTCGCGCCCGCTTTCGCGAAGATCGTCATCGCGATCAGGCCGAGCATCAGCCGGAGGCGCGGCGCGCGCTTTCTCGTGAGCAGCGTCGCGAGCACGAGCGCCGCGAACAGACTCGTTGACGTGATCAGCGCTTCCCATGTGTCGTCGGGCAAGAGCGCGCCGAGGCGGTCCGGCCAGCTTTCGACGTCCCACGCGGCGGGCGTCCACGCGAGGATCGCGTCCTGCATCGCCGGGTCGAGCACGTCCCAGAGCACGCGCGGCAGATCGCCGCCGCCGAAGAGATACGGCGCGGGGAACATCGCCGCGAACGGCCAGAGCGCGGTCAGCCCGAGGACATACGCCGCGTCGCGCTCGAACCACGTGAAGCGGATGCGCCGCAACAGGCCGCGATCGAGCAGCGCGCTGGTCGCGGGCGCGATCAGCACGCCGCCGACGAGCGCGCCGAACGCATTGGCGGCGAGATCGAGGTTGGACGCGACGCGCGTCGGCAGATACGTCTGGATCGCTTCCATCGTGCCGGAGAGCAGCGCGCCGCCCGCGAGCGCCGCGCCGACCGCGAGCGTGCCGCGAAAGCGTGGATAAAGCGCGAGCACGATCAGCGCGCCGAGCGGCATGTAGCCGAGCACGTTGGTGACGACATCGAAAACGGTCAGATACCGCGGCAGCGGATCGGTGAGATACGCGAACGGACTCAGGCCGAGCGAGCGCCAGCCGGAAAACGGATAGAGCGAGCCATAGACGACGAGCGCCGCATACGCGGCGAGCGCCTGCCGGGAAAACGCCGACGGGCGGCGCTGCCACTGCTTGATCGTCATGAGCCGCCAGGACGCTGGCGTGCTGGACGGAGATTGAAACTGCCGAAGGTCATCGTGAAGCGGAAAGCGGCTGCGCGGCGAGCCACGCGGAGAGCTGCGCGATCACCTCGTCCGATGCGGCCGCGAGCGCCCGCGCGCCGCCGGGTGCGTCCGCGCTCGGCGCGTTCGCGCTCGCGGCGAAGCTGCGCTGGGCGACCACGCGGCCCTGTTGCGTGAGCGTCGCGCGCACCGACACGACGCCGTGGCTTTGCTCGGGCGCGTCGAAGACCTGTTCGAAGCTCGTCAGCTCGACTTCGAGCAGCGGCACGGCGCGCACGGGATCGGCGCCGGACAGGATCGGACCGCGCGCCGCGAGCGCCTCGCGCAGACGTTGCGTCAGCAGTTGCGCGGGCGGCATGGTCCAGTGGCTGTTCGAATAGTTGCCCGTGCGCTGGGCATCGACGTAACTCAGCCGATACGCGAACGAGTCGGTTTCGAGACTGCGCGGCGCGGCCACCGCGAGCACTTTCACCGGCGGCGTCGGCGCGGCGTTGGCCGTCGCGTTGGCGACAGGCGTCGCGCCGAGGTCGTAATGCGCGTTGGGCATCGCGCTCGGCGTCGATCCGCAACCCGCCAGCAAGGTGACGCAGCCCAGCGCGAGCGCCGCGATCGCGCCTTTCATGTCGATGTCTTTCATATCGTTTTCTCGATCAATGCGCCGGTTTCGCCGGCCACGCGAAGCCCGCCTCGCCCGGTCCCGGCTCCTTCTGCGGCGCGCCGAAGAGCACGCTGCGCGGATTGGTGCTGAACGCGTCGGCGGCGCGGTCGACGGAACGCGCCGCCGCGCTCACGTCGTCGCTGAACGAATAGAAGCGCGGCAACGCCTCGAAGCCGACGCGCGCCGTCACGAAACGCAGCGACTCGTTCATGTCGGCGAGCGCCGCGCTCGCGTCCTCCGCTGCCTTGCCCGCCTTGTTCAGATTGGTGACGAACGGGCCGTCCGGCCGATTCAGGTTCTGCACAAGCTGGTTGGTCGAGCCGAGCGTCGTGTTGATCTGCTTGAGCGTCTGCGGCAATTGCGCCGTCGCGGGCTGCACCTGGCTCGCGAGCGTCGCGATGCCGTCGGCGGCGGCCTGCACGCTCTTGGTCGTCGCCATGAGCTGATTGCGCACGTCGTCGGAGAGGAACTTGTCGGCGTCCTCGGAAAGACGCTCGAACTTCTTCAGGATGACGTCGCCGCGCTGCTGCAACTGCTCGAAGAGGCCGGGACGCATCGGCACCTCGGCGACGTGCTGCGGCGACGAAGCCAGCGCGGTCGTATCGGTGCCGGTGTCGTCGAGCTGCACGAACGCGATGCCCGTCACGCCCTGAAAGCCGAGCGTCGCGTAAGTGGAATGCGTCATCGGCGCGTTCTTGTCGACGACAATGCGGATGCGGATCTGCCCCGGATGCGACTTGTCGAAGCTGATCGACTGCACCTTGCCCACGCCCAGACCGCGATAGCGCACGGACGCGTCCGTAAAAAGACCGGTCACGTTGGTGCGCGCGATCAGGTCGTACGGCACGCGCACGGTGCGATCCACGTTGAAAAAGAACACGGCGAACGCGATGGTTAGCACGAGACCGATCGTGAAAAGCCCGGTCCAGAACGCGTGTGATTTGTTTTCCATCGGCAGTTTCCTCTAACGCGCTCGCTTTGCGCGCGCTTACTTGTTCACGGCGATCGGCGCGTCTTCGAGCGCGGCGGGCGGCAGCTTCGCGCGACGGTCAGGCGGCAGGGCTTGCAGCGCGCGGCGCCCGCGCCGCCCCAGAAAATACTCGCGGATGAACGGATGATCCACCGCGCACGCTTCCTCCACCGGCGCCGCGACGAGCACGCGACGATCCGCCAGCACGGCGACGCGCGTGGAAAGCGCGACCATCGTATCGAGATCGTGCGTGACCAGCACGACCGTCAGCCCGAGCGCGCGATGCAGCGTCGCGATCAGATCGACGAACTCGTCCGACGCCTTCGGATCGAGACCGGCGGTCGGTTCGTCGAGAAAGAGCAATTCGGGTTCGAGCGCGATCGCCCGCGCGATGCCCACGCGCTTCACCATTCCGCCGGACAACGCCGACGGCATCTTGCTCGCGTGCTTGCACGACAGGCCGACCATTTCGAGCTTCAGCATGACGAACTCGCGGATCAGGTCCTCGGGAATCTTGCCGAGTTCGCGAAACGGTTGCGCGATGTTGTCGTACACGGTCAGCGACGAAAACAACGCGCCTTGCTGAAACATCATCCCGGAGCGCGTGCGCAGCATCTTGGCGGTTTCCTCGTCCATGCGCGCCCATTCTTCGCCGAGCACGCGAATAGTGCCCGATGTCGGCGATTCCAACCCGAGCATCTGCCGCACGAGCGTGGTCTTGCCCGAGCCCGAGCCGCCCAGCAACGCGACGATCTCGCCGCGCCGCACATCCAGATTCAGATGCTCGTGAATCACCGTGCGCCCGTAGCGCTTGGTGAGATCGCGCACTTCGATCACCGGCTCCGCGATGACGGGCGGCGGCTGGTGGCGAACGGCGGTGGCGAGCGTGGTCGACATGGCGGTCAGAGTCCGACGTGCTGGAAGAGGATCGCGAAGACGGCGTCGGCGAGAATCACGATGGTGATCGACGTCACCACCGACGTAGTCGTGCCTTCGCCGAGACTCTGCGAATTGGCCTTGATGCGAAAGCCGAAGTGACACGCAGCGAGCGCGATCAGCATGCCGAACACGACGCCCTTGCCGAGGCCGATCCACAGATTGGCGATCGGCACGACCGACGGCAGCGAGCGAATGAAGAAGTTCATGTCGATGGACAGCACGAGCTTCGCCGCGAGGGCGCCGCCCGTCAACGCGACGATGTTGGTCCACATGACGAGCAGCGGCATCGCGATGCCGAGCGCGAGCACGCGCGGCAACACGAGACGCAGACCGTGCGGAATGCCCATGACCTGCATCGCGTCGAGTTCTTCCGTGACGCGCATCACGCCGATCTGCGCGGTGATCGCGGAACCCGAGCGGCCGGCGACGAGAATCGCCGAGAGCACCGGCCCAAGCTCGCGGATCACCGAGAGCCCGAGGATGTTCACGATGTACTGGTTCGCGCCGAACGCCTGCAACTGCTGCGCGGACAAATAACTCAGCACGATGCCGATCAGAAACGCGACGAGCGCGGTGATCGCGAGCGCCTGCGCGCCGGCGCTGTAGATGTTCGCGGAGATTTCCGTCCACGGAATGCGCTGCGGACGCCGAACGAGCCCGACGAGATCGAGCATGAACGCGCCGAACATCGCGAGGCCGTCGTACAGGTGATCGAAGAAATCGAAGATGAGCTGGCCGAGACGCGTGACCGGATCGACGCGATCGACGGGCTCGGGTTCCTCGCGTTCGGCATCGAGCAGCGCGACGCGCTCGAAGATCTCGCGCTGCGTGTCGGACAGCGCGATGGTCGCGGGCATCTTTCGGCCCCAGACGCGCCAGAGCGCCTGACCGCCGACGTGATCGAGCCGCTCGACGGAAAGCAGATCCCACTGGCCGATCGCCTCGCGCCCGATGGCGCGCAGACGCCGCGTGACGCCGCTCTTCGCGCGGTCGCGGGCGAGCGCGAGCGCGGTCCACTGGCCCGATAGCCGGACCACCTTGCCCTGCAGACCGGCTTCCACTCTTAGGCGCGGCGGCGTGTCGAAGTCCAAGGATTGATGGCGCGATGAGACGCGGTTAAAAGGGAGAGGACATTGTAGCGAAGAGTGTCGCGGCGGCGCGGATGGTGAATGCGGCAAGATTTCCGCTGTGCTTACGCCGGACGGCCGAATTTCGCCGACGCGTCGAAGCGGGGCGACGTTCGGGGGCGTCGCTCGCTCATCCCACGGCTACAATACCCGCCATGAACTCCTCCCCTTTCGCCCCCGACGCGCCCTGGCGCGTCGATTGCAGCCGGCTCGCGACGCTTGCCGAGCGGCCCGCTCGCGACTGGACCATCGACATCGTCGACGAAACGGGCTCGACCAACGCCGACCTGATGGAGCAGTTGCGCGCCTCGCGACGCGACGGCACGCCCTCGCCGATCGTGCGCGTCGCGTATTCGCAAACCGCCGGACGCGGACGGCGCGGCCGCGCGTGGCTCGCCGAACCCGGCAATGCGCTGCTGATGTCGGTCGGCTGCGTTCTGCGGCGGCCGATCGAAGGGCTGTCCGGCCTGAGTCTCGCCATCGGCACCGCGGTACTCGACGCGCTCGCGCATCTGCCGCTCACGCCTTCCGCGCGTCCGGCGCTGAAATGGCCGAACGACGTGCTGCTCGACGACGGCAAGCTCGCCGGGATTCTCATCGAAACCGCCTGGAACACGCCTGAGGCGACGGCGGTCGTGATCGGCATCGGCATGAACCTGCACGGCGCGGAACAACTCGCCGCGCAAGTCGACGACGCGAACCGGCTCGCCGCTCAGTCCACGCCCGCCGCCGCGCCGGCAACGCTCGCGCGCGCATGGCCCGACGCCAATCTGACGGACACTTTGGCCGCGCTCCTCAACGCGCTCGACTCGGCGCTGCCGCGATTCGAAGCCGACGGCTTCAGGCCGTTCCGCCAACGCTGGCTCGACGCGCACGCGTGGGCCGGACGCGAAGTCGCGCTGTTCGACCAGGGCATGGAAGTGACGCGCGGCATCGCATCGGGCGTCGACGAAGGCGGCCAGTTGCTGATCGACGCGCCCGAGGGCCCGCGCGCCGTCACGACCGGCGAACTCACACTGCGTCTCGCGAAGGAACGTCCGTGAACGCATCGGCAAGCGACGCGACGTATCTGCTCATCGACGCGGGCAATAGCCGCATCAAGTGGTCGCTCGTCGATGATGCCGGCGCGTCGCTCGTGAACGGCGCCTTCGAACACGCGCATCATTCAACCGTCGCCGACGACGCCGCACTCGGCGCATGGTCCGAATTGCCCGCACCGTCGAGCGCCTGGATTTCGAACGTCGCGGGCATGCCGGTGCAAAACCGCATCCAGCGCCTGCTCGACGCGCGCTGGCCGACGCTGCCGCGCACCGTCGTGCGCGCGCGCGCCGAACAGTGCGGCGTGATCAATACCTACGCCGATCCGGTGCGGCTCGGCAGCGACCGCTGGGCCGGCATGATCGCGGCGCGCGCGGCATATCCGGGCGAGCATCTGCTGGTCGCGACCTTCGGCACCGCGACGACGCTCGAAGCGTTGCGCGCCGACGGCGTGTTCACGGGCGGTCTGATCGCGCCCGGCTGGTCTCTGATGATGGAATCGCTCGGCAGCCATACGGCGCAATTGCCGACGCTCGACGCGGCAACCGCGCGCGAGGCGCTGAATCAGACGCGCAGTCTATTCGCCACCGACACCGCCGCCGCGCTCTCGGCCGGATGCCTGCTCGCGCAGGCGAGCCTGATCGAGCGCGCATGGCGTGACCTGAAAGCCGACTGGCACGCCGACGTGCGGCTCGTGCTCGGCGGCGGCGCGGCAAACGAAATCGCGGGCGCGCTCGACGTGCCCCACACGCGACACGATTCCCTCGTGCTGTCCGGCCTCGCGCTCATCGCGCGCGACGCGACGGCACGCCACTCATCCTGACCTTTCCGATTTGACCGACGGACGGAGCCCAAGAATGCTGCGCTGGCTGATCGCCCTTCTGATTCTCGCCAATTTGCTGATGTTCGCGGTCATGCGCGGCGTGTTCGGCCCGCTTCCCGCGGCCGGCGCGCGCGAGCCGCATCACTTGTTGCAGCAGGTTCATCCGGAGGCGCTCGCGACGCGCCCGCTGAGTCCCGACGAAGCGTTCGACCAGCCGCGCGTCGGCGGACCGGCGCCCGCGGCCAACGTACAAAGCGCGCCGCTCGGACAGTGATCGCGGGCGCGAATCAGCTTTGCGCGCGGACCTTCCTTAGCAGCGCAGTCGTCGATCGATCGTGCTCGAACGCGATGGCGAGCGCCTTGCCGCCCCAACCGCGCACGAGCGCCGATTCGGCCAGCTTGTCCATGTCGTAATCGCCGCCCTTCACGAGCACGTCCGGACGCACGGCCCCGATTAATTCCAGCGGCGTCGTTTCCCCGAACTTCACGACCCAATCGACGCTTTCCAGCGCCGCCAGCAGCGCCATGCGGTCATCTTCGCGGTTGATCGGGCGATCGTCGCCCTTGCCGAGCATGCGCACGGACGCATCGCTGTTCACGCCGACGATGAGCGTCGCGCCGAGCGCCTTGGCATCGGCGAGATAGGTCACGTGACCGCGATGGAGAATATCGAAGACACCGTTGGTGAAAACGACGGGACCGGCGAGCGCCGGACGGCGCGCGGCGAGCGCTTCGCGCGTGATGATCTTGCGTTCGAAAATGGCGGGCATGGCGGCGCTCGTTGCAATGTGCTGAAAGCGCGCATTGTGACACGGCGCTGCGCACGGGGAATCAAGCAAAACGGCCCGCCGGTGTTGACCGGCGGGCCGTCTGTTCATCGAAGCCCGAAAATTCAGGCCGGCTGCTCGGCAGCGCCGCCCGGCGCGGCTTGCAGGCGCAACGTCACTTCCTTGCGATAGCGATTCAACTCCTGCGCGGTCGCGAACGAACGCTCGAACAGAATCGACAGGTTGTGCAGAATGCGCTCGACGACCTTCTTCTCCCAGCTGTCGTCGAAGCGGATCTGGTCGTCCAGCCAGCGTTCGAGCCATTCGGGATCGGGCAGACGCGACTGCACGGTGTCGCGCGGGAAGAGCGCCTGATTCACATGCAGGTTGGTCGGATGCAGCGGCTTTTCGGTGCGGCGCGCGGACGCCATCAGCACGCCGATCTTCGCGAACGCCGCACGCGCGGTGTCGCCAGCGGTCGCGAGCGCCTTCTTCATGTAACGCAGATACGCGCCGCCGTGGCGGGCTTCGTCGCGCGAGATGGTTTCGTAGATGTGCTTGATGACCGGTTCCGTGTGCCATTCGGCCGCGCGGCGATACCAGTGATTCAGGCGGATTTCGCCGCAGAAATGCAGCATCAGCGTTTCGAGCGGCGGCGCCGGATCGAACTCGAAGCGCACCGCGTGCAGCTCCTCTTCGGTCGGCACCATGTCGGGCTTGAAGCGCCGCAGATACTCCATCAGCACGAGCGAATGCTTCTGTTCCTCGAAGAACCACACGCTCATGAAAGCGGAGAAGTCGCTGTCATGGTGGTTGTCACGCAGGAACATTTCGGTTGCGGGAAGAGCGGACCATTCAGTGATCGCGTTCATCTTGATGGTTTTGGCCTGCTCGTCGGTGAGCAGGGAAGCATCGAATTTGTCCCAGGGAATGTCCTTCTCCATATCCCAGCGGACGGATTCCAGCGACTTATACAATTCCGGATAAAGCATGGTGTTCATAGTCCACCCCTGATGCCACTTATGCGACGTTATATCTATATTGACTTTCGGCCGGGACGCGCAGAAATGCGTTGCGCGTAAGCAGCCAAGCTTTCAATTTTACGCGGGATTCGGTCGGCCGAAGACGAAAAGCGACAACGAAGCGCCACATTGACGCTGCGGCAACGCGCTGCGTCCCGCGAAAACATTGCACTTCCCGTGCAAATGTTGCTGTGGTGCGTCTTGTTCTACCGTGGGTGAGGAGCTAAACCTGTGCCTGAGGTATGTTCAAGTGGCGCCGTGCCTGCCGGAACCGCGCCGGCCGCGCAGTATGACCTGCGCGCATGACAATGTTGCGATGCGGGCGTCATGCAACTTTCCGCGCCAATGCTCGACGTTGCGAGCGTTTTCGATCATAGCACGGTGGATTGACGCCAATCCGCGACGGTTTCATCGATCGGGGTCAACCCTGCGATGTTGAGCACGCCGTCATCGAACTTGCGGCGCAGCGCCGGGCTGCTGCCGCCAACCCAGATGCGCACGTGCGGCGGCAGCAGGTTGCGCAGTTCAGTCAGCCCGTTCGCGATGGATTGCGCCGGCAGCACGGCCGTGAACGACAGCGCGACGATATCGATCTTGTGCGCCGACACCGCATCGACGATATCGTGCAGCGGCGTTTGCAACCCCAGTTGCATGCAATCGCACTCGGAGAGCGCGAACATCGCCTCGGCCATCAGAATGCCGAGGCCGTGGCCTTCGCCGGAAAGCGTCGTGAGCAGCACGCGCGGACGGCCAGCGCGACCGCGCACGGCGTCGGTGAGCGGGCGTAACAGCGTGCGCAGCGTCGACTGGATCGCCTCGCTGAACAGATGTTCGTGATAGACCTGCAATGTGCCCGCCGCCCACGCGTTGCCGACGCGCGCCGCCAGCGGCGCGGCGACATCCAGCACGAACCGCTCTAGTCCGTCGCGCGTCGCGCGCTTGAGCAGGCCGAAGCGAAAGTCGTCGTAGGCGCCCGCGCGCAACAGCGAGACGAGGTGATCCAGCTCGGCATCCGGCGCGTCCTGGCCGACGCCCGAACTCTCGGCCAGTTGCTGCAGCACGTCGATCGATTGCCCGAGCACCTTGCTCGGCCGATGCCCCGCGTCGAGCAGACGCTTCACGAGCCGCAACTTCGTCACCTGCTCCTGCGGATACAGCCGCTCGCCGCCCGACGTGCGCATCGGCTGCGGAAATCCGTAGCGGCGCTCCCAGACACGCAATGTGTCCTTCGTCAGACCAATCTCCTGAGCAATCGCGCCGATGCCGATTCCGGCGACGCCCGCAGCCCCAGGGCGCGACGGCGTGGGTTCTGCATGCCCGTCGTCGTCGGAGATCGGTTCCGGGCCGAAGTCTTGTTCTATTGAGTTTGTCATGGACAGATCGGTGTGAATGCGAATGCCGAGTCCGATGCAGATTACATACCCGACGCGTGCATTGGACAAATTTTCGCGCCGTCGAGTTTTCATCATAGACAAAATCGAAATGCGCGTCCGTGCTGAGATGCGTTTCGTCGGGACGAGTGAATGTGAATGACGCGCGGACACGGTCCGACGCAGCTTTGCGCATCGAACGAAGACAGACCCGGCGGCGCATTGCGCGCCGCTGGGCGTGGAGATCAGAACGAGAGCGCCGGGAAGCGCAAACTCAACCGGGCTTCTTGCGCGGCGCCGTCTTGCGCGCGGACGCTTTCTTCGCCGCGGCTGCTTCCGGCTTGTCGTCGGCGTGGTTCGCGGGTTGCGCCGCGGCGTTCTCGCTTGCGGCGTCCGGCTGCTCGCCCGCCGCGCCCATCGGGTTGAGCGGGCCGGTCATGCCGGGCTGAATCATCGCGAGATGCGCAAGCTGATTGAACTGCGATTGCAGCACGTTCCACCAGCCGGACGGATCGAAGCCGGGCGGCGGTTCGGAGGTATTGCCCGCCGCGTCCTCATCTTCGGCCGGGGTCTGGCTCGCGGATGCAACGCCCGCTTCCTGCTGCCTCGGGGCGTCCGGCTTCGTCGCGCCGCCCATCGGCCAGCCGGCGGTCGCGGTCTTCGTGTTCTCTGTCGCCGCGTTTTGCGCGTTTTCGACGGACGTCTGCGCGAACGCGCCGAACGCGCGCAGGGTCGCGAGCGTCGCGCGCTGCACTTCCAGCGCCTGAATCGCCGATTGCAGCATGTTGAGGTTGAGCTTGAGCCAGTGCTCGACAGCGCGCATGTCCTTCACGCGCTTGTCGAGTTCTTCGATGTTGGTGAGCGGAGCGAGCATGTCGGACATCATCGAGAGGGAGGGACTCATACCCTGCCCGCCGCCCGGCATCGCGGCGGCGAACGGATTCAGGCGCATCAGTTCCCACATCTTGCCCATCATGTCGGCCTGGCCGAATCCGGGAAAACCGGGAATCGTGTAGGGGGGCGTGCCGCCAGCGTTATCGGTCATTCGACTCTCCTTGTTTTCGTGTGAGGTTCGCGTCGTTCAGAACGGCGCGCCGCCCGGAAAATCCGGCGCGCGCCGCTCACGCAGCGAGCGCATGCCTTCGTGCACGTCCGGCCCCGCGAAGCCCATGAATTCGAGCGCGAGCGACGCATCGAAGGTCGGACCCGCCGAGCGCAGCCAGTTGTTGAGCGCGTACTTGGTCCAGCGGATCGCGGTCTGCGAACCTTGCGCCAGGCGGTTCGCGACTTCGATCGCCTTCGGCATCAGTTCGTTCTCTTCGACGGCGAGCGACACCAGCCCGATGCGCTCCGCTTCCTCGCCGCTCACCGGCTCGCATAGCAGCAGATAGTACTTGGCCTTTGCCATGCCGCACAGCAGCGGCCAGACAATCGCCGCGTGATCGCCCGCCGCGACGCCGAGCCGCGTATGCCCGTCGATGATGCGCGCCGACTTCGACGCGATCGAGATATCGGCCAGCAAGCCCGCAACCAGCCCCGCGCCGACCGCCGGGCCGTGCATCGCGGAGACAATCGGCTTGCCGCAGTTGATCACGTTATAGACGAGATCGCGTGCCTCGCGCCACACACGCGCGCGCACGGCGAAGTCGTTCGCCATCTCCTCGACGAGCCCGAGATCGCCACCCGCCGAAAAGCCCTTGCCTTCGCCGCGGATGAGCGCGACGCGCGTCTCCTGGTCGCGATCGATGTCGCGCCAGATGTCCGCGAGTTCGCGATGCATGTTGGCGTCGGCGGTGGAAAGGCCGCTCTTGTTCGCGCCCGCGCCAGGCATGACGACTTCGAGGACGCCGTGCGGATGGCGGCGCAGTTCGAGCGATTTATAGCCCGCGTACATGGAGAGGTCGCTCATGATGCTGTCGCATTGAGGGTTAGCGCGGCTGATAGAGCCACTTGCCGTCGCGGATCTCGACCATCACGCGCGCGCGTTGATCGAGGCCGATGTGATCGTTGGGCGTCATGTTGACCTGCCCGTTGGTGTCGGAAAAATTCTTTGTGCTTTCGAGCGCATCGCGCAGCGCGGCGCGAAACGCCGGCGTGCCGGGCGCGCCCGCTTTCATCGCAATGGGCACCGCGCGATTGAGCAGCATGCCCGCGTCCCACGCATACGAGCCGAACGCGGACACCGTGCCCGCGCCCTGCTTCGCCTCGTACAGTTTGATGTATTCGAGCGCGAGGCGCTTGGCCGGATGATCGTCGGGCAGTTGCGCGGCGACGAGCACCGGGCTCGCCGGCAGGAACGTGCCGTTGCAATCCGCGCCGCACACGCGCAGGAAGTCGCGGTTGCCCACGCCGTGATTGTGATAGATACGGCCTTTGAAGCCGCGCTGCGCGAGCGTCTTGGGCGGCAGCGCGGCGGGCGTGCCGGCCGCGCCGACGACCACCGCATCGGGCTTGGCCGCGAGAATCTTGAGGATCTGCCCGGTCACGCTCGGATCGGTGCGATTGAAGCGCTCGTTCGCGACCACTTCGATCTTGTGCAGTTGCGCGAACTTCGCGACTTCGGCGTAGAAGGTCTCGCCGAGCGCGTCCGCCTGACCGATATACGCAATGGTCTTCACACCGTGATTGCTCGCGTGCTCCGCAATCGCCGAGGCCATCATCGCGTCGGTTTGCGGCGTCTTGAAAACCCAGCGGCGCTTGTCGTCCACGGGCTCGATGATCTTCGCCGACGACGCCAGCGAGATCATCGGCGTTTGCCCTTGCGCCACGACATCGATCATTGCGAGCGAGTTCGGCGTGATCGACGAACCAATGATCGCATCGACCTGATCCTCGCTGATCAGCTTCTTCGTGCTTTGCACGGCCTGTGTAGTGTCGGAAGCGTCGTCGAGCACGACGTAATCGACCGGCTTGCCGCCCATTTCCTTCGGCAAGAGCGCGACGGTGTCCCGCGCGGGAATGCCGAGCGACGCGGCCGGCCCCGTGAGCGAGAGCACGAGACCGATCTTCACGTGCTGCGCCGTTTGCGCGAATGCCGCCGTCGTCGCGGCGAGCGTAAAGGCCGCGCCCGCCAGAAATTTCCACTTGCCTGCCGCCATCGATGTCTCCTTTTTTTTGTCGTTTTCTTGGCTGCGAAAGCAGCCCGGCAAAGTGTAAGGCGAGGCTGGCGCGCGTCGCATCGGGCGAAACCCGTTGCGACGCGCGCGGATTCAATGCTCGGGCTGGACGACCGCCTGATCGATCGCGCCGAAGATCGACTTGCCCTCTTCGTCGAACATCTCGATCTTCACGCTGTCGCCGAATTTCATGAATTCGGTCTGCGGCGCGCCCTGCTCGATCGTCTCCAGACAGCGCTTCTCGGCGATGCAGCAGTAACCGCGCTTCGTGTCCTTGTTCGAGATCGTGCCCGAGCCGACGATCGAGCCCGCGCGCAGATTGCGTGTCTTTGCCGCGTGCGCGATCAACTGGCCGAAGTGGAACACCATGTCCGTGCCGCAATCGGGCTGGCCGACTTTCTTGCTGTTCCAGTGCACGATCATCGGCCGATGCACGCGGCCTTCGCGCCACGCGTCGCCGAGTTCGTCGGGCGTGACGGCAACCGGCGAGAACGCGGTCGCGGGCTTGCTCTGGAAGAAGCCGAAGCCCTTGGCAAGCTCGGCGGGAATGAGATTGCGCAGCGACACGTCGTTGACGAGCATCAGAAGGCGCACGCTTCTCAGCGCTTCGTCGGGCATCGCGGCCATGTGCACGTCCGACGTGACGACGGCGAGTTCCGCCTCGAAGTCGATGCCATATGATTCCGTCGCGCACACGATATCGTCCGTCGGGCCGATGAAGTCGTCACTGCCGCCTTGGTACATGAGCGGGTCGGTCCAGAATTCGGGCGGCATTTCGGCGTTGCGCGCGCGGCGCACGAGTTCGACGTGGTTCACGTACGACGAGCCGTCGGCCCACTGAAATGCGCGCGGCAGCGGCGCCATGCAGGCTTTCGGATCGAACGAGAACGCGTTGCGCGCGCGCCCGGCGTTCAGCGCTTCGTAGACTTCCATGAGTTGCGGCGCGTAGAAGGCCCAATCGTCGAGCGCGCGTTGCAGCGTCGAAACGATTCCGTCGGCGATCGCGGCCGTGCGCAGATCGCGCGAGACGACGACGAGCTGGCCGTCGCGCGTGCCGTCCTTCAAAGTTGCGAGTTTCATGGAGCAGTGCCGGTGAGCGAGGTGACGTTAAGGGAAATGTATTTTACGATGGTGAATCGCTGCCGACGACCCGGCCGTTCGGCATAGGCCTTTTTACGGTTTTCCTCTTTCATGCAATCCACGCAAGTTACCGACGACGAAGACAACCTCGACGCCCACGATACGGCCGAAGAAAAAACCCGCTCCGGCATTCAATCGATCGAAGTCGGCTTCCGCCTGCTCGACGTGCTCACCAACGAGCCGCGCGCGATGATGCTGCGCGATCTCGCGCAACGCGCCGGCATGAGCCCGGCCAAGGCGCATCGCTATCTGGTGAGTTTTTTGCGGCTCGGCGTCGCGTCGCAGGATCCGGTCTCCGGGCGCTACGAGCTAGGCGGCTTCGCACTGCAGATGGGTCTCGCGCGGCTCGCACGCGTCGATGGCGTGCGGCTCGCGCGCATCGCGCTCGCGGAGTTGCGCGACCGGCTGGATCAGACGGTCGGTATCGCGGTGTGGGGCAATCAGGGGCCGACCGTCGTGCACTGGATGGAGTCGAGCCATCCGGCGAAGGCATCGCTCAAACTGGGCGACGTGATGCCGCTGCTTTCGTCCGCGACGGGGCTGCTTTTCGCCGCGTATCTGCCGCGCAGCAAGACGCAGCCGATGCTCGACCGCGAACTCGCCACGACCAAGCAGACGATCGCCGACGTCGAGCCGCTCCTCGCGGAGGTGCGCGAGCATGGCGCGGCGCGCGTCGAAGGCATGCTGCTGCCGACGATCCACGCGTTCTGCACGCCGGTTTTCGACTCGACGGGCGAGCTTGCGCTGGGTCTCATCGCGCTCGGACACGAGGGCATGTTCGACACGCGCTGGGGCGGTGAAATCGATTCGGCGTTGCGCGAGTGCGCACGCGGCCTGTCGTATGAACTGGGGCACACAACGGGCGAGCGCTGACAACGCCCGTCGATGGGACCAGGAACATCGTTTCCATCGCGCGTGTCTTATGCCTTTCGCCCGATCCTCCGCCCTACGCGATTTTCACGCCTTCCACGATGTCACTGTTTCAATTCCGCCGTACTCGCCCCGCATCGGGCGAGCCGCTCGACGCGGCCGTCGAATCCGCCACGCCGCGCCGCTGGGGACGCTGGGTGCTGGCCGTGCTGATCGTCGCGGGCTTGCATTTGAGCGCCGTGCGGTGGATCGAGCACAATCGGCAACCGGCGAACGCGCCGCCCGAAGCGCCGCCCGTGCAGGTGGAATTGCTGACGCCCAAGCCCATTGCGCCGCCCGCGCCCACGCCGCCCGCCGCGCCGAAACCTGCGCCGCCGAAACCCGCCGCGCCTGCGCCGAAACCAGCGGCCGCGCCCGCGCCCGCTCCGATTTTGACCGCCGCGACGCCGAAGCCGGACGCTGCGTCGCTTGCGACGGCTCCGGCCGCGAGCGCGTCCGCCGCTTCAGCGCCCGCGCAATCGGACCAGGCGCCAGCGTCTCAGCCTGCCGTCGCATCGGGCGACAAGTTCAGCGTTCCGCCCTCGGGCGAGTTACGTTACGACACGCTCGTGAACGGCGTGATAAATCAGACCGGCACGATCCACTGGAGCAACGACGGCCAGCATTACGAGATGGTCGTCTCGATCCCGGTGCCTTTCGTCGGTCCATTCGTATATTCGAGCAAGGGTCATATCCACGGATTCGGCATCGCGCCGGAGCAGTATTCCGAGCAACGCGGCCGCCGCGCCGCCGACATCGCGATCTTTAACCGCGACACGAAGCAGATCGTCTACACGAAAACGCCGCAAAGCCGCCCGCTCGCGGACGGCGCGCAGGACCGCTTTAGCGTCGTCATGCAACTGGCGAGCCTCGTGCGCGGCGCGCCGGACAAATACAAGCCGGGCGTCACGCGGCAGTTCAGCGTCGCGGACAACGACAGCAACGAAATCTGGCCGATCGAAACCGTCGGCGACGAAACCGTGCAGGCGCGCGGCGGCTTCACGACTGCGCGTCACTTCACGCGTCTGCCGCGCAAGGAAGGCGATCGCCGCAAGCTCGACATCTGGCTCGCGCCGTCGATCGGCTGGCTGCCCGTGCGAATTCTGCAAACCGAGCCGAACGGACTGCAAATCGAGCTGCTCTGGGCCGGAAAGCTCGCCACGCCGGCGCCGGAAGCACACGACGCCGCCTCGGGCACGCAAGCTGCGTCCGAGGAATCCGCGCCCGCCGCGCCCAGCATGCCTGCCATGGACAACCCCGCGGACAATCCGTAACGCGGCCGTCACACTCCGTCATGTCAGGCACGACGTAAGCGCGTCATCTCGCGCAGTCAATCGGAAACAGCATCGCAAACCGCATTCTTCACGGAGCCGATATGCAGTTGACGATCAATCGCATCGATACACGCTATGTTCTCGACAACGAAGGCGGCGGCCCCTGGCTCGTCTTCATCCATCAACTGGCTGGCGATCTTTCGGTTTGGGACCAGATGGCCGGCTACTTTCGCGACGACTTCACCGTGTTGCGCTACGACCTGCGCGGGCATGGCGAGACGAGCGTGTCGCCGGATTCGTTTACGATCGACGACCTCGCCGACGATCTCGCCCAACTGCTCGACAAGCTCGGCGCGCCTTCGGCGCATGTCGTGGGACTGTCGATCGGCGGCATGGTCGCGCAGAAGCTCGCGATCAACCACGCGGACAAAGTGGATTCTCTGACTGTCGTCGGCGCGCCGGCCTTCATCCCCGAGGATGCGCGTCCGGCCTTCGCGCAACGCGCAGCTTCCGTGCGTGAAAACGGGACAGCGAGTATCGTGGAAGCGACGCTGGAACGCTGGCTCACGCCTGAATTCCGCAAGGCGCATCCGGAAGTGGTCGAGCCAATCGCGGATACGATCGCACGCACGCCCGCCGAAGGTTTCGCGCGTGCGGCGGAGGCGGTAAGTCGTTTCGATGCGCGAGACGAACTGCCCTCTGTGAAGCAGCGCACGCTCGTCGTCGCGGGTGAACGGGACGTTGGCACGCCGCATGCTGCTTCAAGGCTTGTCGCAGACACGGTGCCGGGCGCCCGATTCGAATTACTTGACGCCGCGCACCTGACACCGGTGGAGGAATCGCAGCGCTTCTCCGCTTTACTGGGAAACTTCTTGCGCGATTCGAGCTGATTCTTCCTGTTTTTGTTGCAAAAGAAAGCCTCGATACAACCGGCATCACGTCGAGGCCACCCCTTGAATTCCAACCTAGTCGCTCCAACTACGCTTCAGGATTGCCACGGAGCAAACAAGGAATAAGGAGTGTCGCCATGCAAATGATCTACAACAGCCCCAATTATTGCGTCGTCGAATTTCCGCCGCAAGACAATCACCTCGCCATGAAGGCTGGCGGCTACGAGATCGTCGACAAGAACACGCAGCGGGAAATCTTCATCGAAGGCGCGCTCGCGGCGAAGTTTCGCGAGCACGTGCAAAAGTTGATCGCTGAAGAGCCGTCGCTTGAGGATGTCGATGAATTCCTCGGCCAGTTCGATGTCTTGATGAACCAACCCGTCGTGCTCCACTGATGCATGCACGCGCGCGAGCGGCACGACGCCGCTCGCGCCCGCCGCCGCCCGGACCGGCGGCTTCAGGCGACATTCGCTGTTCCCAAAGACCCCGCCCCGCAACCGGCGGGGTTCTTTTTTGCCGGCCGGTATCGCGCAAACGCCCGTCTGCCGGGAGCGACCGTTGCGCGCTGCGGCTACAATGTCAGGCTATTTCATATTCGGTGCAGGCCTCGTCCGTCATGACCCAGAACGCCATTCCTAAAGCCCCCGCGCGCGCCTACACGCGCGGCGCAGCGCTGCCCGCGCTGCTGCAAAAACGCATCCTGATTCTCGACGGCGCGATGGGCACGATGATCCAGCGCTACAAGCTCGACGAATCCGCGTATCGCGGCGAGCGCTTCAAGGACTACGGACGCGACATCAAGGGCAACAACGAACTGTTGTCGATCACGCAGCCGCAGGTCATCCGCGAAATTCACGAGCAGTATCTGGCGGCGGGCGCGGACATTCTGGAAACCAACACGTTCGGCGCCACGCGCGTCGCGCAGGCCGATTACGGCATGGAAGACCTCGCGGCGGAGATGAACACCGAGTCGGCGAAGCTCGCGCGCGAAGCCTGCGAAAAGTATTCGACGCCGGAGCGGCCGCGCTTCGTCGCGGGCGCGATCGGACCGACGCCGAAGACCGCGAGCATTTCGCCGGACGTGAACGATCCGGGCGCGCGCAACGTGAGCTTCGACGAACTGCGCGACGCGTACTACGAACAGGCGAAAGCGCTGCTCGACGCCGGCTGCGATCTGTTTCTCGTCGAAACGATCTTCGACACGCTCAACGCAAAGGCCGCGTTGTTCGCGCTCGATCAACTGTTCGAAGACACCGGCGAACTCCTGCCGATCATGATTTCCGGCACCGTCACCGATGCATCGGGCCGCATTTTGTCCGGGCAAACGGTCGAGGCGTTCTGGAACTCGCTGCGTCACGCGAAGCCGCTCACGTTCGGCCTGAACTGCGCGCTCGGCGCCGCGCTGATGCGCCCGTACATCGCCGAGCTGGCGAAGCTCTGCGATACCTACGTGTCCTGCTATCCGAACGCGGGCCTGCCGAATCCGATGAGCGACACCGGCTTCGACGAAACGCCTGACGTAACCTCCGGATTGCTGAAGGAATTCGCGAGCGCCGGCCTCGTGAATGTCGCGGGCGGTTGCTGCGGCACGACGCCAGAGCACATCGCGGAAATCGCGAAGGCGCTCGCCGAAGTAAAACCGCGCGCGTTCCCGTCGCAGTATCGCGAAGTTGCGTAAGCGGCAGCCTGACATCGATAAAGAGATACAAGACATGACCGATCACACGATGCGCCTCTCCGGCCTGGAGCCGTTCAACGTCACCGACGACTCGCTTTTCATCAATGTCGGCGAGCGCACGAACGTGACCGGCTCGAAGGCGTTCGCGCGCATGATCCTGAACGGCCAGTTCGACGAAGCGCTCGCCGTCGCGCGCCAGCAGGTCGAGAACGGCGCGCAGGTCATCGATATCAACATGGACGAAGCCATGCTCGATTCGAAAGCCGCGATGGTGCGCTTTCTGAATCTCATCGCGTCGGAGCCGGATATCGCGCGCGTGCCGATCATGATCGACTCGTCGAAGTGGGAGGTGATCGAAGCGGGCCTGAAGTGCGTGCAAGGCAAGGCTATTGTCAATTCGATCTCGCTGAAGGAAGGCAAGGAGCAGTTCGTTCACCACGCCAAACTGATTCGCCGATACGGCGCGGCATCGGTCGTGATGGCGTTCGACGAGCAAGGCCAGGCCGACACGTTCGAGCGCAAGACCCAAATCTGCAAGCGTTCGTATGACATTCTCGTGAGCGAAGCCGGCTTCGAGCCGGAAGACATCATCTTCGACCCGAACATCTTCGCGATCGCGACGGGCATCGAGGAGCACAACAACTACGCGGTCGATTTCATCAACGCGACGCGCTGGATCAAGCAGAACCTGCCGCATGCGAAAGTGAGCGGCGGCGTGTCGAACGTGTCGTTCTCGTTTCGCGGCAACGATCCCGTGCGCGAGGCGATTCACACCGTGTTCCTGTATCACGCGATTCAGGCGGGCATGGACATGGGCATCGTGAACGCGGGGCAGTTGGGCGTGTATGCCGATCTCGATCCCGAGTTGCGCGAGAAAGTCGAAGACGTCGTGCTGAACCGTCGAGAAGACGGCACGGATCGTCTGCTCGAAGTCGCCGACAAGTTTAAGACCGGCGCCGCGAAGAAGGAAGAAAACCTCGAATGGCGCAATCAGCCGGTCGAGGCGCGCCTGTCGCATGCGCTCGTGCATGGCATCACGAACTTCATCGTCGAAGATACGGAAGAAGTGCGCGCGAAGATCGACAAGGCCGGCGGCCGTCCGATCAACGTGATCGAAGGCCCGCTGATGGACGGCATGAACGTTGTCGGCGATCTCTTCGGGCAAGGCAAGATGTTCCTGCCGCAAGTCGTGAAATCGGCGCGCGTGATGAAGCAGGCCGTCGCGCATCTGATTCCGTTCATCGAAGAAGAAAAGAAGCGACTCGCCGATGCAGGCGCGGACGTGCGGCCGAAGGGCAAGATCGTCATCGCGACCGTGAAGGGCGATGTGCACGACATCGGCAAGAACATCGTGTCGGTCGTGCTCCAGTGCAACAACTTCGAAGTGGTCAACATGGGCGTGATGGTGCCCTGCGCCACGATTCTTCAGAAGGCGAAGGAAGAAGGCGCGGACATCATCGGGCTTTCGGGGCTCATCACGCCGAGCCTCGAAGAAATGGCTTACGTCGCGTCCGAAATGCAGCGCGACGAATATTTCCGCGGCAAGCAAACGCCGCTGCTCATCGGCGGCGCGACGACTTCGCGCGTGCACACCGCGGTCAAGATCGCGCCGCATTACGAAGGGCCGGTCGTGTACGTGCCGGACGCGTCGCGTTCGGTGTCGGTGGCGTCGAGCCTGTTGTCGGACGAAGGCGCGGCGAAGTATCTCGATGATCTGAAGAACGACTACGACCGCATCCGCACGCAGCACGCGAACCGCAAAGCGCAGCCAATGGTCAAGTACGACGAGGCGCGCGCCAACAAGACGAAGATCGACTGGAGCGCGTACACGCCAAAGAAGCCGAGCTTCATCGGGCGGCGCGTCTTCAAGAACTACGATCTTGCGGAACTGGCGAACTACATCGACTGGGGTCCGTTCTTTCAGACGTGGGATCTCGCCGGTCCGTATCCCGCGATTCTCAATGACGAGATCGTCGGCGAGTCGGCGCGGCGCGTATTCTCCGACGGCAAGTCGATGCTTTCGCGCCTCATTCAGGGCCGCTGGCTGACGGCGAACGGCGTCGTCACGCTCTTGCCCGCGAACACCGTGAACGACGACGACATCGAAATCTACACGGACGAATCGCGCTCGCAAGTCGCAATGACGTGGCGCAACCTGCGCCAGCAGAGCGTGCGTCCGGTCGTCGACGGCGTCATGCGCCCGAACCGCTCGCTCGCCGATTTCATCGCGCCGAAGGATTCGGGCGTGAAGGACTACATCGGCATGTTCGCGGTTACGGCGGGCTTGGGCGTCGATAAAAAGGAACAACAGTTCGAAGCCGATCACGACGATTACAGCGCGATCATGCTCAAGGCACTGGCCGACCGTTTCGCGGAAGCCTTCGCCGAAGCGCTGCATGCGCGCGTGCGCCGCGACCTCTGGGGCTACGCATCGAACGAGACGCTCGACAACGACGCG
Organism: Caballeronia glebae; assembly: GCF_001545035.1. Lineage (GTDB taxonomy): Bacteria > Pseudomonadota > Gammaproteobacteria > Burkholderiales > Burkholderiaceae > Caballeronia > Caballeronia glebae. Next base: position 47,899 of record NZ_FCOJ02000005.1, read on the forward strand.
CTGATCGCCGAGAAATACGTCGGCATTCGTCCGGCGCCGGGTTATCCGGCGTGCCCGGATCACCTCGTGAAGCGCGACATGTTCGGAGTGCTTCAGGCAAACGAGATCGGCATGAGCGTGACCGAATCGCTCGCGATGCTGCCGGCCGCGAGCGTGTCGGGCTTCTATATCGCGCATCCGGACAGCACGTACTTTTCGGTCGGCAAAATCGGCGACGATCAACTCGCGAGCTACGCGCAGCGCATGGACTTGTCAACGGCCGATGCGGAACGCGCGCTTGCGCCGCAGCGCTGAAGTCACGCCAAAACAACATATCGCGCAACTGATAGCGGGAATATGCACGGAACCGGCGGGAAATTTTTGATTTCCGTAGACTTGTCAGCGCGATAAGGCTGTCGTCGCGACCGCCAACGCATTCCTTTCGTCAACGGAGAAAGTCGCATGAAGAAGATGACGTCCGCCGTAACCGTAGCGATCGCCGCGGCTTTGCTCGCCGCGTCGAGTTCCGCCGCGTTTGCGCAGGCGAGCAGCACCGAGGCCTCCTCGTACTCGCCGCCGCAGACCGAGCACAAGAAGAAACCCAAGAAGCCGAAAAAGCCGCACACGCCCGCGAAACCCGCAGGCCCGGAAAGCGGCCAGTCGCAGTAATACGCAGCAACGCAGCAGCGCGACCGAAGCCGTCAAACGTTTCTTCGGACGAAAAAAAACCCGCATCGGCAGCGATGCGGGTTTTTCTTATCGACGCTACGAACGACGCCGATCGATCAGACGCCCCAGAGAATGTCCGTGTTGTGCTTTTGCGCAAGACGCAACATGTCGAGGAACGGATAGGCGCGCTGAGCGAGTCCGATCGGAATCTCGTGCGGCTCGTGGCCCGCTTCGCCTTCGTGGAAATGGCCGTCGTGCTCGGCGCGCTCTTTCTTGTCGGTGACGACGGCCGCTTCGAGTTTCTGGATGGCCGCGGGCAGGTCTTCGTGCGTGATGACGCCTCGCGCCGTGAGCTGCTTGCCGATGATGCCGAGGAGATATTCCGCGAGGTTTTCGAGCATCATGACGTCCGGTGCGGACGGCGTTTTGAATGTGATCAGCATGGCATGGTCCTTTTGTTTATGTGGATCATAAGCGGTTTGCAAACGAAACGCGCAGACGAGCCGGTCTCCCTGACAACATGACGACACCCTGATTCGACATATTAGCACCTGCTAAAATCCCCACTTTATGTGGTAGTCGGCTCCGTTCTCCGTTCGGCCGCCGACACCTCATTCCTGGACCAACGCGTCGCGAAGTCGCCCTTCCGAGTCGGCACGCACGCCGGAACGCGCCCCGTCAGCCCTCGCTCCACTGGATCACATTCAGCATGCTGCCCGCACATAAACACACTCTCGAAACGCTCATCACCGACGCGGTCAAGCAGGTCGCGCAAGCCACGCACGGCGCCAGCGAAGCGGCCTTCGTCACGCCCGCGATCGTCCTCGAACGACCGAAGGTCGCGGCTCACGGCGACGTGGCGTCGAACGTCGCGATGCAGCTCGCCAAGCCGCTGCGCGCGAATCCGCGCCAGCTCGCGCAGCAGATTGTCGATGCGCTGCTCGGCCTGCCGGCCGCGAAGGGTCTCGTCGAGAGCGCCGAAGTGGCGGGTCCCGGCTTCATCAATCTGCGTCTTTCAGCGACGGCGAAGCAAGACGTGATCCCGGCCGTGCTCGCCGACGCCGCCGCGTTCGGCCGTTCGACGCGCGATGCCGGCCGGCACGTGCTTGTCGAGTTCGTGTCGGCGAATCCGACCGGCCCGCTTCACGTCGGCCACGGCCGCCAGGCGGCGCTCGGCGATGCGCTCTCGAATCTGCTCGAAACGCAGGGCTACGACGTGCACCGCGAGTTCTACTACAACGACGCGGGCGTGCAGATCAACAACCTCGCGATCTCGACGCAACTGCGCGCGCGCGGCCTCAAGCCGGGCGACGCCGAATGGCCGGAAGCCGCGTACAACGGCGAGTACATCGCCGATATCGCGCGCGACTACATGGCGGGCGAAACCGTCGCGGCGAAGGACGGCGAGCCGGTGAAGGGCAAAGGCGACGTGGAGAATCTCGAAGCCATTCGTCATTTCGCGGTGGCGTATCTGCGTCACGAGCAGGACATGGATCTGACCGCGTTCGGCGTGAAGTTCGACCAGTTCTATCTGGAGTCGGCGCTGTACAAGGAAGGCCGCGTCGAGAAGACGGTCGCGGCGCTCGTCGATGCGGGCAAGACCTATGAGCAGGACGGCGCGCTGTGGCTGCGCACCACCGACGACGGCGACGACAAAGACCGCGTGATGAAGAAATCCGACGGCACCTACACGTACTTCGTGCCGGACGTCGCGTATCACGTGACCAAGTGGGAGCGCGGCTACACGAAGGTCATCAACATTCAGGGCTCGGACCATCACGGCACGATCGCACGCGTGCGCGCCGGGCTGCAAGGACTCGGCGTCGGCATTCCGAAGGGCTATCCCGACTACGTGCTGCACAAGATGGTGACGGTCATGCGCGACGGCCAGGAAGTGAAAATCTCCAAGCGCGCGGGCAGTTACGTGACGGTGCGCGATCTGATCGAATGGTCGGGCGGCCTCGCGCCGGGCCACGAGACCGCGCCCGATCAGATCGACGAAGACACCATCCGCCGCGGCCGCGACGCCGTGCGCTTCTTCCTCATCTCGCGCAAGGCCGATACCGAATTCGTGTTCGACATCGACCTCGCGCTCAAGCAGAACGACGAGAATCCGGTCTACTACGTGCAATACGCGCACGCGCGCATCTGCACAATTCTCAACGACTGGAAGATGCGCTACGCGGGCGACATCGCAGAAGCGGCCAAGGCCGACCTCTCGCCGCTGTCGAGCGACCGCGCAATGGCGTTGCTCAACAAGCTCGCCGAATTCCCCGAAATGCTTGCGCACGCCGCCGACGAACTCGCGCCGCACGCGGTCGCGTTCTATCTGCGCGATCTCGCTGGCGAATTTCACTCGTTCTACAATGCGGAGCGCGTGCTCGTGGACGACGAAAAGGAACGCACAGCGCGCATCGCGCTGCTCGCCGCGACGCGTCAGGTTCTCGAAAACGGTCTCGCGACCATCGGCGTTTCCGCTCCTCAAAAGATGTGAGCCTCTGCCGCGCACGCCCGGAATTCAGAATTTTCGGCGTGCGCGAACAGATGCCTGGCGCGGGCTTGTCTTGAGCCGCCGCTATAATCGTCGCCCAACCAGAAGACTCTCTCGCAGGTGATTCATACGATGGCACAACCACGCCGCACATCGAAGCAGTCGAAGCAGTCGAAGCAAACGGGCGGAACGTTCATCGGCATCGTGCTGGGCCTGATCGTCGGCCTCGCGATCGCCGTTATCGTCGCGCTGTACATCACGCGTGCGCCTACGCCGTTCGTGGCGAAGGTCGCGCCGCCGCCGTCCGAGGCCAACTCCGCCCCCGCCGCCGCGCAACCGTACGATCCGAATCGTCCGCTGCAAGGCAAGACGCCGGGCCAGGCGGTGCCGCAAGCCGCGCAGCCCACGCCGCCCAACACCGCGCCGGGCCAGACCAACAATCAGACGCAGTCGTCGGGCATGCTCGACGAGCCGCAGATCGTCGAAGTGCCGCCGTCGGGCGCAACGGCGTCCGTGCCCAAGACCGCGAGCACGACGCCTGCGAAGAAGCCGGAACCCACGCCGAACGCGCCCGCGGTGCCAACCCCGCCCGCCGCGACGAGCAACGCGAACGCCACGCCGCCTAAGGCCGGCTCCGCGCCCACGACGGCGAAAACCACGCCGCCCGCGCCGGGCGAGCCGAACACGGGCTACTTCCTGCAGGTCGGCGCGTACAAGACGCAGGCGGATGCCGAACAGCAACGCGCGCGTCTCGGCTTTCAGGGTTTCGAATCGAAGGTCACGCAACGCGATGCGGGCGGCGTGACGTACTATCGCGTGCGCATCGGGCCGTTCGCGAAGTTCGAGGACATGAACACCGCGCGTCAGCGTCTGTCCGACGCGGGCGTCGATACCGCCGTGATCCGTTTCTCGAAGCAATAACGCAGCAAACGTAGTCGACGTGCCTGCGCGCCGCAAGACGGCGGCGCGCAGGCGACGGGCGCCGCGCGTTCAAGCGTGGCGCAAGAGTGGCTTAAGGGTGGTTTAAGCGTCTTATGTCCCACTTACGGACCTGCTTCCTGTTCCCTCGCGTTTCCATTGCGTACCTCTTCAATCATGAAAAAAATCTTTAGCGCGTTGGCTCTCTCCCTTGGCATCGCAGCCGCTTCCATGAGCGTCGCGAATTCGGCGGCGGCCGCGCCTACCGCCGGCAAGGAATACACCGTGCTGCAGGCGCCTCAGCCGATCGCCGCGCCTGCGGGCAAGGTCGAGGTCATCGAGTTCTTCTGGTACGGCTGCCCGCACTGCAACGAATTCGAGCCGTACCTGGAGGCATGGTCGAAGAAGCAAGGGCCGGACGTCGTGTTCAAGCGCGTGCCGGTGGCGTTCCGCGACGACTTCATTCCGCACTCGAAGATGTATCACGCGCTCGACGCGCTCGGCGTGGCGGAAAAGCTCGCGCCGGCCGTGTTCAACGAAATCCACGTGAAGAAGAACTATCTGCTGACGCCGCAGGCGCAGGCTGATTTCCTCAAGACGCAGGGCGTCGACCCGAAGAAGTACATGGACGCGTATAACTCGTTCTCGACGCAAAGCGCCGTGCAGCGCGACGCCAAGCTCATGCAGGATTACAAGATCGACGGCGTGCCGACGGTCGTCGTGCAGGGCAAGTACGAAACCGGCCCGGCAATGACCAATAGCCTGCCGGGCACGACGCAGGTCATGGACTTCCTCGTCCAGCAAGTCCGCGACAAGAAGCTCTGAAACCCGCTCGCGCCGGTATGGATGCAGTTCGCCTGAAGGTCTTCATCACTGGCGCGTCGAGCGGCATCGGCCTTGCGCTGGCCGAGGAATACGCGAAGCGCGGGGCCGTGCTCGGCCTCGTCGCCCGCCGCGCCGATTCTCTCGCCGCATTCGCGGCCCGTCATCCGCAAAACGCGATCTCCATTTATCCCGCCGACGTGCGCGACGCCGATGCGCTCGCCGATGCCGCGCGTCGCTTCATCGCGGAGCACGGCGCGGCGGATATCGTCATCGCGAACGCGGGCATGAGTCGCGGCGCGCTGACGGGCCACGGCGATCTCGACACCTTCCGCGCCGTGATGGACGTGAACTACTTCGGCATGGTCGCGACGTTCGAGCCGTTCGTCGCCTCGATGACGGCCGCGCGGCGCGGCACGCTAGTGGGCATTGCGAGCGTCGCGGGCGTGCGCGGGCTGCCGGGCGGCGGCGCGTACAGCGCGTCGAAATCGGCGGTGGCGAAGTATCTGGAAGCATTGCGCGTCGAGATGCGGCCGCTCGGCGTGGCCGTCGTCACGATCGCGCCGGGCTACGTGCGCTCGGAAATGACCGCGCACAATCCATATCGCATGCCCTTTCTCATGGACGCCGACCGCTTCGCCGCGAAAGCCGCCGGTGCGATCGAACGCAAGGTGCGCTACGCGACGTTTCCGTGGCAGATGCGCATCGCGGGCATGCTGATGCACGCGCTCCCGCGCTGGTTCTACGACGCGCTCGCCGAGCGCGCGCCGCGCAAGCCACGCGCGGACGGGTGAAAAAAACCGGCTGCGCGAAAACGCAGCCGGTTTTTTCATTGGACGGACCGCCTGACCGGAACCGCTCTCCGGTCAGGCCATCGGCACGTCAGAACGCCACGTAGGCCGGGTTGTTCGGCAACTCGTATCCGACGTAAACATGTCGGCCGAAGAAGAACGGCAGGCCGAAGTCGAAGTAGCTGGCCATCCCCAACTGACCACCGAGACTGTTGAAGGCAAACTTGTTCTTGCCTTGAGTCAGCGTGCTCGCGTTGGCGAGCAGGAACGGCACGACCGCGCTGTTGCCTTCGGTGCCCTTGATCGTCGTCGACAGCGACTGCGACGAGGTCGGGCAATAGAACGCCGTCGAACCCGAGCACAGCGGAAAGCTGTCCTGGAAGAAGTTGCCGTTCGATCCTGTGTCGAAGAAGGTCGTGTAGGACTTGCCCTTGTACGTGCCGTTCAGGTCGCCGTAGGGGTCCGTGCCGTACTTCGTCACATTAGCGACCGCGTTGTTGCTCTGCGTGCCGATGCCGAATATCAGCACGCCGGTCGCGCTGGCCGAGCCGCTATCGGAAACCGGCGGCAACTGCACGATCACGCCGTTGTTGTCGACCGGGAACTTCGCGACCGGATTCGTCACCTGCTGGGCGAGCGGCACCGCGACGCCCGTGCAATTCGCGCCGTTGGTGCACGAGAAGTACATCGCGTTGAGCGGCGTGCTCACGCATCCGTTGCCGCAGTCGTAGGTCTGCGTGCCGATGCCGAGAATGCCGTTCGCGCCGATGTCCGCGATCGAGTTTTCGTCGCTGCCGGATGGACACCCGTTATCGCCGGTCGGCGCCGCCGACGCGTCGAGATCGCCGATGATCTGAAGCGGCACGCCCGACGCCACTTCCGTGCCGATCTTCACGTCGGCCGTGCGCACGGTGCCCCACGTGTAGCCGTCGGCGAAGCCGGCGCATTCGGCGAGCTGCCCGCCGTTGGACGCGCGCGCGTTCGGCAGGCTGCCGAGCACGTTCTGCGCCGCCGATCCGAGAATGCGCAGGCCGAAGGACGCCGTATCGACCTGAATGTTGTCGATGGTCTGACACACCGACGAACCCGGCGCGCACACCGTTACCGAGACGTTCGGAATGTTGACGAAGCCCGCGACGCCGGAATTGACGTTGATCGGCACCGCGTTCGTGCCGTTGGGCGAACCAGGCTGCGCGTTCGCGCTGCTGGTGCTCGAACTGCCGCCCGAGCCGCCGCCAGAGCCGCCCGACGAACCGCCGTTGCTGGAGCTGGAGCTGGAGTCATCGCCGCCGCCGCCGCAGGCCGCGAGCATGACGGAGAGGCAAACAACGCCGAGCCAGCGGGCGAAGCCGCCGCGTCGGGAGGAAGAGAGTGCGGGATGGCTGAGTGTCGTTCCATGCATACTGAGTCTCCCGTCGCTTACTGGATGTCGCTGGCGGACACGCCGGCAGGCAACGATTGCGGCAAATACGCGCTGCCCGCGAACGAGCCCATGTGACCGCCCGAATCGACGACGAGCCCCGAGCCTTGCACGCTCACCGGCCCGCGTCCGCCGCGCGCGGCGCGCTGCGCCTTCAGGCCTTGCTGATATTGCGGGAAATAGCTGCCGAGCAGGCTGGCGAGATCCGGCACGCGCGGCCCGTGCCACGCGATGCCGAACACGACACCTTCCGTGGACAAATATTCGTTGATGACCGTTCCGCTCGCGAGCGTGGTCGAGCGAACGGTGTAGTTCGCGGCCGACGTCGTCGTTGCGCTCGACGCGCCGCTTGCGACGGCCGCACGCGCGACGGCCTTCGCGGACGTCGCCGTGGCGCCTTTCGGCGCGCTCATCGGCTCGCCGCCGAGCACTGCGTAGGCGGGCGCCGCCACGCTCACGCACAGCGCGCCGGCGACGAATGCCAACGCGCTTACAAGATGCCCATGACGGGATTGCTTCGGTGCCTTCACTGGGCCTCCTATCGGTTATCCGCCGGCCGTGCGACTGCGCTCATGGCCGGAGCTCGACGATTGAGTGACAGATGCGCCACCGCATTTCGCCCCTATTTTGTCCTAGTGCGAACACCGTCAGTATGCCAGCCGCAAGGAATAGTCCTAGTGTTCGCAAGCGCACACAATAAAAAACGCGAAGCACATTGGTATGCGCTTCGCGTGTCTGTACAACGCTGAGTATGTCGAAGTAACGGACGTTTACAAAGGCTCAGAAGCCCAGGCTTGCCAGCAAATCGTCCACTTGCGTTTGATCCTGCACGACGTCGCTGCGTCCTTCCGGATTGATCTGCGGCCCGTTGAGCAGGCCTTCCGGACTGCCGGTCGACGCCGCCGACGACATCAACGCCGCCGCCGATGCCGCGAACTGCTCACGCCGCTCCGGCGCGATGTTCTCAAGCAATACGCCCAGCAATTGCTGCTCGATCAGATACACGACGTCCGTAATCTTCTTGATCACCTGGCCGGTCAGATCCTGAAAATCCTGCGCAAGCATGATTTCCAGCAGTTGCGCGTTGGTCGCCTGCGTCCGTTCGGGCACGCTTTGCAGGAACGTGCGCGTATGCGCGAGCAGCTCGCCCGCCTCGGCCTGCGCGAGCGGCGCGCCGTACCATTTCGCCCAGCGCGCGTCGAGCGCTTGCGCCTCGAACTGCATCGACTCCTGTACCGGCTTGGCAAGTTCGATCGCGTTGAGCGCGCGCTCGGCGGCCTGCTCGGTCATCGTCGCGACATATTTCAACCGGTCGCGCGCGTCGGGCACGGCAAGCGCCGCGGCTTCGACCTGCTTGTCGAGGCCGAGCTCGCGCATCGAGTCGCGCAGCGTGCGGGTCAGTTGCCCGATGCGCGCGAGAATGCGGTCGCTCGACGGATCGCCTTCCGCATCGACGACGGCTGCGACCGCGGCCGCGAATTCAGTGGTCAGATCGTTCACGATCAGCTCCCCGCTTTGGCCATCTTTTCGAGAATCTTGGTGAGCTTCTCGTCGAGTGTGGCGGCCGTGAAGGGCTTGACCACGTAACCGCTCGCGCCCGCTTGCGCCGCCGCGATGATGTTTTCCTTCTTCGATTCCGCCGTCACCATCAGCACCGGCAGATGCGCGAGCATCGCGTCCGCGCGGATCTGCTGCAGCATCGACAGGCCGTCGAGGTTCGGCATGTTCCAGTCGGTGATCACGAAGTCGAAGCCGCCGCCGCGCAGACGCGCGAGGCCCGCCGCGCCGTCTTCGGCTTCGTCGACGTTGCCGTAGCCCAGTTCCTTGAGCAGGTTACGCACGATACGGCGCATCGTCGGAAAATCGTCGACGACGAGGATCTTCATGTTCTTGTCCATCACTACTCCCTTGTGTTCTCAATGCGGCGGCGCCGCTCAATCCAGAAAGTTCAGACGCGCTGTACGCGTTCGCCCATCGAGGCAAGCCGCGCCATGACGCGCCGGCTCATTTCAGAGAGCGGCGCGATTTCGCTCGCGCCGCCCATTGCAATCGCTTCGCGCGGCATGCCGAACACCACGCAACTCGCTTCGTCCTGCGCGAGCGTGTACGCGCCCGCCTGCTGCATGTCGAGAAGCCCGGCGGCGCCGTCGCGGCCCATGCCGGTCAGGATCACGCCGATCGCGTTCTTGCCCGCGTGCTGCGCCGCCGAGCGGAACAGCACGTCGACCGAAGGCCGATGCCGGTTCACCGGCGGCGCGTCCGACAGATGCGCGACATAGTTCGCGCCGCTTCTCGCGAGCACCAGATGCGCGTGGCCCGGCGCGATATACGCGTGGCCCGGCAGCACGCGCTCGCCGTGCTCGGCTTCCTTCACGGTAATGCGGCACAGCCCGTTCAGGCGCTGCGCGAACGACTTCGTGAAGCCCGGCGGCATGTGCTGCGCGATGAGCACGGCGGGCGCATCGGGCGGCAGCGGCACCAGCACTTCGCGGATCGCTTCCGTTCCGCCCGTCGATGCGCCGACGATCACGAGCTTTTCCGTCGACACGAGCGGGTTGTTGAAATGCGGCGCGAGCTTGTGCGTCGCCGAGTTCGCCGGCGCGCTCGCCACGTGCGTGGTTTGCTTCACCCGCGCGCGCGACGCCGCGCGCACCTTGTCGGCGAGCTTTTCGGCGTAGTCGAGCATGCCGTCGCGAATGCCGACCTTCGGCTTCGTGACGAAATCGACCGCGCCGAGTTCCAGCGCGCGCAGCGTGATTTCGTTGCCGCGCTCGGTCAGCGACGACACCATCACGACCGGCATCGGCCGCAGGCGCATCAGCTTTTCCAGGAAGTCGAGGCCGTCCATGCGCGGCATTTCGACGTCGAGCGTGAGCACGTCCGGGTTGTGCAGCTTGATCAGTTCGCGCGCGACGAGCGGATCGGGCGCGGTCGCGCACACGTGCATGTCGGGCTGCGAGTTGATGATCTCGGTCATCAGGCTGCGCACGAGCGCCGAGTCGTCGACGCACAGCACCTTGATCTTGTTCGTGTTCATCGCGTGGGCGAGTGTCATGCTTCCTCCACCGCTTTGACGCCGCGCGCATTACGCGCGGTGTTGCCGAATAGTTCGACGCGCGGCCTCGCGGCCAACTTCGCGGATGCCGTGAACAGTTCCGCGCGCGGCTTCGCGCCCGCCGCATTCGGCTGAAACAGCTCGACGCGCGCACGCGCCTTCGCGAGCCGCTCCGCGCGCTCTTCCGGCGTGCGCTGCATGAGCGCCTGCTCGCGTTCGACGACGACCGTATCCTGCTGCGTCTTCAGCTTCTTGACCATCACCTGACCCGAGCGCGGCATGAACGCGACCTTGCGCGGATGCGCGCCCTGCAAATCCTCGGCGACGATGCGAATCTTCTCCAGCGCGAGATAGCGCCGCACGAACTCCGAATTGCGATCGCCGATGTTGATGGTCGTCATGCCCGCGAGCACCGCGCCGCCGCCGAACACCTTCGCCTCGAAACGCTCGCGCCTTCCGCCGCGCTTGATGAGCTCGTTGATGAGCACTTCCATCGCGTATGCGCCGTAACGCATCGAATCGGACGCTGCATGCGATGCGTCGGAACCGTCGTCGGGCAACATGAAGTGATTCATTCCGCCGATACCCGCCGTGCGATCGTGGATGCACGCCGCCACGCACGAGCCGAGCACGGTGACGAGCACCATGTCTTCGCTCGTCATGTAGAACTCGTTCGGCAGGAGCTTCACGCCCGGCTTCTTGAAGTGATTGTCGAAATAGAGATTCGACGCCATCGGAAGGCCGCTCATGCCGTCTCTCCCGCAAGCGCGCGCGTCTTCGACGTGGCCGCCGGCTTCGCGTCGCGGCTCAGTTCGTACACGGTCTGGCCGCGCAGCCGGAACGCCTGCGACACATACGTGAAGTTTTCCGAATGACCCGCGAAGAGCAACGCGCCCGGCTTCATCAGCGGCTCGAAGCGCGAGAGCACTTGCCCTTGCGTCGGCTTGTCGAAGTAGATCATCACGTTGCGGCAGAAGATCGCGTCGAACGAGCCTTTCAGGTCGTAGCGCGCGTCGGTCAGGTTCACGCGGCCGAAATTCACCATCGCGCGCAGTTCGGGGCGCACCTTCACGAGTCCCGCGTGCGAGCCCGTGCCCTTCAGAAAGAAGCGCTTGAGACGCTCGACCGGCAACGCCTTCACCTGATCGAGCGAATACACGCCCGCTTCGGCCTTCGCGAGCACCTGACTGTCGATGTCGCTCGCGTACACCGTGCACTGGCGCGCCGCGTGCTCGCCCAACGCTTCGACGAGCGTCATCGCGATGGAATACGGTTCCTCGCCCGTCGACGCCGCCGAGCACCACACCGAGAACGGCTGCGGCCGGCGCTTCACGAAGTCCGCGAGAATCGGAAAGTGATGCGACTCGCGGAAGAACGCCGTGAGGTTCGTGGTCAGCGCGTTGACGAACGCTTCCCACTCGCCGTTGTCCTCGTTGGTTTCGAGGCGATCGAGATACTGCTTGAACGTATCCATGCCGCACGCGCGCAGACGGCGCGCGAGGCGGCTGTACGCCATGTCGCGTTTATGGTCCGACAGCGAGATGCCCGCGCGGCGATGAATCAGCTCGCGAATGCGGGCGAAATCCGCCGGGGTGAATTCGAAATCGCGCTCGACTTCCGGGCCGCGCACGTTGGCGGGCAAGTCGGCGCGCGCGTTGCGCGTTGCCATCATGATGTTTCGTGCTTCCTCGACGTCGTCTTTGACGCCCGATGTGGCGTGTTCGTCGCGCTCGACCATGCGGACTCGCGTCTGCCGTGCGCTTCGATGAAACGCCGGTTATCGATCGTGATGCGCGATGCCTGCATGGCCGTAATCGTTTCCGGATCGGGTTAGAAGGTTTCCCAGTCGCCGTCGTCGGCGGTCGTCGCCTTGACGCGCGGCGCGGGAGCGGACTTGACCGACGGCTTGCTCGCGGCCTTCGTCGCTTCCTTCGCTGGTTCCTTCGCTGTTTCCTTATTAACGGCCGCTTCCGGCGCAACTTTTGGCGTCTCGACAGACTTCGCTTTCGATGCGATCGCGGGCGTCCTGGGCTCGACACGCGCCGCCGGCGCAAGACGCGCCACCGCCGTCGATGCGCTCGTGCGCACCGGCGCTGCCGCGCTTTCCAGACGCCATTGCGCCACCACGCCCTTCAACTGACGCGTCTGCTCTTCGAGCGATGCGGCGGCCGCCGCCGCCTCTTCGACGAGCGCGGCGTTCTGCTGCGTCACGCTGTCCATCTGCGTGACCGCGCGGTTGACCTGCTCGATGCCGTCCGACTGCTCCTCCGACGCCGCGCTGATCTCGCCCATGATGTCGGTCACGCGGCGCACCGCCTGCACGATCTCGCCCATCGTCTGGCCGGCGCGCGCGACGAGTTCCGTGCCGCTGTCGACCTTCGCGGCCGAATCGCCGATGAGCGCCTTGATTTCCTTCGCCGCCGCCGCGCTGCGCTGCGCGAGCGAGCGCACTTCGCCCGCGACCACCGCGAAGCCGCGGCCTTCCTCGCCCGCGCGCGCCGCTTCGACGGCCGCGTTCAACGCGAGAATGTTGGTCTGGAACGCGATGCCCTCGATCACGCCGATGATGTCGACGACCTTGTTCGAACTCGACGAGATCGCATGCATCGTCTCGACGACCTGCTCGACGACTTCGCCGCCGCGCGAAGCGATATCCGACGCGTTCACCGCGAGCTGGCTCGCCTGGCGCGCGTTGTCGGCGTTCTGCTTCACCGTGCTCGTCAGCTCTTCCATGCTCGACGCCGTCTCCTGCAGCGACGCCGCCTGCTCTTCCGTGCGCTGCGACAGATCCGTGTTGCCGCTCGCGATTTCATGCGCGCCGACGTCGATCGATTCCGCGCCGCGATGCACCGCGCCGACCATCGTCGTCAGATTGCCGCGCATGCGTTCGATGCCCGCGAAAAGGCGCCCGATTTCGTTGCCGCTGTCGCTGTGCGCGCTCTGCGTGAGATCCCCGCGCGAGATGCGCTCGAAGTGATCGACCGCATCGTTGATCGGCTTCACGATCAGGCTGGAGAGCGCCATGCGCGTGCCGATCAGCATCAGCAAAGCGAGCACGAGCACCGCGCCGATCGTCATGTTGAGCGCCGCGATATGCGACGACGTGCCGGCGCGCGAACTCTCGGCGTGCGCCTGATGCGCCGCGACGGCAGTCGTCACGGCCTGATCGAACGCGACGAACATGGGACTGATCTTCGTGTCCGCGATCGCGTGATACGCGGCCATGTCGTTCGCGCGGATCGCCGCGAACTCCGGCTCCACGCCGGTCTTCACAAGCGCGTCGCGTTGAGTAACGAGCGCGTCGAGCGTTTCCTTCGGCAGCATCGGCTTCGGCGTATCGAGATAGAGCTTCCAGTTCTCGTTGCTCTTGTCGAGCAGATACTGGCCGCGATCGATCGCCTTCTTCGCTTCGTCCGTGCTGCCCGCTTCGGTGAGCGAGCGCACGCGGTCGAGCGTCACGCGCGAGCGCAGCAGATACGACGACGTTTCCGAAAGCGCGCGCATCGAGACCATGTCTTCCTGCGCGAGCGAGGCGAGCGACGCGCCGGCGGAGTTGAGCCCGGCGAGCGCAAGCGCACCGATCAGCGCCGCGCATCCAACGAACAACAGGCCGACGAGCGTGAGCGTCGTGCGGATCGACAACTTCTTCAGCATGGCTTCTTTCTCACTTCGCTCGTTATGCACCGACGGAGTCGATCAACTCCATTTCGCGGCTCGTCATGAGCTTTTCGATGTCCATCAAAATCAGCATGCGGCCATCGACCGTGCCGAGTCCCGTCAGATATTCCGTTGCGAGCGTGCCGCCGAATTCCGGCGCGGGCATCACTTGCTCCTGCGTCAGCGTGAGCACGTCCGACACGCCGTCCACCACCATGCCGACCACGCGATGCGCGACATTCAGGATGATCACGACCGTCTGGTTGTCGTACTCGACGCGGCCCAGATTGAACTTGATGCGCATGTCGACGATCGGCACGATGATGCCGCGCAGATTGATCACGCCCTTGATGAACCCGGGCGCGTTCGCGATACGTGTAACGTTGTCGTAGCCGCGAATCTCCTGCACCTTGAGGATGTCGATGCCGTATTCCTCGGCGCCGAGCGTGAACACGAGGAATTCCTGTCCCGCGGCTTCGGCGCTTTGCGTATCACGTCGCGAAGGCGCGGCGGTTAGGATCGATTGAATGTCTGCCATGAAAGACTCCTTCGGTATTAGTGAGCGTGCGCGCCGTGCTGTGCGCGCGATTCGCGGTTGAGCGCGGCCACGTCGACGATCAGCGCGACGCGGCCGTCGCCCAGAATGGTCGCCGCGGAAATGCCGTGCACCTTGCGGTAATTCGTTTCGAGGTTCTTGACGACCACTTGCTGCTGGCCGACGAGTTCGTCGATCAGCATCGCGAAGCGGCGTCCTTCCGTCTGCATGATCGTGACGATGCCCTGCGTCGGCTCGGTGCGCGCGCCTTCGACCTCGAACACGCGATGCAGCGCGACGAGCGGCAGATATTCGCCGCGCACGCGCACGACGCGCTCGCCGTTCGCGACCGTGTAGATGTCTTCGGCCACCGGCTGCAGCGACTCCATCACAAAGTTGAGCGGCAGAATGAAGATCTCGTTGCCGACCTTCACCGACATGCCGTCGAGAATCGCGAGCGTGAGTGGCAGCACGATCTTCGTCGTCGTGCCCGCGCCCTGACGCGACATGATTTCGACGTGGCCGCCCATCGACTGGATGTTGCGCTTCACCACGTCCATGCCGACGCCGCGCCCGGAAATGTCCGTCACTTGTTCGGCGGTCGAGAAGCCCGGCATGAAGATGAGTTGCCAGACTTCTTCATCGCTCATCGAGTCGGAAACCTGCATGCCCTGCTTCTGCGCCTTCGCGAGAATCTTGTCGCGGCGCAGGCCCGCGCCGTCGTCGCTCACTTCGATCACGATGTTGCCGCCGTGATGCGCCGCCGACAGCACCAACTGGCCGGTCGTCGATTTGCCCGCCGCGCGACGCGCTTCCACGGTCTCGATGCCGTGATCGAGCGAGTTGCGCACGAGGTGCGTGAGCGGATCGATGATGCGCTCGATCAGGCTCTTGTCCAGCTCGGTCGCCTGACCGAACGTGACGAGTTCCACTTCCTTGCCGAGCTTTCCGGCGATGTCGCGCACGAGGCGCGGGAAGCGGCTGAATACGTAATCCATCGGCATCATGCGGATGGACATGACGGCCTCTTGCAGGTCGCGCGCGTTGCGCTCCAGCTGCGCCATGCCGTTGAAAAGACGGTCGTGCAATGCGGGATCGAAAGTGCTCGTCGTTTCTGCGAGCATCGCCTGCGTGATGACGAGTTCGCCCACCAGATTGATAAGCTGATCGACCTTCTCCACGCCGACGCGAATCGAACTGCCTTCCGCCGATGCCGCGGCCTGCGGGCGTGCTTTCTTGTCGCCGTCGCTCGCGGCGGCTTTGGACGGCTGGGCGGCGGAAGGGTCTTTCGAACCCGCCGCCGCCGCCGTTTCTTCTTTTGCTGCTTCCTTGCCGACAGCGGATGCGGGCGCGGCGTGCGCCTGCGATTGCTTCGGTTCCTCGTATAGCGTGGGTTGCGCAACCTGCGTGGCCGGCGCGTCCGGGCGCGCCGGCTGTGCTTCTGCGGATTGCGCCGCTGCATCGCCGCGGCCGATCGTGATCTGCTTTTCATCGATCACGAAGCAGCACACAGCGACGATATCGTCGGCCGGGACGTCCGAGTCGAGCCATACCACGTGCTCGGCGTCTCCTTTCTTTTCTCCGACGATGCTTCCCAGGTTCCCCAGCTCCTCGATCAGAGTCGCCAGGTCCTTCTCGCCCACCTCCCGTAGCGTAATTTTCAGGTGGGGTCCAACTTCCGCCATCGCCGCGCCGGTGTGTCCCGGCGTCGCGGCGGCAGCGGTTCCTGCATGCGTGTTTTCATCGGTGAGTTCGAACGCGCCGTCCCAGTCGCCGTCGTCCTCGATCGCGTCCATCGCTTGCGCGAGAACATGCGCGGGCGGCGCATTCGGGCCTTCGTAGGCGGGCGCGACACTCGCGCTCGCCGCGCCGATGGCGTCGCCCGGCAGCGCGGGCGGCTCGATCTGGCTCGACGGCCCGCCTTCGGCTTGCTCGTTTTTCAGACGTTCGAGCTTCGCGCAGATCGCGGCGGCGGCGGCGGCATCCGGCTCGGCGCTCGCGCGATAAGCGGCGAGCTGATCCGAGAGCACGTCCTTCGTCGCGAGGAAGGTATCGATCATGTCGGGGCGCAAGACGAGCTCGTTGTTGCGCGCGCGGTCCAGCAGCGATTCGAGAATGTGCGTCGTCTCGGTGAGCGCGGTGAAGCCGAACGTCGCCGCGCCGCCCTTGATCGAGTGCGCCGCGCGGAAGATCGCCGCGAGGTCTTCCGGGTCCGGATTCGCGATGTCCAGAACGAGCAGCAGTTGCTCCATCTGCGCGAGCAGTTCGTCTGCTTCGTCGAAGAAGGTCTGGTAGAACTGGGTAATGTCGAGTGTCATGCTTGAGTCACCGCGGGGATGCCGTTCGATGCCGTTGATGTTCGGTTCAGTGCTGCTCGTGCGTTTCGGAGAGCGCCGCGACGAGTTCCGTCAGCAGGTCCGGATCGAGTGGCTTCTCGATCCAGCCTGTCGCGCCCGCCGAGCGCGCCGCGTCCTTGAACGGCTCGCCGTCTTCGGTCGTCAGCACGAGAATCGGCGTCGCTTTGTAGGCGGGATTGCCGCGCAGCGCCACGATCAGATCGAGCCCGCTTCTGCCCGGCATGTGCTGGTCGGTCAGAACGAGGTCGAAGCGCTCCGCGAGCGCCCACTCCAGGCCTTCGTCGCCGTCCGACGCGACGGTCACTTCGTAACCCGCCGTCGCCAGCGTCGCCGAGAGGATTTGCCGCATTGCGGCTGAATCGTCGATTGCCAGAATGTTTTTGATCATGTTTGTCTCTTGCCGGGATGACGGTCGAAACGCGTCGAGTCTTGAGCGTCTTTTTCGAGGAATTTGCTCACTTCGCCGCGGGCCGGGGCGCGACGCCCGGAATAAGCTGGCCGAGCGCCGTCGATGGATAGCCGTGGGCGTCGGTGCCGTTGTCGAGCGTCGCGCCGGCCGCGCCGTCATCGCGCTGCATCGACAGTTCCGTCTTGCGATTGAGCACGATCACGCTGATGCGCCGGTTCTCCGGATCGAGCGGGTCCTTCTTGTTCAGGTTCTGCGTCGACGCGAGTCCGAGCACGCGCATCACCTTCGCTTCGTCCATGCCGCCCGCGACGAGCTCGCGCCGCGACGCGTTCGCGCGGTCCGCCGAAAGCTCCCAGTTGCTGTAGCCCTTTTCGCCGCCCGCGTACTTCACGGCGTCGGTGTGTCCCTGCACGACGATGCGATTCGGCACGTCGTTCAGCGATCTGCCGATCTCGCGCAGGATGTCGCGCATGTACGGTTGCACGGCGTTGCTGGAGAGCGCGAACATCGGGCGCTTCTGGGTATCGACGATCTCGATGCGCAAGCCCTGCTGCGTCGATTCGATGCGGATCTGCTGCTTGAACTGACGCAGCGTCGGGTTGGCCTCGATCGCGGCCATGAGCTTCACCTGAAGGTCGTGCAGGCGCACCTGCTCGCGCCGCTCCAGTTCGCCTTGCGCGGCCTTGAGCAGTTCCTCGTCGGTGTCCGACGATGCGCGCTGCGCGAGCTGCGTGGTGCCGTCGATTCTGCGGGCCGCGCCCGCTTCCGTGCTGGAGATGTCGCGCCCGCCGCCCATGATGATGCTGTTGTCCATGCCGACGGTCTTGCCGCCGACCATCGCAGCCTTGAGCGGCATCTGAAAATATTCGGCGATGCCGCGCCGCTGCACCGGCGAGGTCGACGAAAGCAGCCACATCAGCAGGAAGAACGCCATCATCGCGGTCATGAAGTCCGCGTAGGCGAGCTTCCACGCGCCGCCGTGATGCCCTTTCTTGCCCGCGACGATGCGCTTGATGAAAATGGGGCGCTCGGAATCGTTGCTCATCGCTCGGTCTCGACTATGGCGGAAGTCACTTCGACTTGACCCGGCGCACGTGCTCTTCCAGTTCGGAGAACGACGGGCGCTCCGTCGAGAACAGCACCTTGCGGCCGAACTCCACCGCGATCGCGGGCGCGTAACCGTTCAGGCTCGCGAGGATCGTCACCTTGATGCACTGGAACATCTTCGTTTGCTCCGCGACGCGCTGTTCCGCGACGTTCGCGAGCGGCCCGATGAAACCGTAGGAAAGCAGAATGCCGAGGAAGGTGCCGACGAGCGCCTGCGCGATCATCTCGCCGAGAATCGCGGGCGGCTGATCGGCGGAGGCCATCGTGTGCACGACGCCCATCACCGCCGCGACGATACCGAACGCGGGCATCGCGTCGCCGACCTTGGTGAGCGCGTGCGCGGGCGCTTCGCCCTCGACGTGATGCGTCTCGATCTCCTCGTCCATGAGGCTTTCGATCTCGAACGCGTTCATGTTGCCGCTCACCATGAGGCGCAGATAATCCGTCAGAAATTCGACGATGTGATGGTCCGCGAGAATCTTGGGGTACTGGTTGAAGACCGGGCTCTTCGACGGATCTTCGATATCCGCTTCGAGCGCGAGCGTGCCTTCCTTGCGCGCCTTCGCGAGCAGCACGTAGAGCAGGGCCATCAGCTCCATGTACATGCTCTTGTCGTACTTCGCGCCTTTGAAGAGCGTCGGGAGAACCTGAATGGTCGCCTTGATGGTCTTGATGTTGTTGCCGAGGATGAACGCGCCGACGCCCGCGCCCCCGATCATCAGAATCTCGACCGGCTGCATGAGCGCGCCAAGGTGTCCGCCTTCGAGCGCGTAACCGCCGAAAACGGACAGCAATGTCACGAGCGATCCTACGAAAATCAGCACAGTCGAGTCCTCACGTTTGGTGCGGTAAGACCGCCGTTAAGTGGTTTACGGCACTCGACTGAAAAACTTGGGGGCGCGGTCGGACGGCTGCTTCCGGCGTTTGATTTCCTTCGGCGGATCGGTGTTGCTTCGCAGTAGTTGCGCCGAATTAGCTGCCTCGAAGCAACTTGCTCCTCCATAACGTCGATCTGGAGATATATTTTTTAATATATCGATAGAAATCCACATTTCTTGCCGATAATGCGAACACGCGTTCGGATTTGTCTTAGAAACGCGGAGTCGGGAAATCGGAGAGAAAGATGACGAGGGCAATCAAACAGGCCGGCGCGCTCGCGCTGACCTTGACCGCGAGTTCGCTCGCGCATGCGGGACTCGATTGCGGCGGCTCGCGCGGCGGCTGGCGAATGCAGACATCGGATAGCTGGACCGGCTCGGACAAGCTCGCTCACATGGCCGTGTCCGCGCCGTTCGGTGCGCTCGGCGGCTATCTGACGCGGGACTCGGAACATCCGATCGTCTACGGCACGTTGATCGGCACGGGGCCGGGACTCGTGAAGGAAATCGTCGACGGAACATGCCGCACGGATGGTTTCTCCTACAAGGATCTGGCCGCCGATGCGCTCGGCGCATGGATCGGCGCATCCGTGACGCACTGGGCGATCACGTATCAGCGCAGCCCGCACGGGATGACCGTCGGGCTTTCGTATCGCGATCGTTTCTAGAAAGACGCGGGCCTGGCGCTCCGCTCTCAGGCCGCGAGCCGGCCCGCTTCGCCGTGCGCGCTCGCGCTCGCCTTGCGCGTCTTGCCCGCGCGTGAAGGCGGCTGGCACAGGCCGCAGACATAGCCCGCGCGCAGGTCGTACGCATGCGCGACGAAACGTCCGCCGCAGCGCGTGCAGACGTTGGTCTGAAGCATCCCGGATTCGAAGTAGCGCACGAGCGTCCAGGCGCGCGTGAGCGACAGCACGGGCTCGTCGCCGTACAGCGCCGCGTGTTCGAGATAGAGGCGGTAGCTTTTCACGATCGCCTGAATCGTGCTCTGCGTGCCGCGCGCGCCGCCATGCTCGTCGATGAAACGATAAATCCCGTGAAACAGCGACGAATGGATGTTCGGCTGCCAGGTCATGAACCAGTCCGTCGAAAACGGCAGCATGCCCTTGGGCGGCGACACGCCCTTCAGTTCCTTATAGAGCTTGATGAGACGGTCGCGCGACAGGTTCGTTTCCGCTTCGAGCAGTTGCAGACGCGCGCCCAGTTCGACCAACTCGATCGCCAGGGTAATTTCGCGGACTTCCGCGACCACGCTCCTCGTTGCCATCGGGATTTCGCGCGCCTTTAGCCGATCTGTTCGACGGGACTGTCGGCCAGCAAAATTGCCGCGTGTGCGTGCGCGAGCGACGCGCTCCGGCCCTTGTCGGCGAGCGACGAAAGGATCGCGTGGTCATCGAAACGAAAGCGGCACAGCACATGGCTCGACGACGCCACTTTCACCGCCTGCGCGAGCGTCAGCGAGGTCAGCACGTGCGCGACCTGCTCGGAAAGGCCGAGGCGGTACATCGCCGAAACGCGGTCTTCCTGAAGGAGCCGCTGTGCGAGAAGCAAGTACGACAGATTCACCTCGCGGATTTCCGCGAGCGTACTCGTATTGCTGATCGTCATCTTTTCCCCGAATCGATACATGGCTGGTCAGGCCCGGCGGGTGAACGTTTGCTCGAACTCGCAAAGGAAAGCGAATGCGGCACCGCGCGCGTTGTTTGTTGTCGATTCGATTGTCGCCGATGCCCGCGGCCGCGCCTGTCGGACAAAGCATCCGACGCAGCGACGGAATTTCGCGAAGAATCGTGTCGGAAAATTTCTTACACGAGGCGCGTTTTTATTGCCGAACGGCAGACTTTAGTTATCGGCCGCTATTCGTCTGACTTTATGATCGGGCCGATTATTTTTCGGGCCGCATCCGCCGTCGCGCCTTTCGATACGCGGGTC
Organism: Caballeronia glebae; assembly: GCF_001545035.1. Classification (GTDB taxonomy): domain Bacteria; phylum Pseudomonadota; class Gammaproteobacteria; order Burkholderiales; family Burkholderiaceae; genus Caballeronia; species Caballeronia glebae. The sequence continues at coordinate 68,916 of NZ_FCOJ02000005.1, forward strand.
CGAAACTTGCGCATGGTTGTCCCGCGGCGCCTTCAACGCTCCAAATTCCCGCACATCGCCTTCATCGATGCAATTTGTCACTTCGTAACAGCACATGTATCGCGCTGTAACAACGATAAGCGATTGAAAAATGAAGTGAAATGCCGCTCTCGATCCCGATAATGGATGGTAAGGGATAACCCGGTCGCGATGTTTTTTCATCTCCGGGCCTATCTCGGGCGGCGTCCACCACACGCGGCCCGCCCGAATGGCATGCGTTAGCGCTCGACCAGAGCGTGACTGCCATGCCTCACCTACTTGGAGAGTCACGTTATGCGAATCGCACAAATTGCACCGTTGCACGAAGCAGTTCCTCCGAAGTTTTACGGCGGCACTGAGCGCGTCGTGTCATATCTGACGGATGCGCTCGTCGACCTCGGCCACGATGTAACCTTGTTCGCAAGCGGCGATTCGCAAACCAAGGCGACGCTCGAAGCGGCGTGGCCGCGCGCGCTGCGTCTCGATCCGACCGTGCGCGACGCGCTTGCGCCGCACATGCTGCTGCTCGAAACCGTCCGCCAGCGCGCGCACGAGTTCGACGTGCTGCACTTCCACCTCGATTACATGCCGTTCCCGCTGTTCACGCAGATGGACACGCCCTTCGTGACGACGCTGCACGGCCGCCTCGATCTGCCCGAATTGCAGCCGATCTTCGACACTTTCACGAAAGCGAACGTCATTTCGATCTCGGACAATCAGCGTAGCCCGCTGCCGCAGGCGAACTGGCTGAACACCGTTTATCACGGTCTGCCGAGCGAATTGCTGACGCCGCAGCCGCACAAGAAGCCCGAATATCTGGCGTTTCTCGGCCGCATCTGCCCGGAAAAGCGCGCCGATCTCGCGATCAAAATCGCGGCTCAAAGCGGCCTGCCGCTGAAGATCGCCGCGAAGGTGGACAAGGTCGACCAGGAATACTTCAAGTCGACGATCGAACCGCTGCTCTCGGAAGCGCATGTCGAGTTCATCGGCGAGATTAACGAAGCGCAGAAGCCGGAATTCCTGTCGGGCGCGAAGGCGCTGCTCTTTCCGATCGACTGGAACGAGCCGTTCGGTCTCGTGATGATCGAGGCGATGGCCTGCGGCACGCCGGTGATCGCGTTCAATCGCGGTTCCGTGCCGGAAGTGATCGACCACGGCGTGACGGGCTTCATTTGCGAGGACGTGCAAGGCGCGGTCGGCGCGCTGCAACGTCTCGAAGAATTGTCGCGCACGGAAATCCGCGCGCAGTTCGAGCGCCGCTTCAGCGCGCAGACGATGGCGCGGAACTACGTCGAAAGCTACACGGCGATGCTCCAGGCCGCGAAGCGCCCGGTGTTGCGTCAGGTCGCCGTGGGCTGATCGCCTTCGCCTGATTCGAATCGCCTGAAATGCCGCCCGCTTGCCGGGCGGCATTTTTTTGCGCGCCGCCGACGCGTTTTGTCCCGCGCGCCGCGCTTCTTTGCACGTCGACATAAGGAATAATCCGAAGATTCGACTCCATGCCCGTAAATAGACCGCCGATCAACCATTTTTGACAGTTCGCAAAAGACGCCGCGCTTACACTGCGCTCCGCAAGCGCGTCGTGCGTTCTTGTTTTAAATCAACGGCTTTTCTATTTTTACGAAGGCAGAATCATGCATTTGTCGAAGCGCCTCGGTGCTGAAATTTTCGGTACTTTCTGGCTCGTGCTGGGCGGCTGCGGAAGCGCCGTGCTCGCCGCCGCCTTTCCTCACCTCGGCATCGGATTCGCCGGCGTTGCGCTGGCGTTCGGTCTCACCGTGCTGACAATGGCCTTCGCCATCGGTCACATCTCCGGCTGCCACCTGAACCCGGCTGTGAGCATCGGTCTCGCAACGGCTGGCCGCTTTCCGGTGCGCGATCTCGTGCCGTACATTGCCGCCCAGGTGATCGGCGCGACGCTCGGCGCATGTGTGATCTATCTGATCGCGACGGGCAATCCGAGCTTCGACTTCGCGACGAGCGGATTCGCCGCGAACGGCTTCGGCGAGCACTCGCCGGGTCATTTCTCGATGTCGGCGGCGCTCATCTGCGAAGTCGTGATGACGTTCTTCTTCGTCTTCGTGATCCTCGGCGCCACCGACGACCGCGCGCCGAAGGGCTTCGCACCGATCGCGATCGGTCTGTGCCTGACGCTCATCCACCTGATCTCGATTCCGGTCACGAACACGTCGGTGAATCCGGCGCGCTCGACGAGCCAGGCGTTCTTCGTCGGCGGCTGGGCGCTCGATCAGTTGTGGCTCTTCTGGATTGCGCCGATCGTCGGTGCGATCCTCGCGGGCGTGATTTATCCGTCGCTGACGCGTCAGAAGTAAGCTTCAGCAGCAGGAATCAGCAGTTAAGAACGGGCGCGAAATGCGCCCGTTTTTTTGTTTTTGCGCCACAACGCGCATGCGAAAGATTAAACGCGCGCGACAAATGTAAAGCGGAATTACGCAGCCTGCTTATGAATTGTTGCGACGTCAATTTGAAATGAAATCAGCGCGATGCGGGAGGCGCGCCCAATAAGGCTCTCGGCGATTTCAGCGACTTCGGCCAGCGCATTTCCACCCTTACGCCGCCCTTGCACACGGTAACAAGTCCTAAAAGCATGTAAGACGACCGCCGCTTAAATTGGACTCATGCGACACACGTCGCCCTAAAGGAGAGACACCATGAAGCGCACCGTCACCCAAATGCTCGTCGCGACCGGCCTTGCTATCGGCGCGATCGGAGCGGCTCAGGCTCACAGCGATCTGCACATCGGCGTTTCGCTCGGCGCGCCGGCTTATGTGGCGCCGGCCCCGGTGTATGTGCGTCCGGCGGTTCCGGCTTATCGCGCGCCGTACTATCGCCATGAAGCGCCGCGCTGGCACGGCGGCGACCGCGACTACGGCCGCTACAACCGCGCGGGCTGGAACCACGGCGGCTACGGCAACAACTGGGGCCATCGCGGATAAGTCAAACCGGGCCGCGGACGAACCTCGGCGGCCCGCCGCGACGGATGATCAGTCGGGCGTTTGTCCCGGCGACGCGAGTTCGTCGCGAATGCCGAACAGTTTGCGCAATTGATGCGCGACGCCCGCCTCGAAGTTGTTCCCGACGCGCGGCACGTTCGGCAGGCGCTTGATGAGATCGGGATTCGCGTTGTTCATCATGAACGGATGCCCGGCGGTTTCGAGCAAGTCGATATCGTTCATGTTGTCGCCGAACGCGACGCACTGCGCGGTATCGACATCGAGCCGCTCCAGCACGAAGCGCAGCGCGCGCCCTTTCGATACGTCCGATGTCATCACTTCCAGACAATCCGGCAGCGAGTAGGTGACGTAGAGCGAATCGCCGAACTCGCGTTCGAGGTTCGCGGCGGTCTCCTTCAAGTCCGCCGGATCGCCGATATACAGCACCTTCGCGATGTTCTCGCCATCGTGTTCGCGCAGATCCATCACCTCGTACTTGAAGCCGGAATCCTGGTGGAAGACCAGCAATTCGGGAGCGTGACGGTCGATGAGCCACGCGTCGTCGGCGAAGAGATTGACGATGACGCGCTCGCTGCCCGAAAGCTCCGGCTGCACCAGACGGCGCACGGCGGCGGGATCGAGGTCGCGCGAGTAAATGCGCTCGTCGCCGGGTGCGTGCACGCGCGCGCCGTTGGAGGTGATCAGATAGGCGTCGACGCCGAGCACATCGCGAATGCCGGCGACGTCGCAATAATGCCGCCCCGTCGCGATGACGATGGGCACGCCGCGCGCCGCAAGAGTGCGCACGGTTTCGGCGGTGAACGGGTCGAGCTGGTGGTCGCTGTTGAGAAGCGTACCGTCGAGATCAGTAGCGATAACCGAATACATGACTGCCTTTGCGATGCCGTGAAGGTCGGTATTTTATCGCGCCGGACGGCCAGCAGCCGCGAACGCCGATGCCGCACGCCGCGCCAGTTCGAGCGCGCCGGCGGCGGAATCGGCGCGAGGCGCGCGCAGGCGTTCGCGCAACATGGCCGGCACGAACGGCTCGTAAGGGGCGGCGAGCCCGCCGCACAAAGCGACCGGCAGCGCGCCGGCGGGATCGAGCGCCGCGACGAGCTTCGCGATTTCCTGCCCCGCTTCGTTCAGGATTCGTGCCGCGTCCGGATGATCGCGGAACTCGAACACCGTGGGCGCGAGTGTCGCGTAAGTGGTTTGATTCGCGGCGCAGAGCCACACGACGAGACTGTCGCGATCTGTCGCGCCCGTCTGGGCGAGCAGCGCGCGCGACCAGCCGTCTTCGGGCGCGCGGCCGTCGAACACGCGTTGAAGATGTGCCACTGCGCGCAGTCCGAGCCATGCGCCGCTGGCTTCGTCGCCGCTCGGGAAACCGTAGCCGCCCGCGATGCGGCAAACGCCCGCTTCGTCCAGCGACGCCGCAATGCTGCCCGTGCCGAGCGCGACGATCACGCCGGATTCGCCGCCGTGCGCGCCGAGCACGGTCGTATAGGCGTCGCTTTCGACGCGCAACGCGCGCACGTCCGGCGCACAGCCGAGAAACGCCGCGAGCCAGTCCGCGTTGTTCACGCCCGCCAGTCCGCAACCGAGCGCGCAGTTGCGCCACTCGAACGGCCGCGCGGCTGCGTCGAAGGCGCGTTGGCACGCGTCGCCTATCGATTGCCACGCGCGCTCGACGCCGAGCCCGAGGGCCGAGGGTCCGCCGCCCACGCGCGCCAGTTCGTTGCCATGCGTGTCCGCGAGGATCACGCGCGTGCCGCTTCCGCCGCCGTCGATGCCGAGCAGGAAGCCATCAAATGCCGAAGTCGAAGATGTAGTCATGGCCGCAAGCTTACCGGCGGCCGCGCCGCGCGCCAATTGGCCGAATGGCATAGATGGCGCGACACGGGCGATCCGCTATGCTGACGCGATCCAGAATAACGATGAGAAATTGCGATGGTACACACCGATCAAACCCGCTGCGCCTGGGCCACGACCGACGCGATGATCCAGTATCACGACGACGAATGGGGCGTGCCATCGCGCGACGACCGGCATCTGTTCGAGATGCTGGTGCTGGAAGGCGCGCAAGCCGGCCTTTCCTGGTCGACGATCCTCAACAAGCGCGAAGGCTATCGTGCGCTGTTCGCCAACTTCGACATCGACCGCGTGGCGCGCTTCACCGAAAAGGACATGGAGCGGATCGTGCAGGACGCGCGCATCGTGCGCAATCGGGCGAAGATCCAGTCGGCGGTGCTCAATGCGCGCGCCGTACAGCAGATCCAGCAGGAGCACGGTTCATTCGCGAACTTCGTCTGGTCGTTCGTCGACGGCAATACCATCGACACCCCGCGCGATGCCGGGAATCCCACGCCCGCGTCCACGCCAGAATCCGACGCGCTGAGCAAGGCGCTCAAAAAATACGGCTGCAAGTTCGTCGGCACGACCATTTGCTACGCCTTCATGCAGGCCACTGGCATGGTCAACGACCACGCCGCCGATTGCCTTTCGCGAGAGAAACCTAAGACAAAACGGAAATCTGCCGCCAAAACCGCACATTAAGAGCATTCGTATGGGGGAAATTATTGCTTTTTGGCAACATCATTGAGAGCAAAATGTGCGTCCTAGGGTAAGTCCTGTTAGATGACAGTTTTTTTGCAGTGAAGCACGCGCAATCGCCCGAACTGCAAGGCCTTTGGCTGGGTTTTCCGCACTGCACGAATGTACGAGCCGTGTAAAAATGGGTTCCTCGCGTGCGCTAGCGCACCTTTTTACCGGACTGAACCGTTATAACTGGCGGTGTACGGATCGTTCACTGAGTGTAGAAATCCGTCGCGAGCACACGGGCGCTGTGAGGCCGCACGCCCCAAGCCGGGAAAACCGCCGTGTTCAAAGCAGGGTCCGGGCGGCGAAGCGTTGATTCGTGTTGCGGCACATTCGCAACGACGCTGCCGCTTCCGGTAAAGCAGGCGCAGGTTCTCGAATACTAAACGCATGGCCGCTGCGCAGGGGCGCAGGGGAGAAGATCATGAAAAGCTTGAACTTCCTGACCCATCAGGAGATTTTCAACAGCGCGGTCCAGCATCTTTTCGGACAAGGTCAAGCGGCTTTGCTGCCGCAGGGTGGCGGCGCTTATCGCGGATACTGCGGCGGCTGTCCTGTCGGGCGCTTCATCAAGCCGCGCGACTATGTCAGCGCGATGGAAGGTGTGCCCATTCGCTTCATCGCGAAGCCGCCCGAGCAGGTGCCGGCGTACATGGACGTCGGCGTCGTGGCGCTGAAGCGCGCGCTGCTTCGTGCGCGCATTAATGTGTTTGATCCCAATACAGTCGAGTTGCTCTCGTGCCTGCAGAACGTGCATGACGTCTTCGGCAAATGGGAATGGCGCGAGCGGCTCACGTCGATCGCGCGGCAGTTCGGGCTGTCCGCCGAGCTTCTGAAAACGGCCGCTTGATACTGCAGGTGTTGTGATGTTGAGCCCTATTACGATGTTGAGCCCGAAGGACATTTACGAGCGCGTCAGCGAACACTTGCTGACGCAGCGCGCGGTGTCGGAAGACGACAACGGCTCGTGCCGGCTGCGTAGTCCCGAAGGGCACAAGTGCGCGATCGGGTCGCTCGTGCGCGACGATGTGTACGAGCCGCAACTGGAAGGCGTCGGCATTTCCTACTTTCGGCATGCGCGGGACGGCCGTCTCCTTCGGGCGCTCTACGCGTCGAACGTGAATGCGTACGATCCGAACATCATCGATCTGCTGATCGAGCTGGAGGAAGTTCACGACTATGCCGAGATCGAGGAGTGGCCCGAATTGCTCGCGGCGCTCGGCAAGCGTCACGCGTTCGTCTGAGCGCGTAAGCTAAAGCAGCGGTAAAAAACGAAACGGCGGTGCGCCCTCACGGGTCGCACCGCCGTTTTGCCGTTCAGCGAGAATTCGAGAATCCTCGCCCGAACAAGACGCTTAGTGCATCTTCTTCGGCAGCATCTGGCTGCGCAGACGCTTACGCAGACGCGAGACAGCGGCTGCCTTCTTGCGCTTGCGCTCGGTGGTCGGCTTTTCGTACGACTGGCGCTCGCGCAGTTCGGCGATGAGGCCAGTGCGCTCGACGGTGCGGCGGAAACGCCGAATCGCGACATCGAACGGCTCGTTTTCTTTGAGGACGATAGTGGTCATGTAAATCCTGGTTTGCTAAACGTATTTTCAAGTGCGCAACGATACGAGCTGCCGCGCCCCGGCACTCCGATCGTCCGCCGGACGCAAAACGGCGCGGCGGACACGAGCAAAGCGGCCACGGAGGCCGGAAAAGAGAGCGTTGAGATTCAGCCGCGCAAGCGGCAGGCGCCTTCGAAAGAACCACTCGAAGGCGCATTTCAGAGCCGTTCGCTGCTGCTTATTGACATTGTCATTCTCAGCGGCGAAGGCAGGAATTCGGGCACATTTCTCGATTCGGGCGCGATGTTACCAGAACACCGCGCCCTTGCCAACACCCTCGAAACATCCAACTCATTGATGCAACGGATTTATTTCTGCCCACGCGCTGGCGTCGTCGAGCAGATGGATGTCGTCGGCGGCGAGTTGCAGGCGCGTCGCGGCAGCGAGACTCACCAGTTGCGCGACTGACGTGGCGCTCGCGATCGGCGCCGTCACGCTCGGGCGCGCGATCATCCACGCGAGCGCGACCGTCGCGGGCGTCGTGTCGTTGCGTTTGGCAACTTCGTCGAGCGCGGCGAGAATCTTCAGGCCGCGCGGGTTCAGATATTTTTCGACGCGCGAGCCGCGCGCCTTGTGTTGCGTGTCTTCCTTCGAGCGATATTTGCCCGACAGAAAGCCGCTCGCGAGCGCGTAATACGGCACGACGGCAATCTCGTGCCGCCCCGCCACCGGTTCGAGATCGGTCTCGTAGCCTTCGCGGTCATAGAGGTTGTATTCGGGCTGCAGGATCTGATACGCCGGCAAGCCTGAATCCTTCGCAACCGCAAGCGCCGCTTCGAGCCGCTCGCCCGTGTAGTTCGACGCGCCGATCACCCTCACCTTCCCTGCCTCGATGAGCTTCCGATACGCGTCGAGCGTTTCATCGAACGGCGTGCTCTCGTCGTCGTAATGGGAGAAGTAGACGTCGATGTAATCGGTCTTGAGACGCCGCAGCGAATCGTCGACGGCCGCCGCGATGTTCGCCGCCGTCAGCCCGGCGCGCGTGGAGAGCTTGCCGACTTTCGTCGCGAGCACGACCTGATGGCGCTTGCCGCTTTCCCTGAACCACTTGCCGATGATCGTCTCCGATTCGCCGCCCCGATGCCCTTCGACCCAGGCGGAATAGACGTCCGCGGTGTCGATGAAGTTGAGGCCGTGATCGACGAACGCGTCGAGGATCGAGAACGACGTGCGTTCGTCGGCGGTCCAGCCGAACACGTTGCCGCCGAAGACGAGCGGCGCGACTTTCAGTTCCGAGTTGCCGATGCTGCGTGTCTGCATGTGTGCTCCGAATGCGCGAGATGGCGGACCGAAAAGCATACGCGCGAAATCGGCGCCTTGCCGGGCGCGGTTTCGCAGGCTTACGACAGCATTCGTTACACAAATCGTTTGCGCGGGCCTTAAGTTTTCGAGGGGCCCGATAACCACAAGTAGGCGGCCGGCTATCACCGAGCGCAGGACCGCCAGGCAACCACTCGGTGCTTAAGCCAAAGCCAAAGCAGACAAAGTCTCTCAGGAGAGCAAAAATGATCGGTATCAATAGCAATATCAATTCGCTGGTTGCACAGCAGAACCTCAACAGCACGCAAAGCGCGCTGTCATCGGCTATCACGCGTCTGTCGTCGGGCAAGCGCATCAACAGCGCTGCTGACGATGCTGCTGGCCAGGCAATCGCGTCGCGCATGACGTCGCAGATCAACGGTTTGAACCAGGGCGTGTCGAACGCGAACGACGGCGTGTCGATGACGCAAACCGCATCGAGCGGCTTGAATCAGATCACCGACAACCTGCAACGTATTCGTCAGCTCGCCGTGCAAGCGTCGAGCGGCTCGCTGTCCGCGAGCGACCAGGCGTCGCTGCAAAAGGAAGTGACGCAGCGTATCGCCGAAGTGAACCGTATCGCTTCGCAAACGACGTACAACGGCACGAACGTGCTCGACGGCTCGGCTGGTCAAGTCAGCTTCCAGGTCGGCGCGAACGTCGGTCAGACGATCAGCATCGACCTGAGCAAGGGCGTGTCGGCTGCCCAGCTCGGCGGCGGCGTGCCGCAAAAGGGCACGACGATCTCGACGATCAGCGGCATCAGCCTCGACAGCGCCGGCGCAGCATCCGCGGCAGGCACGACTCCGGCGATCACCTCGATCAACGTGCTGGCTGACGGCAACGGCGGCTTCTCGTTCACCGACCAGAACAACCAGGCGCTGTCGTCGAGCGTGACGAATTCGCTCTTCGGTTCGAGCACGGCCGGTTCGACGACGAATCCGAAGCCGCTGACGCTGTCAGGCTCGGGCGCATTCGCGAAGACGGTTCAAGCGACGGCTCAGGGCACCGCGGCAACGGCTCTCGGCACGATCAGCACGACCAACGGCGCAACCGGGGCCGGCACGTATGCCACGGCGAACCAGAACCTCGGCACGGTTTCCGGCGTCGCGCTGAATGCGGACGGTACGGCAGCAACCGGCGCCACCGCGGCCATCACGTCGATCAACGTTCTCGCGGACGGCAGCGGCGGCTTCAAGTTCACCGACCAGAGCGGCAACGCGCTCTCCAGCGGCGCTTCTTCGCTGTTCACGGTGACGGGGGGTGCCGCTGGCGCTGGCTCGACGCTCGGCTTCACCGCCGGCGGCGCACTCGGCACGGGCGCACCGACGGGCTTCGGCACGGCCAACGAACTGGCAAGCAAGGCAGCGATCGCAACGGCGAACGCGACCAACAACCCGGTCGCCGTGTCGAGCATCGACCTGACGACGGCGAATGGCGCGAACGTCGCGATCGAATCGATCGACAACGCGCTGAACACGGTCAACAGCATCCAGTCCGGTCTCGGCGCTGCGCAAAACCGCTTCTCGTCGATCGCATCGACGCAGACGCAACAGTCGACCAACCTGTCGTCCGCTCAGTCGCAAATCACCGACGCGAACTTCGCGCAGGAAACGGCGAATCTGTCGAAGGCTCAAGTGCTGCAACAAGCTGGTATCTCGGTGCTGGCTCAAGCGAACTCGATGCCGCAGCAGGTTCTGAAGCTCCTCGGCTAAGCATCGCCGGCGGCGCTGTAACCGGCGCGCATTATCAGTACAATGCGCGCCGGGTGTAACAAAGCATCGCAGCAGAAGTAAAAGCAGTCGGCGCAACGGGAGCTCGTCTCCCTTTGCGCGTTTTCGGGAGATGACGACTCCCGCCCAATTTCGAACGATCGCGAAACGTAACGACCGGAGCACACATGACCACCGTAGCCACGACCTCGGGTTCCACTGTCGATCCGACGAGCGCCGTCCAGCAGGCCGCGCAGTCGATCATCAGCGGTTCCACGAACTCGACGATGGACGTGAACTCGCTCGTCACCGCGATCGTCAACGCGAAGGTCGCGGGACAAACCGACGCGCTCAACAACAAGAAAACGGCCGACAACACGCAGCTCACCGCGATCGGCACGCTCAAATCCGTGCTCTCGCTGCTGCAAAGTTCGATCACGAACCTCGCCAACGGCAAGACGCTCGGCTCGTTCACGGCCACCGCCAACGGCAAGGGGCTCACGGGCAGCGCGGACACCACCGCGGTCGCGGGCAGCTATGCGGTGAACGTGACCAATGTCGCGTCGGCGCAATCGCTCACCTCCGGCGTGTTCTCGACGACCGACAAGCTCGGCACCGGCTCGATCACGCTGAAAGTCGGCAACAACACGAGCACCATCAAGCTCGACGACACCAACAACACGCTCTCGGGCATTGTGTCGGCGATCAATTCGGCATCCGACAATCCCGGCGTTTCGGCGACCATCGTCAACGGCTCGGACGGCGCGCACCTCGTGCTGCGCTCCACGTCGACGGGGCTCGGCAACGCCATCAACGTGGATGTCAACGCGGACGACAGCACGTCTGCGATCAACAAGCTCAAGGTCGGCTCGTCGACCACGACGACCGACCCCGACCCGACCGACAACACCAAAACCATCACCGTTCCCGAGCACACGACCATCGACGGCGCGAACGGCTGGACGCAATCCAGCGCGGGCGTGGACTCGCACCTGACGGTCGCGGGCACGCCGATCACGAGTTCGAGCAATACGATCAAGGAAGCGGTCACGGGCGTCTCGATGACGATTACGGCGGACTCGGTCGGCACGACGCAGACGCTCACGATCGGCCAGGATGTCGCCGGCCAGAAGACGGCCATCGACGCGTTCGTCACGGCGTACAACAACTTCGTCAGCACGGCGTCGTCGCTGACGTCGTTCGATTCGACGGCCAGCTCGCAAGGCGCGCTGCTCGGCGACTCGATGATGAACACGATCAAGAACACGCTCGCGAACACGATCAGCAAGGGCATCGGCGCGGGCGCGGGCAAGGTGAACCTCGCGTCGATCGGCATTACGCTGCAGCCGGACGGAACGCTCAGCACGGACGAAGATGCGCTCACCAGCGCGCTGACCAACAATTCGGGCACCGTTGCATCGCTCTTCAATTCCACCGACGGCGTCGCCGCGCAACTGAACACGAGCCTGACGGCGTTCCTGCAAACGGGCGGCATCATCGACACGCGCACGACGGCGCTCAACGACGACCTGACGAGCATCGCCGATCAGCAGACGCAGCTCACCACGTACACGCAGCAGTTGACGACCAACTACAACAATCAGTTCACCGCGCTCAACACTTTGATGTCCAGCATGTCGACGCAATCGAGCTATCTGACGGCGCTCTTCGGCGGCACGAATAGCGCGGGCGCAATGGCGACGAACGCGAAGTAAAGGCGGAGACGGAACATGAACCAGCAGGAAGTGATTCAAAACGCGTGGTCGCTGACCGAGGCGATCGAAGAAGCGGTGAGCAAGAGCGACTGGGCGCGCGCCGCCGAGCTCGACGAAGCGCGCGCTCCGTTCGTGATGGCGCTGCAGGCGCAACAACCGGCGCACGCACTTGCGATCATCCGCAAGATCCAGGCGAGCATCGAAAGCGTTGCCGTTCGCGCGCGCGATGCGCAGGCAACGTTGTCGGCTGGCTATCGCCGTTCGATGGACGGAGCGAAAGCGGCCAGCCGATATCATCAGGCCGCGCGCTTCTAAAGTTTTCCGCCCACGCGCCGATAACAAGTTCAAGAACAACAAGAACGACGCGCCGGTTTCAGCGGCGCGCTGCTTCGCGCTTCAATGCCCGCTTCGGCGGGCATTTTTATTTGCGATTCCGCAGAAGCGTCTCAGCGCCCGAGCGTCAACACGAGATAGGCCGCGTATAACACGCCGTTGCCAAGCAACGCCCAAAGCACGATCCCGTTCTTCTTCGCATTGAACCTCAGCCACGCGGCGGCCGCGAGCGTGATCAGCACGCCCGTCAGCACTTCAATGCGCGGCTCCCAGGGCGTCAGCATGATGCCGATCGCCGGCAGCAACGTGCCTTGAAACACCATCGCGCCGGTGATGTTGCCGAACGCGAGCGTGTCCTTCCCTCTGCGCGCCCACATGATGCTGTTCACCTTCTCCGGCAGCTCGGTGGCGATCGGAATGATGATGAGCGACAGCAGCAGCGCCGAAATTCCCAGCGCATGCGACACGCCCTCGACGCCGTGAATGAAGCCTTTCGCGCCGCCCACCAGCAACACGATGCCGACGAAAAACTGCAGCATGATCGTGCCCAGCGACGTCTTCAGGCCGAGCCGCGAAACAAACAAGGTCTCGGGTGCTTCCGTGCCGTGCCCGCCCTCGACGAGCTTCGCCGAAGCCCTGAACGTCGAGATCACATAGACGACATACAGCGCAACCAGCCCGGCCCCGAACAGCGCGCGCACCTGCCACGCATGATGCGGCACGAACATCGCGGCGCACGCAATCAGGAACGCGAACAAAAAGAAGTTGAGATCGCGCGTGAAACCGGTGTGCTCCGGCACGATCCGTCCGCGCAAGCCGCGCGACTTGATAATCGCGAATGCCATGAGACACGTGGAAAGCGTCGCGAGCATGAGCGGCGCGCCGAGAATCGCACCGACGCCGATTTCTTCGTTGACCGCACGGCTCGCCGTGCCGCCGAGCAACGCGATGATCGGCACCGTCGTTTCCGGCAACGCCGTGCCGACCGCCGCGAACAGCGATCCGGTCACGCCTTCGGAAATGCCGAGCCGTTCGCCGAGATGTTCGAGCGCATTCGTGAAAAGCTCCGCCGCGATCAGGATGATCGCGAGCATCAGCGCGAGTTCGATAAAGAGCATCGTCATGCGGCGCCTCGCACGAAAACATGCGGCGGGCGCGCAAGCGTGCGCGATAAACGGGGAGAAAAACGGGGATCTTGTAGTTGTGGGGACACGATGATTCCACGGCCGGACGTCGAGCGAACCACGATGCGCCACGCGCCGTCCGACCAAGAACGACATAGCGCATCGATGGTCTCGCCAAACCGTTCCGGTCGAACGCGCCACGGCAGCAGGGCCGAGGATGTTGACGCGTTCTCCTTCGCTCGCGAAGGAAGGCTACTCCCCAAAGACGGCGCAAGTTTAGCCCGATGCGCCCCGTTTCGGCAAGCCGCGAATAAGCGTATGCCGATCGAATCGTTGTCGGCGACGGATGCATTCGCTAATCTACCCGCGCTGGGCGCGTGGCTTGCTGCGCGTGCCCAAAGCTCATCCACGAACAAAAAATGAAGATCACGGGAGATCTCATGCGCCTGAAACTATTCGCCGCGGCCGCCGCGATGGCAATGCTCGCCGCGCCGACGCTCGCGATGTCCAAGCCGCTCACCGTCTGCACCGAATCGAGTCCGGACGGCTTCGATGTCGTGCAATTCAATTCGCTCGTGACGACCAACGCGTCCGCGGACGTCCTCTTCAATACGCTCGTCTCCTACGATGAAGCCGCGAAGAAGGTCGTGCCCTCGCTCGCGGACAAGTGGGACGTGAGCAGCGACGGCCTCACCTACACCTTCCATCTGCGTCCGAACGTCCAGTTCCAGACGACCGATTACTTCAAGCCGACGCGTCCGCTCGATGCCGGCGACGTCGTCTTCACGTTCACGCGCATGCTCTCGGACGACAATCCGTGGTACAAGGTTGCGGGCGCGAGCGGCTTTCCGCACGCGCAGTCGATGGGCCTCGTGAAGCTCATCAAGACCGTATCGAAAGTCGACGACCATACGGTGAAATTCGAGCTTAACGAGCCGAACGCGACCTTCGTGCCGATCCTCACGATGGGCTTCGCATCGATCTATTCATCGGAATATGCGGACAAGCTGCTGAAGGCGAACCAGCAGGTCGATCTGAACAACAAGCCGATCGGCACCGGCCCGTTCGTGTTGAAGAGCTACACGAAGGATTCGGTCATTCGCTACGACGTGAACCCGACCTACTGGGGGCCGAAGCCGAAGATCGACCGGCTGATCTATGCAATCACGCCCGACGCGTCCGTGCGCGCGCAGAAGATCAAGGCGGGCGAATGTCAGATCGCGCTGTCGCCGAAGCCGCAGGACGTCACCGACGCGAAGCGGGACAAGTCGCTGAAAGTGAGCGAAGCGCCGGCGTTCATGACGGCCTTCGTCGCGCTCAACACGCAGAAGAAGCCGCTCGACAATCCGAAAGTGCGACAGGCGATCAACATGGCGTTCGACCGCACGACGTACATGAAGACCGTGTTCGATAACACCGACACGCCCGCTGTGAATCCGTATCCGCCGAATACGTGGAGCTACGACAAGAGCATCGCGGCGTACAAGTATTCATCGGCCGATGCGAAGAAGCTGCTCGCCGACGCGGGCTTCCCGAACGGCTTCGACACGACGATCTGGGTGCGCCCGAACGGCAGCGTGCTGAATCCGAATCCGAAGGCGGGTGCGGAACTGCTGCAGGCCGATCTCGCGAGAATCGGCGTGAAGGCGCAGGTGAGAGTGATCGAATGGGGCGAATTGATCAAGCAGGCGAAGCAAGGTCAGCACGACATGCTGTTCATGGGCTGGGCCGGCGACAATGGCGACCCGGACAACTACATGTCGCCGCTTTTCAGCTGCAATGCGGTGAAGTCGGGCATCAACTTCGCGCGCTATTGCGACAGCCAGCTAGACAAGCTGATTGCCGATGGCAAATCGACCGCCGATGTCGCGAAACGCACGAAGGCGTATGTCGACGCGCAGAAGATCATCCACGATCAGGCGCTGTGGATTCCGCTCGTCTATCCGACGGCGGCCGCGCTCACGCGCGCGAACGTCAGCGGTTATAGCGTGAGTCCGTTCGGGCGCGTGAACTTCGGCGGCGTGTCCGTGCAGTAAGCGATGTCAAACCGGCGTGAAGCGGATCACGCCATCGTCGCCGGTCTGACGTGCGAGCGTGCCATCGAGCCAAAGCAAATTCAGATGCGCGAGCGCTTCGCCGAGCGCGAATGTCATCTGATGAATATCGAGCTTGCGCTTGAACATGATCGGCACGATATCGGCGGCGCTGCAGGGCTTCTGCGCGCACGCCTCGCGCACTTCCGCCAGCCGCGCGCGATGATGCTCGCGCAATTGCCCGATGCGCCTTCGCACGCCGCGAAACGGCTTGCCGTGCGAAGGCAGCGCGAACGTATCGTCGGGCATGGTTTCGTAGCGGCCGAGCGATTCCAGATACAGCGCCAGCGGATTGCCCTCTGGCTCGACCGCGAACACCGAGACATTCGTCGAAATGCGCGGCAACACCATGTCGCCGGAGACGAGCAATTTGTCGGCGGAGCTAAAGAGCGCGCTGTGCTCGGGCGAATGGCCATAACCCGTCACCACTTCCCAGTTTCGCGCGGCGATTCGAATGACATCGCCGTTGCGGATACGCCGATATTCAGCCGGAATCGAAGGCACGAGCGCCGGGTAATAGCTGTCGCGCTTGCGTAGCGCATCGAGCGAGGCTTCGTCCGTCAGACCGTGCGCCGCGAAATGCGCCGCCGCGCGCTCGCCCCCCGCGTTGGAGCCGTCGCCCGCGGCCATCACGCGGCCCATCGCGTATTCGCCGAGCGAAATCCAGAGGCGCACGTTCCAGCGTTGCCGGTCGCCGCCCGTGCAGATCCAGTCGGCCAGGCCCAGATGATCCGGATGACAATGCGTGACGATCACGCGCAGCACCGGCAAGCCGTCGAGCGCGGAATCGAACACGCGCTCCCAGTTCGCGCGAATCGTATCGCTCGAAATGCCGCAATCGACGACGGTCCAGCCTTTCACGCCGTCGATCTCGTCGCGCAGCAGCCAGAGGTTGATGTGATCGAGCGCGAACGGCAACGGCATGCGCAGCCAGAACACGCCCGGCGCCACTTCCTTGACGCCGCCCGATTCGGGCAGTTGATCCGCGAAAACATAGTCGAGCTGGTGTTCGAGTGCGTTCATTCGGTGCCTGTCTCCGGGTTTGCGCCGCGTTGCAATTTGGCCAGGTTGACGATAACGTAAACGTCCATTCTAACGTTGCGCGCGCATTTGCGCTGCCGGCCGGCAATGACTCAACCGACGCATTACACGATCACCGAACTGGCGCGCGAATTCGACATCACGCCGCGCGCCATTCGCTTCTACGAAGATCAGGGCCTGCTCGCGCCGAAGCGCGAAGGCTCGAACGGCCTGCGGCGCGTGTACTCGGCGCGCGATCGCACGCGCCTCAAGCTCACGTTGCGCGGCAAGCGGCTCGGCTTCACGCTGTCGGAAATCGGCACGCTGCTCGATCTTTATGACTCGCCCACCGGCACCGCCGCGCAACTCCAGGCATTCGTCGATACCATCGCCGCGCATCGCGAAGTGCTCAAGCGCCAACTCGAAGACCTGAACACGACGCTGGCCGAACTCTCGGCATACGAAGAGCAAGGCCGCGCGCTGCTCGCGGCGGGAATCGAAAAGCGCGCACGCAGATCCAAAGCGGCGTGACGTGACATCCAAACACGAAGCGCAGGGTCGATATGAATCATTTCCCCAAGCTGCTCTCGTCGCAAATCGGCTTCGATGTCGCCAAGACGATACTCGAAGGCTTCGAGCATCATTACCGCGTGTTCCGCGAAGCCGCGATCAATGCGAAGAGTCTGTTCGAGCGCGGCGAATGGCTCGCGCAGCAACAGTTGGCGCGCGAGCGCATTGCGTCGTATGACGATCGCGTTGCGGAATGCGTGACGGCGCTCGAAGACGAATACGACGCGGAAAATATCGACGACGACGTGTGGCAGCAGATCAAGCTGCATTACATCGGCTTGCTGACGACGCATCGTCAGCCGGAATGCGCGGAGACGTTCTTCAATTCCGTGTGCTGCAAGATCCTGCATCGCTCGTACTTCAATAACGATTTCATTTTCGTGCGGCCGGCCATTTCGACGGAATACATCGAGAACGACGAACCCGCCGCGAAGCCGACGTATCGCGCGTATTACCCCGGGAAAGACGGTCTCGCGGCGACGCTGGAGCGCATCGTCACGAACTTTCAGCTGGAGCCGCCGTTCCAGGACTTGCCGCGCGACGTGCAATGCGTGATGCAGACGCTGCGCGATGCCTTCGGCGATCTCACGCCCGCGCCGAACTTTCAGATTCACGTGCTTTCGTCGCTGTTCTTCCGCAACAAGGCGGCGTATGTCGTCGGGCGCATCATCAATGGCGATGCGCTGCTGCCCTTCGCCATCGCGATCCGGCACACGTCGCCCGGACTGCTCGCGCTCGACACGGTGCTGCTTTCGCGCGAGCAGGTGCTCATCATCTTCAGCTTCTCGCACTCGTACTTTCTGGTCGACATGGAAGTGCCGTCGGCGTACGTGCATTTTCTGAGCACGATCATGCCGCGCAAACCGAAGGCCGAAATCTATACGTCGGTCGGTTTGCAGAAGCAGGGCAAGAACGATTTCTATCGCGACTTGCTGCATCATCTGTCGCATTCGAGCGATAAGTTCATCGTCGCGCCCGGCATCAAGGGGCTCGTGATGATCGTCTTTACGCTGCCGTCCTTTCCGTACGTGTTCAAGCTCATCAAGGACGCGTTTCCGCCGCCGAAAGAAACCACGCGCCAGAAGATTCAGGACAAGTATCAGCTCGTGAAGCGTCACGATCGCCTCGGCCGCATGGCCGATACGCTCGAATATTCGAGCGTCGCGCTGCCCGTCGCGCGACTCGACGACGCGCTCATCCGCGAACTGGAAAAGGAAGCGCCTTCGATGATCGAGTACGAAGGCGACAATCTCGTCATCCGGCATGTTTATATCGAGCGCCGCATGGTGCCGCTCAATCTTTTCCTGCAGAACGGAAACGCCGACGAAATCGATCACGGCATCAAGGAATATGGCGACGCGATCAAACAGTTGATTCAGGCGAATATCTTTCCCGGCGACATGCTGTACAAGAATTTCGGCGTGACGCGGCACGGTCGCGTCGTGTTCTACGATTACGATGAAATCGAGTATCTGACCGATTGCAACGTGCGCCGCGTCCCGACGCCGCGCAACGAGGAAGACGAGTTGTCGGGCGAACCGTGGTATACCGTCGGTCCGCACGACATCTTTCCCGAAACGTACGGTACTTTTCTGCTCGGCGATCCGCGCGTGCGCGAGGCATTCATGCGCCATCACGCGGATTTTTTCGACCCCGCGCTGTGGCAGCGTCACAAGGAACAATTGCTGCGCGGCGAGCTCGCCGATTTTTTTCCCTATGACCGGGACGTCCGATTCTGCATCCGCTATCCGGAGCGCTTCGAGGAACCCGGCCGACCCGACGCGCGCGCCGCCTGAAGCGCGCCGCCCTGCCTTGACTTTCGAACATGAAACACACTGACCACCAATACGACGCCTCGGCTCCGCTTGCCCATCTCTTCGCGAACAATCAGGAATGGGTCCAGCGCAAGCTCGCCGAAGACGCCGAATTCTTCAAGCGTCTCGCGCATCAGCAGACGCCCGAGTATCTGTGGATCGGTTGTGCGGACTCGCGCGTGCCCGCCAACGAGATCATCGGCTTGCCGCCGGGCGAAGTCTTCGTGCACAGAAATATCGCGAACGTGGTCGTGCACTCCGACCTCAACTGTCTGTCGGTCATCCAGTTCGCCGTCGATCTGCTGAAGGTGAAGCACATCATGGTCGTCGGCCATTACGGCTGTTCGGGCGTGGGCGCGGCGCTCGTCGGGCAGCGCGTCGGTCTCGCCGATAACTGGCTGCGCCATGTCGAAGACGTGCGCGAGAAGCACGCCGCGCTGCTCGACGAATGGCCGATGGGCGACGCGCGCCATCGCCGTCTCGTGGAACTGAACACGATCGAGCAGACCATCAACGTGTGCCGCACGACCGTCGTCAACGACGCATGGGCGCGCGGACAGGAACTCACCGTGCACGGCTGGACCTACGGCGTGCACGACGGCCGCTTGCGCAACATGGGCATGATGATCAGCGCATCGGGCGAGATCGATCCGGTGTACCAGTCGTGCATCGCCGCGCTGACTCGCAGCGGCGCGCATTCCGCGGAGAACGACGTCCTCGCGTCCGATGTGGCGCGTCTGGGCGACGTTCCCGAAGTGATCAAAGGCGTCATCAAGGAGCTGAAACATGAGTGAGACACACAACGATCCGGTAGTCATCGTGTCCGCGGCGCGCACGCCGATGGCCGCGTTTCAGGGCGATTTCGCGTCGCTCACCGCCGCGCAACTCGGCGCGGCGGCCGTCAGGGCGGCGGTCGAACGCGCCGGCGTGAAACCCGAGTCGGTCGATGAGGCCATCATGGGCTGCGTGCTTCCGGCGGGGCAAGGCCAGGCGCCCGCGCGTCAGGCGGCGCTCGGCGCGGGCCTGCCGCTCGCGACCGGTTGCACGACGATCAACAAGATGTGCGGCTCCGGCATGCGCGCGGCAATGTTCGCGCACGACATGCTGCTGGCCGGATCGGCGGATGTGATCGTCGCGGGCGGCATGGAAAGCATGACGAATGCGCCGTATCTGCTGCCAAAAGCGCGTGGCGGCATGCGCATGGGTCACGGGCAGGTGCTCGATCACATGTTCCTCGACGGCCTCGAAGACGCTTACGAGAAGGGCCGCCTGATGGGCGCGTTCGCGGAACAGTGCGCATCGTCGTATGCGTTTTCGCGCGAGTCGCAGGATGCGTTCGCCGTCGAATCGCTGCGGCGCGCGCAGAGGGCGAACGACGATGGCTCGTTTAGTTGGGAGATCGCGCCGGTCACGGTGCAGGGCCGCAAGGGCGATACGGTCATCGGGCGCGACGAACAGCCGTTCAAGGCGAACATCGAGAAAATTCCATCGCTCAAGCCCGCGTTCGCCAAGGACGGCACGGTGACGGCGGCGAATTCGTCATCGATTTCTGATGGCGCGGCGGCGCTCGTGATGATGCGCGAATCGAAGGCGTTGCGGCTCGGCGCGACGCCGATCGCGCGTGTCGTCGGACATAGCACGTTCGCGCAGCAGCCGGCGCTGTTCACGACGGCGCCCGTCGGTGCGATCAGCAAGCTCTTCGAGAAGAACGGCTGGCGCGCGGGCGATGTCGATCTTTATGAAATCAACGAAGCATTCGCCGTCGTGACGATGGCCGCGATGCGCGATCACGATCTGCCGCACGACAAAGTCAACGTGAATGGCGGCGCGTGCGCGCTCGGGCATCCGATCGGCGCTTCGGGAGCGCGAATTCTGGTGACGTTGCTCGGTGCGCTGAAGACGCGCGGGCTGAAGCGTGGCGTCGCGAGCTTGTGTATTGGCGGTGGCGAAGCGACGGCTATGGGTATCGAGTTGCTTTGATGGCTTCGGCCGGTCCGGGTGCTGCGCGCCGGGCCGGTTTTGCCCTAGTCGAAGGGGTTGAACATTTTGACGCCCACGGTCTCGAAGTCTCTGACGTTGCGCGTGACCACGGTCAGGTCGTGAACGAGCGCTGTCGCGGCGATGAGCCTGTCTACCGCCGGCTCCGGGTGGCGCGCGCGTAGGCGTCCCCAGACTTCCCCCACGGCCCTGTTCACTGGAACGATCTTCTTGTCGTATCTGCGAAGAACATCCTTCAGCCACGCTTCGACATTTTCTGCCTGCCGCGCGTCACCCTTGTAGCGAAGCGAATCAACGCCGCGTCGAAGTTCACCGACGGTGATGACAGAAAGAAGGACCCTTTGATTTCTTAGATCAGCGCCTTCGAAAAACGCGCGGACACCTTCGTTCGCGCGCTCTTCTCTTCGGGTCTCGCTGATGACGTTCGTATCAGCCAGGAACATCCGACGCTCCATTGTCAGCGTGACGATCGAAGATGGAGTCGTCGCAGTCGATCTTCGGAAAACTCATGAGCGCTCTGATGAAGCCTGCGTTGTCGTCATCGTCCGACTCGCCCATCTGCTTTCGCACCTCGGCCTCGATCTCGCCGCGACGCGCGGAATACTCCTGAAGTTCCTTGAGCCAGTTCGGGTCGATATTCGACGGTAAGGTTCCTTGAATGATCTTTAGCATGGCCTTGCTCCTCGCCTGAGCGTTGTGAATAGCGAGACTCTACTCCAACTTGATCAGCATCCCTACTCATCCGAACGATATAGGAATTTCCGCAAACGACCGCTCATCTTCCCGCCAGCGACATCGCCACGGCCCGCTTGAACGGCGTCAACTTCTCCCCGATGCGCAACATCGCATCCCGTGCGATCCGCGCAGGCAACGAGTCGCGCGTATACACCTCGGTGATGAACCGCGTGATTAGATAAAGCGGCCGCGTCTCATGCCGATGCTTCTGCTCATAGCGCGCAAGCAGCGCATCGCCGGCGATATCGAGCCTCGCCGCGTGCGCGTCGCAAATCGAGCGCGACAGCATCTCGATGCCGACCAGCCCGAAATTGAACCCGTGCGCCGTGACCGGATGCATGCCGACCGCCGCGTCGCCGACCGTCGCGAAACGCTTCGCGACGAATCGCTTCGGATAAACCGACACCAGCGGATAAACATGCCGTGTCGTGCGCAGCGACATCGTGCCGAGCCTTCGCTCGAAGCGGCGTTCGATCTCGCGATTGAAGTCAACGTCATCGAGCTTGCTCAATCGCTCGATATCGCGCGCTTCGAGCGTCACCACGACCGACGACCGATACGCGCCGCTCTCCGGGTCCGGATTCATGGGCAAGAGCGCGAGCGTCTGCCCGTGGCCGAACCATTCCCACGCCGCGTGATCGTGCGGCATGTCGTGCGTCATGCAACAGACCAGCATCGACTTGCCGAAATCGTGCATGTCGGCGGCGATGCCCATCATGCGGCGCGTCGCCGAGAACCGGCTGTCCGCCGCGACGACGAGTTGCGCCGCGATCGTCGCGCCGCTTTCGAGCCGCACGCGCGCGCCGCTGGCGTCGGTATCGACATCGATCACGCGCTCGGACGCCATGACGCGAATCTCCGCGTTTGCTGCGCCAAGATGCTCGACCGCCTCGAACGCCGCGCGCCGGATCAGATGATTCGACACGAGCCACCCAAGCTCGTCGTGACCGGAAAGCGCGTGACCGATTTTGAGCGCGAACGGCGACGAGCCGTTGAAAATACGTGCGCCCGCGAGCTGCGATCTGGCGTGCGGTTCGATACGCTCCCACACGCCGAGCGTCTTCAGAAATGCGACGGATTTCTGCGTCATGGCGATCTCGCGTCCGTCGAACGCGGGCTCGCGCAGCGCAGCGTGACTTTGCTGCTCGACGAGCACGATCGACAAACCGGCACCGCTCAGAGCATTCGCGAGACACAGCCCCGCCGGCCCCGCGCCGACGATTACGACATCGGTTTGCATCATCTTTCCGGTCTAACTTGTTGAAAGCGCACAACGATAGCCGAAAGGCCGGCGGGCGATCCGCGACCGCGGGTCGCGCGCTATAGTCGCAAGGTCGCCCACACACGGCCCACATACGGAACAGATCGCTCATGAAAACGGTACTGATCGTCGGCGCGTCGCGCGGCCTCGGCCACGAATTCGCGCGTGAATATTGTCGCGACGGCTGGCGCGTGCTCGCCACGGCCCGCGACAAAGCCTCGCTCTCCGCGCTCGACGCGATGGGCGCGCAAACCTTCCCGCTCGACGTCACGCAGCCCGAGCAGATCGCCGCGCTCGCGTGGCAACTGGACGAGGAAAAGCTGGATGTGGCGATCGTCGTGTCGGGCGTGTACGGGCCGCGCACGGAAGGCGTCGAAACCATCGCCGCCGACGACTTCGATCAGGTCATGCACACCAACGTGCGCGGCCCGATGCAACTGATTCCCGTGCTCCTGCCGCTCACCGACGTCGCGAATGGCGTGCTCGCGGTCGTGTCGAGCAAGATGGGCAGCATTGGCGAAGCGAGCGGCACGACCGGCTGGCTGTATCGCGCGAGCAAGGCGGCGCTCAATTCGGCGCTGAAGGTGGCGTCGCTGGAATCTCGGCATTCGGCGTGCATCGCGCTGCATCCGGGCTGGGTGCGCACGGAAATGGGCGGACCGTCGGCGGCGATCGATGTCGCCCGCAGCGTCGCTGGCATGCGCGCGGTGATCGCCGAAGCGGGCGCGATGCACGAGGCGTTCAACGGAAGCTTCGTCCAGTACGACGGCACGAAGCTCGAATGGTAATAAAGGAGCGGATATGACCTATCAGGTGTACGGCGTTTCGGCATCGGGAAATTGTCACAAGGTTCGCCTCGCCCTCGAACAGCTCGGCCAGCCTTACGCGTGGCACGAGGTCGACATGATGAACGGCGCGACCCGCACCGACGAATTCAGAAAGCTGAACCCGAACGGCAAAGTACCGGTGCTTGTCATCGACGAGAACACGACGCTCTCGGAATCCGGCGCGATTCTCAGCTATCTCGCCGACGGCACGCCGCTCATGCCCGCCGACCGGCTCGAACGCGCGCAAGTGCTGCAATGGATGTTCTTCGAGCAGTACAGCCACGAGCCGTATGTCGCGGTGGCGCGCTTTATCCTGCAGTTTCAGCGGAACCCTGGCGACGTGCGTCTGCCCGAGAAAATCGCCGGCTCGTATCGCGCGCTCGACGTGATGGAGCAGCATCTCGCGACACGCACGTTTTTCGTCGGCGAGCGCTACACCATTGCCGACATCGCGCTGTACGCGTACACGCACGTCGCCGATGAAGCGAACCTCGATCTGGCGCGCTATCCCGCGATCCGCGCGTGGCTCGAACGCGTGCGCAGCCAGCCGCGTCACGTCGTCATGCCGGGCGTCGCTCGATGAGGCCGGTGGAATGCCCGTGTGGCGGCGCCGCGCCCGGGCAGCGCCCGAACGCACCCGCGCCGCGTTACGAAGCGTGTTGCGGACGATTCATCGAAGGCGGCGAAAAGCCCGCGAACGCGATGGAACTGATGCGCTCGCGCTACACCGCCTACGTGCTCGGCAACACGCGCTATCTTCGCGCGACCTGGGCCGAATCGACCTGTCCGCCCGATCTCGACGCCTCCGACACCGGCACGCGCTGGCTCGGCTTGCAGATCAAACGGCATACGCCGATCGACGCAAATCACGAGGAAGTCGAGTTCGTCGCGCGCTACAAGGCCGGCGGGCGCGCGCATCGTCTGCACGAAGCTAGCCGCTTCACGCGAGACAGCGCCGGAAACTGGATTTACGTCGATGGCCGGATTACAGAAAAGCAAATATTTCTTTAAGAAATATGCGGTGTCCCGCGGTATTAATTTCCTAAGAATTTCCTTTCAGATTAAACAGTTACGGGGTAGCACTTATTGTGCAGTGCAATTTTGAACGGTTAATCTCTGTTCACGTCAGGGCGCTGTCATTCCCGTGCCCGGACGTCCGCAGCGAAGCCCCGTTTTGAAGCCAATTGTCATGCCTTTTCCGGGCATGACTCCCGGAACCCGCAGCCAATACTGCTCCTGTCGAGCAGCGCGATAGGTTTGTGACTTCAAAAAGACGTCGGGGCACGCCGAATCAACGTCTTTTGGAAGCGCAGTCGGAGTTCACGGATGGCGATCAGAACCTGGTTGGTCGGATGCAGCATGATGTGCGCGCTCGCGGCGTCGCTCGTCACGTCCGCCGTGCGCGCCGAACCGATCGGCGGCGTGCGTCAGTCCGAAGGCCTCCAGGCGGCCGCGTTCGGCCAGACGCTTTCGCAGATTCCCGATTCGCTCGACGCCGGCCTGCCCGTCGTCGCGAACGGTCTGAACGAAAGCGTCATCCAGATTCCCGAAGCCGACATTTCGCTCGAAACAACGGTGTTCAAGCCGGACGGCGCCGGTCCGTTCCCGATGATCGTCTTCAATCACGGCAAGCTTCCCGGCGATTCGCACGCGCAACCGCGCAATCGTCCGGTCGCGCTCGCGCGTGAATTCGTGCGCCACGGTTACGTCGTCGTCGTGCCGAACCGCCGCGGCTTCGCGGGCTCGGGCGGCGATTACGGCGGCCACGGCTGCGATGTCGAGGCAAACGGCTTCGCGCAGGCGCAGGACGTCGCCGCGACCGTCGCCTACATGAGCGAGCAGCCGTATGTCGACAAGACCCATATGGTCGTCGCGGGCACGTCGCACGGCGGCCTGACGACCATCGCCTACGGCGCGCGCGATGCGGTCGCGGCGCCCGGCGTGCGCGGTCTCATCAATTTCTCGGGCGGCCTGCGTCAGGACGAATGCGCGGGCTGGCAGAAGAATCTCGTCAGCGCGTTCGGCGACTACGGCCAGAACGTGCGTCTGCCGTCGCTGTGGCTCTACGGCGACAACGATTCAGTCTGGAAAGGCGATCTGTCCGTGCAAATGTTCGCCGCGTTCACCGCGCACGGCGCGCGCGCGAACATGGTCGATTTCGGCACCTACAAGAACGACGCGCATCGGCTGGTCGGCGATCGTGACGGCGTGCAGGTCTGGTGGCCGCGCGTGAAGGCCTTCCTCACGCAGATCGGCATGCCGACCGCCGTGCAATACCGGGTTTCCGAGCCGAGCTTGCCGAGCGCCACGCATTTCGCGGATCTCGATTCGGTGCAGGCCGTGCCGTTCGTCGATGAAAACGGCCGCGCCGGCTATCGCAACTTCCTCTCGCAGTATTCGAGCCGCGCGTTCGCCGTGTCCGATTCGGGCGCGTGGTCGTGGGCCGAAGGCGGCGACGATCCGATGGCTGTCGCCATCGCGAGTTGCCAGAAGCAGAGCGCCGATCCGTGCAGGCTCTACGCGGTGGACAATCGCGTCGTCTGGAACGATCAGGCGGCCCAGACGCAGACGGCCTCGCGCTAAAACGCCTTTTCCGCTCACCGAGAACGCCGGCCTTTGCGCCGGCGTTTTTGCGTCGATCGCACGTTAAGGCATCGATTTGGGCGACGTTACGCGCGATAGCGCGTTTTCGCATTTCCATTGCGCGCGCACGCATGCTCAAAAAACCTTCCGGATACGGAAGGTTGGCCACGTTTTAGGGATAATTGACTCGCGCAGTTTGCCCCGCAGTTTTCCCGTAACGCAGGCGTCCCGGCGCCTGCCCGAAGTTTCCGGCCCGCACCGCGCGCGTGGGCCTCGGAGCCGTTTTTGAACACAGAAGCCAATCAGGACTGGGTTGCCCGCTCGCTAGCGGCCGTGTGGCATCCGTGCACCCAGATGAAACATCACGAGCGCGCGCCGCTCGTGCCGATCGCGCGCGGCAAGGGCGCGTGGCTCTACGACCACGAAGGCAATCGCTATCTCGACGCGATCAGCTCATGGTGGGTGAACCTCTTCGGCCACGCGAACGACGACATCAACCGCGCGCTCAAGGATCAGCTCGACACGCTCGAACACGCGATGCTCGCGGGCTGCACGCACGCGCCGGCGATCGAACTGGCCGAGCGCCTTTCCGCGCTCACCGGCCGCACGCTCGGTCATGCGTTTTTCGCGTCCGATGGCGCGTCGGCAGTCGAGATCGCGCTGAAGATGAGCTTTCACTTCTGGCGCAATCGCGGCCAGAGCGAAAAGCGCGAGTTCGTGTGTCTCGCGAACAGCTATCACGGCGAAACGATCGGCGCGCTCGGCGTCACCGACGTCGCCATTTTCAAGGACGCTTACGATCCGCTGATTCGTCACGCGCATGTCGCCGCTTCCCCGGCGGCGGTCGGCGTCGATGAAGCCATCGCCGCGATGCGCGCGCTCTTCGGGCAACGCGCGTCGACGCTCGCGGCGGTCATCGTCGAGCCGCTCGTGCAGTGCGCGGCCGGCATGGCGATGTACGACGCGTCGTATCTCACGCGATTGCGCGCGTTGTGCGACGAATTCGGCGTCCATCTGATCGCCGATGAAATCGCGGTCGGCTGCGGCCGCACCGGTACTTTTTTCGCGTGCGAGCAGGCGGGCGTGTGGCCGGATTTCGTTTGCTTGTCGAAAGGCATCAGCGGCGGTTACTTGCCGCTTTCGATCGTCCTGACGCGCGACGAAATCTACGCCGCCTTCTACGACGACGACGTGACGCGCGGCTTCCTGCATTCGCACTCGTACACGGGCAATCCGCTCGCGTGCCGCGCGGCGCTGGCGACGCTCGATCTGTTCGACAGCGCGAACGTGCTTGCTGAAAACAGGCGCAAATCGGCGCTGCTGGGCGAGACGTTGCGCGCGCACTTCGGCAAGCACGAACGCGTAAAGAACCTGCGCAATCGCGGCACGATCTTCGCGTTCGATGTCGATATCGACGACAAGACGTTCTCGCGCCGCTTCTTCGCGAACGCGTTGCAGCGCGAACTGCTGATGCGTCCGATCGGCACGACGGTCTACATGATGCCGCCGTACATTCTCTCCGACGACGAACTCGTGCTGCTCGCGCAACGCACGCGCGACACGCTCGACGCCACGCTCGCGGAGGACGCCGCATGAGCACGACAGCGAGAGCACTGTACGAAACGCTTGAGCAGGGCTTGAAAGATATCGACGCGCGCGGCCTGCGACGCCGCCGCAAGACGATCGATGGCGCGTGCTCCGCGCACATGACCGTCGATGGCCGCGCGATCGTCGGCTTCGCGAGCAACGATTACCTCGGCCTCGCCGCGCACGAAGCGATCCGCGCGGCGCTCGCGCAAGGCGCGTCGCTGTACGGCGCGGGCAGCGGCGGCTCGCACTTGCTCGGCGGACATTCGCGCGCGCACGCTCGACTCGAAGACGACCTCGCCGCGTTCTCGGGCGGCTTCGTCGATAATCCGCGCGCGCTCTATTTCAGCACCGGCTACATGGCGAATCTCGCGGTCGTGACCGCGCTCGCCGGACGCGGCACGCTCGTGTTCTCCGATGCGCTCAATCACGCGTCGCTGATCGACGGCGTGCGCTTGTCGCGCGCAGAAACGCAGATCTATCCGCACGCCGACATGGACGCGCTCGACGCGATGCTCGACGCATCCGGCGACGATGCGGCAACGAAACTCATCGTCACCGACACTGTATTCAGCATGGACGGCGATATCGCGCCGCTCGCGCGTCTCGTCGATCTGGCGGAAAAGTACGGCGCGTGGCTCGTCGTCGACGATGCGCACGGCTTCGGCGTGCTCGGACCGCAAGGACGCGGCGCATTGGCGCATTACGCGTTGCGCTCGCCGCATCTCGTCTATGTCGGCACGCTCGGCAAGGCGGCGGGCGTGTCGGGCGCGTTCGTCGCGGCGCATGAAACCGTCGTCGAATGGCTGATCCAGCGCGCGCGCCCGTATATCTTCACGACGGCGTCGGCGCCGGCGGTCGCGCATGCGGTGTCGAAGAGCATCGAAATCATCGCGGGCGATGAAGGCGACGAACGGCGCGCGCATCTCGCGTCGCTCATCGAAACCACGCGCGCGATGCTCAAGCGCACGCGCTGGATGCCCGTCGATTCGCATACCGCCGTGCAGCCGCTCGTGATCGGCGGCAACGACGAAACGCTCGAAATCGCCGCCGCGCTCGACAAGCACGGCCTCTGGGTGCCCGCGATTCGTCCGCCGACGGTGCCCGCGGGCACGTCGCGCCTGCGCATTTCACTTTCCGCCGCGCACAGCGAGGACGATCTCGCGCGCCTCGATCACGCCTTGAATACGCTATGACCGCTTTATCCCTGTTCGTCGCCGGAACCGATACGGAAATCGGCAAGACGCTCGTTTCATCCGCGTTGCTGCACGGCTTCGCGCGCACGGGCTTGCGCGCCGCCGCGATGAAGCCGATCGCGTCGGGCGCGGCCGTTCGCGACGGCGTGCTGCACAACGACGACGCCGACCGGCTCGATGCCGCCGCGAACGTCGCGCTGCCCGACGAGATCCGCACGCCGTTCATGATGCGCGAGCCGATCGCGCCGCATCTCGCGGCGGCGCGCGAGGGCATTGTTCTGGACATCGGGCGCATCGTCGAAGCGCATGCATTCGCGCTGACGCAAGCCGATATCGTCGTGGTGGAAGGCGTCGGCGGTTTTCGCGTGCCGCTCGACGACACGCACGACACCGCCGATCTCGCCGTCGAGCTGAATCTGCCGGTCGTGCTCGTCGTCGGCATGCGGCTCGGCTGCATCAGCCATGCGCTCCTGACCGTCGAGGCCATCGCGTCGCGCGGATTGACGCTCGCGGGCTGGGTCGCGAATCGCGTCGATCCGGACATGCTGTATCCCGACGAAAATATCGCAACACTCAAACAACGCATCGAAGCGCCGCTCATCGGCGTGATTGCGCACCTCGCGACACCCGATGCTTCGCGCGCCGCCGATCAACTCGACATCGGCCTTCTGACTCACCAGCTTCATCGAAAGGATTGAACCCATGACACAGCAAATCGCCGCCGAAAACATTTCCACGACCGCGCCGCAGCCGATGCAGCGCTGGCGCGTCGCCGATGTCGTCGCGCTGTACGCGTTGCCGTTCAACGATCTGCTCTATCGCGCGCAAACCGTGCATCGCGAAAACTTCGATCCGAACGCGGTGCAGCTTTCCACGCTGCTGTCGATCAAGACGGGCGGCTGCGAGGAAGATTGCGCGTACTGCCCGCAGTCGGTGCATCACGACACCGGCCTCAAAGCCGAAAAGCTGATGGACGTCGATGAAGTGCTGAAGGCGGCCGAAGTCGCGAAGTCGAACGGCGCGACGCGCTTTTGCATGGGCGCGGCGTGGCGCAATCCAAAAGATCGTCATCTGGAGCCGATCAAGGACATGATCCGCGGCGTGAAGGCAATGGGCCTCGAAACCTGCGTGACGCTCGGCATGCTCGAATCGCATCAGGCGCAGGGCTTGCGCGAAGCAGGCCTCGATTACTACAACCACAATCTCGACACATCGCCGGAGTTCTACGGCCAGATCATTTCGACGCGCACCTATCAGGATCGCCTGGACACGCTCGAACACGTGCGCGACGCGGGCATCAACGTGTGCTGCGGCGGGATCGTCGGCATGGGCGAATCGCGGCGCGAGCGCGCTGGGCTGATCTCGCAGCTTGCGAACATGGAGCCGTATCCGGAATCGGTGCCGATCAACAATCTCGTGCAGGTCGCGGGCACGCCGCTCACCGGCGTCGAGGCGCTCGATCCGTTCGAGTTCGTGAGGACGATCGCGGTCGCGCGCATCACGATGCCCAAGGCGATGGTGCGTCTTTCCGCCGGACGCGAGCAGATGGACGAAGCGTTGCAGGCGCTGTGCTTCGCGGCGGGCGCGAACTCGATCTTCTACGGCGACCAGCTTCTGACGACGAGCAATCCGCAAGCCGAAGCCGACCGCAAGCTGATCGAGCGTCTCGGCATGCGCGCGGAAGCCGCGCAAAACGTGGGCGCTCGGGAAGCCGAGCGCGGCTGCGGACACAACCACGCCAACTAAGCCGACGCGTTCATGAAAATCATCTTCTACGAGAAGGGCGCCGATCTCGACGCGTGGCTCGGCGGCTTGAAACGCGAGTTGCCGGATGCCGACCTGCGCGCGTGGGAACCGGGCGACAACGCGAGCGCCGATTACGCGATCGTCTGGCGCGCGCCGCGCGAGCTCTTCGCGAATCGCCCCGATCTTCAGGCCGTGTTCAACCTCGGCGCGGGCGTCGATGCGATTCTCGATGTCGAGCGCAACGAACCCGGCACGCTGCCGCCGAACGCGAAGCTCGTGCGTCTCGAAGACACGGGCATGGCGCAACAGATGGTCGAATACGCGACGTATTGCGTACTGCGCCATCTGCGCCGCTTCGACGAATACGACGCGCTGCAACGCGAAGGCCGCTGGGAAAAGCTGCCGCAACACGCGCGCGAGTCGTTCACTGTCGGCGTGCTCGGACTCGGTGTGCTGGGCGGCGAAGTCGCGAAGGGATTGCTGACGCTCGGCGTGCCCGTGCGCGGCTACAGCCGCTCGCCGAAGACGATCGAAGGCGTGCAGGTGTACGCGGGCGCGGACAGTTTCGACGCGTTCCTCGACGGCGTGAAGATGCTGATCAACCTCCTGCCGCACACGCCGGACACCGAAGGCATTCTGAACGCGCGCACGTTCGGCAAGCTCGCGCGCGGCGCGTATCTCGTGAACGTGGCGCGCGGCCCGCATCTCGTCGATGCCGATCTCCTCGCCGCGCTCGACAGCGGCCAGATCGCCGCCGCGACGCTCGACGTCTTCCACACCGAGCCGCTGCCGCGAGATCATCCGTTCTGGACGCATCCGCGCGTGTCGGTCACGCCGCACATCTCGGCGGAAACGCTGCGCGAGGAGAGCATCGTGCAGATCGCCGGCAAGATCAAGGCGCTCGCGCGCGGCGAGCCGATCAGCGGCATCGTCGATTTCAAGCGCGGATATTGAACGCATCGCATCACACGTAAAAGGAGACAGCCGTGATTCCCGCCAAAGTGAAAATCGTCGAAGTCGGGCCGCGCGACGGCCTGCAGAACGAGAAAGAGTTCGTGCCCACCGAAACCAAAATCGAGCTCGTGAACCGGCTCGCGCGGGCGGGCATCGTGAATGTGGAATCGACCTCGTTCGTGTCGCCGAAATGGGTGCCGCAAATGTCCGACGCCGCCGCCGTCATGGCCGGCATCGAGCGCCGCCCCGGCACGATCTACTCCGTGCTCACGCCGAACATGCGCGGCTTCGAGGGCGCGCTCGAATCGAAAGCCGATGAAATCGTGATCTTCGGCGCGGCGAGCGAGGCGTTCTCGCAGAAGAACATCAACTGCGGCATCGCGGAGAGCATCGCGCGTTTCGAGCCGGTCGCGAAGGCCGCGAAGGACGCCGGCATGCGGCTGCGCGGCAGCATTTCGTGCGCGCTCGGCTGCCCGTATCAGGGCGAGGTGAGCATCGAATCGGTCGTGGATGTCGTCGAGCGCATGAAGGCGCTCGGCTGCGATGAAATCGACATCGCCGACACAATCGGCGTCGGCACGCCGAAGCGCACGCGCGAAGTGCTCGCGGCCGCGCAGAAGGTGTTCCCGCGCGAGCGCCTGTCCGGGCATTTCCACGACACGTATGGGCAGGCCGTCGGCAACATCTATGCGGCGCTGCTCGAAGGCATCGAGATTTTCCACGCGTCGGTCGCGGGTCTCGGCGGCTGTCCGTATGCGAAGGGCGCGACCGGCAATGTCGCGACCGAAGACGTCGTCTATCTGATGAACGGGCTCGGCATCGAGACGGGCGTCGATCTCGATCAACTCGTGGATATCGGCGATTTCATTTCGCGCGCGATCGGCAAACCCAGTTCGTCGCGCGCCGGCCGCGCGATCTTCACGAAAAAGCGCGATGGCGCGAGCGCCTGCGTCTGACAACAAAGGAACACGATGATCGAACAGTTACCCGATTCCGCGCGCCGCGTCGCGCTTCTGCTGAAGGAGCGCGGCCATCCGCACGACGTCGTGATGCTGCCCGAGACTGGCAAGACCTCGGCGGAAGCGGCGGCCGGGCTGGGTTGCACGGTCGCGCAGATCGCGAAGTCGATTCTCTTTCGCCGCAAGGAAGACGACGCGCCCGTGCTCGTGATCGCGAGCGGCGCGAATCGCGTCGATGAAGCGAAGGTCGCGGCGCGCGTGGGCGCATTGGCACGCGCGGACGCGAAGTTCGTGCGCGAGAAAACCGGCTACGCGATCGGCGGCGTGTGTCCGATCGGCCACGCGGTCGAACCCGTCACGCTGATCGACGAAGATTTGCTCGCGCTCGAAAGCCTGTGGGCTGCGGCCGGCCATCCGCATGCCGTGTTCAATCTGTCGCCGCAAGAGCTGATCGAGCTGACGGGCGCGCCCGTGGTCGACGTCGCGCTGCGCGAGACGGCCGCGTCATGACCGGCGCGGCGTCGCCGTGCGTCGACGTGTGCCGCATGAATCCGGAGACCGGCTTCTGCGACGGCTGCTTTCGCACCATCGACGAAATCGCCGCGTGGTCGTCCTGCAACGAAGACGAGAAACGCGCGGTGCTCGCGCGCGTCGAGAGCCGTCGGCGGGGCGCGCGCGTCGTGACGATCGGCGAATCGTTCGAAGCGACGCTCGCGCTGCCGCCCGATTCGATCAAGCATTTCGCGACGCTCGTCAACGATCTCAACCCTTTGCATCACGACGACGCCTACGCGCGCGCGAGTCGTTTCGGCTCGCTGATCGCATCGGGCACGCAGCCGACCGCGCATCTGATGGCCATGCTCGCCACGCATTTCTCGCAATACGCGCAGCCGCTGGGACTCGAATTCGGCATCCGGCTGACGCGCGCGGTGAAGGCGCACGACGTGCTCTCGATGTCCTGGCGCGTGACCGAGGCGAAGTGGAAAGCGAGTCTGAACGGCGATCTCGTGAAGCTAGAAGGCGACGCGCGCAATCAGCGCGGCGACACGGTGATGAAGGCGACGGCGACCATCGTCGTGATGCCGCTGGAGAAACGCGCGTGAAGCCGCTTCCGGAGTCCATGACGGTGTTCGAGCGCGGCTGGCTCTCGTCGAACAACGTGCTTTTCAGCAGCGCCGAAGGCACGGCGCTCGTCGATACGGGCTACGCGTCGCACGCACCGCA
The DNA here is from genome assembly GCF_001545035.1 of Caballeronia glebae. Taxonomy (GTDB): domain Bacteria; phylum Pseudomonadota; class Gammaproteobacteria; order Burkholderiales; family Burkholderiaceae; genus Caballeronia; species Caballeronia glebae. Next base: position 102,846 of record NZ_FCOJ02000005.1, read on the forward strand.
AACGCTCGCGCTCGTGAAGCGGACACTCGGCGCGCGCAAGCTCGATCTGATCGTCAATACGCATCTGCATTCGGATCATTGCGGCGGCAACGCGCTGCTTCAGCACGCTTACGCCTGCGACACGCTGATTCCCGCGAGCGAAGCGCACGCCGTGCGCGCGTGGGACGAAGCCGCGCTCACGTTCCGCGCGACCGGTCAGCGCTGCGATCGCTTCGATTTCACGGGCACGCTCGAACACGGCACGACGCTCGCGCTCGGCGGCTTCGACTGGAACGTGCTCGGCGCGCCGGGTCACGATCCGCATTCGCTGATGCTTCATTGCCCCGAGTTGCGCGTGCTCATCAGCGCGGACGCGTTGTGGGAAAACGGCTTCGGCGTGATCTTTCCCGAACTGGAAGGCGACAGCGGTTTCGCGGAAGAACGCGCGGTGCTCGAACTGATATCCACGCTCGCCGTCGATGTCGTGATTCCGGGCCACGGCGCGCCCTTCAGCGATGTCGCGCGCGCGCTCGACGTCGCTTCGTCGCGACTCGATTATCTGCAGGCCGATCCCGCGCGCAACGCGAAGAACGCGCTCAAGGTGCTGATCGTCTTCAAGCTGATGGAAGTGCGCGCGATGTCCTTCGACGCGCTGCTCGCGATGACCGCGCAGGCTCGCTCGATGCGCGCCGCCGCCGATGCGCTCGCGCCATCGGGCGAACGCCGGGCGCTGGTCGAAAAAATCGTCGGGGAACTGGCGCGCGGCGGCTCGGTGAAGGTGAGCGGCGAGACCGTGTCGGCGGCTTGAATCACACGGGCGATCGCCCGGCGGACAAAAGAAAGCCGCTTGTCAGCTACGGCAAGCGGCAGAATCATAGGGACGTGATCAACGTCTAGCGTATCGTAGCGCGACACTATTTGACGTGCATCGGTGCTTTCCCTACAAATTTGTAACGCCCACCTGAACCGGCGTAAGACTCAATGCCGGCGCGGGTTTCAGGGCGCATCGGCCTCGAAGAACGCGAGCATTTCCGTAAGCAGAATGTCGGGCTGTTCCTCGGGAATGTAGTGCCCGCAAGGCAGCGCGCGGCCGCTCACGTCGCGCGCGACGCGGCGCCATTCATCGAGCGCATCGAAGCATCGTTCGATCACGCCTTCTTCGCCCCACAGCACGCGCAACGGACACGCGATCTTCTTCCCGCGTTCGAGATCGGCGCGATCGTGTTCGAGGTCGATACCCGCCGACGCGCGATAGTCCTCGCACATCGCGAAGATTGCCCCGGGCGCTGCGAGCGCGTCGCGGTACGCCTGCAACGCATGCGGCGCGAACGGCGCGAGCCCCGCATGACGATTGCCCATCACGCGGTCGATATACGCGTTCGGATTGCCGCCGATCAGCAACTCCGGCAGCGGACTCGGCTGAATCAGCATGAACCAGTGGAAGTACGCGGTGGCGAATTCGCGATCGGTGGCTTCATACATCGCGAGCGTCGGCGCGATATCGAGCAGCATCAGGCGATCGACGGCATCGGGAAAATCCATCGCCATGCGATGCGCGACGCGCGCGCCGCGATCGTGCGCGCAAACCAGAAAGCGCTCGAAGCCGAAGTGGCGCATGACCGCGACCTGATCGGCGGCCATTGCGCGTTTCGAGTAAGGCGTGTGACGCGCGTCGCTCTTCGGCTTGCCCGACGCGCCGTAGCCGCGCAAATCCGTGGCGATCACGGTGAAGTGTTTCGCGAGATCGCCGGCGCATTTGTGCCAGATCTCGTGCGTTTGCGGATGACCGTGCAGGAGCAGCAGCGGCGGCCCGTCGCCGCCTTTCATCCCGGCGATTTCGACGCCCCCCGCATCGACGCGAAACGACTCGTAGTCTCGGAAAGACATGGTGTTTTCTTGTTCGTGGCGTTGCGGATCATTGTAGGCGCGACCGCGCTATCGCCGATGCCCTCCGGGCTTCGCAAACCCGCAAACCGAGGACTTCCTCGGGAAATGGCGCATGCCTCGCCCATCTCGCCGCACCTATAATCGAACGATCGTTCGCTGGCCGGGCGCGCATGATCCGCGGAGAATGTCTTGCGTGCCGAATCGAGCGCCAGTTTCTAGAATGCCTTCAACGCTGCCCGGACATACTCAGGAGATTCGCGCCATGGCCCTGCCCGCCATCTTGCAGCACCTCACTTTGCCCGTCGTCGGCTCGCCGATGTTCATCGTCAGTTATCCGGAGCTCGTGCTTGCGCAATGCAAGGCGGGCATCGTCGGCTCGTTTCCGGCCCTGAACGCGCGTCCGCCCGGATTGCTCGACGAATGGCTCACGCAGATCCAGAGCGAACTCGCCGCGCACAAGGCCGCGAATCCCGATGCCGTCATCGGGCCGATCGCGGTCAATCAGATCGTTCATCAGTCGAATGCGCGGCTCGAACAGGACGTGCGCGTGTGCGTCGAACACGAGGTGCCGATCTTCATCACGAGCCTGCGCGCGCCGGTCAGGGAGATGATCGACGCCGTGCATTCGTATGGCGGCATCGTGCTGCACGACGTCATCAATCTGCGACACGCGCAAAAGGCGCTCGAAGCGGGCGTCGACGGCCTCATTCTCGTCGCCGCGGGCGCGGGCGGACACGCCGGAACGACCTCGCCGTTCGCGCTCGTCGGCGAAGTGCGGCGCATGTTCGACGGCCCGATCGTGCTGTCGGGCGCAATCGCCAATGGCGGCTCGATTCTCGCGGCGCAAGCAATGGGCGCGGACCTCGCCTACATGGGCACGCGCTTCATCGCGACGAAGGAAGCGCACGCGCCGGAGGACTACAAACGCGCGATCGTCGATGCGACCGCCGCCGACATCGTCTATACGAATCTCTTCACGGGCGTGCACGGCAATTACATTCGCGAGAGCATCGTCAATGCGGGGCTCGATCCGGACGCGCTTCCGATATCCGACAAAACCGCGATGAACTTCGCCGAAGGCACGAGCAAGGCGAAAGCGTGGAAGGACATCTGGGGCGCGGGCCAGGGCGTCGGGCTGATGGAAGACGTGCCGAGCGTCGCGGAACTGGTCGGGCGTCTGAAGCGCGAGTACGACGACGCGAAGGCGCGCCTCGCCATCGGCTGATCGTATTTCGATAGCTCAAAAAAACACCGCGCCGAAGCGCGGTGTTTTCGTTCTGGCATGACGCGCTGCTTAGAACTTCGCGCGGATGCCGACGCCGAACGTGTCGCCCGACGACAGGCTCGTGTACTTGTCGTTCAGGTACGCGGCATAGACGTCAGTGCGCTTCGACAGCGGATAGTCGTAGCCGAGCGCCCAGCTCTTGTGCGTCTGGTCGAGGCCGCCGTTGCTGCGCGAGTACGCGTAAGACGCCATCACCGTGCCCGGGCCGACCGGAATCGTCACGCCGCCTTGCCCGGTGTTGACGTGGAACGTGCCGGGGCCTTCGTAGTCGTTCTTCGTGTACATGTACTGCGCGAAGAACTTGACGTACTTCATGTCGTACGACGCGCCCAGTTGACCGACGCTCTGGCTCTTGTAGCCGGGCGTCGCGAAACCGTCGAGCGAAGTCAGATCGCCGGGCGTGTTGTTGAAGTTCACGTACTGATAGACGCCGGTCGCCGCGAACGGGCCGTGGAAGTACAGGAACTGCGCGCTGTACTTCTTCGAGCGGCCGTCGCCGGCGGTGTTGCCGAAGCTGTACATCACGCTGCCCGACAGACCATTGAAGTCAGGCGACGTGTACTGGACCGAGTTGTTCCAGCCCGAATCGCCGACCACGCCCTGATCCGTCCGATACGTCGGGAACGTGCCTGCGCCGAGGAACACGTGGTAGACCATCGGCGAGAAGACGTACGAATCGACGAACGGGTTGAAGAGAATCGTCGAGACGAAGAGCTGCGTCGTCAGCCGGCCGGCGGTGAACGTGCCGATCGGACCTTGAATGCCGACATACGAGTTGCGCGCGAAGAACGTGTCGCCCTGGAAGCGCCCGTACTGGCCGTTCTGCGCGCGGAAGAAGCTTTCCAACGTGAAGATGGCCTTGTAGCCGCCGCCCAGATCTTCGGCGCCCTTCAAGCCCCAGTACGACGTCGACATGCCGCCGCCGCTCACGTTCCATGCGCGATCGCTGCCGGGGAATTTCTGCGCGCCGACCCATTCGTCGACCTGTCCATACAGCGAAACGCTCGATTGCGCGTGTGCCGCGCCCGCGGCGAAGAGGCCGAGCATGGCCGCTGCGACCGCAGTGGCCTTGACCGTTGCTTTCACCGTAGTCGTCGCACGGTTGGTTGACTTCATGAACTCTCCTGTTCTTTGTCGAAAATTGAAATCTTTGGCGGGCGAGTTGCGTTGCGCTCGCCTCGTCTGACCGGCGTAACGGTTTAGTGGGCGAAGAGGCATCGCGTGTGGAGCGGCACCATCTTTACGGACCATTTTCCCGGTCAAAAATGTTTTTGGTTATTACGGGTATAGCGGTTCGGATACTTCGGGCCCGGGTCGACGGCTGGAAGACACGCTCGGTCTCGGGCGCGCGACGGCCGGTTCGAAAGCCGACTCGATGCGCAGCAAGTACGGGCGCGCCTCTTCAGGCGCCGAAAGGCGTTTGAAATAAGAAAACCGGACATTTCGCCGCACAGGGCGCATTGTCCTTGCGTGGAAAAAGGAGAGGAACGTCTGAAGGAAATTCGATGCGTAACTGTGGCGAGATTACGTCATCGTGGCGGCGAAACTAGACGCGCAGATAGTTTTTCGTTCCGGGCGACAGCGCGCGAAAAGTCGGCCAAGCTCAGGGAGACTGCGAGGAGGTCAGTTGCGGTAGTTCGCGTTCGCCGGCGCGCGGCCATCGTCCGCCGGACGGCCGGGCGGGCGAGGCAGGCTGCGCTCTTCGTTGTAGCGCGTGATGTCGGCGCGAATGGAGCCAGCGCCACGCAGCGGCACCGCTTGCTCGACGCGCGGGCCGGGGCGCACCTCGGCGCTCACGGGCGTCAAGCCGTCTTTCGCGGCGACCGGCGTGTAGTGCAGGGATTGCCTGCTGGCGCCGGAATCGCTGAACACCGCCGACGACAGCCACTCGGCGCGCGGCCCGGCAAGCGCGAGCGAACCCGCCACCGCGAGCGCGCCGAGCGCTGCGAATGCGAAAAGCCGGGTAGTCTTGCGAATGCCAATGAGCGCCATGTCGAAACAGCCTGCGTCCGACCGATATTCCTGCCCGTGCCTCGAAAGGGGATACCTTCGATTCAGGCGGACAACCGGTCGTAGTCGGAACATTCGAGCCTGGCATCGAGCGATGCGAAAACCCGCCAACCGGTGTATCCAACAATTTATTTCGCGGCGCGGCGGCAGTCGAGCCAAAAAGTGTTAGGCCTGGTCGATGGTTGTAACACCATGTTACGTCGGAGTTTTTCGGCCTCGCCGACCATTTCGGACGCCAAAACATATGATGAAAAAATGTGCTGGACAGACGATTTTGTCAACGGCGAAATCGACTGAGTCGCGGCCCGATTGTTGCTCGCGTGGGTATCCGGCCTTCCGTACGCATCGAGCCGTTTCATGCTGGTTAGTCATCAATCGATCCAGTAAATGAATTTGCCAATTTAATCGGGGGCGAGCGAAAATCATGGTTTTTCCTGACTTGACGCCAAAAACGCCGAGCACCACGCCCGGCGTGTCCAGGTACGAGATTCTTTGATGGCACGGCCCAAACTTCTTCCCGACAACTTCACGCTGGCGCTCGTCGGCACTGTCATCATCGCCAGCTTTCTGCCGTGCCGCGGCAGCGCGGCGGTAGCGTTCAACTGGATCACCAATGTCGCGATCGGATTGCTCTTCTTCCTGCACGGAGCAAAGCTTTCCCGTGAGGCGATCATTGCCGGCGCGACGCACTGGCGACTGCATCTCGTCGTGCTGCTCAGCACCTTCGCACTCTTTCCGCTGCTCGGGCTCGCGCTCAAGCCGGTGCTCTTGCCGCTCGTCACGCCAGCGCTCTACACCGGCATCTTGTTTCTCTGCACGCTGCCGTCCACCGTGCAGTCGTCGATCGCCTTCACGTCCATGGCGAAGGGCAACGTGCCGGCCGCCGTGTGCAGCGCCTCCGCGTCGAGCCTGCTCGGAATTTTCATCACGCCGGCGCTCGTCGGGCTCGTCGTGAGCAATCACGGCGCGACGACCGGCTCGCCGTGGCACACCGTGGGCAATATCACGCTGCAACTGCTCGTGCCGTTCATTGCCGGGCAATTGTTGCGGCCGGCCATCGGCAAATGGATCGACAAGCATCGCGCGCTGCTCAAGTTCGTCGATCAGGGCTCGATTCTGCTCGTCGTGTACGTCGCGTTCAGCGAAGCCGTGAACGAAGGCATCTGGCACTCGATTTCGCTGGCGACGCTCGCGGGGCTGCTGGCGGTCAATATCCTGTTGCTGGCGGCGGCGCTTTTCATCACGGCGTTCACGGCCAAGCGCCTCGGCTTTTCTCGCGCGGACCAGATCACGATCATCTTCTGCGGCTCGAAGAAGAGTCTCGCCTCCGGAATCCCGATGGCGAAGGTGATCTTCGCGTCGCATGCGGTCGGCGCGGTGGTGCTGCCGCTCATGCTTTTCCACCAGATTCAACTGATGGTGTGCGCGGTGCTCGCGCAGCGCTGGGGCGCACGTAAGACCGCGCCCGAAGCAGCGCGCGAGACCAAGAGTGTCGGTGCGCCCGCGCGCCGCTGATCCGCGCCTGTTCGCAAGCGGCGTCCGCTGCTTCATCGTGTTCGATCCTTTTCCAGAAGGCTGCCCGATGCGCCTTTTGCGTCATTTGAACCCAGCCGCGCGCCATGGTCCATTCGACCGGATGGCATAGGCCGAAAAAGCTGACTTCTCGCATCGAACCTCGAAAACGCCTGCCTCGCGTCCGGCATTTCGGCCTACGCCTTTCGGCTGAATGGTGTTCGGGCATGTCCCTTGCCACACTCTTGTCCAAGAACGGGCAGAAACGGACAGGACACGCCATGCGAACACAACCCATCAATCTTCGGCGACGGAAGGAACGATGAATTACGTCGAACATCACGAAACGGCATCCGCCTTGCACGACTTTCTCGGCGCGTTGCCATTTCATCGGGGCAGCGCCGAAGACGCGGGCCGCGCGCTGCGCGCCCTGATCGACGCCGGTCTGGACCGCCTGCCCTTGCCGGGCTCCGGCAACACGGCCCGGCGCTGGCGCGCGCTGGGCGCGGTCGCAGCCTTCGACCTTTCGCTCGTCAAGCTCTACGAAGGCCATACGGACGCGCTCGCGATCCTCTCCGAACTCGGCGGCACGCAACCCGACGACGGCAGCGCGTGGGCTGTCTGGGCTGCCGAACCGCCAAACGCGCGGCTCTCGGCACTCGGCGAGGTCGGCTCGCAGAACGTGCTCCTACAGGGCACGAAGGCATGGTGCTCCGGCGCCGCATCGGTCACGCATGCGCTCGTAAGCGCGTGGAATGAGCGTGATGAGCCGGTGCTCGCCGCCGTCGATCTGCGGCAGAACGGCGTGCAGATCACCGATGCCGGCTGGCAAGCGGTCGGCATGAAGGCGAGCGCGAGCGTCGAAGTGCGCTTCGAGCATGTGGCCGCGCGGCTCGTCGGTGCGCCGCGCCGGTATCTGGAGCGGCCCGGCTTCTGGCAAGGCGGCGCGGGCATTGCCGCGTGCTGGTTCGGCGCGGCGGCGGGCATCGCGGCATTCGTCGCGCGTGACGCGAAGCATCGGGCCGGGCCGCACAAGCTCGCGCATCTCGGCGCGATCGACACGGCCTTGTCCGCCACGGCCGCATTGCTGCGCGAGACGGCGGCGTTCATCGACCGAGAACCGCACGCCGACGCCATGACGCCGACGATGCGCGCGCGCCTGGCGGCGGAACATGCCGCGACGCTGGTGGTGGAGCGCGCCGGTCGCGCGCTTGGCGCCGCCCCGCTGTGCCGCGACGCGCACTTCGCGCAACTCATGGCCGATCTGCCAGTATTCATTCGACAAAGCCACGCCGAGCGCGACGAAGCATCGCTCGCCGAGCGCGTCATAGAGGAGGGACGGACTTCATGGCAAGTGTGACAACGCGAGCGCCAACCGACGAAACGGCCATCGATCGCGCCATACGCGGCGAAGGCACGCCCGAAGCAGCATGGCAGGGATGGGCGCGTCTGAACGCGCTGCCCGAAGTCGATCCGGCGGAACTCGTACCGCTCGGCCGGCGGGCTGTCGTCGTTGCGCCCCACCCCGACGATGAAGTCCTCGGCACTGGCGGCCTGCTTGCTCGTCTCTCCGAAATCAGCAGGCACATCCTCATCATCGCCGTGACGGACGGTACCGCGAGTCACCCGGACTCGTCCGAATGGCCTCCCGAGCGACTCGCACGCGTGCGTCCGCAAGAAACGAGGGCGGCGCTGCAACGGCTGCGTCTGCGTCAGGCCCAGGTGGTCCGGCTCGGCCTTCAGGATGGCGACGCCGACCGCATCGAAACTAACTTGTCAGGAGCCCTAGCGGAATATCTTCAACCAGACGATATAGTTTTCACCACATGGCGCTATGATGGTCATCCCGACCACGAGGCGGCCGGGCGCGCCGTTCATTCCGCGGCACAAGCGCTCGACCTGCCCTGCGTGGAGGTGCCGCTCTGGACCTGGCACTGGGCGTCGCCGGACGATACGCGCGTGCCATGGAGCCGTGCTCGCCGCATCGTCCTGGACGGCGCCACGCATGCCCGGAAGCTTCGGGCCGTGCAGGCATTTCGGAGCCAACTCGACCCCGATGCCACGACCGGACAGGCCCCAGTACTGCCCGCGCATGTACTGGCAAGGCTGACCCGGCCTTTCGAAGTCGTACTTATATGAACTACACCAACAACAATACTAAGCAGTACTTCGATAATCTGTATCGAGGCGACGACGATCCCTGGGCGATCAGGCATCGCTGGTATGAACGGCGCAAGCGCGCCCTTCTGCTCGCCGCGCTCCCGCATGAACGCTATACGCGCGCGTTCGAGCCGGGCTGCGGCAACGGCGAGCTGACCGCCCTGCTCGCGCCACGCTGCGACGAACTCATCGCAACTGACATCGCCGAGGACGCGGTCGCGCTCACGCGGCAGCGCGTCGCGCAATGCCAGAACGTGAAAGTCGAGCAGATGCTGCTGCCGGACTGCTGGCCAAGCGGCAAGCTGGATCTCGTCGTGATCAGCGAGATCGGTTATTACCTCGACGAGCCGCAGCTATGGCATATCGTCGAACACGTACATGAGACCTTGTCGCAGGACGGCGCTGTCGTCGCGTGTCACTGGCGTCGGCCGATCGAAGGCTGGAGCGAGAACGGCGATGAGGTGCACGCAATGCTGCGCGGCCGCATGAGTTTGCCGCTGCTGAGCCACTATTGGGACGACGATCTGATCATCGACGTCTGGACACGCGATAAACGCTCGATCCACGATCGCGAAAATTCAAAATAGTGTTTTCGTCTTTTTTACTAAACAAATAAATCGCCTGGAACTCCATATATAACAATGTTCTAGTGGTTTTCTCCAGTCTCCTTGACGCCACTTTTCATGGCTTTTTACTATACTATCGCCTCGAACAAGTGAACTGACCCGACGCGCTGAACACCGCGTCGGGAAGAAGCGGAGACAGAGAACACCACGATGGCCACCACCATTCGCGATGTCGCGCGCGCGGCAAGCGTCTCGATCGGGACAGTTTCGCGCGCGCTCAAGAATCAACCGGGCTTGTCCGAGGCGACGCGCGTACGCGTCGTCGAAATCGCGCAGCAGCTCGGCTACGACTCGGCGCAGTTGCGCACGCGCATTCGTCGCGTGACCTTTCTGCTGCATCGGCAGCACAACAATTTCTCCGTCAGCCCGTTTTTCTCGCACGTGCTGAACGGCTTCGAGGAAGCGTGCCGCGAGCGGCGGCTCGTGCCGTCCGTGCTCACCGCCGGCCCGACACACGATCTCGCGCAGCAGATGCGCCTGCACGCGCCCGACGCCATCGCGGTTGCGGGCTTCGTCGAACCGGAACTGCTCGCGCATCTGCATTCGCTCGCGCGGCCCACCGTGCTGATCGATCTGCGCGCGCCGGGATTTCGCTCGGTCAATATCGACAACGTGAAAGGCGCGTCGCTCGCGATGCAGCATCTGTTCGCGCAAGGACGGCGGCGCATCGCGTTCATCGGTGGATCGCTTGCGCATTACAGCATCGCGCAACGGGCGCTCGGCTATCGGAAAGCGTATTTCGATGCCGGCCAGCTTTTCGATCCGACGCTCGAAATCACGACGCAGCCGGGCCTCTCCGCCGATCTCGCCGCCGCCGACGCGATGGAACGCCTGATCGCCGACGCCCGCGCGCAATCCAGTCCCCTGCCCGACGCCGTTTTCGCCTATAACGATGCAGCGGCCCTTGCCGCGATGCGCGTCTGTCTCGCGCACGGATTGCGCGTGCCGGACGACATCGCGTTCGTCGGTTTCGACGACATTCCGGCCGCCGCGCAAAGCACGCCGCCGCTCTCGACCGTGACCGTCGACAAGGAAGCGCTCGGTCGCCGCGGCGTCGAGTTGCTGTTGGAAGATCAATCGAGCCCGCCGAGCCAGGCCGACACGCTCGTCGCCGTCAATTTCGTTGCTCGCGCGAGCTCGGGCACGAAACAGGACATCAGCACGCCATGAACATGACTGCCTCACCTGCCATCGCGGAACCGGCGCCAGCCGAACGCGCGATCGATTTCCGCAGCCGCGACTTCCTGCTCGCCCACGTGCGCGACACGCTCGCGTTCTACGCGCCCAACGCGCGCGATCCGTCCGGCGGTTTCTTTCATTTCTTCAAGGACGACGGCAGCGTCTATGACCGCACGACGCGCCATCTCGTCAGCAGCACGCGCTTCGTCTTCAATTACGCGATGGCGTTCCGCCACTTCGGCGACGCCCGTTTTCAGGACGACGCGCGCCACGCTTTTCTGTTCCTGCGCGACGCGCACTGGGACGCCGTGAACCAGGGTTATGACTGGGAAATCGAGTGGCGCGACGGCCAGAAGCGCACGCTCGACGGCACGCGTCACTGCTACGGGCTGGCTTTCGTGCTGCTCGCGTGCGCTCACGCGGCCATGGCGGGCATCGACGAAGCCCGGCCGATGATCGACGAAACCTTTGCGCTGCTGGAAAAGCGTTTCTGGGATGCCGACGCCGGTCTCTACGCCGACGAAGCCACGCCCGACTGGCAGCTTTCGGACTATCGCGGGCAGAACGCGAACATGCACGCGACCGAAGCGCTGCTCGCGGCGTACGAGGCGACGGGTCACGTCATCTATCTGGATCGCGCGGAAAAGATCGCGGGCAACATCACGCTGCGGCAGGCGAAGCTGTCGCACGCAATGGTGTGGGAGCATTTTCATCGCGACTGGTCGGTCGACTGGCACTACAACGAATCGGACAGTTCGAACATCTTCCGCCCGTGGGGATTTCAGCCCGGCCATCAGACCGAATGGGCGAAGCTGCTGCTGATTCTAGAACGGCATCGCGCGCTGCCGTGGCTCGCGCCGCGCGCCGCCGAACTGTTCGACGCCGGTTTCAACCGCGCGTGGGACAGCCGTCACGGCGGCCTCTACTACGGTTTCGGACCGGACGGCACCATCTGCGACCACGACAAATACTTCTGGGTGCAGGCGGAAAGCTTCGCGGCGGCGGCGCTCCTCGGCGCGCGCACGGGGCGCGAGCGTTTCTGGGACTGCTACGACGAACTCTGGCGCTATAGCTGGGAACACTTCGTCGATCACGAATACGGCGCGTGGTATCGCATTCTCACGTGCGACAACCGCAAGTACGGCGACGAGAAAAGTCCCGCCGGCAAGACCGACTATCACACGATGGGCGCGTGCTACGAAGTGCTGAATGCCCTGGCCCCGAACCCGAATTCGACCTCGAATTCGACCTCGACTCAACGGTGACGCGAATGGCAAGCGTGCAAACTCCCTTCCCGCAATTCGTTTCGGCGGGCGACATTCTCACCGACATGATCCGCACGGACGTGTCGAGCTGGCTCTCGCGTCCGGGCGGCGCGGGCTGGAACGTCGCGCGCGCGGTCGCGCGGCTCGGCCTGCCGACGGCGTGCGCCGGTTCGCTCGGCACGGACAATTTCTCGGATGACCTGTGGAACGCGAGCGTCGCGTCGGGTCTCGACATGCGCTTCATGCAGCGCGTGGAGCGTCCGCCCTTGCTCGCGATCGTCCACAAGACGCAGCCGCCCACTTACTACTTCATGGGCGAGAACGGCGCGGATCTCGCGTTCGATCCGTCGCGGCTGCCGCAAGGCTGGATGGAGCGCGTGAAGTGGGCGCATTTCGGCTGCATCAGTCTCGTGCGTCAGCCGCTCGGGGCGACGCTCGCCGCGCTCGCCCGGCAATTGCGCGAGCACGGCGTGAAGATCAGCTTCGATCCGAACTATCGCAATCTGATGGAGCACGGCTACGAGCCGATCCTGCGCAACATGGCGAGCCTCGCCGATCTCATCAAGGTGTCGGACGAAGACCTGCACATGCTCTTCAAGGGCATGCCCGAAGCGGACGCGCTCGCGAAAATCCGCGCGATGAACACGCAGGCCACCGTGCTCGTCACGCGCGGCTCCTCGGAGGCCACGCTCTACGCCGGCGACGAGCAATACAGCGCGCGCCCGCCGAGCGTCGAAGTGGCGGATACGGTCGGCGCGGGCGATGCGTCCATCGGCGGATTGCTCTATAGCCTGATGGCGCGTCACGGCGAATGGCCCGATCATCTGAAGTTTGCGCTCGCGGCGGGCGCGGCGGCGTGCCGTCATTCGGGCGCGCATTCGCCTTCGCTGGAAGAGGTCGAGGCGTTGCTCGCGTAAGCGTCGCACGCGTTACATATCAGCGTGCTAGCATGGGTTCGTCCTTGCCTGGAGGCGAATCCACATGGAAGACACCACCTACACGAAAGGCATTTATACCGCGACGATCGGCGTGCGCGCCATCGACGGCGGGCAGTTCCAGGGCCTCGTCTCGCTCACACGCGACGACGGCGAGGATACCGAAGCGACGCTCTACGAAGTCGAAGCCGCGTCGGGCAACGAAGAAGAAGCGCTCAACGAGGCGCGCGCGCTCGCGCACCGCATCCTCGGGGAAATCGAACTATAGCCAGGCGGCGCTTGGCGTTCGGGTTGCGCGACGCCTTTCGGCTGCATCGGAGGACATCATGCCGGAGCAGATCTTCCTATACGGCGTCTACGCCATCCACGTGAGGCCCGTCGAGCTTCAGGGCGCGCGCTGGGACGCGGAGTACGAGATCCGTCATCACGACAAGGCGGTGCAGGCGTGGACGACCGTCGGCGGCGATGACGGTCTCGCCGACAAGGCCGAAGCCGTCGAGCTGGCGCATCGGCGCGCGGTATCCGACATCGAAGCCGGCGCGGGCATTCCGAAGCCGCGCGCCTTTCCTTAATGCTCTCTCGCTGAATGCGCGACGCCCGCGTGCGCATTCAGCGCCAGCCGCTCGGCCTCGCGACGATCGATCGCTGACGCGCGTTCGTAGCCCTCGCGCGCGAGCGAGCGCTCGACGTAATCGAAGAGCACGCCCTGCGGCTCGATCAGCTTCGCCTTGAACGCGATCTGCAGCGTGCTCGCCGCGAGAATGTCGGCGGCGGTGAACTGCTCGCCCAGCAGCCACTCGCCTTCTTCCAGCGCGTTTTCGATCGCGTGTTCGACGCGCGAAAGATCGCCCCATCCGAAACTCACCGTGTTGCCTTGCGCGCAGGTCACGCGCTCGGCCATCGCGGGTTCGAGACACGATCCGGTGAAAAACATCCATTGCAGGAAGCGGCCGCGCGAAGGATCGGAGAGCGGCACGCCGAGCGCGGTTTCCGGATAGCGATCCGCGAGATACAGCAGCACCGCGCCCGATTCGGCGACGCGCACGCTGCCGTCTTCCAGCGCGGGCAGCTTCGACATCGGATTGACGCGGCGAAAGTTCGGGTCGTTCTGTGCGCCCGCGCGAATGTTCACGAACGCCAGTTCATACGGCACGCGCATTTCTTCGAGCATCCACAGCGCGCGGAAGGCGCGCGTCTTCGGCCAGTAGAAGAGCTTCATCGGCGGGAATTTCGGTGGCTTTCGAGGCATTCAGGTTAGTCCCAAATCGACGCGGATCGCGCGGTGCATCGCCCCGGGGTTTACGCGTAGGCGCGCCGGATCGAGAAAATTCCTCTCGATCATCTCGAAATCAAGGCGGTTGTTTCTGGATGCGCGCGGAATCCGCACGAGTGCGCAAAAACATTCCGCATTTGTCGGCAAAGAATGTCGCATTGCCTCACATACAAAAATTGACCGGAGATTCCATGAACGCGCGCGTTCCCGCCGATGCATTTTTTCCTCCCGTGCTGTCCGACTATCAACTCGGCGACAACCTGAGCGCCACCAAGGGCCGAATCTTTCTCACGGGCACGCAGGCGCTCGTGCGCCTCGTATTGATGCAGCGCGAACTGGATCGCGCCGCGAAGCTGAACACCGCCGGCTTCGTAAGCGGCTATCGCGGCTCGCCGCTCGGCATGGTCGATCAGCAATTGTGGAAGGCGAAGAAACTGCTCGCGTCGCACGATGTGCGCTTCTTGCCCGCGATCAACGAGGAACTCGGCGGCACCGCCGTGCTCGGCACGCAGCGCGTGGAGTCGGACGCGGAACGCACCGTCGATGGCGTGTTCGCGATGTGGTACGGCAAAGGCCCGGGCGTGGATCGCGCGGGCGATGCGCTCAAGCACGGCAATGCCTACGGCTCGTCGCCGCACGGCGGCGTGCTGGTCGTCGCGGGCGATGACCACGGCTGCGTGTCCTCGTCGATGCCGCATCAGAGCGACCAGACGATGATCTCGTGGCACATGCCGGTGGTGAATCCGTCGAACGTCGCGGACATGCTGGAGTTCGGTATCTACGGCTGGGCGCTGTCGCGCTTTTCGGGCGCGTGGATCGGCTTCAAGGCGATTTCCGAGACCGTCGAATCCGGTTCGACCGTCGATCTCGACGCCATTCGCACGAACTGGCAAGCGCCCGACGAAGGGTTCACGCCGCCGGCGGGCGGCCTGCACAACCGCTGGCCCGATCTGCCGAGCCTCACGATCGAAGCGCGTCTCGCCGCGAAGATCGACGCCGTGCGCCACTTCGCGCGCGTGAACAGCATCGACAAATGGATCGCGCCGAGCCCGCGCGCGAACGTCGGCATCGTGACGTGCGGCAAGGCGCATCTCGATTTGATGGAAGCGCTGCGCCGCCTCGATCTCACCGTCGCCGATCTCGATGCCGCCGGCGTGCGCATCTACAAGGTCGGGCTGTCGTATCCGCTCGAAACGACGCGGCTGGAAACGTTCGTCGATGGCCTCTCCGAAGTGCTCGTGATCGAGGAAAAAGGGCCGGTCATCGAGCAGCAGATCAAAGATCATTTGTACAACCGCGTCGACGGCGCGCGTCCGATCGTGATCGGCAAGAACGCCCGCGACGGCGCGCAGCTACTTTCCGCGCTCGGCGAATTGCGTCCGTCGCGCGTGCTGCCGGTGTTCGCGGACTGGCTCGCGCGTCACAAGCCGGCGCTCGATCGCCGCGACAAGGTGGTCGATCTCGTCGCGCCGCGCATCCTCTCGAATGTCGCCGATGCCGTGAAGCGCACGCCCTATTTCTGCTCGGGCTGCCCGCACAATACGTCGACGAAAGTGCCGGAAGGTTCCGTCGCGCAGGCGGGCATCGGCTGTCACTTCATGGCGTCGTGGATGGAGCGCGACACCACCGGTTTGATCCAGATGGGCGGCGAAGGCGTCGACTGGGCTTCCCATTCGATGTTCACGAAAACGCCGCACGTCTTCCAGAATCTCGGCGACGGCACGTACTTTCATTCGGGCATTCTCGCGATTCGTCAGGCGGTCGCCGCGAAGACGAACATCACGTACAAGATTCTGTATAACGACGCCGTCGCGATGACGGGCGGCCAGCCCGTCGACGGCAGTATTTCCGTGCCGCAGATCGCGCGGCAGGTTGAAGCGGAAGGCATCGCGCTGCTCGTGGTCGTGAGCGACGAGCCGGAGAAATACATCGGTCACGAAGATCAGTTTCCGCGCGGCACGACGTTTCATCATCGCGGCGAACTGGACGACGTGCAGCGCCGTCTGCGCGATACGCCGGGCGTCACCGTGCTGATCTACGATCAGACGTGCGCCGCCGAGAAGCGCCGTCGCCGCAAGAAAGGCGAGTTTCCCGATCCGGACAAGCGTCTCTTCATCAACGAAGCCGTGTGCGAAGGCTGCGGCGATTGCGGCGTGCAGTCGAATTGCCTGTCCGTCGAGCCGGTCGAAACGGAACTGGGACGCAAGCGCCGCATCGATCAGTCGTCGTGCAACAAGGATTATTCCTGCGTGAACGGCTTCTGTCCGAGCTTCGTCACGGTCGAAGGCGCGAAGCTCAAGAAGGCCGAAGGCCACGCGTTCGATCCCGCCGAACTCGCGCGCCGCGTCGATGCGCTGCCGCCGCCGCAAGGTCGGCTCGACAACGCGCCGTACGACATCCTCGTGACGGGCGTCGGCGGCACGGGCGTCGTGACGGTCGGCGCGCTCATCAGCATGGCGGCGCATCTGGAAGGCAAAAGCGCGTCGGTGCTCGATTTCATGGGCTTCGCGCAGAAAGGCGGCTCGGTGCTGTCGTTCGTGCGTTTCGCCGCAACGGACGCGCTGCTCAATCAGGTGCGCATCGACACGCAGCAGGCGGATTTGCTGCTCGCGTGCGACATGGTCGTCGGCGCGAGCCCGGAAGCGCTGCAAACGGTGCGGCACGATCGCACGAAGATCGTCGTGAACACGCACGCGATTCCGAACGCGAGTTTCGTGCAGAACCCCGAGGCGAATCTTCATGCGGATGCGTTGCTCGACAAAATGCGTCACGCGGCCGGCCCCGGCGCGCACGACGCCATGCGCAGTTGCGACGCGCAGGCGCTGGCGCAGCGTTTTCTCGGCGATACCATCGGCGCGAACATTCTGATGCTCGGCTTCGCGTGGCAACTCGGCCTCGTGCCGCTGTCGCTCGCGGCGCTGATGCGGGCGATCGAGCTGAACAACGTCGCGGTCGCGGCGAACAAGCTGGCGTTTTCCATCGGCCGTCTCGCGGCGGTTGACATGGCCGCACTCGAAGCGCTGACGGCCCAGGTACTGGCCAAGCGCGTCACGATGGATCAGATGTCGTTGCCGGAACTGATCCGCGATCGCGAGGAACGTCTGCTCGCGTATGGCGGCGCGAAGTATGTCGCGCGTTATCGCAAGCTGGTGAACGCGGCGGCGGGCAACGAGGCCATCGCGCGCGCCATCGCGATTTCGTTCTACAAGCTGCTCGCCGTGAAGGACGAATACGAAGTCGCGCGCCTGCACGCGGACCCGGCGTTCCGCGCCGCGCTCGGCGCGCAGTTCGAAGGCGCGGCGGGCGAAAGCTATACGGTGAAGTTCAACCTCGCGCCGCCCGCGCTATCGCATGGCGCGCCGAAGAAGAAGGTCTTCGGCCAGTGGATGTGGCCCGTGCTCGGCGGTCTCGCAAAAATTCGCGCGCTGCGCGGCACGGCGCTCGACGTCTTCGGCAAGACGCTCGAACGGCGCATGGAGCGCCAGCTCGCCGACGACTTCGAGATCACGATGACGCGCGCTTTGGCCCAGATGAACCCCGGCCGCGCGAACGACGTGCAGGCGCTCGCCGCGCTGTTCGAACGCGTGCGCGGCTACGGTCACGTGAAGCTCGCGAACGTCGCGATGGTCAAGCGCGGCGAACGCGACATCGCGGCGCGCATCGGTATCGAAGCGGCGACGGGCGATGCGGTGCGCGCCTCCATCGATTCGATGAAGGGCGCGGCATCGCTGAAGGGGATTCCGGTCGTGGTCGCGAAGTAGCGCGTCGCGATCAGTCGGCGGCGTCGTCGGGCAACCAGTCGACGTCGCCGCACAGCACGCAGCGCTTGCCCTGCGCGCGCGTTTCCACGGAGAGCGTGACGCACGGCATCGCCTCGTTGATCGACAGATACGGCTTCGTCACATGCACGCGTTCGGGATCGCCGAGCGCCGCGCGGAAATACGGACGGCGCAGCCAGTTCGCGCCCTGCGCGTCGATGAGCGGCAGAAAGCGCGCCTCGTGCGCGGCGCGGTCGGCGCGCAGCACGACGTTGCGGCCGGCCTGCCTGCCGTTCTGATCGAGCAGGAAGCAGCGCGCGGCGTTATCGAGCGCGAGGAAATTCCAGCACACTTCTTCGAGCGGCTCGCCCGCCGCGAGCCGCTCGGCCGCACGCTCGAACGCGCGGATATACGGCTGAAGCCGCGTCGCCACGCGCCGTTCGCGTGCTTCGGTCTGCAACCGGTAACGCTCGGTCAGTTCGCCGATCACGTTCTGCGCGTGCACGCTGTCCGCGAGACCGGGATGCGGCCGCGCGAAGAAAAAGCCCTGCACGAAATCCGCGCCGCTCGCGAGCGCGAGTTGCGCTTCGTGCTCGGTCTCGACGCCTTCGATCAGCACGAGCTTGCCCGCCTCGTGCAGCAGCGACACGATCCCCGACAGCACCGCTTCCATGTTCTGCCGCTGCTTGAGCGAGCGCGCGGACAGCGGCGCGTGCACGTTATGGCCGGCGTGCGAAAGCATCACGCGGTCGAGTTTGACGATGTCCGGATCGAGCTGCCAGATGCGCTCGATATTCGTGTGGCCCGCGCCGAAATCGTCGAGCGCGATGAGAAAACCGTGATCGCGAAACTGCTGCACCGTGAGCGCGAGCCGCTCGATATCTTCCGCGCTCTGCTCCAGCACTTCCAGCACGACGCGGCGCGGTTCCAGGTTCAGGCGCTTCAGATTCGCGAGCAACGCGGCCGCGTGATACGGCTCGGTCAGCGCGCCCGGATGCACGTTGAGAAAGAGCCATTCGTCTTTCGCGCCGAGCATCTTGAAGTTTTCGAGATGCAGCGCCTGCGCGAGCCGGTCGATCTGCAACGCTTCGCCGACGCGCGATGCCTGCCCGAACACATCGAGCGGCGATACCGGGCGATCGAGCGCATCGTGCGCGCGCAACAAGCCCTCGTATCCGACCGCGCGCATGTGCGACAAACTGAAAACCGGCTGAAAGACGCTCGATAGCGTCCACTCGCCATGTTCGACCGAATAGCGATCGAAGCCCGATGTCACGCCTAGCTCGAAGCTGCGCGCGGAAACCGTCGTCTTCTCGGGATTTGCGATCATCATGCCGATACCCTCGCCCGAGCGCCCCGGCGAATCGCGCTCGATTGCTTCATGCTCCGCGGACCCGCGCCGGACCCGTGCCATACCGTTTTCATAAGAACCGCCCTCGGTGATCTCGCCGGGAGTCTCTCCGTCCCGTGGCTTTCGGTAAAGCAAGCTCCATGCGCAGAGCGCGCTGCGCCCAGCCGGTCTTTTGCGTCCCGCGTGCACCGCCGACAGGCGATTCCACGTGCATGCGCACCGTCATGGTGCGATAAGCCGAAGCCGCCATCGCTGCCTCCTTAGCACACACGGGCTAAACTTTCGGCTCCTCGAATCAATGCTAGACGCCGTGTGCGCCGGCCGCTCGCGCCCGTCGCGCGCCGTCGTGCAGTAGCGCACACATGGAAATCACTTTCACCGTCCTCATTCTTTTGCTGGCTGTCGCGCTCTCGGGACTCGGCGTGAGCCTGCTTCCGTTCAAGCTGCCGCTGCCGCTCATCCAGATCGCGATCGGCGCGTGCCTTGCGTGGCCGGGCTTCGCGCTACATGTCACGTTCGATCCCGAGCTTTTCATGTTGCTGTTCATCCCGCCGCTGCTTTTCGCGGACGGCTGGCGCATTC
The DNA here is from genome assembly GCF_001545035.1 of Caballeronia glebae. Taxonomy (GTDB): domain Bacteria; phylum Pseudomonadota; class Gammaproteobacteria; order Burkholderiales; family Burkholderiaceae; genus Caballeronia; species Caballeronia glebae. The sequence goes on from NZ_FCOJ02000005.1 coordinate 122,648, forward strand.
CGAAGCGCGAGCTCTACATGCAGCGCCGCGCGATCCTGATGCTCGCGCTCGGGCTCGTGTTCATCACCGTCGGCGCGCTCGGCTACTTCCTGCACGCGATGATTCCGGCGATGCCGCTGCCCATCGCCTTCGCGCTAGCTGCCGTGCTCTCGCCGACCGACGCCGTCGCGCTGACGGGCATCGCCGGACGCAACCGGATTCCCGCGAACCTGATGCACATTCTCGAAGGCGAAGCGTTGATGAACGACGCGTCGGGCCTCGTCGCGCTGAAGTTCGCGATCGCGGCCGCGCTGACGGGCGTGTTCTCGCTGCGCGACGCGACGATCAGTTTTTTCATCATCGCGGCGGGCGGCCTCGTGATCGGCGCGGCGATCAGTTGGGCCGTGACCGAGATTCCCTCGCGTCTGCTGAAATTTTCCGACGACGACGATCCCGCGGCGGGCGTCATTCTCACGATTCTGATTCCGTTCGCGGCCTATGTCGTGGCCGAGCATGTGGGCTGCTCGGGAATTCTGGCGGCGGTTTCGGCGGGCATGATGATGAACATCCAGAGCCTGCGCGAAGGTATTCCGAGCGCGGTGCGCGTGCGCATGACTAGCACCTGGACGATGATCGAGTTCGTCTTCAACGGCATGGTGTTCATCCTGCTCGGGCTGCAGTTTCCGCACATTCTCGGGCGGGCGCTGATCGAGGCGCATCACGACAGCAACGCGCAGGTCGGCCTGTTGATCGGCTATGTGTTCGCGACGTTGATCGCGCTTTACGCCTTACGCTTCGCGTGGGTGTATTCGCTGCGCTGGTTCGCGGCGCGCAAGACGGCCAAGCGCGGCCTCGACAGCGCCGCGCCCGGTTTTCGCACGCTCGCGCTGACGACCATCGGCGGCGTGCGCGGCGCCGTGACGCTCGCGGGCGTGCTGTCGCTGCCGGAAACGCTCGCCGGGCGCGATCTGGCGATTTTCATCGCATCGGCGGTGATTCTGGTGTCGCTGCTGATCGCGGTGGTCGGCTTGCCGCTGATGCTGCGCGGCATCGAGCGCGAGAAGAACCCGCACGCGGCGGAAGAGCGCGTGGCGCGTAGGCGCGCGGCGCAGGCCGCGATCCGCGCGATCGACGACACGCACGACGAACTCATCGAACAAATGGATGAAGCCGCGTCCGCGCGCTGCGCCGACTCGACCGCGCGCGTGATGGCCATGTATCGCAGACGGCTGGAATCGCTCGGCGATGAAGAAGCGCCGCGCAAGGCCGCGAAGAAAAGCGAAATGGTGGAGACGCGGCTCAAGATGGCCGCGTTGCGGGCCGAGCGGGCGGAATTGCTGAGGCTACGTTCCCTGCAGCACATCAACGATGAAACCTTGAACAAGCTGATGCGCGAGGTCGATCTTTCGGAGACCGCGATCGTGAACCGGAAGCGGGGAACGGGGGCGTGAGTGTGAGTGCGAGCCAAACGACGTCGGGCGCGCGGGTTGCCTCGCGCGCCCGAAGCTCGATCAGTTGAACGTGTAAGTGACGCCGACCGCGCCGCCAACATCCGGCGACGACAGCGTCGGCGACATCGTGAGGCCGCCATTGACCCGCCACACGCCATCGTTCGAGGTCCCGCCGATGCCGAGCGCGAGGCCCATCTGATTGTGATACCAGCCGGACGCAACGCCCGCCGAGATCTTGCCCGGACGGTCGTCATAGCGCAGACCGGCGATCGCGATGGCCGCGGCCGTGCCGCCGTACGACTTCTTGAGGTTGTCGTTCACCTGCGTCTGGAGGTTGTTCACCTGATTCTGAACGTGCCCGAGACCCGCGTTCATCTGGTTCACGTTGACGGCATCCGTCCCGTTCACGCCCGGCGCGACATTGGTGACGCGGCGCTCGTTGCCCGCCGAGCCGACCGACGCGGTGTTCGCCTCGTTCGCGACGGAGTTCGCGCCCAGCGCGACGGAATTGTCGGCGCTTGCATTTGAACCGCTGCCGATGGCCGTGCTCGACTGTCCCGACGCGGTGCTGCCCGTGCCGACCGCCGTGCTCGACTGTCCGGTCGCGACGCTCGCGCTGCCGACCGCGAGGGCGTCCGTGCCGGTGGCAACCGGTACCGTGTAGTTCGCCGGATTGCTGTCCACCCATGCCGTCGGGGTAATGGGCAGCACGTTCACGACCGCGGTGTTGATCGCTTGCGTGAGTTGCGCGACGTTGACCGCATCGGTCGCGTCCACGCCCTCAGCCACGTTGTGCAGCGAGACCGGCGCGTTTGCGTCCGCGCCGACCAGCGTGACGTCGTTCGAGACCGGCGCGCCATCGCCGAGACCGGTGGTGGGCGCATTCGCGCTCGAGTACTGAACCGGGGCGAAGCGCTGCAACGCGGTGAGCGCACCGCCGACGTCGCTGTACGTCTGGCCGTAGACGCCGTACATCGGCGCGCTCATTGCGCCCGTCGATGGATCGAAGGCCGCGCCGCCGCCCAGCGCCGTCGCGACGCCGCTACCAAACGTGTTCACCTTGAAGTCTTCCGCCGCGAGCGCGAGATTGGTCGCGTTCAGTTGCGAGCCGTTGACGGCGTCGGTGCTCGAAGCGCTGATGCGGCCCGCCGCGACGTTCGTCAGCGTGCGCTCTTCGCCCGCGCTGCCAATGCTCACGGTGCTCGTCGGCGCAGTGCCGCTGAAGCCGTAGGTCGCGCCGTTGATCTTGACGGATTTCGTCGCGACTGCCGCGGCCGCGGTGCTGTTCGCGCCGATCGCGACGTCGCCCGCATTGCTGGCCTGCGCGCCGGTGCCGAACGCGAGCGCGTTTTCCGCCCCGGCCGCGGCGTTCACGCCGAACGCGACCGCGGACGTCCCGGTGGACGACGCGCCGCTTCCGAACGCCAGGGCGTTTTCCGCCGAAGCGACCGATTGCGGGCCGAACGCCATCGAGTATTTGCCTGAGGCTTTCGCGCCCGAGGTGCCGTCGCCGCCAAATGCGAACGAGCCATAGCCCGACGCGTTCGACGAAGAACCGATCGACACCGAATAGTCGCCCGTCGCGGCCGTGCCGTTCTTGTAGGGATTGCCGCCGATGGCGATCGAGTTGGTGCCGCTCGCGGTTGCCATATCGCCAATGGCGACCTGCGAGCCCTGACCGCTCGCGTTGGCGTAAGGACCGATGGCTATCGGCGACGAACCCTTCTTCGAGGTCGAATCAGCGTGTGCGTTGGGGCCGAGGGCGACGCCGTGATTGGGATCGGCGCCCGGTTGCGTGTTGGCCGTAGCTCCGTTGCCTTCCACGATTTTTTGCTGCGCGTGGGCCGAGTTTGCAACGACCACGCCTCCTAGCGACAACAGCGCCACCACGATACGCGCAGCACGGCTAATCGCATTTTGATTCCACCGATACGACCTGAGCGCATCGACCCTCGGACGCAAGTTCTTTTTCATTTTCGAGCCTTTTGGCGGTTATTTAGGTTTCACCCGCGCGCCGTGTAAGTTTTCGGTGCGCGATTTATCTAAATTGGACTATATGGTTACTTCGTTATACGGACTAAATACAATGTCAATCTATATCGGCAACACAACTCATATGACGGAGCTATCTGTAAGAAGGCGAGACGTGTCCAGTTCAACTACGGGACTGTCTCGACGCGAGCACGAACGCGCGTCGGTGTTCGCCTCCCACCCGATCGCTACGACATTGTTGACGCCGCCGGGTGACGCTCGAAAACCTGTCTCCACATACTCATATTAATTTGCATTCCAGATTAATTATTCGCTGCTATCACCTCGCTACGACGTCATGAATCCGACGCCGAGCGCAGACTCTAGCGACAGCTTTTAAAACGCCATACCGGAAAAGTCCGAAAGACTTCGGCGAAATGCGGGCGAATAGTTGCCTGACGCGGCACACCGATGAGCCGCGTCAGTTGGTATCAGGAAGTGCTTGCTAAGAAGCGGGAGAAAGTCTGGAAAGGCTGGTGTAGGGCATCAAACTACGCCCGCTCCGCGCCTGCGCAACAAGGCATAAAAAATGATGGCGCCGAACGTCGCCGTCCCGATGCCGCCCAGCGCAAAACCGCCGAGCTTCAGCGTGAAATCGCCGGTGCCGAGCACGAGCGTGACGGCCGCGACGATCAGATTGCGGTTGTCCGAGAAGTTCACCTTGTTGACGACCCAGATCCGCGCGCCCGTCACCGCGATCAGCCCGAACACGACGATAGACACGCCGCCGAGAACCGGCCCTGGAATCGTCTGGATGACCGCGCCGAATTTCGGCGAGAAACCGAGGATGATGGCGAACAGCGCCGCGATCACGAATACGAGCGTCGAGTAGATCTTCGTGACGGCCATCACGCCGATGTTTTCGGCATACGTCGTCACGCCCGTGCCGCCAGCGAAACCGGAGGCGATCGTCGCCAGCCCGTCGCCGATGAACGCGCGCCCGATGTATTTATCGAGGCTCTTGCCCGTCATCGCGCCGACGGCCTTGATGTGTCCGAGATTCTCCGCAACGAGAATGATCGCGACCGGCGCGATCAGCGTCATCGCCGGGGCTTCGAACACGGGCGCGGTAAAGTGCGGCATGCCGAACCACGCGGCGTTCGCGACGATCGAAAAATCGATCGGCTTGCCCATGCCCATGCCGTTGGTCAGCGCCGCATAAATGAGGTACGCGATCGCGAGGCCGATCAGGATCAGAAGGCGCTGCGCCATCCCGCGCGCGAACACCGCGACGCCGCCCACGCACAGCACGGTAGCGAGCGCCATCCACGATTCGAAGCTGCTGCCCATCACGCCCTTCACGGCGATCGGCGCGAGATTCAGGCCGATCACGCAGACGATCGCGCCCGTGACGACCGGCGGCATCAGCGCTTCGATCCACTTCGTGCCGACCGCCGCGACGATCAGTCCGATGATCGTGTAAGCCACGCCGCACGCGATGATCCCGCCGAGCGCCACAGCAATATTCAAGTTCGGGCCGTGGCCGCCGTATCCCGTGACCGCGATCACGAGGCCGATGAACGCGAAGCTCGAACCGAGATAACTCGGCACGCGCCCGCCCACCAGCACGAAGAACAACAACGTGCCGATGCCCGACATGAAGATGCACAGATTGGGATCGAAGCCCATCAAAAGCGGCGCGAGCACGGTCGAGCCGAACATGGCGACGACGTGCTGAATGCCCATCGCGATCATCTGCGGCCAGGCGAGGCGTTCGTCGGGCGCGACGACGCGACCCTCCTGGGCGTCCGGCTGGACTGGCCAGCGCGGGAAATAGGAATCGGACATCGGCGGGGCTCCTTGGCGGCGGTGAGGCGCCGTCCGCGCGGCGCGCTCGATCTGAAAAAAATCAGGCGCGAGTGTACGGAGCGGGCTCTCGGGTGGCAAGCGAGCCGATATTACGACCGTTTGAGCGTCGCATGCCCGCGACGTGTCACACTTTTCCCGCCCTTCAGACGCCCCGCTCCAGCTCGAAAACCGCGACCGCGCTCTTCAACTGCTCGGCCTGATCGGCCATCGCGCCCGCGGCGGCGGCGGCCTGCTCGACGAGCGCCGCGTTCTGTTGCGTCACCTCGTCCATCTGCGCGACCGCGCGGTTCACCTGCTCGATGCCCGTGCTCTGCTCATGCGAGGCGGACGAAATCTGCGCCATGATGGCCGTCACGCGCTGCACGGCATGCGTGACTTCGGCCATCGTCGCGCCGGCGCGCTCGGCAAGCGCCGCGCCGCTGTCCACGCGTGCCGTGGACGCCTCGATCAGCTCCTTGATTTCCTTCGCCGACATCGCGCTGCGCTGCGCGAGCGAGCGCACTTCGCCCGCGACCACCGCGAAGCCGCGCCCTTCCTCGCCCGCGCGCGCCGCTTCCACGGCGGCGTTAAGCGCGAGAATGTTGGTCTGGAACGCGATGCCCTCGATCACGGCGATGATGTCCGTCATGCGCTTCGAGCCGGACGCCAGTTCGCGCATATTGTCCACGACCTCGCCGACGAGTTCGCTGCCGCGCGCCGACACCTCCGACGCGCCGCGCGCGAGCCCGTTCGCCTCGTCCGCGTTGCTCGCGTTCTGACGCACGGTCTGCGTGAGCTGCTCCATGCTCGACGCGGTTTCCTCCAGCGACGCCGCCTGCTCTTCCGTGCGCTGCGACAAGTCGGTGTTGCCCTGGGCAATTTCGCGCGATGCATACAGGATCGAATCGCTCGAATGCCGAATCCCGCCGACGATATCCGCGAGTTTCGCGCTCATGTTGCCGAGGCTCGCGAGCATGCTGCTGTCGTCGCCGGGACGCGTGGCGACGCGCGCCGTCAGGTCGCCGCGCGCGATGCGGTCGGCAATATCCGCCGCGTATGCCGGCTCGCCGCCGAGTTGCGCGGACAGACGCCGGCCGATCAGCACCGCGAGCAGCGCGCCCGCGACCATCGCGCCGAACACGAGCGCGAGCATGACGACGCGCATCGTTTCATATTCCGATGCCGCGTTGTTGCGCGCCTCGGTCGCGCGCGCGCGTTTGAAGTCGGCGAGACGTTCCAGCGAATCGCGGGCCGTCTCGCTCGCGGCGATCGCGCGCGCGATGAGGCCCATCTGGTCGACATCGATCGGCATGGCTTTCTTGCCCATCTGCATCAGCACGATGTCTTCCCACGCGGTGACGGACTTGCTCGCCGCATCGTAGAGCGCGATGCCTTCGGCGGAGCGCAACGTCGGGCGCATGCGCTCGAACGCGCGGTGCATGTTGTCGAGCGAGCCGGCCATGCCTTCCTTCAGCTTCTCCTTGCCGGCATCGTCGGCGAAGGTGAGATTGGCGGCGGCGAGGTCCGTGTTGAGCTTGTGCTTGTTGATTTCCTCGACCCAGTAGAGGCCGTCCATGTGACGGTCGCCGATCTCCTCGATCAAGCTGTGCATTTTCGCGAGCGAAACCACGCCGGTGGCGCCCACGCAGGCGGTAAACAGGATCACCACCGCGAAAGACAGCAACAGCTTGCTGAGCACGGACAGGCGGTCAAACCATTTCATCGATGTCTCCTCTTGCACGCCCCGCAGACGACGCCTGCGAACGGCGCGGCGCAAACTCCGATTCGCGCACAGAGGCTTTACGGCGCTCGTTTCGGGTTTCTTGAGCTCGTATGAAGGAGATAACGGCGTGGAAATGAACCGTGGAATGTGGACGAAAGACGTGTGAAAGCGAGTCTGAAAGAAATCCGTAGATTGCTGCTAAAAAGCAGACAAAGTAAGCGAATTCCTAATTGGGAATTTTCTTATTCGGGGGCGCAAGCGAGCGACGTATGCTTCTTACATGCGTGTTTCATGTAAGCGCATGTTGCAACTCTCCGATTCCCGCCCTTGGCCACCCGGCTTGGGCGGTTCTTTTTTGGGCGCCCGTTTTTGCGTCGATGCGTATTCTTCGCGCGTCGGTCGTCGCCCTTTCCCGTCGATACCAAATCGACGCCCGAGCTTCGCCCGGGCGTGTTCCGTCTTACTGCCGCACTGGCTTCTTCGCCAGCTTGCGCTGCAACGTGCGCCGATGCATGTTCAGCGCGCGCGCCGTCGCCGAAATATTGCCGTTGTTCTCCGCGAGCGCGCGTTGAATGTGCTCCCATTCGAGCCGCGCGACCGAGAGCAGCGTCGGATTCTCGATCGCTTCCTCGGCCGTCTGCTCGCTCGCCTGTTCGTGGAGGGCGGAAAGAATCGACTCGACGTTCGCCGGTTTCGCGAGGTAGTTATCCGCGCCGTCCTTCACTGCCTGCACGGCGGTCGCGATGCTCGCGTAGCCGGTCAGCACCAGAATGCGCGCGTCAGGTTGCAGGTCGCGCAGCGGCGCGACGAGGCGCAGACCGGAATCGTTGCCGAGATGCAAGTCGACCGTGACCATGCCGAATTTGTGCAGATTGGCGAGCTTCAGCGCTTCGTCGGCGTCGTGTGCCTGATGCGGCGTGAAACCGCGCCGCGTGAGGCCGCGGGCGAGAATGCCGGCAAAGACTTCGTCGTCGTCGATGATCAGAAAGTTGGTATCGCTCATAAGTTTTATTCTCCGTAATGCCGATCGCGTGCGCCTGAGTTCAAGTTCAGGCCGCGCCGCTTCGTTCAGTTTTCGCGCTTTGCCCCGGCCTCGCGACCGCGCCGCGGTTCGGCAGACGCAACACCGCGCAGGTGCCGCGCGGCTTGCCGTCGGTCAGTTCGATCGAACCGCCGAGCCGCGCCGCCGCCGCGAATGCCAGGTAAAGCCCAACGCCATGTCCGCCTTGCGTGCTGTCGACCGGCGCCGCGCCGAGCGCGCCGCGCAACGCGGGCGGAATGCCCGGGCCTCGATCGCACACGTAAAAGCGCACGTAATCCAGTTTGTCGATGGTCTCCGCCGACGCCTGCAGCGTCACCGATTCGCTGCTCGCGCGCGCGGCGTTGTCGAGCAGGATCGTGAGAATCTGCCCGACGGCGACCGCATCTTCGATCGACGCATCGGCGGGCGTCCGGTCGATCTGCGCGAATTTCACCTGCGGATGCCGCAGACGCCATTGGTCGATGAAACTCGACAACCATTCATCTAGCGCCTGGCGGCTCGACGGTCCCGTCGCGCGGCTACGCAGGCGCGCGAGCGCGGAAGTGCAAAGCGCCATTTGCTGTTCGAGCAGTTCGAAATCGGCCGCGTATGGCGCGAGATTGCGGTCGTGCGCGGCGGAGTCGCGCAATTCCTCCGACAGCATCGCGATGGTCGAAAGCGGCGTGCCCATCTCGTGCGCGACGGTCGCCGCCTGCACGCCGAGCGCGACGGCCCGTTCATCGCGAAGGTGACGTTGCTGGGCGTCGGCGAGCGCGGCGTCGCGCACACGCAGCGCCCGCGACATGCGCGCGACGAACCAGCCGATCAGCCCGACGCTCACCATGAAGTTGACCCACAGGCCGGTGCGGAAATAGTCGAAAAGATTGGCCGGATTCTCGATATTGAGCGGCACGTAGTTGAAGCTGAGCAGCGCGTAACAGGCGACGGCGAAGAGCGCGAGACAGGTCATCATCGTCCACGGCAGGACGGCGGCGGCGATCGCGAGCGACGGCAGATAAAGCGTGACGAACGGATTGGTCGCGCCGCCGGACAGGAACAGGAGCGCCGAAAGCGCCCCGAGGTCGACCAGCATTTGCCCGAACAGTTCGAGATTGCTCTCCGGCCGCGCCCGCGCGACGCGCATCCACGTGAGGCCGTTGAAGGCCATTTCCAGCGCGATGACGAGCAGCATCGCCGGCAGCGGAAGCTTGGCGCCGAAAACGATCTGCACGACGGCGATGGTCGTCAGCTGGCCGATGATCGCGAGCGAGCGAAGCCAGAAGAGATGACCGAGATTGACCCGTCCGGTATTGGTTATGCGATGCATCTGAATGAGTGCGTGACCGCGCATGCGCGCTTCGTGCGACATTATCCTGTTTGCATCCCGCCTGCGGCATCTGGCGCGATTTGTCGCACCTCGCCGCGCGAAACGGCCGCGTCACGCGATCCGCCGATCCGCTAATCCGCGCGGCTGGCTTGTGCGACGAGACAGGCTGGACACAGACAGCGCATGCCGGGCCGCAAGCGCTCGGCGGGCAACGCTGGCAACGACGCGCACCAGCAGGACGAATCGCCCGCGAGCATGCCGCAGCGAAACGCAGCGCCGCAGCGTTCGCAAACTTGCGCGCCCGGCGCTTCGGTCTCGTTCGTTTTCGGGGATGGGTTCATCATCTTGTCATCAATCTGTCGAAACGATGATCGCATGCCGGCACGCCTGCCGGAAAACGTGGCGCGAGCGCGGCAATTCGTCCTGCCGCGATGCGTCGGTCCTGTACAATTCGGCGTGTTTAAACGCTCCTCGCCTCAGTTGCCGCCATGTCCGAGCTACCCGACCTCACGCAAATCGCGCCTACCCTGAAGGCTGAAATCCTGGCCGAGGCGCTGCCCTACATCCGTCAGTATCACGGCAAGACGGTCGTGATCAAATACGGCGGCAATGCCATGACTGAAGAGCGCCTGAAGCAAGGCTTCGCGCGCGACGTCATTCTGCTGAAACTCGTCGGCATCAATCCGGTGATCGTGCACGGCGGCGGCCCGCAGATCGACCAGGCGCTGAAGAAAATCGGCAAGCAAGGCACCTTCATTCAAGGCATGCGCGTCACCGACGAAGAGACCATGGAAGTCGTCGAATGGGTGCTCGGCGGCGAGGTGCAGCAAGACATCGTCACGCTGATCAATCACTTCGGCGGCCACGCGGTCGGTCTGACCGGCAAGGACGGCGGCCTCATCCACGCGCGCAAGCTGCTGATGCCGGACCGCGATAATCCGGGCCAGTTCATCGACATCGGCCAGGTTGGCGAAGTCGAGGCGATCAACCCGGCGGTCGTGAAGGCGCTGCAGGACGACGCGTTCATTCCGGTCATCTCGCCCATCGGCTTCGGCGAAGACGGCCTCTCGTACAACATCAACGCGGATCTCGTCGCGGGCAAGCTCGCCGTCGTGCTGAACGCGGAAAAGCTCGTCATGATGACGAACATCCCCGGCGTGATGGACAAGGAAGGCAATCTGCTCACCGACCTTTCCGCGCGCGAGATCGACGCCCTGTTCGCCGACGGCACCATTTCGGGCGGCATGCTGCCGAAGATCTCATCCGCGCTCGATGCCGCGAAGAGCGGCGTGCGCTCGGTGCATATCATCGATGGCCGCATCGAACATTCGGTGTTGCTCGAAATCCTGACCGAGCAGCCGTTCGGCACGATGATCCGCTCGCATTGAGCTTTCTCCCGCTTCTCCAACGCCCGCCAATGCGCGGGCGTTTTCCCACATGACCGCGCATCGCCCGTCCCGCCAACGCCGCGTCAAGACACGCGGCCCCGTCTGGCTCTTCGATCTCGACAACACGCTGCATCACGCGTCGCACGCTGTTTTCCCGGCGATCAATCGCGGCATGACGCAGTACATCATGGATCGCCTTAACGTCGACGTCGACGAGGCGAACCGGCTGCGCGTCGGCTACACGGTGCGTTACGGCGCGACGCTGCTCGGGCTCGTGCGGCATCACGGCGTCGATCCGGCCGACTTTCTGCGCGAAGTGCACACCTTCGCCGATCTGCCGTCGATGCTGCGCGCCGAACGCGGTCTTACGCGGATGCTGCGCGCGCTGCCCGGACGCAAGATCGTGCTCACCAACGCGCCGACACTCTACGCGCGCACCGTGCTCGCGGAACTGGGCATCGCGAAGCTGTTCGAGCGCGTGATCGCGATCGAAGACATGCGCGCGGGCAACCACTGGCGCGCCAAGCCCGATGCGCCGATGCTCCGCCATGCGATGCGCCGCGCGCACGTGCGCCTTGAAGACGCGATTCTCGTCGAGGATACGCGCGGGCATCTGAAGTCTTATCGGCGGCTCGGGATTCGCACGGTGTGGATCGTCGGGCATCTGCCGGTCGCGAAAACGTCGAGCGGCGGTTTGTCAATTCGCAAGCCCGGCGCGGGGCGGCCGCATTACGTGGATCGCACGGTGCGTTCGCTGCGCGCGCTGACGCTCGGTTTGCGCGGCGGGGCCTTCAAGGGCGCGTAAGAGTCGAAATAGGCATCGCGTGAGGGTGTTCGGGGGAAGATTACTACGCGGCGCATCGACCAGCCGTTGACCGGCACGTTCCGACCACGGTCCGAGCCCGGCGCATATTCGTTACCGCGACAAAAATTGGCATGATCGAGGCACGGGTGCCGAAGCGGATCGCCTCTTTCGGATGCTAAGCTCAGCGAAGCAAAACTTACGTGTCCGGCATCGGCTTCCTGTGCCGATGCTCAGCGTGGCACATCATCGAAAGGAGCTTCACCTCATGAGTTCATCCATCCTCAAGCCGCTGCACGTCGACCTGAGTCACGCGCAATGGGGCTGGCTCGCCTATCGCGGCATTCTGGCCATTCTATTCGGCATTCTGGCGTTCGCGTGGCCAGGCGCGACGCTCGCGTCGCTTGCCATTGTGTGGGGCGCGTATGCCGTCGTGGATGGTCTGTTCGCGCTCACCTACGGCATTCGCAGCCAGTCGCGACGCTGGACCTTCGTTCTTTCCGGCGTCGTGGGCGTGGTAGCCGGTCTCGTCGCGCTGTGCTTACCGGCCCTCACCGCGATCGCCTTCGTCGCGATCATTTCCGTCTGGGCCGTCTTGACCGGCCTAACCGAAGTGACTTATGCCATTCAGCATCACGCAAGCAATAGCCATCGCGGGCTCATCGGCGTGTCCGGTCTGCTGTCCATCGCGATCGGTGTCATCGTTTTCTGTTATCCGGTCGCTGGCGCGATTTCGCTGGTCTGGCTCGTCGGCGTGTATGCCATCGCCTATGGCGTGGCCGTGCTCGCCGCCGCATACCGGCTGCGCGCGCTGCGTCACGCACACACGGTCTGACGCGAGGCCTTTGCACAGGCCATCCAGCACGCGGCCAGGCGGCGGCGTTATGACGTTTTCCGCTATACTTCACCACTAACGAGAATTTCTCGAACATGAACAGCGCGCCGATTTGCTGACTCGATTGCGGGCGCGCGAACTTCAGTGATTATTCACGGGCGTTCACTATAAATGCGGCTAAAGAGGTCGTCAGCCGCGCTCGATTCTCCAGGCAGCGCATCGCCGACACCGTTTAGCCGCTTGGTCAAAGGCGGAATGAATGGAATCGATCGGCATCGTCACTCCCCAAACACTTCGCTTCGCCGAGCCGCTCAAGATGCAGAACGGCTCGTCGCTCGGCGACTACGAACTCGTCGTCGAAACCTATGGCGAGCTGAACGCCGCGCGATCGAACGCCGTGCTCGTGTGCCACGCGTTGAACGCGTCGCATCACGTCGCGGGCATTTACGCCGATAACCCGAAAGACGTCGGCTGGTGGGACAACATGGTCGGTCCCGGCAAGCCGCTCGACACGAACCGCTTCTTCGTCATCGGCGTGAACAATCTCGGCTCGTGTTTCGGCTCGACCGGGCCGATGAGCATCGACGGCGCGACCGGAAAACCGTACGGCGCGAGCTTTCCCGTCGTCACGGTCGAGGACTGGGTGAACGCGCAGGCGCGACTCGCCGACCGCTTCGGCATCGAGCGCTTCGCGGCCGTTATGGGCGGCAGCCTCGGCGGCATGCAGGCGCTCGCGTGGAGCACGATGTATCCGGAGCGGCTCGCGCATTGCATCGTCGTGGCGTCGACGCCGAAACTGTCCGCGCAGAACATCGCGTTCAACGAAACGGCGCGCTCCGCGATCCTCTCCGATCCCGACTTCCACGGCGGCGATTACTACGCGCACGGCGTGAAGCCGCGTCGCGGCCTGCGCGTGGCGCGCATGATCGGCCACATCACGTATTTGTCGGACGACGACATGGCCGTGAAATTCGGCCGCGCGCTGCGTCGTGCCGAAGGCGCGCTCGACGCATACAACTTCAACTTCGACGTCGAGTTCGAAGTGGAATCGTATCTGCGCTATCAGGCCGACAAGTTCGCCGAATACTTCGACGCGAACACGTATCTGCTCATCACGCGCGCGCTCGATTATTTCGATCCGGCGAAAGCCTTCGAAGGCGATCTCACTAAAGCCCTCGCCAACACGCAGGCGAAATATCTCATCACCAGCTTCGCGACCGACTGGCGTTTCGCGCCCGCGCGCTCGCGCGAAATCGTGAAGGCGCTGCTCGACAACAAGCGCACGGTGAGCTACGCCGAAATCGACGCGCCGCACGGCCACGACGCCTTCCTGCTCGACGACGCGCGCTATCACAATCTCATGCGCGCCTACTACGAACGCATTGCCACGGAGATCGGCGCATGAACCAGCACACACTCGATTCCCTCGCGCTGCGCTCGGACTTTCGGGCGATCGCCCGCTGGGTCGAACCGCGCTCGACGGTGCTCGATCTCGGCTGCGGCGACGGTTCGCTGCTTTCGCTGCTCGGCGAAGAGCTCGAAGTGAAGGGCTACGGCATCGAAATCAACGATGCCGGCGTGCTGGCGTGCGCGCAAAAAGGCGTGAATGTGATCCAGCAGAATCTCGAAGACGGCCTGCGTCTGTTCGAAGACGACAGCTTCGATTTCGCGATTCTCTCGCAGACGCTGCAGACGATTCACCAGACCGCCGCGATCCTGCGCGAGACGGTGCGCGTCGGCCGACAGTGCATCGTGTCGTTTCCGAATTTCGGTTATTGGCAGCATCGGCTCGCGGTGATTCAGGGGCGCATGCCGGTGTCGAAATCGCTGCCCTTTCAGTGGCACAACACGCCGAACGTGCGCGTGCTCACGATCAAGGACTTCGAGGCGCTCGCACCGGAAGTGGGTATCGAGATTCTGGATCGCGTGGTGCTGCACGACGGGCAGTCGGTCCGTTGGGGCGCGAACTTGCGTGGTAGTCTTGCGGTCTATCGCGTGAAGCGCCGGTAACATCGACCGGCGCGTCACGCATCGACCACTGCCCGTACACGACATGCCCGACACGCCACACGAGGCGCACGATTTAACCGCTCACGAAGAACATCCCGGATGGCGCGCGTTTCTCAACAAGCGCATCCTCATTTGCGTCTTTCTCGGGTTCACATCCGGATTGCCGCTTTTCACGCTGTACAGCCTGTTGCAGGCGTGGCTCACGACCGCGCACATCAACGTGAAGGAGATCGGCCTCTTCGCGCTGATCGGGCTTCCGTACACGTGGAAGTTCGTCTGGTCGCCGCTGATGGACCGCTTCATTCCGCGCTTTCCCGGCTGGACTCCGGGCAGACGGCGCGGCTGGATGTTCGTCACGCAAGTCTTCACGATGATCGCAATCGGCTCTTTCGGGTTCTTCTCGCCTGAGCGGAATCTGTGGGCCGTCGCCGCGATCGCCGCGCTCGTCGCGTTCTTCAGCGCGAGTCAGGATATCGTCATCGACGCCTACCGCCGCGAACTGCTCGCCGACACCGAACAAGGGCTCGGCAACGCCGTGCACGTCAATGCGTACAAAGTGGCGGGACTCGTGCCGGGTTCGCTGTCGCTGATCCTCGCGACCGTCCTGCCGTGGAAGACCGTGTTTCTGATCACCGCTGCGTTCATGCTGCCGGGCATCATCATGACGCTCGTCGTCAAGGAGCCGAAGATTCACGGCGCGCCGCCGAGGAGTCTGCGCGAGGCGATCGTCGAGCCGTTTCACGAATTCGTCACGCGCGACGGCTGGCGCGCGGCGTTGCTCGTGCTCGGCTTCATCTTTCTGTACAAGCTCGGCGACACGATGGCGACCGCGCTCGCCACGAAGTTCTTCATCGACGTCGGCTTCTCGCTCGCGCAGATCGGCGTGATCGCGAAAGCAGTCGCGTTCTGGGCGAGCATCGCGGGCGGATTGCTCGGCGGGATCGCGCTCGTGAAGATCGGCATTGCGCGCGGCCTGTGGATCTTCGGCGCGCTTCAGATCATCGCGACGCTCGGCTTCGCGTGGCTCGCGAAAATCGGGCCGTCGCCGGCCGCGCTCGCCGTGCTGTACGGCTTCGAAACCTTCGCGACTGGCCTCACGCTCGCCACGTTCACCGCGTATATCGCGAGCACCACGGACCCGCGCTACACCGCGACGCAATTCGCGCTCTTCACGAGCCTCGCGGCCGTGCCACGCACCTTTGCGGCGGCGGGCAGCGGCTTCATCGTGAATGAAACGGGATGGTTTCCGTACTTCATGATCTGCGTCGCGTTGTCCATTCCGGGCATGTTACTGTTGCCCAAGATCGCGCCCTGGAGAACTCAACGATGACGGTTTCTTTCAAGCTTCGCGCCTTGGTTTGCGCATGGACATGGGCGTCGCTCGCGCCTTTGTCCGCGCAAGCCCAGGACGAACAGAAGACGCCGCCGCCGTACTCCGCACAGAGCACACAGAACAATCAGATCCGCTTCGGCAATACGGCGCTGTTTCGCAACCTGATCGCGCCCGCGACGCTCGAAGCGCAGGCCGCCGAGGAATACGCGCAGGTCATCCACGATGCCGAGCGCAACAAGACGCTGCTCCCCGATAACAACCCGCTCGTGAAACGCGTGCGCGATATCGCGAATCACGAGGTTCCTTTCGCGCTCAAATGGAACGATCGCGCGAAGAACTGGAAGTGGGAGATCAACGTCATCAAGTCGCCGGACGAGCGCATGGTGTGCCTGCCGGGTGGGAAGATCGTCGTGTACAGCGGGCTCATCGACAAGCTGCGTCTGAACGACAACGAGATCGGCATGATGATCGGCCACGAGATTGCGCACGCGTTGCGCGAACATGCGCGCGAGCGGCTCGGCCGGCAGCAGGCGGCGCAGCTTTCCTCGAACGGCATGCCGCAGCTCTTCGGCTTTTCGAATTACGCGTCGCAGCAGCCCGATATCGGCGATGAACTGCTGACGATGCGCTATTCCCCCGCCGACGAAACCGAAGCCGACGTGATCGGCAGCGAGATCGCCTCGCGCGCGGGCTACGATCCGCGCGCGGCCGTCACGTTGTGGAACAAGATCGACTCCGGCACACGGCGTGCGGATGACGGCTTCATCTGGCTGCATCCGTACGGGCCGGATCGCAGGCAGGATCTGTTGAAGCGCATGCCCGACATGATGCCGCTGTATGCGAAGGCGCTCGGCAAGACCACCGATCAGTTGCCGAATTACGCGGGAATGGGACGCTTCAAGAAGAGCGGGCGCTAGCTCACTTTTTCGCTTTCGCGATCTTCCAGTCGTAATCGATCGTGAGCGGCGCGTGGTCGCTGAACTTGATGTCCCGGAAAACCGACGTCTTCTTCGCGGTCGCGGCGACTTCCTTCGTCGCGATCTGATAGTCGATACGCCACCCGACGTTCTTCGCGTAAGCCTGGCCGCGATTGCTCCACCACGTGTACTGCTCCGGACGCTGATCGAGCGTGCGGAACACATCGACATAACCTACATCGTCGAAGAGCTTCGTGAGCCACGCGCGTTCTTCGGGCAGGCAACCCGAGTTCTTCTGATTGCTCTTCCAGTTCTTGATGTCGATTTCCTTGTGCACGATATTCACGTCGCCGCACACGATCACCTCGCGCTCTTTCGAAAGCGCGTCCAGATGCGGCATGAACTCGTCCATGAAGCGATATTTCGCCTGTTGACGCTCGTCGCCGCTGGACCCCGACGGCACATACACCGACACCACCGACAACTTCCCGAAGCGCGCTTCCACATAGCGCCCTTCCGGGTCGAACTCTTCCGAGCCGAAGCCGATGATCACGTCATCCGGCTCGTGGCGCGTATAGAGCCCCGCGCCGCTATAGCCCTTCTTCACAGCGTGCTGAAAGTAGCCCTGAAAACCGTGCGGCGCGAGAAATTCCGGCGTCAGGTCGTCCTGCGAGCATTTGATTTCCTGAACGCACACGACGTCGGATTTCTGCTCGCCGAACCAGTCGAAGAAACCTTTCTTGGCGGCCGAACGGATGCCGTTCAGATTGGCGGTGATCACGCGAAACATACGCTTCCTTTTTATTGAATATTGGGCTTACTCGACCTTCACGCCCTTGAGCGATTCCTTGGCCGGCGGGAATTCGAGCTTCATGTCCTGCATCGTGCGCAACAGCAGTTCCGCGACCATCACGTTGCGATGTGTCTTCGAATTGCCCGGAATGATGTACCACGGCGCGATTTCCGTCGACGTCGCGGCGAGCGCGTCCGCGTATGCCGCCTGATAGTCGTCCCACTCCTTACGCGCTTCGAGATCGGAGACGTCGAACTTCCAGTGTTTGGTCGGATCGTCGATGCGCGCCTGCAAGCGCTCGCGCTGCTCGTCCTTCGAAATATGCAGGAAGCATTTGACGATGGTCGTGCCGCTATCCGCGAGCAGCGATTCGAAGTCGCGAATATGCCGATAGCGCCGCTCGCACTCGTCGGCATCGATCGTTTTCAGCACGCGCGGCACGAGCACGTCTTCGTAGTGGCTTCGGTTAAAGATCGCGAATTCGCCGGCCATCGGCGCCTGCGCGTGCACGCGCCACAGGAAATCGTGCGCGGCCTCGCGCTCGGACGGCGCGCGAAACGGCACGATGCGCAGGCCGAGCGGATCGACATCGTGAAACACCGCGCGCACGGTGCCGTCCTTGCCGCTCGTGTCCATGCCTTGCAGCACCAGCAGCACGCGCTGGCGACGCTGCGCGTGGAGCTTCTCCTGAAGGTCGTCGAGTTGCACGCCGATCGCCGTGAGACGCTCGCGATCGATGTCCTTCGTGCCGCTGGAAAACGGCTTCGCGGACGGATCGATCGCGCTCAGGTCGAACGGCTTCAGCTTTTTGCCGGCGTCGACGAAAGGAACGCGAAAGTCGTCCAGTTCAGGTTTCTTTGCCATGTCTTTTTTCACCTTCGCAAATGAAAACGGGCTGCCGCCAAGTTTAATCGGCAGCAGCCCGCGAGTCTCGCACGCGCGACTCAGGCGTTCACGCCAGCTTCTTCTTCAGCAGTTCGTTGACCTGCTGCGGATTCGCCTTGCCCTTGGTCGCTTTCATCGCCTGGCCGATCAGCGCGTTAAACGCCTTCTCCTTGCCCGCGCGGAATTCCTCGACCGACTTCTGGTTCGCGGCGAGCACCTCGTCGATGATCGATTCGAGCGCGCCGGTGTCGGAGATTTGCTTCAGACCCTTCGCGTCGATGATGCGATCCGCGGCGGCGTCGTCGGTCGCCTTTTCTTCCCAGATCGTCTGGAAAATATCCTTCGCGATCTTGTTGGAAATGGTGCCGTCGGCGATGCGTTGAACGATCAGCGCGAGTTGCGCGGCCGACACCGGCGATTCGCCGATATCCAGCGATTCGCGGTTCAGTTGCGCGGAGACGTCGCCCATGATCCAGTTCGCGCCGATCTTCGCTTGAGCCGCGCCCGCTTTCTGCACGAGCGCCTCGAAGTACGACGCCATCGCCTTCGAGGACGTCAACACGCCCGCGTCATACGGCGTGAGGCCGTAGGTATCGGCGAAACGCTTCTTCATGTCCGCGGGAAGCTCGGGCAGTTCGCCCTTCACGCGCTCGATCCACGACGCATCGATGACGAGCGGCATCAGATCCGGATCGGGGAAATAGCGATAGTCATGCGCGTCTTCCTTGCTGCGCATCGAACGCGTTTCGCGCTTGTCCGGATCGTAAAGGCGCGTTTCCTGAACCACCGTGCCGCCGTCTTCGATCAGCTCGATCTGACGGCGCACTTCGTACTGAATCGCTTCTTCGAGAAAGCGGAACGAGTTCAGGTTCTTGACCTCGGCGCGCGTGCCGAATTCATTCTGGCCGACGGGACGCACCGACACATTCGCGTCGCAACGGAACGAGCCTTCCTGCATGTTGCCGTCGCAGATGCCGAGCCATACGACGAGCCCGTGCAGCGCCTTCGCATACGCGACCGCTTCCGCCGCGCTGCGCATTTCCGGCTCCGTGACGATTTCGAGCAGCGGCGTGCCCGCGCGGTTCAGGTCGATGCCCGTCATGCCCGCGAAGTCTTCGTGCAGCGACTTGCCCGCGTCCTCTTCGAGGTGCGCACGCGTCAGGTTGACGGTCTTCTCATAGGCTTCCTTGCCGGCCTTCTCGTTGGCGGGAACCTGAATGGTGATCGTCCCGCCCTGCACGACCGGAATCTCGTACTGGCTGATCTGATAGCCCTTCGGAAGATCCGGATAGAAGTAGTTCTTGCGCGCGAAGATGCTGCGCGGTGCGATGTGCGCGCCGATCGAGAGACCGAAGCGGATCGCGCGTTCGACGGCGCCGCGGTTCATCACGGGCAACACGCCGGGCAACGCGAGATCGACGGGACTCGCCTGCGAATTCGGGCTCGCGCCGAATTGCGTGGGCGCGCCCGAGAAAATCTTGGAGACGGTGGAAAGCTGCGCGTGCGTTTCCAGACCGATGACGACTTCCCACTGCATGTTCACACTCCCGATGCCGATGGTGCCTTGCGGTGCCAGTCGGTCGCGCGTTGATAGGCGTCGGCGACCTGGAGCATCCGGGCTTCGTTGAAATAGTTGCCGATGATCTGCAGACCGACCGGCCGATTCGCGTTCGCGCCCGCGCCGAAGCCGCACGGCACGCTCATGCCGGGCAGGCCCGCGAGGCTCACGGACAGCGTGTAGATATCGGCGAGATACATCTGCACGGGATCGTCGGCTTTCTCGCCGAGATTCCACGCCACCGACGGCGCGACCGGTCCCATGACGACGTCGCACTGCTTGAACGCTTCCTGAAAATCGCGCGCGATGATGCGGCGAATTTTCTGCGCCTGCAGATAGTAGGCGTCGTAATAGCCGTGCGACAGCACGTAGGTGCCGACGAGAATCCGCCGCTTCACTTCCGGCCCGAAGCCTTCCGCGCGCGACTTCTTGTACATGTCGAGCAAGTCCTTGTACTGCGCCGCGCGATGCCCGTAGCGCACGCCATCGAAGCGCGACAGGTTCGACGAAGCCTCCGCCGGCGCGATGACGTAGTACACGGGAATCGAAAGCTCGGTTTTCGGCAGCGACACTTCGACGAGCGTCGCGCCGAGCGCTTCGTATTGCTTCAGCGCGGCGTCGATGGAAGCGCGCACGTCGTCCGCCAGACCTGCGCCGAAATACTCCTTCGGCATGCCGATGCGCAGGCCTTTCAGCGGCTTGGCGGCGTCATCGCTGCCGTTCCACGTCTTGCCGAGATAGCGCGTGTAGTCTTCGTTCTCGCGTTGCAGGCTCGTGGAATCGCGCTCGTCGAAGCCGCCCATCGCGTTGAGGAGCAGCGCGCAGTCGTGCGCGGTTTGCGCCATCGGGCCGCCCTGGTCCAGCGACGACGCGAACGCGATCATTCCATAACGCGAAACGCGGCCATACGTCGGCTTGATCCCGGTGATGCCGGTAAACGACGCGGGCTGGCGAATCGAGCCGCCGGTGTCGGTGCCGGTTGCGGCGGGCGCGAGACGCGCGGCCACGGCAGCGGCCGAACCGCCCGACGAGCCGCCCGGAACCGCCGTCAGGTCCCACGGATTTTTCACCGCGCCGAAGTACGAATTCTCGTTGGACGAGCCCATCGCGAACTCGTCCATGTTGGTCTTGCCGAGCGTGACCATGCCGGCATGTTTCAGACGATCGACGACGGTCGCATCGAACGGGCTCGCGTAGTTTTCGAGCATGTGCGAACCGGCCGTCGACGTCCAGCCGCGCGTGACGAACACGTCCTTGTGCGCGATCGGCAGGCCGGTGAGCGCGCCCGCGTTGCCCTGCGCGATGAGCGCGTCGGCGGCTTTCGCTTGTTCGAGCGTGAGCCCGGCGTCGACGCCGATGAACGCGTTCAGCTCCTTGGCGGCTTCGATGCGTTGCAGATACGACTGCGCCAGTTCGACCGCGGACACTTTCTTCGAGTCGAGCGCGGCGCGCAGTTCGGTCAAGCTTTTTTGATGCATTGCAGTTTCCTGATGAGCGCGATGTGAATCGCGCGCTGACGCTGAATGTTTGATGCTTATTCGATGACTTTCGGTACGAGATAGAGCCCGTCTTGCACGGCAGGCGCGGATCGCTGGAACTCTTCGCGCTCGATACGCTCTGAGACTGCGTCGTCACGCAGACGCAGCGCGACTTCCTCGATCTGCTCGATCGGGTGCGCGAGCGGTTCGATGCCGGTCGTGTCGACGGCCTGCATCTGCTCGACGAGTCCGAAAAAGTCGTTGAGCCGCGTGAGCGTGGGCTCGGCTTCGTGGTCGGGCAATTCGAGGCGCGCGAGGTGCGCGATGCGTTTTACGTCGGTCAGGGTCAATGACATGGATTCACCGGAGAAAGCGTGGACAGCCTCAATCTCGAAAACTTTCGCTGTGACAGCCAGTTACGATCTTGATAGGAGCACTCGGAAACAGGTCTGGCGATGGCAAAAACTGCCGTCCTTTTCCTATAGATACCCGCAAATTATAAGGTATCATTACACGTTCGACTCACCTCTGGAACGGCTTGTGGGCGGCTTTCTCCCTGAATTAGCGGTTAGTGAGAAACGTTTGCGTACAGCGTTCCGTTCTGCGTTAGATTTGTTCCCGGATTTGCCCTCCCCGGCGAGCGTTCGTCGCTCCGGCAAACCGTTATTTTTTCCGCTGCCGTCCCCGGCGCTCTTTGCGACGAACGGCCACCAAGCGAGACAGGATTTTTGAATGTTCGGTTTTTTGCGCAGCTATTTCTCCAACGACCTGGCGATTGACCTCGGCACCGCCAACACGCTGATCTACATGCGCGGCAAGGGCATCGTCCTCGACGAGCCATCGGTCGTTTCGATTCGCCAGGAAGGCGGCCCCAACGGCAAGAAGACGATTCAGGCGGTCGGCAAGGAAGCCAAGCAGATGCTCGGCAAAGTGCCGGGCAACATCGAGGCCATCCGCCCGATGAAGGACGGCGTGATCGCCGACTTCACCGTCACCGAGCAGATGATCAAGCAGTTCATCAAGACCGCTCACGAATCCCGCATGTTCTCGCCGTCGCCGCGCATCATCATTTGCGTGCCGTGCGGCTCCACGCAGGTCGAGCGCCGCGCCATCAAGGAAGCGGCACACGGCGCGGGCGCGTCGCAGGTCTATCTGATCGAAGAACCCATGGCCGCGGCAATCGGCGCGGGCCTGCCGGTTTCGGAGGCAACGGGTTCCATGGTCGTCGACATCGGCGGCGGCACGACGGAAGTCGGCGTCATCTCGCTGGGCGGCATCGTGTACAAGGGTTCGGTGCGTGTTGGCGGCGACAAGTTCGACGAGGCTATCGTCAACTACATTCGCCGCAACTACGGCATGCTGATCGGCGAGCAAACCGCGGAAGCCATCAAGAAGGAAATCGGCTCGGCGTTCCCCGGCTCCGAAGTGAAGGAAATGGAAGTCAAGGGCCGCAATCTGTCGGAAGGCATTCCCCGCAGCTTCACCATTTCGAGCAATGAAATTCTCGAAGCGCTGACCGACCCGCTGAACCAGATCGTGTCGTCGGTGAAGATCGCGCTGGAACAGACGCCGCCGGAACTCGGCGCGGACATCGCCGAGCGCGGCATGATGCTGACGGGCGGCGGCGCGCTCCTGCGTGACCTCGACCGCCTGCTCGCGGAAGAAACCGGCCTGCCCGTGCTCGTCGCCGAAGATCCGCTGACCTGCGTGGTGCGTGGCTCGGGCATGGCGCTCGAACGCATGGACAAGCTCGGCAGCATCTTCTCGTACGAGTGATCTCCCAACTTTCGCCCTGCTTCTTCCGGGCGTAATGATCTTCGACGCGACAGCCATCAGCACCCGCGTAACGCGACGCGCGCACGGCCCGGCATCTGTCCGGGCCGTTGTCGGAACTGCGTAGGGCAGGCTTCGCCGCCGGCGAAATGACCTGCAGCATCGAACCATCCGTTCACGGCCCTCGGCGCCGACCATGGAATACAGTCCGCCGCCTCTTTTCAAGCAAGGCCCATCCGCGCTCGCGCGCCTGATCTTCTTCGTGGTGCTCGCCATCGCGCTGCTGGTCTCGGACGCTCGCTTCAGCACGCTGGAAATCGTTCGCGGAATGCTCGGCGCGGGGCTTTATCCGTTGCAGCGCGCGGCGCTGGTGCCGCGCGACATCTTCATGGGCGCCGCGGATCTCGCCGTGACGAGCGCAACGCTGCGCGGCGAAAACAAGACCCTCGCCGACAAGAACCTGGAACTTTCCGTGAAGGCAGGCGACGCGGCGCAACTCGCCACCGAGAATGCGCATTTGCGCGCGCTGCTCAATCTGCAATCGCGCGCGACCACGGACGAAACGCCTGCCGAAATCCAGTACGACACGCGCGATCCGTTCACGCAGAAAGTCGTGATCGGCAAGGGTTCGCAGCAGAATATTCAGGACGGCGCGCCGGTCGTCACCGAAGACGGTGTGATCGGTCAGGTCACGCGCGTGTTTCCGTTGCAGTCCGAAGTCACGCTGCTCACCGACAAGGACCAGGCCGTTCCCGTGCAAATCGCGCGCACCGGCTTGCGCAGCGTGATCTACGGCACGCCGAAGGGTGACACGCTCGATCTTCGCTTCGTACCGATCAGCGCCGACGTGCAGGCCGGCGACGAACTCGTGACGAGCGGCCTCGACGGCATTTATCCGCCGGGCCTGCCGGTCGCGAAGGTGCTGCGCGTCGACAAGCAGGCGGACACGGCGTTCGCGCGCGTCGTCTGCGTGCCGATCGCGGCGGTGCGCGGCGCGCGCCAGTTGCTCGTGCTGCACTACAACTTGAATCAGCCGCCGAATCCGATCGAAGTCGAAGCGGCCGCTGCCGCCAGGGACGCGAAGGAAAACAAGGGCAAGAAGAAGCCCGCGCCGAAGGCGGCGGTCGCAGCGGGCGCGAGCGGCGCATCGGCGGCGGCGGGCGCGTCGGCTCCCGCGCTGGCGGCAACCGTGCCGGCCAAGCCCTCGGAAGCGTCCGCGGCCAAGGCGACGCCGCCCAAGGCGGCATCGGGCGCGGCGGCGAAGTCGTCGAAGAAGGCGCACGCGCCGAAACCCGCATCTTCGGGAGCCGCGCGATGAACCGTCCGCAATACATCCTGCAGCCGGTCAACCCGTACTTCATCACGTTTAGCCTGGCCGCCGGGTTCCTGCTGAACCTGATGCCCTGGGGACGGCTCATCGGCGTGCCGGATTTCGTCGCGCTCGTGCTGCTGTTCTGGAACGTGCACCAGCCGCGCAAGGTCGGCATGGGCATCGCGTTCATGCTCGGCATCCTGATGGACGTGCACAACGCGAATCTGCTCGGCGAACACGCGCTGGCTTACACGCTTCTTTCGTACGGCGCGATCACGATTCATCGCCGCGTGCTGTGGATGACGCTGCCTGTGCAGACGTTCGTCGTCGCGCCGCTGCTCGTGGGCGCGCATCTCGTGCCGTTCGTCATCCGCCTGATGACGGGCGCCGCGTTCCCCGGCTGGAGTTATCTGGTCAACGGTTTCGTCGAAGCGCTGCTCTGGCCGATCGCAAGTTTTCTGTTGCTGATGCCGCAACGCCGCGCCGCCGACCCGGACGATACGCGTCCAATCTGAGTCTTGCCACGCGGCGCCGGATCACGGAATAAACCGCCGCGCGAACTACACTTGAATCGCGAGCACACCGCGAAAGCTGCATGACCGAAATAAAGAACACCGAGCAACAGTTGTCGAAGTTCCGCCTGCGCGTCGCGGCGGCGGGACTGTTCGTGTTCATCTGCTTCGGGCTGATCGGGCTGCGTTTCCTCTATTTGCAGGTCTGGCATTTCAGCAAATACTCGTTGCAGGCGAACGAGAACCGCATTTCAGTCGCGCCGATCGTGCCGAATCGCGGCATCATCACCGACCGCAACGGCGTCGTGCTGGCGAAAAACTATTCGGCGTACACGCTCGAAATCACGCGCTCGAAGATCAACGGCACGCTCGACGAAACTATCGACGAACTCTCGCAGGTCATTCCGATCGACGCGCGCGACCGTCGCCGTTTCAAGAAACTGCTCGAAGACTCGAAGAATTTCGAAAGCCTGCCGATCCGCACGCGTCTCACCGATGAGGAAGTCGCGAAGTTCACGGCGCAGCGTTACCGCTTTCCCGGCGTGGAAGTGCGGGCGCGCCTGTTCCGCCAATATCCGCTCGGCGCGACTGCCGCGCACGTGATCGGCTACATCGGGCGCATTTCGCAGCGCGATCAGGAGCGCATCGACGACGCGAGCGACGCCAACGACGAAAGCTCGGATCACTACGATCCGCGCCTCGACGCCAACAACTACAAGGGCACGGATTACGTCGGCAAGATCGGCGTCGAACAGAGCTATGAAACCGAGTTGCACGGACTGACCGGTTTCGAGGAAGTGGAAGTGACCGCGGGCGGCCGTCCGGTTCGCACGATGTCGCGCACGCAGGCGACGCCGGGCAACAATCTCGTGCTTTCGCTCGATATCGGGCTGCAGCAGGTCGCCGAGCAGGCGTTCGCGGGCAAGCGCGGCGCGCTCGTCGCGATCGAGCCGTCCACCGGCGACGTGCTCGCGTTCGTGTCGGCGCCGAGCTTCGATCCCAACTCGTTCGTCGACGGCATCGACCAGCAGACCTGGGATGCGCTCAACAACTCGCCCGATCACCCGCTTCTGAACCGGCCGCTGCACGGCACGTATCCGCCGGGCTCCACGTACAAGCCGTTCATGGCGCTCGCCGCGCTCGCGCTGCACAAGCGCACGCCGGGCTGGGGCTTTCAGGATCCGGGCTACTTCACGTTCGGCAACCACACGTTCCGCAACGACGTGCGTTCGGGCCAGGGCTGGGTGGACATGAACCGCGCGATCGTCGTCTCGAACGACACGTATTTCTACATGCTCGCGCGCGATCTCGGCGTGAACGCGATGGCCGGCTTCATGAAGCCGTGGGGCTTTGGCCAGATCACGGGTATCGACATCGCGGGCGAGGCGCGCGGCATTCTTCCGTCGACGGAATGGAAGCGCAAGGCGTACCGCAAGCCCGAACAGCAGCGCTGGTACGAAGGCGAAACGATCAGTCTCGGCATCGGTCAGGGCTACAACTCGTTCACGATCCTGCAGCTCGCGCACGCCACCGCGACGCTCGCGAACGACGGCGTCGTGATGAAGCCGCACCTCGTGCGCGACGTCGAGAACCCGATCACGAAAGACATACGCGTAACCGTGCGCGACGCGAGCAGCAGGATTCCGGTCAGGCAACAGGACATCGATTTCATCAAGCACGCGATGCAAGGCGTCGTGACGAACGGCACGGCGAACAAGGTCTTCGCCGGCGCGCCGTATTCCGCGGCCGGCAAGACAGGCACGGCGCAGGTCTATTCGCTGCAGGGCTCGAACTACCGGGGCCACGGAGGCACCGCCGAGCATCTGCGCGACCACGCGCTCTTCATCGCGTTCGCGCCGGCCGAGCAGCCGAAGATCGCAATCGCGCTGATCGTCGAAAACGGCGGGTGGGGCGCGGAATCGGCCGGCCCGATCGCGCGCAAGGTGCTCGACTATTATCTGATCGACCGTCTCAAGCCGGGCGCGCAAGCGGCTGCCGTCGCGGCGGCGGCGTCGGCCACGGCCGATGTCGGTCTGCCGATGATCGGCGGCACGCAATCGCCCGCCGCCGCCGCGTTGCCGGCGTCGGTGGCGAATTCGTCGCCGGCATTTTCGCCGGCGGCCGCGTCGAATCCGGATGTCGCGAAGGCAGTCTCCCCGCCCGCGCTGGCTGCTTCGGCCCCGAAAGCCTCGAAGCCGCGCGCCGCATCGGCTGCGCCCGCTGCGCCCGCGGCGGCGCTGCCCGCGCTGCCGGCTTCCACGCCCGGCCGCGCGCCCGCGCCGAAAAAGCGCGCGACCGAGCCGACGCCCGCCATGGTGCGCGGCAATGAAAACGACGGTGTGCGCGTTCTCGCGCCGTCCGGCGGCATCGACGAGTAAAGGAAACCGCCATGCAACTGCACATGCAATTAGACAAGCGCGAGCTGCTGGACCGCGCCAAGCGCATGTTCGCGGGCTTCGACAAGCCGCTCGCGCTGATCGTGTTCCTGCTGCTCTGCGTCGGAATCGTGACGCTCTACAGCGCCAGTCTCGATATGCCGGGACGTGTCGAAGACCAGTTGCGCAACATCATGCTGACCTTTGGCCTGATGTGGGTGCTCGCCAACATCCCGCCGCAAATGCTGATGCGCTTCGCCGTGCCGCTCTATACGGTCGGCGTCGCGTTGCTGATCGCGGTCGCCGCGTTCGGATTGACGCGCAAGGGCGCGAAACGCTGGCTCAATGTCGGCGTGGTGATCCAGCCATCTGAAATCATGAAGATCGCGATGCCGCTGATGCTCGCGTGGTACTACCAGAAGCGCGAGAGCAACATCCGCTGGTGGGATTATCTGGTCGGCTTCATCATTCTTCTGCTGCCCGTCGCCCTGATCGCGAAACAGCCGGATCTGGGCACGGCGGTGCTCGTGTTCGCGGCCGGCATGTTCGTCATCTATTTCGCCGGATTGAGTTTCAAGCTGATCGTGCCGGTGCTGGTCGCGGCGGTCATCGCGGTGGCGAGTATCGCGACGTTCCAGGACAAGATTTGTCAGCCCGAAGTCGTCTGGCCGATGATGCACGACTATCAGAAGCATCGCATCTGCACGCTGCTCGACCCGACTTCCGATCCGCTCGGCAAAGGCTTCCACACGATCCAGGCGGTGATCGCGATCGGCTCGGGCGGCACGTTCGGCAAAGGCTGGCTGAAGGGCACGCAGGCGCATCTCGAATTCATTCCCGAGAAGCACACCGACTTCATTTTCGCCGTGTTCTCCGAAGAGTTCGGGCTCGCGGGCGGGCTCGTGCTGCTCTTTCTCTACATGGCGCTCATCGCGCGCGGGCTGTTCATCGCGGCGAACGGCGCAACCTTCTTCGGGCGATTATTGGCCGGATCGCTCACGCTCGCGTTCTTTACTTACGCGTTCGTCAATATCGGCATGGTGAGCGGGATTCTGCCGGTCGTCGGCGTGCCGCTGCCGTTCATGAGTTACGGCGGAACCGCTCTGACGACGCTCGGCGTCGCGGTCGGGCTGATCATGAGCGTCGCGCGGCAAAAGCGCTTGATGCAGAGTTAGCCGGCTGTTGTTTCAAGCATGAGCCGCGGCTTCGTCCGCGGCTTTTTTTATCGGCGCGCGCCGTTACTGCGGCTTCTTCTGTTCGAGTTCGGCGCTCAACTGCAGATACTTGAGCTTGGCCGCCGGATCGCCCTGCGCGGCGGCGGCGGCGTAATAAGCGCGCGCGACGTTCAGATTGCGCTCGACGCCATCGCCGCCGCGTTCATAGAACGATCCCGCGACGTACTGCGCGGTCATGTCGCCGCCTTCCGCAGCCTTCTTGTACCAGGTGAACGCCTGCGTGTTGTCGCGCGCGGTGCCGCGTCCGTCGAGGAACTGGTTGGCGAGCGCGAGTTCGGCCTGCACGTGGCCCTGATTCGCCGCGCGCAAGAACCAGCGATGCGCCTCCGCCGGGTCCTTCTCGACGAACTGGCCATCGTCGTACATCTTGCCGTAGACGTATTGCGCGTGCGTCATGTTGGCGTCGGCGGCGCGGCGCAGCCATTTCTTGCCTTCCTGCACGTCCGCCGGGCCGCCTTCGCCGTTGAGCAGCATCATCGCGTAGTTGAATTCGGCGAGACGGCTGCCCTTTTGCGCCGCGCGCCGGAACTCCGATCGCGCCGCGACGAGATTGCCCGCGTTGTAATCAGCGACGGCGTTTTGCGTCGTGATATCGGTCAGCCGGGGCGCGTTGTCGGCGTAGGCCGCGCCAATCGGTATCGACAGCGATATCGACAGGCTCATCGCGGCGATCACCGACGCCATGGCGGTTTTCATGATCTCGCCTCCTGTAACGCCTGACGCGTCGCCTTCAACAGCCACATCACATCCGCGCCGATCGCGACGAGCTTGATGCCCGCCTGCGCGTACTGCTTCGCGCTCGCGGCATCGAGCGCGAAAATGCCGCTCGCGATGCCCGCGCGATTCGCCGCATCGACGATCTTCGTGATCGCCGCCTGCACGTCCGGATGTTTGCCGTCGCCGAGATGACCGAGGCTCGCCGCGAGGTCCGCCGGGCCGATGAAGAGGCAATCGATGCCGGGCGTCGCGGCGATTTCGTCGACGGCTTCGAGCGCCGCCACCGATTCGATCTGCACGATCGTCGCGATCTGCGCATTCGCGCTCGCCATGTAGTCGCGACGCATACCGTATGCCGCCGCGCGCACCGCGCCCGCGACACCGCGCAGGCCGTGCAGCGCCGCTTCGGTCGGATATTGCGTGAGCCGCACGATGCGCGCCGCCTCCTCCGCCGATTGCACGTTCGGGAACATCAGCGTGCGCGCGCCCGCGTCGAGCGCGCGCTTGACGAGCCAGCCCTCGTTGGCCGGCACGCGCACGATTGGCTCGCTCGGCAGATGCGCGGCGGCGATCGCGCGCAACTGGGCGACGACGTCGGCGCTATCGTTCGGCGAGTGCTCCATGTCGATGCATAACCAGTCGAAGCCCGCGTGCGCGAGCGCTTCGGCGGCATCGGCGCTGCCGAGCGACAGCCACAGGCCGAACAAGGTGCCCGGTTCGGAAAAACGCTGCTTGAGGGGATTGGTGAAACTGCTCATCGCGCGTCTCCTTCGAGGGTTTGAAGGATGACCGCGCGCGGCCGCTTGCGGAACGGAAGAAGTGACGGCATGCGTGCGCTCCGTGTCTCGCCGCCTCGGAGGATGGGCGACTCATCGGACGATCATACCGTGACAAAAGCGCGCGCGCCGGAGCGGTTCCCAGCGGCACGCATGCGCGAAATCAGTCGCGCTCGACGTCGGCCCAGCAGTTCGGCGTTTCGAAAAGACGCAAGCGCTTGAGCTTGAGATTGACGCCGTAGTGGGCGTCGTACACGTCCGCGAGAATGTTGAACGCGACGGCCGCCAGGTTCTCGACGGTCGGAATGCGATCCAGCACGACGGTCTTGTGATCCGGCAGCGTTTGCAGGAACTCGCGCACCTTGACATCGCCCTCGTAGACGATGAACGCGTGATCCCACTTGTTGACGAGATGCTCCATCGCGAGCGCTTTCACGTCGGCGAAGTCCATCACCATGCCGCGGTCGGGCGCGCCTTCCACGTCGACGAGATCGCCTTGCAGCGTGATTTCGAGCACGTACCGATGCCCGTGCAAATTGCGGCACTGGCTGCGGTGATCGGGGATGCGGTGGCCCGCATCGAATTCGAGTTTTCGGGTAATCGTCTGCACGTCGGCTGACCGTTTTCTATTCAGGGGATGTTCAGGTATTTGTGCGTCTGCATCGACAGGCGCCACTTCGGATGTCGCTTGCACCAGTCGATCGCCAGCTTCGTGTTGATGTCGCGCGACGGGCCGTCCATCGGTTGCACGAGGAAATAGTCGAAGTCGAGCTTCTCGTAGTCCGCGAGACGCTGGTTGTCCTGCGGCACTACGACCTTCAACTCGTTGCCTTTTGTCACGACGAGCGGCGCGTCGGCCTTCGGGCTCACGCAAATCCAGTCGATGCTATCGAGCACCGGCAGCGAGCCGTTCGTCTCGATCGCCATTTCGAAGCCGGCTTCGTGCAGGGCATCGACGAAAGGCTGGTCGATCTGCAGCATCGGTTCGCCGCCCGTGCACACGACGAACTTGTGCGCCGCGCCTTCCGGCCACAGCGATGCGATCTTCGCGACGAGATCCGCAGGCGTCTTGTACTTGCCGCCGTTCTCGCCGTCCGTGCCAACGAAATCTGTGTCGCAAAACTGGCAGACGGCGTCCGCCCGATCTTCCTCGCGTCCCGACCACAAGTTGCAGCCCGCGAAACGGCAAAACACGGCCGGACGCCCGGCATTGGCGCCTTCGCCCTGCAACGTGTAGAAAATTTCCTTTACCGCATACGTCATGACTGCCCTGTCTGCCTCGTAAAACCCGTCGTAAATGTCAAACCGGTGCGGTATCGACCTGCTCGCCCGCGCGATACGCCTCATAGCCACGCTTACGCAGTTTGCATGCCGGGCACTGGCCGCAACCGAAGCCCCAGTCGTGCAGTTCCGCGCGCTCGCCGACATAGCACGTATGCGTCTCGACGCGGACCAGTTCGACGAGCGCTTCGCCGCCGAGCGTTTCAGCGAGCCGCCAGGTATCGGCTTTGTCGAGCCACATCAGCGGCGTTTCGAGCGCGTAGCGCGTTTCCATGCCGAGATTGAGCGCGACCTGCAGCGCTTTCATCGTGTCGTCGCGGCAATCCGGATAGCCGGAGAAGTCCGTCTCGCACATGCCGCCGACCAGCACCTTCAACCCGCGCCGATACGCCACTGCCGCCGCGATCGTCATGAACAGCAGATTGCGGCCCGGCACGAACGTGTTGGGCAGGCCGTTCGCGGTCGCCTCGATTTCGATCTCGCGAGTCATCGCGGTATCGCTGATCGCGCCGAGCACGGACAAGTCGACCGTGTGATCTTCGCCCAGGCGCTCGGCCCACTGCGGAAACTCGCGCACGATCGCGGCGCGAAAACCCTCGCGGCACTCCAGTTCCACGCGATGGCGTTGTCCGTAGTCGAAACCGAGCGTCTCCACCGTCTTGTAACGTTCGAGCGCCCAGGCGAGGCACGTGGCCGAGTCCTGGCCGCCGGAGAACAGCACGAGTGCGCTGTCTTTAGCGTCTATCCGAGTCACCGTGAAAGCTCCGTACTCCGTGAATGTGATGGGCGTTGCACGCCGCACAGGCAGTCGGAGTGACCGGACTTCGCGACGCGCGGCGCGGGCGAGACGCCCGCGAGTCCAGTATAGGCCGGCGGCCTTCGCCCGGACGCGCACGCCTTTTATGCCGCCGATAGCGGAATGCGAGACGGATGCTGAAGTACCGGGCGATTGTTCCGGCGCATTGCACGAGCGATTCAGAGCGCCGAAAAGAAAAGGACTTGCGGGTCCGAGGACGAGGCAAGTCCTTAATTCGGCGCGAATTTTAACACGGAGCACGGTTGCTCGCCGAGCTCGGCGCTTTCCGGCGTGTCCTCGGGGCTGGTGCTACGGCCGAGCCGGGTGATTCGGCAATTAATGCCATCATCAGAAGAAATAAATCGGCAATTCCGGGGAACTGGCTAAACCCGGCACTCGCCACGCCGATATACATGTAACAGGATGGCGCATTCTCGTTACATCCACCGGCACCTTTTACCTTAGCCCGCTGGACAAAGCTTCGCGCCACTTCGAACCCGGTCGAGCCACGGCCGGCCTTAATTCGTAGTTCGAACTTATTTCGACTTTGAGCCCTCCCGCAGGGTTACGCCGGGCCGTAGGTCCGTTTTCCGATCCGCCCTCGTTCGCGACGCTCCGGAAGCCGTGCCTACTTCACCGACACACAACACTTCGATTAGTAGTACACACGATGAAAAAATACATTAAGACCAATTCACGCGTCATCGACCCGTTGTATGCACCCAAGGCAGGCCTCATCGCCATTGCAGTCGCGACGAGCCTGCTGATCGCAGCCTGCGGCGGCGGCGGCAACGACGCCCTCGACACAGCATCGACCGCAGCGGCGGCAAGCCGCAAGACGGCGGCGGCGACCGTGCCGGCCGTCAGCACGATCTTCTACGGTGCGAACGGCCACAACAACGAAGGCGGCGCCTACGACATCTCCAGTCCGGCGCTGCAACTCTCCCAGTTGCAGGATCTCGGCGTGAAGCTGTATCGAAACGAGGTGTACAGCCAGGGCTCGGCCAACAAGCTCGCGGGCATCGCGAAAACGATGGCGGCGGGCGGCGTAACCGTGTACCCCGTAATGCTGATGAGCATCGACTTCAACAACGAGACCGACGCCTATAACGCCGGTTATCAACTCGGCGTCTGGACGGCCACCGCTTACCACTACCCGTACTACGAAGTGTCGAACGAACTCGACGCGATGACGCTCACCGGCAACGTGGACGGCGTCTACCCGCAGCAATTCGACAACACGAAGTTCGAGATCGCGCGCGGCGTGATTCGCGGCATGATCGCCGGCGTGAAGTCGGTCGATACGAGCGGCAAGATCGTCATGGGCGGCGGCACGTGGATGCATTACGGTCTGGACCAGATGCTCGCCAACGGCACACAGCCGGACGGCACGACGGGACATCCGGTCGTGAACTGGGACATCACCGCGTGGCACTGGTATTCGGATATGGGCGACATCACGAACGCGTGCGGCGGCACGGGTTGCCATGACGTGCTCGCGACGCTGCAGCAACTCGGCAAGCCGATCTGGATCAACGAATTCGGCGTGCGTCCGTGGCTGGGCTCGGATCAGCAGATCGCGTCCTATCTCGTCGGCAACAAGATGATGGCGGAGTTCGCCGCGGTGGCATCGAAGTACAACATCCAGGCGATCCAGACGTACCAACTCTACGACGATCCCGCAAGCGGCGAAGGCGCGTACGGTCTTCTGAAGAACGACGGCAAGACGCAGAAGGCAGCTTACACCGCGTTCAAGAACTTCGTCGCGGTCAATCCGAAGTGAGCGTCGGGTAGCTGAAAAGAACGCGCGGTCGGCTTGCACGAACTGCGCGTTTTCTTATGCGGAAATTGAAAAAGCCCGAGAGCGATAACACTCTCGGGCTTCTTGCATTCTGGTGGCCTGGGACGGAATCGAACCATCGACACGCGGATTTTCAATCCGCTGCTCTACCAACTGAGCTACCGGGCCAACGAAGAGGTGAAACTATAGCAGAGACTATCGCGCCCCTCAAGTCCCTTTGCGCATTTTTCTAAAAATGCTCACGACCATGCTCAAACGTCATTCTTGTTCTTTCCGAGATCGACGCCTAGCTGCTTCAACTTGCGATACAGGTGCGTGCGCTCCAGTCCCGTCTTCTCGGCGACGCGCGTCATGCTGCCGTTCTCGCGCGCCAGGTGATATTCGAAGTACGCGCGCTCGAACGCGTCGCGTGCGTCGCGCAACGGAATATCGAACGAGATGGATGCCGTCTGCCCCGTCTGGTTCTGCATTGCGCCGCTCGCCGCCGCATCGTTCGATGCGTTCAGCGCCGACGCCGTCGGCAACGCTGCCGCGACAGGCACGCCCGATGCGCTCGCGCTCGACGGAGGCTTCGCCGCCGCCGCTGGCGCCGCGGCCGAGCCGTGCGCGAGGCCCTGCTCGACTGCCTTCAGCAGCTTCTGCAGCGCGATCGGCTTTTCGAGGAAGTTGAGCGCGCCGATCTTCGTTGCCTCGACAGCCGTGTCGATGGTCGCGTGCCCCGACATCATGATGACCGGCATCGTGAGCTTGCCCTGCGCGGCCCATTCCTTGAGCAGGGTGACGCCGTCGGTGTCGGGCATCCAGATGTCGAGCAAAACGAGATCGGGCGTTTGCCGTAGACGGTAGTCGCGCGCGAACTGCGCGTTTTCCGCCACATCCACAACATGGCCTTCGTCGCTCAGGATCTCGGAGAGCAGTTCCCGGATCCCCATTTCATCGTCTACCACCAGGATGGTTGCCATTTACGCTGCCCTTGTCTGCACTGTTGCTTTTGTCGTTCCCTGATTCGCTGCCGTACCCGCGCCGGGCGCTGCGGTATCGTCCGCGAGTTGTAGAAACAGAATCGATATCTGCGCGCCTTCGATCACATCCGCTGTTTTCGAGCGGTTGCGTATGTCGATGCGCGCGCCGTGCTCGTCGACGATCTTCTTCACGGTTGCAAGTCCCAGACCCGTGCCTTTCGCTTTCGTCGTCACGTAAGGCTCGAAAGCACGCGAAAGAATACGCGCCGGAAAGCCCGAGCCGTTGTCCGACACAGTCAGGCGAACCGCGACACGCGCATGACCCGAAGCATCGGGCTCGCCATATTCTACTGTCCTCGTTTCGAGCAGCACACGCGGCTCCGCGACTTCGGCCACCGCATCCTGCGCGTTCTGCAGCAGGTTATGGATAACCTGGCGGATCTGCGTCGCATCGCCGCGGATCACCGGCAGCTTCGCGAGATCGATCTTGATCGGAGTCTTGCCGTCTTCTACGCCGTACAACGTCAGCACTTCCGCGACGAGATCGTTCAGTTGCAGATGGCCGAGCACCGCGGGCGGCGTGCGCGCGTATTCGCGGAAGTCGTCGACCATCTGCTTCATTGCCTGCACCTGATTGACGATGGTTGTCGATGCGCGCTTGAGCACGTCCGCATCCGCCGGCGCGAGTTTATCGGCGAGCTTCATCTGCAGGCGCTCCGCGGAAAGCTGAATGGGCGTGAGCGGATTCTTGATCTCGTGCGCGAGACGTCGCGCGACTTCGCCCCACGCGACCGAACGCTGCGCGGAGATCACA
This sequence comes from Caballeronia glebae, assembly GCF_001545035.1. Taxonomy (GTDB): domain Bacteria; phylum Pseudomonadota; class Gammaproteobacteria; order Burkholderiales; family Burkholderiaceae; genus Caballeronia; species Caballeronia glebae. Next base: position 158,321 of record NZ_FCOJ02000005.1, read on the forward strand.
TCGGAGATATCGTCGAACACGACGACATAGCCGGTCGTTTCGGCGTCCTCGGTGTCGCTCTCGGTGAAGCTCAGCAATTGCGTGCCGCGCACGAGCAGCGTGAGCGGCTCGCTCTCGCCCGGCACCGTCACCGCGACCTGCTGCTGCCAGTGGCCGCGATCGCCGATCGGATGATCGCTGCCGACCGCCGCCGCATCGCGCTCGGCGAAGGCTTTTCTGACCATCGTGCCGAACTCGGCGAGGACATCGATCTGGTCGAGCGAATGATTGAGCAACGCGGCGAACGGCTGACGGAAGATGCGCTCCGCGCCGCGATTCGCGGTGGAAAGACGGAACTGCCGGTCGAACACGAACACGCCCGCCGTCAGATTCGCGAGAATGCTTTCGAGATACGCCTTCGAATGCTCCAGCGCTATGCGATTGTTCTCCACCGCCGCGCGCGCCTCGGAAAGCTGGCGCGTCATGGCGTTGAAGGACTGCGTGAGAAAGCCGAGTTCATCGCGCGAATTGATTTCGCGCTTGGGCGTGTAGTCGCCTTCGGCCACCTCCTTCGTGCCTTGCGCGAGCAGGAACAACGGCCGCGCGAGCTGATTGCCGAGCGCGAGCGCGAGCATCATCGCGATGAAGGTCGCGAGAAAGAGCGCGAGCGTCAGCGTACCGATATACATCTTGCGCAAACCCGTGCGCCCGAGCCGCTTCTCCTGATATTCGCGATACGCGCGCTGCACGGCATCGGCGTTGCGCGCGAGTTCCTGACTCACGGGCTGCTCAAGCTGCAGGAAACGGTCGACGTGCTGGAATTCCGTGGTCGTCGTCGGATCGGGAATCTTCGTGAGCACCCGTAATCGCAACGCGCCCTTCGGCCCGTTCGATTTCGGATCGCCGTCGATCTCGCCTTCGATCGCGCCATACGGATGATCCTGCGCCTCCCGCAGCATCGTGCCGGTCGGCTCGTTGGCCGGCAGAAGCGCATAGTAGTTGGCCGACGCCTGCGCGACCGTGCGAAGTCCCGGCACACGCTGCGAACTGTTGTTCGACGCGAGATCCTCACGGTTGTATTGATCGCGCGGCCGCTCGAACACGACCGCGTCCTGCACGCCGTATTGATCGCGCAGGCGCAGGAGCGACAGCGTGAGACTTGACTGATCGGCGCTTGCGAGCTGATCGCTCATCTGCCGGCCGCGATTCTTGAAATCGGCGAGCGAGCTTTCGAGCATGCCGCGCCCGAGCGTCAGACCCGAGGTGAGCGCGGTTTCGACATTCACGTCGAACCAGGACTCGATGCTGCGCGACACGAACTGATACGAAACCACATAGATGATCCCGCCCGGCACCACGCCCACGAGCGCGAAGATGAATGCGAGCTTGGCGAGCAGTCGCGTGCCGAAGCGCCCCTGCCTCACCCTCGTCACGATGATGATGAACAGGCCGATGACGATCAGCATGAAGACCAGCGCCACCGCGACGTTCGCCGCGTAAAGCCAGCCGTAATAGCGGTCGAAGAACTCGGTGTTCGCACTGGCGAGCGCGAGCATCACGAGCAGCACGACTGCCGTGAGCGCCACCGTGGAGACCAGCAAGCGGACGACGAAACTCTTCATGTCCGTGCGGCCGCGTCGAAATCTATTTCGCACGTTCCGCCGCCGTAAAATTAAAGCGCTTCCAATCCGAGGAAAGGTTCCAGTCGCGATTGTTCACCGCGTCGATCTGGAACGGCTTGGGCATCAATGCGATGTCGAGTTGCATGCGCACCGATGCGGTATAGGTTTCGCCGCCATGCACCTGATTCCGGTCGATGACATGCCACGAGGTCACGTGCCTGATGACCGCGAGCGCCTCGTTCAGCGATGAAAAACGCAACTGCAGGCCGCCCGTCGATACGCGATATTCGTTCGTGAGCGGCTGATAGGAAAGACGGATGCTCTGCGACACGTTGACCGGCTCTTCATCGAACCAGTACCAGCGCGGCCTCGACAGATTGAAATCGACCGTGAAATAGAGCGGCACGCTGCGGTTCACGGCATCTTCGAGGCTGTTGTTCAGGTCGAAGTCGAAATGCGCGTCGAGACTCCAGCCGGCATTGTCCGCTTGCAGCGACGCGCGCTGCACGGAGATCGTCTCGGCAAACGCGGGGTTGGCCGCGGCGAACGTCAGCCAGAGCGTTAGCGCAGTCCAGATGACGGCCGCGAGCCGAAGCGGAAAAAAGCGTTTGATCGTCACCGTTTCTGAAAGCGCGCGTAGAAGAATCCGTCGTGGTCCGCGAAGGTTTCCGCGTCCCGATGAGGGCTCGCGAGATTTGTACCGTCCGGTGAGTCTTGCGCCGCGCCCGCGTTCGCGCGCGCCGCTGTCGGCAACAATTGCCCCGGCGCGTCCAATCGTACCGCATCTTCATGTGCGGTTCCAAACCAGCGGGCCTGCTCTTCGCCCTCCTCGGGAAAGATGGAACACGTCACGTAAAGCAACTCGCCGCCCTTCGCGACGAGCGGCCACAGCGCGCTCGCGATGCGCCGCTGCTCGGCGACGAGCGCCTCGATGTCCGATGCGCGCCGCAGCCAGCGGATATCCGGATGACGCCGCACGATGCCCGACGCCGAGCACGGCACGTCCGCGAGAATGCGATCGAAGCTCGTGCCGTCGAACCATTGCGCGGGATCGCCCGCGTCGCCCACTTTGATTTGCGCGTCGAGTTTCAGGCGCCGCAGATTCTGTCCAATGAGCCCCGAGCGCTCGGCGTCGCTTTCGAGCGCGATCAGATCGACGTTCGCGAGTTCGAGAATGTGGCCCGTTTTGCCGCCCGGCGCGGCGCACGCGTCGAGCACGCGCATGCCGTCTTTCACGTCGAGCAATTGCACGGCGAGTTGCGCGCCGGCGTCCTGCACCGAGACGACGCCTTCGTCGAAACCCGGAATGCGATCGACGGGCATCGGCGTTTTCAGGCGCACCGCATGCAGACCCGCGGCTTCGGCTTCGATATGCGCTTCCGCGAGGCGCGCGAGATATTCGTCGACGGTTGCGTGCCGTGCATTCACACGCAGCGTAAGCGGACCCTGCGCGTTGCCCGCTTCGAGGACGCGCTCCCATGCATCGGGCTGGCCGCGCTTCACCGCGTCGATCCACCATCGCGGATAGTTCCAGCGCGCGACGGGATCGTTACGCGCTTCGCCGACGAGCGTGTCGCGCTCGCGCAGGAAATTGCGCAGCACCGCGTTCACGAGGCCCTTCGCGAACGCGAATTCACGGCGCGCGGCGATCGCGCTCACCGCCTGATCGACCACGGTGAAGGGCGCGTAAGCGGCGTGCGCTTCGTCGTCGGTCAACAGCGTGAACGCGCAGACGAGCACGTTCGCCACGTGCGGCGGCGGCGCCTTCTTCACGAGCTTGTGCAGGAGCGCGTCGGCGAGCGCGAGACGGCGCATCGCGCGAGACGCGATGTCCTGCACCGCGCCGCGCGCCGTCGGTTGCTTCGCCGACGCGATGACCGTCTGCAACGCCGCTGGAAGCGCGGAACCCGCGCGCACCGCGCCGACGGCATGGGCCGCGCAGTCGAGCGCGAACGCCAGCGAGTCGGGCGCGAGATGCAGTGCGTCCAGACGGGAATGCGCGGCGGCGGGCCGGCGGGATGGCTTGTCGGTCATGGCGAAACGGGAACGGTCGAACGGCAGGCGGAGCGCTTGCGCGAACGGGGATTGTAACTTGCGCAGATCGCGCACCCTGACGGGCGGCCGAGAGCGAAGAAAAAGGCCGTTCCGGCGAACCGGAACGGCCTTCGTTACCACATCAAAAGTTTCAGAAGCGGCCGTTGCGCGCCATCTCCATTAGCCGCGCGACGCGCTCTTCCGTTGCCGGGTGCGTCGAGAACAGGTTCGCGATGCCGCCGCCCGACAGCGGATTCATGATCATCATCTGCGCGGTCGCCGGGTGCGCTTCGGCCGTCGGGAACGGCACGCCGGAAGCGTACGCGTGGATCTTTTCGAGCGCGCTCGCGAGCGCTTGCGGATCGCCCGAAATTTCCGCGCCGCCGCGATCGGCCTCGAATTCGCGCGCGCGGGAAATCGCCATCTGGATCAGCGCGCCCGCGATGGGCGCGAGAATCGCCACCAGAATGCTCGCGATCGGATTCGACGGGCGGCCTTCGTCGTCGCGCCCGCCGAAGAACATCGCGAAGTTGGCGAGCGCGGAGATCGCGCCGGCCATGGTCGCGGAGATCGTCGAGATCAGGATGTCGCGGTGCTTCACGTGCGCCAGTTCGTGCGCCATCACGCCGCGCATTTCGCGCTCGGAGAGCACGCGCAGGATGCCCGTGGTCGCCGCGACCGCCGCGTGCTCGGGATTGCGCCCCGTGGCGAAGGCGTTCGGCGCGTCTTCGTTGATCAGATAAACGCGGGGCATCGGCAACTGGGCGCGCGTGGAAAGCTCGCGCACCATGCGATAAAACTGCGGCGCGGTGGTCTCGTCGACTTCCTGCGCGTTGTACATGCGCAGGACCATCTTGTCCGAGAACCAGTACGAAAAGAAATTCATGCCGAGCGCGACAATCAGCGCGAGCATCATGCCCTTCGATCCGCCGATCATTCCGCCGATCACGACAAAGAGGGCCGTGATCGCAGCCATCAGCATCGCGGTTTTGACCCAGTTGAACATGTCCGGAGCTCCTCTCCCTGATTGCAATGCGCGAAGTGCGCGGTGACAACGATTGTAAGCAAAATGTTAGATAGAGGCGACCGGCAATAATTCAATCCGCGACAGCGCGATTTATCGATGTGTCGTCGCGAGCTTGATGCCGAGCCCGACGAACGCGCCGCCGACGCCGCGATCCAGCCACTTCTTCACGCCCGACTTGCCCGCGAAGCGCTCCGTGACGCTGCCCGCGATCCACGCGACGAAGCTGTTCCAGACCGTGCTCATCGCAATGAACACGATGCCGAGCGCGAGAAAGGCGAGCGTCTTGTGCTGGCTGTCGGCCGCGACGAATTGCGGGAAGAACGACACGAAGAACAGCACGACTTTCGGATTCAGCACGTTCGTGACGAAGCCTTGCGCGAAAAGCTGACCCAGCGATTTCGGTGCGGCTTTTTCTTGCGCCGGCTTTTGTTGCGCGGTGTCCGTGTCGTCGTGTTTCGCGAAAATGAGGCGCATGCCGAGATAAATCAGATAAATCGCGCCGGCGATCTTGATGACGGTGAACGCCGTTGCGGATGCCGCGAGGATCGCCGTCAATCCGAACGCGCACGCGAGCGTATGGACGATGCAGCCCGCAGAAATGCCGAGCGCCGAGACGATGCCCGCGCCGCGCCCCTGAGCGACGCTGCGCCCGACGATATAAGCCGTATCGGGGCCGGGCGTGACGTTGAGCAGAAAGACGGCGATGAGAAAGAAGGTGAAACCGGTAATGCCGAGCATCGGGAACTCCAGACAGACAGGGCGCGTTGACAGCCGTTTATTTTAGCGCCGCGCCTGCTCTGGCGTCCTTCATTGCACGGTGAAACGCTGGCCCTTCGCGAGCGGCGCGCCCGCGAGGAATTCGCGCACGGGAAGGCGTTTGCCGCCCGGTTTCTGCAGCTGCGTGAGTTTCAGCGCGCCGCTGCCGCACGTCACGACGATACCGTCCGAGGAAACTTCGGCGATGGTGCCTGGCTGCGCGTCCGACGAAACATCGACCGGCTGCGCGGCCCATATCTTGATTGCGGCGTTGTCGATCGTGCCGTACGCGCCGGGGAACGGATCGAACGCGCGAATCTGGCGCGCGAGTTCTTGCGCCGGGCGACGCCAGTCGAGCGCGGCTTCGTTCTTCGCGATTTTTTCGGCGTACGTGGTGCCTTCGCTGGGCTGCGGCGTGGACAGCAGCGCGCCATCGCGTTCGAGATCGCGCAATCCCGCGACAATCAGCTCCGCGCCCATGTGCGCGAGCCGGTCGTGCAGCGTGGCCGTGGTGTCGTCGATGAGAATTGGCGTGCGAGCCTCGCGGATCATCGCGCCGGTGTCGAGGCCGGCGTCCATCTGCATGAGCGTGATGCCGGTTTCGGCGTCACCCGCTTCGATCGCGCGATGGATCGGCGCGGCGCCACGCCAGCGCGGCAGCAGCGACGCGTGGATGTTGATCGCGCCGCGCGGCGGGATATCGAGCACTTCCTGCGGCAGGATCAGACCGTACGCGGCGACGACCATCACGTCGTGCGGCGTCGCCTTCAGGAGGTCGATGGCTTCCGCCGCTTCCTGCGGATATTTGCCGGCGCGTCGCAGCGAAGTGGGTTGCGCGACCTTCATGCCATGCTCGACGGCGAAGCGCTTGACCGGACTCGCCGTCAACTTCATGCCGCGTCCGGCTGGCCGGTCGGGCTGCGTCAGAACGAGCGGCACGGAAAATCCGGCCGCGTGAATGGCCGCGAGCGCGGCGGCAGCGAATTCAGGCGTTCCGGCGAAAACCACGCGCAACGATTGGGTCATCGGTTAGAGCGCCTTTTCCAGCTTTTTCATCCGGCCGCGAATGCGCGTCTGCTTGAGCTGCGAAAGATATTCGACGAAAACGTGGCCCGCCAGATGATCCATCTCGTGCTGGATGCACACCGCGAGCAGGCCGTCGCAATCGAGCTCGTAGGTTTCGCCCTTCTCGTTCAGCGCCTTCACGCGCACCTTGTCCGGACGCTCGACGAAATCGTAGATGCCCGGCACGGAGAGGCAACCCTCTTCCCATTCCTTCTTCTGCTCGCTCGTCCAGACGAGTTCCGGGTTGATGAAGACCATCAACTGGTCGTGCGCGTCCGAGACGTCGATCACGATCACGCGTTCATGCGCGTCCACCTGTGTCGCGGCGAGCCCTACGCCGGGCGCGGCGTACATTGTCTCGGCCATGTCGGCGACGAGCTTGCGGATGCGGTCGTCGACCACGGCGACGGGTTTCGCCACCTTGTTCAGACGCTTGTCCGGGTAGTTGAGTATCTTGAGCAGGGCCATGATTCGGATTGTCTACGCGCACCGCGACGCGTGTAAATCGGCCATTCGGCCAGGTTGCGGGTAATGCGGCCGCATGCCGAAGATATGCGGGTGAATCCAGTGGATTCAACGCCGCCGGCAAGCGGCCGATGGGTGTCGCTTCGGGCTTTCAAAATAGCCTGAACGACCTTTCTTTATTTGTTCCGGATCAAAAATCTTAACATGACGACCGCCGACCTGCCGACCGAGGAAGCCGCCTCCACACTCGATTTCGACGAACTGCGCGCCTGGCTGCGGCTCGCGCACGCAAAAGGGCTGCGCCCGCTCGCGCTGCGCACGTTACTCGGTGCTTTCGGCGGTCCGCTCGAAGTTTTATCGGAGAGCTTTGCGACGCTTGCCGAAACCGCCGACGCCCGCGCCGCCGAAGCCGTGCTCGCGCCACCAGGAGACATCGAAGGCGTTCCCTTCGACCACTATATTGAAGCGGCTCTGGCGTGGGCGTCTGAACCGGGCAACCACGTCCTGACACTCGCCGACGCAGCCTATCCGCAAGCGCTGCTCACGATGCCCGATCCGCCGCCGTTGCTCTATGCGAAGGGCAGGCTCGATCTGCTGCAGGCGCGCGCGGTGGCCATCGTCGGCAGCCGGCACGCGACGCCGCAAGGTCTGGAGGACGCGCGCCGCTTCGCCCGCGTGCTGTCGGATGCCGGGCTCGCGGTCGTGTCGGGGCTCGCGCTCGGCATCGATGCATCGGCGCATCGCGGGGCGCTGGAGGGCGCAACGGGCACAGTGTCGGTCATCGGCACGGGCGCCGATCTCGTGTATCCCGCCGCGCATCACACGCTCGCCCACGAAATCGCCCGCGACGGCGCGATACTCTCCGAATGGCCGCTCGGCACGCCCGCGCGCTCGGCCAATTTTCCGCAGCGAAACCGGCTGATCGCGGGATTGTCGGGCGGTGTGCTGATCGTCGAGGCCGCGATGCGCTCCGGCTCGCTCATCACCGCGCGACTCGCCAACGAAATGGGGCGCGATGTTTTCGCGATGCCCGGTTCGGTTCACGCGCCGCTCTCGCAGGGTTGTCATCGGCTGATCAAGCAGGGCGCGAAGCTGGTCGAAACACCGGAGGAGGTGCTCGAAGAGTTCGGTTTTTCGCCAGCGAAGGCAAGTGCGGCGGCCTCTGCGGCGAAGCGCCGGAAACTGCGTCCGATCAGCGCATCGTGGGCATCGGCGAACTTGCATGCCGTGCCCGCGAGCGATGACGCCGAACGCGTGCTCGGCGCGCTCGGCCACGCGCCCGCGACGCTTGAAATCCTCGCCGCGCGTACCGATCTGAACGGCGCGGCGCTTCAAGGCGCGCTGTTGCAGCTCGAATTGTCGGGCCGGGTGGCCGCGCTTGGCGGAGGTCGCTACGCGGCGGTGGAGCGCTCGTGATGCCGCGTCGTGCTACATTCGCGGAAAAATGAGCCGTCCCCGCAACGCATACCCACAAGGATTTCGCACTCGTCATGCCCGCGTTGAATCTCGATACCGATGCCGATCGCATCGCGGAGCGCATCGCCGTGCCCGGCACGCTGTTCGTCGCCTGCCTGTGCGCGCAATGGTGCGGGACCTGCCGCGAATATCGCGAAGGGTTCGACAGGCTGGCGGACGCGCATCCGGACATCTGCTTCGCGTGGATCGACATCGAGAATCACGCCGACCGTTTAGACGACCTCGACGTCGAAAATTTTCCTACCATCCTGATCGAGGACTCGATCACGACGCGATTCTTCGGCACGGTGCTGCCACAGGTGTCCATTGTCGGCCGGATGCTCACCGACCTGACCGCGCTGCCGGGCATGGTCGGTGCGCCGAAACTGCGCCCGGTACTCGTTGCCGCCTGATTGCGACGCGCGCGAAACGTACTTTTCGCGCCTCTCGCAACGCGCTCCGCGAGCCGGAAATCGAAACGCCCGGTTTCCCGCTTCGACGCCCCCCGCGCAAAGCGTGTGCTATAAAGCGGTCGTTAAAGCTGTCCAAACCGGGCCGCTGCCAGTTACCAACTCTTTTTAGTCATGTCCAAAGCCCTGATCATCGCTGAGAAGCCTTCCGTCGCGAACGACATCGCGCGTGCGCTGGGCGGCTTTACCAAGCATGACGAGTACTACGAGAGCGACGACTACGTGCTCTCGTCCGCGGTCGGCCACCTGCTCGAAATCGCGGCGCCCGAGGAGTACGAGGTCAAGCGCGGCAAATGGAGCTTCGCCAATCTGCCGGTCATTCCGCCGCATTTCGATCTCAATCCGATCGCGAAAAGCGAGTCGCGCCTCAAGGTGCTGACCAAGCTGCTGAAGCGCAAGGATATCGACCGACTCATCAACGCATGCGACGCGGGGCGCGAGGGCGAGTTGATTTTCCGCCTGATCGCGCAGCACGCGAAGGCAAAGCAGCCGGTTCAGCGCCTGTGGCTGCAATCGATGACGCCCGCCGCGATCCGCGATGGCTTCGCGCATCTGCGCAGCGACGCCGACATGCAGCCGCTCGCCGATGCCGCGCGCTGCCGCTCGGAAGCGGACTGGCTCGTCGGCATCAACGGCACTCGCGCGATGACCGCGTTCAACAGCAAGGGCGGCGGCTTCTTCCTGACGACCGTCGGCCGGGTTCAGACGCCAACGTTGTCGATCGTCGTCGAACGCGAAGAGAAAATCCGCCGATTCGTTCCGCGAGATTACTGGGAAGTGCGCGCTGACTTCATCGCCGCGAAGGGCCTGTACGAAGGCCGCTGGTTCGATCCGAAGTTCAAGCGCGTCGAAAACGATCCCGAGCAGCGCGATTCGCGCCTGTGGAGTCTCGCGGCGGCGGAAACGGTAGTCGCGGCGTGTCGCGGCAAGACCGGCACCGTGACCGAAGAATCGAAGCCGTCGACGCAAATGTCGCCGCTGCTGTTCGATCTCACGAGTTTGCAGCGCGAAGCCAACGGCCGCTTCGGTTTTTCGGCTAAGAACACGCTCGGCCTGGCTCAGGCGCTGTACGAAAAGCACAAGGTCCTCACGTACCCGCGTACCGATGCTCGCGCGCTGCCCGAGGACTACTTGAGCACGGTCAAGGACACGATGACCATGCTCAAGGAGAGCAACAACTATCTGCCGTTCGCGAAGCAGGTGCTCGACAAGGGCTGGGTGAAGCCGAACAAGCGCATCTTCGACAATTCGAAGATCAGCGACCACTTCGCCATCATCCCGACTCTGCAGGCGCCCAAGTCGCTGTCCGAGCCCGAGCAGAAGCTCTACGACCTCGTCGTTAAGCGCTTCCTGTCGGTATTTTTCCCGGCAGCCGAATATCTCGTGACGACGCGCATCACCGAAGTCTCCGGGCATCACTTCAAGACGGAAGGCAAGGTGCTGGTCGAGCCGGGCTGGCTGCAGATCTACGGCCGCGAAGCCGCGGGCGATGAAGCCAATCTCGTGCCGGTGCAGAAGGACGAAAAGGTCGATGTCGAGAAGGTCGAAGCGCACGGTCTCGTGACCAAGCCGCCCGCGCGCTACAACGAAGCGTCGCTGCTCTCGGCGATGGAAGGCGCGGGCAAGCTCGTCGAAGACGAAGAGTTTCGCGACGCGATGGCCGCGAAGGGCCTCGGCACGCCGGCGACGCGCGCGGCGATCATCGAAGGACTTCTCGGTGAAAAGTACATGGTGCGCGAAGGCCGCGAGCTGATTCCGACGGCGAAGGCGTTCCAATTGATGACCTTGCTGCGCGGTCTGGGCGTCGAAGAACTCACCGCGCCCGAACTGACGGGTCAGTGGGAGCACAAGCTTACGCAGATGGAACGCGGCAGCCTGCATCGCGATGCGTTCATGCAGGAAATCGCGCGCATGACGCAGACCATCGTCAAACGCGCGAAGGAATACGATTCCGACACGATCCCCGGCGATTACGCGACGCTCGAAACGCCGTGCCCGAATTGCGGCGCGCAGGTGAAGGAGAACTATCGCCGGTTTGCGTGTACGAAGTGCGAGTTCTCGATATCGAAAATCCCGGGCGGACGTCAGTTCGAGATTCCCGAAGTCGAGGAATTGCTGCGCGAGAAAACCATCGGACCGCTGTCGGGCTTTCGGAGCAAGATGGGCCGTCCGTTCTCGGCGATTCTCAAGCTCTCGCTCGACGACGAGATCAAGAACTACAAGCTCGAATTCGACTTCGGTCAGGACTCCGGCGGCGAGGACGGCGAACCGCCCGATTTCTCCGAGCAGACGCCGGTCGGCGCATGTCCGAAGTGCCAGTCGCGCGTGTTCGAGCACGGAATGAGCTACGTTTGCGAAAACTCGGTGTCGAATCCGAAGACCTGCGACTTCCGCTCGGGCAAGGTGATTCTTCAGCAGGAAATTGCGCGCGAGCAGATGGAAAAGCTGTTGGGCGCAGGCCGCACCGATCTGCTGACGAACTTCAAGTCGTCGCGCACCGGTCGCAACTTCAAGGCATTTCTCGTGAAGCAGCCGGACGGCAAGATCGGCTTCGAGTTCGAGAAGAAGGAAGCCAAACCGGGGGCGAAGACGGCGGCGAAACGCGGCGCGGCGGCGGAAGCTCAGTCCGACAGCGACGACAGCGGCGATAGCGATGTCGCCGTGGCTGCCAAGACCACGTCCGCGAAAACCGCGGCCAAGAAGGCTCCCGCGAAAAAGGCCGCAGCGAAGAAAGCCGCGGCGAAGAAGGCGAGCTAATCGTTTTCCAGGTCGGCTAGAAAGAAAAACCCCCGCGAATCGCTTCGCGGGGGTTTTTTATTTGCGCCTGGCGCGAGCCTTTCAGAACGGCGATGCGGCCGGCAAACGCCCTCGCGTACGCGACGGTTTCGACAGCTTCGGCGCGAGTTCGCCATCGATCGGGCGCGAGCGCGGCGCGGGCGTCGCCGGTTCATCGGCGTGCTCGTAGTGCGGATGCGCCGGCGGTCTGCCGCGGCCATCGCGAATCCACTGCTCGCCAAGCTGATGATTCGGCGTCTGGCTGAAATGCTCGACGAGGTGATCGATGAACGTGCGCACCTTCGCCGGCAAATGACGGCGGCTCGGATAAGCGACGTTGATCTCGACCTGCGGCAATTGATAGTCGCCGAGCAGACGCACGAGCTGGCCGCGCGTCGTATCGTTGCCGATCAGATAGCTCGGCAGAATCGCGATGCCCATGCCGAGCAATGCAAACTGCCGCAGCATTTCCGTATTGTTCGCGATGATCACGTTCTGCGGCCGCACGCGCACTTCGCCTTCCGGGCCGGTGAATACGCGCTCGTCGCCCCAGTACTCGGCCGGCAGGCTCAGACACGGATGTTCCAGCAGATGCTCGGGACGCGTCGGCGTGCCGTGCGTTTCGAGATACGCGGGCGTCGCGCAGACGGTCATGCAGCCGGTCGTCAGGCGCCGCGTGACGACGCTCGCGCTCTTCACCTGCCGCGCGATGACGATGCCGACATCGAAACCTTCCTCGACCAGATCGACCTGACGATCCACCAAGGTCACGTCCGGCACGACTTTCGGATAACGCTGCGCATACGTCTGCAACACGGGTGCGAGGTTATGCAGACCGAACACGACGGGCGCGACGATCCTGAGCGAACCAAGCGGTTCGTGATTGCGCGCCACCACCATTTGTTCGACGTCTTCCAGCTCGTCGAGAATCTGCCGCGCCCGTTCCAGATAAACCTGGCCGGACTCGGTGAGCGAGAGGCTGCGCGTCGTGCGGTTGAGCAGGCGCGTGCCGAGGCGTCCTTCCAGGTCCGCGACGTGCCGTGTAGCCACCGCATTGGAGATGTCCATCGCGCTCGCGGCCCGGGCGAAACTCCCGAGATCCGCGACGCGGACGAACACTCTCATCGACTGCAAATGATCCATAAAGACAACTCCTGCCGCTAGACGGCTCGAATTCTGCTGCAAAGCAATTCAGGATTATCCTAGGACCGGCGCTTTCGTGCAGAAGTTGCCCGGAAGCACAAAAATATCGAAAAAAATCTGACTGTTAGCCACGTTACGCGGATGAAAGATCACCGATTGTTGCGATATGCACAACGCCCGCGCCGACACGTTCTGATTGTTGGTATTTTTAAAATACTTGCCGCGTCAATTTCAGCGGTATAGGCGAAAAGAAATCGGGCCCGCTTGTGGCGGGCCCGATATATGGGGATTGATTCAGTTCGTGATACCAATCCGGCGCGTCGTCACGCCGGCTGTTTCACTCACGCGGCAAGACGCTTTTCCATGCCGGCCTTGGCTTCCGGCAGCGCCTCCGGCAGACCGTGCTTGAGTTTCGCGAAAAGCTCGTCGTGGAGAGCGAGTTCGTCGCGCCAGGCGGCATCGTTGACGGAGATGACCTGCTCGAACCGCTCGCGCGAGAAGCCGAGCGCGCCCCAGTCGATGTCCTCGTAACGCGGCGAAATGCCGAACGCGTGCTCCTCGCCCTTCGCCGTGCCTTCGATGCGGCCGATCATCCAGTTCAGCACGCGCATGTTCTCGCCGAAGCCCGGCCACACGAACTTGCCGTCGTCGCCTTTGCGGAACCAGTTGACGCAGAAGAACTTCGGCGCTTTCGCGTTCGTCGCTTCGAGGCGTTCGCCCATCTTCAGCCAGTGGCCGAAGTAATCGGCCATGTTGTAGCCGCAGAACGGCAGCATCGCGAACGGATCGCGGCGCACGACGCCTTGCTGACCGGCGGCGGCGGCGGTGGTTTCGGAGCCCATCGTCGCGGCCATGTAGACGCCTTGCTTCCAGTCGCGCGCTTCGGTCACGAGCGGCACGGTGTTGGAGCGGCGGCCGCCGAAGATGAACGCGTCGATCGGCACGCCGGCCGGATTCTCCCAGTCGGCATCGATCGACGGACATTGCGACGCCGGCGCCGTGAAGCGCGCGTTCGGATGCGCCGCTTTCGCGCCCGTTTCCTTCGCGATCGCGGGCGTCCAGTCGCGGCCCTGCCAGTCGATCAGATGCGCGGGCGGCGTGTCGGTCATGCCTTCCCACCAGACATCGCCGTCGTCGGTCAGCGCCACGTTCGTGAAGATCACGTTTTCTTTCAGCGTGGCCATCGCGTTGAAGTTGGTCTTTTCGCTCGTGCCGGGCGCGACGCCGAAATAGCCCGCTTCCGGGTTGATCGCGTAGAGACGCCCGTCGCGGCCCGGCTTGATCCACGCGATGTCGTCGCCGATGGTCGTCACCTTCCAGCCGTTCATATCGCTCGGCGGGATCAGCATCGCGAAGTTGGTCTTGCCGCACGCCGACGGAAACGCCGCCGCGACGTGATACTTCCGCCCTTGCGGCGAGGTCACGCCGAGAATCAGCATGTGCTCGGCGAGCCAGCCTTCGTCGCGGCCCATCGTCGAAGCGATGCGCAGCGCGAAGCACTTCTTGCCGAGCAGCGCGTTGCCGCCGTATCCCGAGCCGAAGCTCCAGATCTCGCGTTTTTCGGGAAAGTGAACGATATACTTCGTGTCGTTGCACGGCCAGGGCACGTCCTTGCGGCCATCGGCGAGCGGCGCACCGACCGAATGCACGCACGGCACGAATTCGCCGTCGGCGCCCAGCACGTCGTACACGGCGCGGCCCATGCGCGTCATGATGCGCATGTTCGTCACGACATACGGACTGTCCGACAACTCCACACCGATATGTGCGATAGGCGAACCGAGCGGGCCCATCGAAAACGGCACGACGTACATCGTGCGGCCACGCATGCACCCGTCGAACAGGCCGTCGAGCGTTGTGCGCATTTCCTGCGGATCGATCCAGTTGTTCGTCGGGCCGGCGTCTTCGCGGCGCTGCGAGCAGATGAACGTGCGATCTTCGACGCGCGCCACATCCGAGGGGTCCGAGCACGCCAGGAAGGAATTCGGGCGCTTTGCGGAATTGAGCTTCTTCATCGTGCCGGCTTCGACCATCTGCTGGCAAAGCCGATCGTATTCTTCCTGGGAACCGTCGCACCATTCGATACGATCCGGCTTGGTCAGGGCCGCGACTTGCTGCACCCATTCGATGAGTCTTCGGTGCCGGACATAAGCCGGCACTTCGATTTCGACGGCGTTCTTATTAGTGTCTTCGACTACTGCGGGCTGGTTCATCGAGCTGTCTCCGTTCTTCTGCAATGAAAACCTGTCCGCCCATACGACGCTGCATGCGAGAGGCGTTTGCGACTCGAACCGCCGGGCGTTTTCGTGCGCTTCTGATACACGTTTTCATCGCACGAAATGCGGTTCGCGAGCCAATGCTGCGTCACGGGCTTGAATTCTTTACACAGCAAACCGTACCTGCTCGCGGCTTGCGTCGCAAAGGAACAAACTGTTAAAAAGAGATACTAGTGGCCTGTCTCCTCGCGGATCATCGTGTTTTCCGCTACTTGCGCTGGATTTCTTTATTTTGGCGCGCCGGGCGAGGCTCCTGAAAAATGGGAGTCAAGCATAACACTACGTTGCATGAACTCCTTGATGCAGCGCAATAACGATGAATAGAGCGCAAGTTATCCGTATTTACCCGAATTTAAGCACTCCATTCTCGCCTTCGATAAAAAAGCAGCACGTTTGATGCCCAACAAAAGCCAACCAATGCCCATGAAAATCGCCATTCTCGACGACTACCAGGATGCCGTCCGGAAGCTCGATTGCTTCCATTTGCTCGATGACCATGAGGTTAAGGTCTTCAATAACACGGTGCGTGGTCTGGGACAGTTGGCCAGCAGACTTTCGGAAGTGGACGCGCTCGTGCTGATTCGCGAACGTACCCGCATCAGCTCTCAACTGCTTGATAAATGTCCGAAACTGCGCATGATCAGTCAAACGGGACGCGCAGGCGGCGGCCATATCGACATCGATGCGTGTACGGAACGCGGCATCGCGGTGCTCGAAGGCACGGGCTCGCCGATCGCGCCCGCCGAACTGACGTGGGCGCTCATCATGTCGGCGCAGCGGCGCATTCCGCAGTACGTCGCGAATCTGAAGCAAGGCGCGTGGCAGCAGTCGGGGCTAAAGACATCGGCGTTGCCGCCGAATTTCGGACTGGGCCAGGTGCTTCGTGGGCAGACGCTCGGCATCTGGGGCTACGGCAAGATCGGCAAACTGGTGGCGGGCTACGGCAAGGCGTTCGGCATGAACGTGCTCGTCTACGGGCGCGAGCATTCGCAGAGCGCGGCGCGCGAAGACGGTTATGACGTGGCCGAAAGCCGCGAGGCGCTGTTCGAGCAGAGCGATGTGCTCACGCTGCATCTGCGTCTTACGGACGAGACGACGGGCATCGTCAAGCAGGACGACCTGATGCGCATGAAGCCGACCGCGCTTTTCGTCAATACGAGCCGCGCCGAACTGCTCGAAGAGAACGCGCTGCTCAATTCGCTGCATCACAATCGGCCGGGCATGGTCGCGGTCGATGTCTTCGAAAGCGAGCCGATTCTGCAAGGCTATGGCCTGTTGCGGCTCGAAAACGTGATCTGCACGCCGCACATCGGATATGTGGAGCGCGAGAGCTACGAGCTGTACTTCGGCGCGGCGTTCAGGAACATTCTCGCGTTCGATACGGGCGATACGTCGAGCGTCTTCAACAAGGAAGCGCTTCACCACGTGCGCCGCCGTTGAGTTTCATCGCGTCAGAGCGTTGAGATTTCGATCGACGGTTCGCAGCGCACCGGAAAATTCACCGAGTTCGCGATGAAGCAAAAGCGGTGCGCCTCTTCGTGCAGGCGCGCCGCGAGACCGGCGTCGCTGCCCGCGCCGATCGTCACCTTCGGGCGCAGCAGCACATCCACGAAACGCCCGTCGCCCTTCGATTCCTCCTGCATCGTGCCGATGGCTTCATCGACATAACCCGTCACGACGATCTTGTTCGTCGCGCACAAGTGCAGATACCAGAGCATGTGGCACGACGACAGCGACGCCACGAACAACTCTTCCGGATTGTGACGCGCGGGGTCGCCGCGGAACGCCGGATCGCTCGACGCCTCGATCGCCGTCTTCGTGCCGACGCGCACGAGGTGATCGCGCGAATACGCGTCGTAAGCCGATGTGCCGGAACCGAGATTGCCCGTCCAGTCGACGGTCAGTGCGTAGGTGTGCTTCTTCGCCACGGTCTGCTCCTCAAGCTGGATGCGAAGCGGTTTGCATCAGAAGCGGGAGGCGTTCCAGAAAATCCTCGCCATCCGCGCGGCCCAGATCGTAAGCATGTTGCATTTGCGATGGGCTCGTATAGTCCCAGCTCGAAATCGGCACCTTGCGCGATGGCTGAATGTACAGGCGCTTCTGCTCGCCGTGCGGCACGACGAACATGCGCTCACGCGGATAAAGGCGCGTGACCATCACGAGGACGAGTCCCGGCGAAGGATCGAGCGCGGAGACGGGCACGTTGTCGACCATGCCGCCGTCGAGAACCGGGCGGCCGTTGCGCCGGAGGATCGGCGTGAACGGCGGCGTGCTCGACGATTGCAGGATGAGATCGGCAAGATCTTCGATCGTCGCGCATTCCTGCGCCTTGACGAATTCCGGATGGAAGCCGAGCGCCTGACCGAACGTCGGATGCAGCGTCTTGCGCACGTATTTCTCGATGTTGTACGCGATGAGACCCGCCGCGACCGCGCTGCGCGCGCCGAGCCAGCGCGGCAGATGCGACACGCCGATGCGGATTTCGGGCGCGGTCGCGAGCTCGTGGAAACGGTCCGCGAAGATGTCGAGCAGCGCCTGTCGATAGATGCGGTAATGCGGAAACACCGATCGTCCGCGCAGCAGGTTGCCCCAGTAGGCGTTTCGCGTGTTGTCGCGCAGGGCGTGCGCGTAGTAGTCCATCACCCAGCGCGACTGGTTCGTGTAGAGCATGCACGCGGTGGCCGCGCCCGCCGATATGCCCGCGATGACGCGCGGCTTGAGATTCAGTTCCGGCTGGATGACGTCCCAGAAACCGGCTTGCCACCAGCAGCGGTTTCCGCCGCCGGCGAATACGACTTGGTCGAACATTTATTTGTTGATGAGCGCGTAGGTGGTGGTGGCGTGGGCGGCGAGTTCGCCCTGGTCGTCGTGCATGTCGATTTCGCCGAACACGAGGTTGCGGCCGCGACGCTGGATGTGAGCGGTGATCAGCACGTCGCCGGTTTTTACCGGACGCATGAACGTCGTGTTCAGGGAGACGGTGGTCATCGGCTGGAAACCGCCGAGGACGTGCGAGGCGGCGACGACCATCGCGGTATCGGCTGCGGCCATGAAGACCTGACCGCAGATCACGCCGCCTGCATGACGCAGGTGCTCGGAATACGGCAAGCGCAGCGTGACGGCGTTCTCGGCGATGGTTTCGGGCGCGAGGCGCAGTTCCTTGACCCACGGCGCGAGGATGCTGTCGAGCAAGGCGCGGATGGCGGTTTCGTCCATGGTTTTCTGGTCTCTCGTTGCTGAGTCGCGGTCGCGGAGGATTCGCCATGATACCGGGCCGTCGCGTGCCCGCAGACGCGCCATACGGACGGCTTTACGCGAAATTTAGGAATTTTCTTCGCAGGGGGCTTGCGCTTCTGCGAAAACAATCGCTATAATTTCGTTTCTGTTGGGGCGTTAGCTCAGTTGGTAGAGCAGCGGACTCTTAATCCGTAGGTCGAGTGTTCGAGTCACTCACGCCCCACCAAGCATTCAAACAAAAAGCCCAGTCTTCACGACTGGGCTTTTTGCTTTTCTCGTCCCGTCTTTGAAGCGATGAAGGCGTGAAGCCGGACGGCGATGCCGCCGGCTTCACGCCTTCATCCGCTACTGCACCGCGTCCGCCGCCGCTCCCGTTTGCCGCGAGTGCATCGCCGCCATCGCCTGAGCGGCCGCAGCTTGCGCGGTTTCATCCCATCCGCCGCCCAGCGCATAGAACACCGCGACCTGATCCGACGCCACCGCTCCCGCCGACTTGACCAACTGTTCTTCGGCCTGTGCGAGCGACTTCTGCGCGCTCAACACATCGAGATACGGCACCACGCCATGCCGATACAGTTTCTGAGCCTGCTCCAGCGCGACCCGGTTCGAATCCCGCGACTGCCGCAATCCATCCCAATGAGCAAGCTCGCGCGCATAACTATCGAGCGCGCTCGAAGTCTCTTTGAGCGCATTCAGAACCGTGCTGTCGTAGCTTGCCTTCGCCAGATCCGCGCTCGCGCCCGCCTGGTGAATCTGCGCCTCGGTCGCTTCCACGTTCGGGAACGTCCATTGCACGAGCGGCCCCAGGCTCCACGTCCGCCCGATGGTGTTGAACGTGTTATTCATGTTCGAGCCGCTGAATCCGAACGACGCACCCAAGCTGATTTGCGGATACAGATTCGCGATCGCGACGCCGATGCCCGCAGTCGCCGATGCAAGCGCACGCTCCGACTCCGCGACATCCGGACGCCGCCGCAACAGCGCCAGCCCATCCCCGACGGGCAGCGGCCGCGCGATAGTCGGCGGTGCCTGACATTGCGCGGCCTCGGCCGGATAGCGATCGGGCTGACGTCCGAGCAGCACCGCGAGCGCGTACAACGACGACATGCGCTGCGCTTCGATCGTCGGCAACTGCGCGCTGTCCGATTCGAGCTGCGCGCGCGCCCGCGTGACATCGAACTGGCTGGTTGTGCCGCCTTTGGCGAGCTGTTGCAGCGTAGCGAGCTCGTCTTTATCGATCTGCACGGTGCGCCTGACCGATGCCAGCGACGCGTTCGCCTGGCAAGCGCCGACATACGCGCCGACCGTGCTCGCGACGACACGGATCTGCGTGGCTGCGAACGCGAACTGCTGCTCCTCGGCGCTCGCAGAAGCCGCCTCGATCGACCGCCGGATGCGACCGAACAAGTCCAGTTCGTACGAGGCGCTGATTTTCGCGTTGATGCTGTTGTAGATCATCAGAACGGGCGAACCGTCGATCCAGTCGCGCTGGCGTCCGCCGTTCGCGCTCACGCTGGTCGACGGCCATTGCGCGGCTTTCGCCTGATCGAGCTGCGCCTGCGCCATCTCGATGCGCGACGCCGCCGCGCGCAAGTCGCGGTTCTCGCGCAGCGCTTCGTCCACGTAGCCATCGAGGATCGAGTCGCTATAGAGACGCCACCACGGACCCGGCGGCGACTCCGGCGAGAACGCCTTGCCTTTCGCGGCGTTCAGCGTCGCGGCCGTTTCCGCGGGACTCCGATAGTCCGGACCGACGGGATGGAAGAACGAGCATCCGCTCGCGAGCGCACACGCGGCCACGAGCGACGCACGTCTGCGCCAACGACGGCCCGCGCTCATTTCGCGGCTCGGAGGCGGGCGATGCACCGTGCTGCTTCGCTGCGTCCGGGCCGAGAATCAACACGGTCGCGGAGCGTCCGGGCACGAGCGCATCGCTGATGTACTGCGGATCGAGTTTGATGCGCACCGGAATACGCTGCGCGAGCCGCACCCACGCGAAGTTCGGCGCGATGCTCGGCAGATGGTTGCTGCCGATGCTCGTATCCGAATCGTTCACCGCGCTCGTGACGCTCGACACGCGCCCGTAAAACGGCTTGTCCTCGCCCATCAGCAGCACTTCGGCGCGATCGCCCACGTGCACGTGCTTCAGACGCGTCTCCTGGAAATAACCCTCCACGCGCAGCGAATCCGTGTCGACCAGCGCGAGCATGCCCTGGCCGGCCGTCGCGTAGGCGCCGGGACGCAGTTCCGCATACGAGACAACGCCGTTCACCGACGCGCGCACGCTCGACCGCTCGAGATCCAGCTCCGCCGACGCCAGCGCCGCGCGCGCCTGATCGACGGACGCGGTTCCAGTGCGCAGCGTGCTATCGGACTGGTCGATGGTCTGCTCGGGCACGAGTCCGCGCAACGCACGATTGCGGCTCGCCTGCTGGCGCGCATAGACGAGACTCGCCTCCGCGCTTTCGAGGTTGGCGCGAGCACGTTCCGCGGCAATGGTAAAGCGGGCGCGGTCGACCTGGAACAGCAGATCGCCTTTCTTCACGCGCTGGTCGGCACTCACCTCCACCGACGTGATGATGCCGCTGACGTCCGTCGTCACGCCGACGACATCGGCGCGGACGTGGCCGTTGCGCGTGCGCGGATCGCGCTCGTAATAGGTCCAGACATACCAGATCGCGATGAGCGCGATCAGCACGGCGACAGCGGTCAAGCCGATACGAAGGAAACGATGAAGCAGATTCATGGGAAAGTCTCGTCGGTCAGGCGCGGCGCGCCATCAACCGAACAAAGGAGTAAGCGTCGCTCCGCCGAACGCGAAGAGCAGCAGGGCGAACAGGATGAAGTAAAGCGCCAGATCGAACAGATTCTGGTACGCGAAGGCTCGATAGACGCCCAAGTGCGCGAGCACGCGCCGCAGCGCGTACAGCAGCACGAGCGCGAGAATCGCCACGAACACGGACGGCGGAATGAAGACGCCGAAAAGATCGACGTCCGATGTCATGTGCATGACTAAGCCTCCTCTACGGCTGTGCGGTTCATGGATGCAAACGCCACGCGAATCTCGACGAGCACGCGCGCGGCCTGGATATCGTCGGCATGCCGCGCGCTTTCCTGTCCGATGCCGTCGAACGCGGTGTCGAGCGCGGCGTCGAGCGATGAAGCGGGCAGCAACGCGCCCGGACCGCCCCAGCGCGAAAGGCTCTCGCGCAGCGCGCGGGAAACCGGCGAGAGCAGCGCGCGCCGTTGCGCGACGCTTCCCGCCCAGCGACGCAACGTGCTCATGCCCCCGCTCATGCGCGACGCGCGCAGCGTCTGCCAGCCGGGCTGCCCGGGCAGGTCGTGCTCGATCTGCGGCAGCGATGCCTGAATCAGCAGAAAGCTGTCGAGATCGTCGTAGCCGAGACGGCGCGCGTCGGCGCCACCGTCATCGATGACACTCACCACGCCCTTCACCGAACGACGCACGAGCCGACGCACCGATGTGACGAGCGGCGGCTGCGGAACGAGAATGTTCGCGATCATCGCCGACGCGATGCCGAGATACATCGCGATCACGCTGCACAACAGCGTATCCACCGTGACGCCGGGACCATCGGCGCCGATGCGCAGCATCGCCATCGGCAGAATGGCGAACAGCACGCCACCGGCCTTGAGAATTTCGAGGCCAAGCAGGAAGAGCGCGGGCAGCAGCGCGAGGGCGAGCACCTGGAATGAACTGACCGCCGGCAGCACGAATATCACATAGGCGCTGACGATCATCATGCCGATGCCCGTGACCTTCGCGATGCCTTTCAGGATCGGCAGGGGCGCGCTCACGAGAGCTGAAAGCGACACGAAAATCGCGCTCAGCAACATGCCGAACGCCATGTTGTCGTCCCAGCCAGTCGCGCTCCACAGGCTGCCGAACAGCAGCATATGCACACTCACGCACAAGCAGGCGCGCAGCGCGCAGCGCAAATCGACCTGCTTGATCGTCGCGGGTGTCGTGCGTGCGCCCGCGGGCACATGCACGCGCTTCGGCAAATCCTCGTCGATCTGCGTGTGGTCGCGCTCGATATAGCGCCAGCCTGCATAAATGCCACGCAGATAGCGCCGATAGCACAGCCGCACGGCCGCCGCGCGATCGAGCAGTCCGATCGCGGCGCGCGGACGCAGCCGGGCGCGCAAATCGGCCGAGCGCGCGTCGTCGGGGCAGCCTGCTTCGATCCATTGCGCGAGCAGATCGCGCGTCTCGATGTCCGCCGGATGCGCCTCGTCCTTGCCCGATTCCCGATCGAAGTCGCCGACTGACGACAGCACCGGCATGAGCCGAAGTCCGCGCGTTACGACCGCCATCAACGCATGCGCGCGCTCCCAGCCGTAGCTCGCGCCTTCATAGCTCATGCCATCGCTGAGCGGCGTGAGCTGGATGGTCTGTCGAACGATGCCGGATTGCAGCGCATGATCGACCGCCTCGCCGCGCAGCACGCCCGCGGTCACTTTGCGCAGACTGTCGAGCCAGTCGCGTGTCACCGCCGATGCTTTCGCGAGGCCGCTTTGCGGGAACAGCAGCGTATCGATAAAAATCAGCGAGCACACACCGACGACCACATCCTCGATACGATCGATGGCACGCAGGAAAGCCGCGTCCGGCGTGGCGACGCCCGGCATCGCCACGAGCAGGCAGGTGATGCCGCTCAACAGGTAGAGATAAAAATCGGAGCGCCGTTGACGCACCGCGCCGAAGACGCCCGCCATCAGGATGAGCGTAAGCACGATCATCACCGCGGTCATCGACGTGGCGAACAGCGCGGCCGTCAGGACACCGAGCGCGCCCCCGATCAGGCTGCCCAAAACCATGTGTATGCCCTTCAGTCGCAACCTGCCCGACTGAGACTGCGCGAGGATGTAGACGCACATCATTGCCCAGTAGGGATATTGCAGGTCCTGCCAGAACGCGATGCCGAGCGCCAGAATCGCGGCGAGATACGTCTTGAAGGCGAAGAAAACGGGACTGGTGGTGAATGATTTGATCATCGGATCGCGAATGCTGTTGTTGCTCGGACATTCCGGCCGATGCTTCGGGCGATCACAATGTGACCTGCCGTTGCGGCCATGCGCGCCGCAACCTTGCTCATATATCCCATCAAATCCGATTCAGAAAATTGGCGATCTCCGTTCTTCGAGATGCTGTTCCGCACCCTTCAGCCGGAAATTCAGCCGCAGCGATCTTGGTCCGCGGTCATTTTCGCCGCTGCTGTGCATTGCGCACTGCGCATCGCGCAACAATTCCCCATGCTTGACTATTTGTTACAGGAAAGGCGAAGTCTCACGCGCTCAGGCGACATCCGCCCCACGCGCCTTCAACAATTCGCGCAACACCGAGCGATGACACCGCGCCTCATCCTCGCAATAGCACCCGACCGACATATTGGTCCGATGCGACAACGCCGCCAGCAAATCCAGCGTCTTGCTCGCAGCCGGCTCGGCCATCTCCGTCTTGAACTTCTTCACGAACGCGCGCCATTCCTTGTCGTTCTCGGCGTGCAGCGCCTGCGTCACCAGTTCTTGCGTCGGCGATAACACCGGATACCAGACGTCGTAAAAATCGCGCGTCGCGAACTCGGCCTTCGGCACGCCGCGCGGCGGCCGCCGCACCGTGCCGATGCGCAATCCCTCGTTCTCCGCGCGCGGTGTTCCCAGTCTCACTATCCGAATTGCCATCGTCATCCCCTTGGTCGTTGTCCGCACAGAATAACCGCTGATATCGCTTTGAAAGCTCCCGCGCATCCCTTCAGCGAAACCGCGCATCTTCCCGTATCGTTTCGGATTATTCTCTGTTCGCTTAATCCGGAATTCCGTCGTGCCCACCGAAGAACGCCCGCAAAACCTGCCTCACGACCCCGACGCCCCGATGACCCCGCTGGAGCGCCGCGGCATGGCCGCGATCCTGCTCTCGGTCGCGCTCGCGACGCTCGACACCGCCATCGCCAACACCGCGCTGCCCGCGATCGCCGCCGATCTGCACACGACGCCCGCCGCCTCCGTCTGGATCATCAACGCCTATCAACTCGCGATGGTCGCGACGCTCCTGCCCTTCGCCGCGCTTGGCGGCATTCTCGGCCATCGGCGCGTGTATCTCGGCGGACTCGTCGTGTTTCTCATCGCGTCGGCCGTGTGCGCATTCTCGTGGTCGCTGCCGTCGCTCGTCGCCGCGCGCCTGCTGCAAGGCCTCGGCGCGAGCGCGATCATGAGCGTCAACGCGGCGCTCATCAGCGCGATTTTTCCGCCGCACAGGTTGGGGCGCGGCGTCGGGCTGAATGCGCTCGTCGTCGGGATTGCGTTCGCGATCGGGCCGACGATCGCGTCGATCGTGCTCTCGCTCGGCACGTGGCCGTGGCTTTTCGCGGTCAACTTGCCGGTCGGCGTGTTCGCGCTGATGATCGCGTGGCGTTCGCTGCCGCAGACGAAGCGCGCGGCACATGGCTTCGATCGCATCGCGGCCCTGCTCAACGTCGTCACGTTCGCGTCGCTGATCTTCGCGCTCGGCGAAGCGGCGCAGCGCGCGCCCACGCACACCGTGCTCGCGTCATTCGGCATCGCGCTCGTCGCGGGCGTCTTGCTGCTGCGGCGCGAACGCGGCCATCCCGCGCCGATGCTGCCCGTCGATCTCTTCCGACGCCCGATGTTCGCACTCTCGACGATGACCGCCATCTGCTCGTTCGCCGCGCAAGGGCTCGCGTTCGTGTCGCTGCCGTTTTTCTTCGAAAGCGTGCTGGGACGCAGTCAGGTTGAAACCGGATTTCTGATGACGCCGTGGTCCGCGCTCGTCGCGCTGATGGCGCCGATCGCGGGACGCATGTCCGATCGCCGCTCGCCCGGCCTGCTCGGAGGCGTCGGGCTGGCGATTCTTTGCGTGGGGATGGTTTCGCTCGCGATGCTGCCCGCGCAACCGCATGCGCTGGACATCTGCATCCGCATGGCGATCTGCGGCGCGGGCTTCGGGTTCTTTCAGTCGCCCAATCTGAAGGCGTTCATGTCGAGCGCGCCGCGCGAACGCAGCGGCGGCGCAAGCGGCATGATCGCGACGTCGCGTTTGATCGGGCAGGCGACGGGCGCGGCGCTCGTCGCGTTGTGCTTCAGCATCGCGGGGAAGCATGGCCCGTCGCTCGCGTTGTCGCTCGGCGCGGCGTTCGCGGGCGCGGGAAGCATCGCGAGCGGATTGCGGCTGGCGACACGCAATCCGTCGTCCGAGCGAATCGTGGGAGAAGCGTCGCGCGAGGCGTGAGCGCGCTCACATTCTGCGCACTCTCACCTTGCGGCCTTTCAGCTTGCCGCCGCTCAGCTTGCGCACCGCGTCGTCCGCGGCCTTTCGTTCGACGGCCACATACGTGACCATGTCCAGCACGTTGATCTTGCCGATCTGCTTGCCGTCGAAGCCCGCTTCGCCGGTGAGCGCGCCGAGCACGTCGCCGGGGCGGATCTTGTCCTTGCGGCCGCCGAGGATTTGCAGCGTCGCCATTGGCGGTTTCAGATGGCCCGGTTCCGCCGACGTCAGTTCGCCGAGCGGATGCCATTCCACTTCCGCGCGCTGCGCCTGTTCGATCGCGGCGACGCGCCCCATCTCGTCCATGCTCGCGAGCGACAGCGCCCAGCCTTGCTCGTCGCCGCGACCCGTGCGCCCGATGCGATGCACATGCACCTCCGGGTCCGGCGTCACATCGACGTTGATCACCGCTTCCAGTTGCGCGATGTCGAGCCCGCGCGCGGCGACATCGGTCGCGACGAGCACCGAACAACTGCGATTCGCGAACTGCACGAGCACCTGATCGCGTTCGCGCTGCTCCAGTTCGCCGTGCAGGGTCATCGCTTCGAAACCCTGCGCGCAGAGAACGTCGAGCAGATCGCGACATTGCTGCTTCGTGTTGCAGAACGCGATCGTGCTGACCGGGCGATAGTGATCGAGCAGCAAGCCAACCGCGTGCAGGCGCTCGTCGTCCTCGACCTGATAGAAGCGCTGCTTGATCTTCGCGTTGCTGTGCTGCTCCGTGAGCTTGATCTCGCGCGGATTGCGCAGGAACTGCTGGCTTAGCTTCGCGATGCCTTCCGGATACGTCGCCGAGAACAGCAAGGTCTGACGATCCTTCGGGCATTGGCGCGCGACCGACGCGATATCGTCGAAGAAGCCCATGTCGAGCATGCGGTCGGCTTCATCGAGGACGAGCGTGCGCACGGCGTCGAGCGACAGCGTGCCGCGCTCCAGATGATCCATGATGCGTCCGGGCGTGCCCACGGCGATATGCGCGCCGTGCTCCAGACTGGCGATCTGCGGGCGCATCGGTGAGCCGCCGCATAGCGTCAGCACTTTCACGTTCTCTTCCGCGCGCGCGAGGCGGCGAATTTCCTGCGTGACCTGATCGGCGAGTTCACGGGTCGGGCAGAGAACGAGCGCCTGCACCGCGAATCGGCTCGCGTCGAGTTTGGAAAGCAAGGGCAGCGTGAAGGCAGCCGTCTTGCCGCTGCCGGTTTTCGCCTGCGCGATGAGATCGAGCCCCGCGAGCGCCGGCGGCAGGCTCGCGGCCTGGATCGGCGTCATCGACAGATAGCCGAGTTGCTGCAGGTTCGACTGCATCGCCGGCGAGAGCGGCAGGCTGCTGAAAGAAGTATCGGTGGTCATTTCGGTTATCGCTTGCCGGAGGGCGGGATTTCCTGGACTTGCTGGATTTGCTTGTAGGAAACCTCGCCTTCTTTTGTCTTCTGGGGCTTCACGTAGTTGCGTGCGCCGCACATCGGGCAGCGGAACAAAAGGCCCTGGCCCTCGTTGTGGATGTCGACATCCGACAGCGCCCATTCGGCGCCGCAGGACTTGTTTCGGCAGGTAAACATGTTCGTATTTCTCGGTTCGTGGCGCGTTCGTGCGCTCAAAGGCGAAAGTGTACGCGTGTCTCGTGCCGGCGCGGTCGGCGCGGTCGGTGCAAGTCCGCAAGAAATGCTAAAGCGGGTCGTGCTACTTTTCCTGGCAATCGGGTTTTCTTCTTCTTTCGGAGCGGGCGATGAGCGAGAAGCCTTATGAAACGCGGCTCGCGCGGGTGGTTGCGTATATCCACGATCATCTCGACGACGCGCTGGATCTCAACCGGCTCGCCGAGGTGGCGTGTTTGTCGCCGTATCACTGGCATCGGATTTATCACGCGTTTTACGGGGAGACGGCGGCGGCGACCGTTCGGCGATTGCGGCTGCATCGGGCGGCAAATGAGCTTTTGCAGGCCGTCGCGCCGATCGATTCCATCTCCGAACGGGCGGGCTATAGCAGCGTGCAGGCGTTTTCGCGCGCGTTTCAGGCGAGTTATCGGATTCCGCCGGCGCAGTTTCGCAGTGAAGGCGGCGCTTCAATGTTTGTTCCTTTCGATGCAGTTCGATCAGGAGATATGGCGATGCATCAAGTCGATATTCGTAGTCAGCGTGGGCTCACGGTCGCGGCGATGGACCATCGCGGGTCGTACATGAACATCGGCCGGGCGTTCGAGATGTTGTTTCACTGGCTCGCGGTACGCGGGTTGATTGATCCGAAGGCGCGCTCGCTCGGGATTTATTTCGACGATCCGGCGGCCGTGGCCGAAGACGAGCTTCGGTCGATGGCGTGTTGCGAATTGTTCTCTCCCGACGACGTTCGATTCGAAGCGCCTGTGTCGCGTGTGGAAGTCGCGGGCGGCGAGTTCGCCGTCCTCACGCATGTCGGGCCGTATGCGCAACTGTGCTTCGCGTACCAGTGGTTGTATGGCGAATGGTTGCCGCACTCCGGCCGGGAAACCGGAGAGGCGCCTGTTTTCGAGGTTTATTTGAACGACCCGAGGGAGACGGCGCCGGCCGATCTGGTGACGGAGATCTGGTTGCCGTTGCGGCAGAGCGCGTGACGCGTGGAGCTTTTGATTCCGGTTCGCGATGCCGGTCGACTATAAAAAAACCCGTGACGCTCAATGCGCACACGGGTTTGACTGCTGCGGAGAGGTTCACCCCTCAAACATCGATATTCCCCGCGCGCAACGCGTTACTCTCGATAAACGCCCGGCGCGGTTCCACATCGTCGCCCATGAGCGTCGTGAAGATGCCATCGGCCGCGATCGCATCCTCGATCTGCACGCGCAGCAAGCGTCGAACGCTCGGGTCCATCGTCGTTTCCCACAACTGCCCGGGGTTCATCTCACCGAGCCCCTTATAGCGCTGCTTCGAAACGTTGCGCTCCGCATCGGCGATCAGCCATTTCATCGCGCTCTTGAAGTCCGTCACGGCCATCGACCGCTCGCCGCGCTTGATCAACGCACCTTCGCCGATCAAGCCCTTGAAGGTATCCGCCGTCGA
This sequence comes from Caballeronia glebae, assembly GCF_001545035.1. GTDB lineage: Bacteria > Pseudomonadota > Gammaproteobacteria > Burkholderiales > Burkholderiaceae > Caballeronia > Caballeronia glebae. The sequence continues at coordinate 186,966 of NZ_FCOJ02000005.1, forward strand.
AACGAGCTGCTTGTAATCCGCGGTCAACTGAAGGTCTTCATCCAGCACGGTGACTTTCACGTTGCCATGATGACGCCGCTTGATATGCAGCGAACGCAGTTCACGCACCTGATCGTAAGTCGCTTCGACGCTCACTTCCGGCTTGAGCGGATCGGCGCGCAGACGATCTTCCAGACGCTTCGCCGATGCCTCCGCCGCTTCCTGCGACGACAGATCGATCACCACGCCATCCATCACCGCTCCGAGCGAGGCCGCGTCATAGATGCGGCTGAGACGATCGATCACAGCCTGCGCCAGCAAATACGCCCGCGCCAGTTCGCCCAGCGCATCGCCGGAGATAGGATCGGCGCCTTCGCTGGCAATGAGTTCGGACCCTTGCAACGCGAGCTTCAACATATGCTGATTGAGCTCGTGCGCGTCCTTCATATACCGCTCGTCCTTGCCCGCCTTGATCTTGTAGAGCGGCGGCTGCGCGATATAGATATACCCGCGCTCGACGATATCCGGCATCTGCCGATAGAAGAACGTCAGAAGGAGTGTGCGGATGTGCGCCCCGTCGACGTCCGCGTCGGTCATGATGATGATGCGGTGATAGCGCAGCTTGTCGAGGTTGTAATCATCCTTGCCGATGCCGCAACCGAGCGCCGTCACCAGCGTCACGATCTGCTCGGAGGAAATCAGCTTGTCGAAGCGCGCCTTCTCGACGTTCAGCACCTTGCCGCGCAACGGCAGAATCGCCTGGAACTTGCGGTCGCGCCCTTGCTTCGCCGAGCCACCCGCCGAGTCGCCCTCGACGATATAAATCTCCGACTTCGCCGGATCTTTCTCCTGGCAATCCGCGAGCTTGCCCGGCAAACCGATGCCATCGAGCACGCCCTTGCGGCGCGTCATCTCACGCGCCTTGCGCGCGGCGTCGCGAGCACGCGCGGCATCGACGATCTTGCCCGTGATGATCTTCGCGTCGTTCGGCGTTTCCTGCAGATACTGCTCCAGCGCCTTCGCGACGAGTTCCTCGACCGGCGCGCGCACTTCCGACGACACCAGCTTGTCCTTCGTCTGCGAGCTGAACTTCGGCTCCGGCACCTTCACCGACAGCACGCACGACAAACCCTCGCGCATGTCGTCGCCGGTTGTCTCGACCTTCGCCTTCTTCGCGATGTCGTTGTCCGTGATGTATTTGTTGATGACGCGCGTCATCGCCGCACGCAAGCCGGTAAGGTGCGTGCCGCCGTCGCGCTGCGGAATGTTGTTCGTGAAGCACAGCACGCTTTCGTTGAAGCTGTCGTTCCACTGCATCGCCACTTCGATACTGACGTTGTCGCGCTCGCCGACCGCGTAAAACACGTTCGGATGCAGCACTTGCTTCGCCTTGTTGATGTACTCGACGAAGCCCTTCACGCCGCCCGCGAAAGCGAAATCGTCTTCCTTGCCGGTGCGCAGGTCCGTCAAACGAATGCGCACGCCGTTGTTCAGGAACGAAAGCTCGCGCATGCGCTTCGCGAGGATGTCGTAGTGAAATTCGACATTGCCGAAGATGGTTGCATCGGCGAGAAAGTGCACTTCGGTGCCGCGCTTTTCCGTATCGCCGACAACCGGCATCGGCGAATACAGCACGCCGTCTTCTTCGACGATTTCACGGTTCTGCACGACGCCGCGCGCGAATTCCATGAAGTGCTTCTTGCCGTCGCGGCGCACCGTGAGGCGCAGCCATTCGGACAGCGCGTTCACGCACGACACGCCCACGCCGTGCAGCCCGCCCGAGACCTTGTAGCTGTTCTGGTCGAACTTGCCGCCGGCGTGCAGTTCGGTCATGACGATTTCGGCGGCGCTGCGCTTCGGATCGTGCTTGTCGTCGCGCTTCAGGCCCGTGGGCACGCCGCGGCCGTTGTCGGTCACGGAGATCGAGTTGTCGGCGTGAATCGTGACGTGAATGTCGTCGCAATAATTTGCGAGCGCTTCGTCGATGGAGTTGTCCAGCACTTCGAAAACGAGGTGATGCAAACCGGTGCCATCCGACGTATCGCCGATATACATGCCCGGCCGCTTGCGCACGGCTTCCAGACCTTCGAGGATCTGAATTGACGATGCGCCGTAGCTGTTGTCAGGCTTGTTGTCGGGTTGCGAATTTGTGTTTTCAGTCATGGATTTTTTCCGGTTCTGCGTCACTGCCTGGGTTACTGCTCGAACTTTTCAAATCACCTTAAAAACACCAAAGGGGCGCGCCGCCCCTTGGAGTGTTCTCGGTATTGCGTGCGTCAAATGCGCATCGGCATCACCACGTATTTGAATTCCTCGTTCTCGGGAATCGTGATGAGTGCGCTGGAATTGGCATCGCCGAGGCTCACGGTGAGCGTGTCGACCTTCAGATTCGCGAGCACGTCGAGCAGATACGTGACGTTGAATCCGATATCGACGGAATCGCCCTGATAAGCGATTTCCAGCTCTTCCTGCGCCTCTTCCTGGTCGGCGTTGGTCGACATGATCTTGAGCTGGCCCGGCTCGACGAGACAGCGCACGCCCTTGAACTTGTCGGAGGTCAGAATGGCCGCGCGCTGCAGCGAGCGCTGCAACTCTTCACGGCTGATTTCGAACGTGTTCTTATGCGACTTCGGAATCACGCGCTGGAAATCGGGGAACTTGCCCTCGACGAGCTTCGACACGAGTTCCACCTGGCCGAAGCTGAACTTCACCTGCGTCGCGGCGATGTCGATCTTCAGGGAATCGTCGATGTCTTCGAGCAAACGCTGCAGTTCGAGAATCGTCTTGCGCGGAATGATGACTTCCTGACGCGGGAACGAACCTTCGATCTTCATCGACGAGAACGCGAGGCGGTGGCCGTCGGTCGCGACCGCCATCAGCTGGTCGCCGTCGACCACGAGCAGCATGCCGTTCAGGTAATAGCGGATGTCCTGCTGGGCCATGGCGAAATAAACCATGCCGAGCAACTGGCGGAACGTCTTCTGCGGAACCGAAAGGCTCGCGCCGAAGTCAGTAGCCTGGTTGACCGTGGGAAATTCGTCGGCGGCGAGCGTCTGGAGCGCAAAGCGGCTCTTGTTGGAACGCACCGTGAGACGCTTGTCGGAGAGGTCGAGCACGACTTCGCCGGAAGGCATCGCGCGCAGAATGTCGAGCAGCTTGCGCGCGGCGACCGTAGTGGCGACCTGGTCGCTGCCAATGCCGAAATCGGCGCGTGTCGTGATCTGGAGTTCGAGGTCGGTCGAGAGGAACGACACATCGGCGCCGTTCTTGGTAATGAGCAAATTCGCGAGGATCGGCAACGTATGGCGGCGTTCTACGATGCCGCTCACGGTTTGCAGCGGCCTTAGAAGATTATCTCGTTCGGTCTTGACCAGTTGCATAGAGTTCCTTCGTTGATGTGACGGCCTGTCCGCGGGTTTCGCCACCAGATTTGCCCAACGGACAACCTCGTAACACGCGTTGCCGGCCCCCCGCCGGTCACTCGCGAAAACTGCGCTCGAAAGCCGCCCAGGCCACGGACGGCTAAACCTATATTGTGCCTCAAAACGGAACCGCCCCCTAAAAATGGGGGCGTTTTCGTCAAAAAACAGGCTCTCGAACGCAATAAATGACGCGTGCGCTCTTAGCAAAGTGCCAGTCGACCTTTTTAGCCCTTCAGCGTCTGTTCGAGCACGTGCAGTTCGTGGTTCAACTGCGCGTCGGTGCCGCGCTCGGCTCCGATCTTGCGCACCGCGTGCAGCACGGTCGTGTGGTCGCGTCCGCCGAAAAGTTCGCCGATCTCGGGCAGGCTCTTCTGCGTGAGTTCCTTCGCCAGATACATCGCGATCTGACGCGGGCGTGCAATGTTCGCCGGCCTCTTTTTCGAATACATATCGGCGACCTTGATGTTGTAGAAGTCGGCCACCGTCTTCTGGATGTTCTCCACCGAGATCTGGCGGTTCTGCACTGTCAACAGGTCTTTTAGCGCTTCCTTGGTCAGCTCGATCGTGATGTCGCGGCCATGGAACTTCGAATACGCGAGAATCTTGCGCAGCGCGCCTTCCAGCTCGCGCACGTTCGAGCGCAGATGCTTCGCCACGAAGAACGCCACGTCTTCCGACAGGCTCACGCCTTCGGACTGAGCCTTCCTCATCAGAATGGCGACGCGCATCTCAAGCTCGGGCGGCTCGATCGCGACCGTGAGGCCGGAGTCGAAGCGCGAGATCAGGCGATCGTCGATGCCGGAGATTTCCTTCGGATACGTGTCGCTCGTGATGATGACCTGCGCCTTGTTCGCGACCAGCGCCTCGAACGCGTAGAAAAACTCTTCCTGCGTGCGCGACTTGCCGGAGAAGAATTGAATATCGTCGATGAGCAGCAGATCGAGCGAATGGTAATAGCGCTTGAAGTCGTCGAACGCCTTGCGCTGATACGCCTTCACCACATCCGACACGTACTGTTCCGCGTGGATATAGCGGATGCGCGCGCCCGCCTTGTCCATCAGCAACTGATTGCCGATTGCGTGAATCAGGTGCGTCTTGCCGAGACCCACGCCGCCATAAAGGAAGAGCGGGTTGTACGAAATGCCCGGATTGTCGGCGACCTGGATGGCGGCCGCGCGCGCGAGCTGGTTCGCCTTACCGGTGACGAAGTTGTCGAACGTCAGCACCGGGTTCAATTTCGAACGCTCGTAGGCGGAATCGTTTTCACCCGCGGAAGGCGCGCCGCCCGGACGCCACGTGCGACGGCCGGCGGCGGCTTCGTTGGCATCGAGGCTCGGAAGGTCAAGGTCGGCCTGATCCTCATGCATGGCTTGCGCCTGCTGCGCCGCTTCCGCGGCAAGCGCGTTGATGTGCGCGGTGGCGTTCGCGTGCGCGACGACCGAAGGCGCCTGAGGCATGGCTGCGGACGGTGCGGGCGCGCGCGGCGCCACGGGTGCGCTCGCGGTCGGGCGCGGCGCGGCGTTCAGACCGCCGCCGATCGCGTTGCGCGCAGTCGCTTTCGGATCGAGGACGAACTGAACGTCGACGGGCGCGCTGAAAAAGTCGCGCGCCACGTCGACGATGCGGCCCGAGAACTGGCTTTTCACCCAGTCGAGCTTGAAGCGATTGGGAGCGGCAATGCGCAAGGTGTTCGCGCCGGCATCGAAGTCGACCGGGGTCAGCGGCTTGATCCACGTGACGTACTGCTGCGGCGTGAGTTCTCGCGCAAGCAGTGCGGAACAATGTTCCCAGAAATCGTTCATCGAATGCGGTCGTTATGGTTGCTCCGCACCTGCCGACCGTGCTTGCCGAACGTTCGGACAAGTCCCGGCACAGCCGAGCAGGCAGGCTCCGGAGGCTTACGCCGCAAGGGTTTGCGGGCGAACGGCGGGCCGAAGCAGCGGGCGGATATTTGGGAGTAAGGCGAGATTCTAACGCCAAACCAAGGCCGCGCGCGAGTTATCCACAGGGTCATATCAGCACGTCGAGCGGTGTGGAAATGCGCCGGAATGCACGTTCGCTGGCGCTAACCTATTGACGGTCAATAGGAAAACGGTTTAAATAGCGGGTTCCGCGAAAACAGAATTCCTGAACCTCCGGCCATCGCGCTTGCAGTGACCACACTGGAGCCAAGCCCGCGCGGTCAATCAACTCAAGTGAGAGCACCATGAAACGTACTTACCAACCTTCCGTGACGCGCCGCAAGCGCACCCATGGCTTCCGCGTTCGCATGAAGACCGCTGGCGGCCGCAAGGTCATCAACGCTCGCCGTGCGAAGGGCCGCAAGCGCCTGGCAGTCTAAGTCCGCCGAGTGTTCGCTCGCGGTTGGATGTTGCACTCGACGGCGAGCCGCTCACGCGCCGCACAGAAGTCTTGAAACAGGACATCGTTCAGTTGCCGGCGCAGGCTGCGTTCCCCAAGGCCGCAAGGCTGCTGAAAACGGATGAGTTCTCATCCGTTTTTCGTTTGCGCCCCTGGCGCCGTTCGCCGCATTTCGTTCTGTACGGCAAGCCGTCCGGAAAGGAAGCGCGGCTCGGGCTGGTGATCGGCAAGAAGCAGGCGCCGCGCGCCGTCACGCGCAATCTGATCAAACGGCTTGCGCGTGAGGCGTTCCGGCTGCGTCGCGCACAGCTGAGCGGATTCGACATTCTCGTGCGGCTGCACGCGAAGATCGACCGCAAGGCAATGCCGAGCGCGAGTTCCCC
>NZ_FCOJ02000016.1 GCF_001545035.1 Caballeronia glebae
GCTGTTGATACTGGGTCTTTTCGTGCATCGCAACACCTTATACGAAACAGGTGTTGCACTTCAGATTTGAGGCCGCCCAGCGATAGATATTCGCGCGGCTGCGCATAGCATCTGGGAAACGCTTCGTTTGATCGCGGCGGGCGCGAACGTACCATCGTTCGTTCAATCTTTTTCGCCTGATTCCCGCCCGAATGCCTATGAACGTTCCCCGCTATCCTTCTGCCGCGCTGCGGCTCGATGCCGGCGCGTCGCCCAAACGGGACGACCCGCGACCAGGCGATGCCCGCGCGCTCGTCGATCTGCCGACGCGCGAAGCGGCGCAGGCCACGGGGCTCAAACGGAGCGCGTTGCGCTCGCGCGGTCTGCGCATCGGCGTGCCGCTCGCGTTGATCGTCTTGTGGCAGCTTGCATCGTCGCTGCAACTCGTCACGCCGGAGACCTTGCCGCCGCCCACCGTCATCGTCGCGGCATTGAAGGAACTGATCGCGGACGGCGAACTGCAAAGCGCGATCGGCGTGTCGCTCGTGCGCGCGGCGACGGGCCTTGCCATCGGCGGCGGCATCGGTCTGTTGGCGGGACTGTTCGCGGGCCTGTGGCGCGTCGGCGAAGAGATCGTCGATGCGCCGCTGCAAATGCTGCGCACCATTCCGTTCATCGCGCTGATTCCGCTCTTCATTACGTGGTTCGGCATCGGCGAAGGCGCCAAGGTCGCGGTGATCCTAGCGGCCACGATCTTCCCGATGTATCTCAACACCTACGCGGGCGTGCGCGGCGTCGATCCGAAGCTGCTCGAAGCGGCGCGCGTGTTCGGGCTCTCAAGCCGGCAAGTGGCGTTGCGCATCATCTTGCCGACGGCGCTGCCGTCGATTCTCGTCGGCGTGCGCTACGCGAGCGCGGTCGCCTTGCTCGCACTCGTCGTCGCGGAGCAGATCAACGCGCAGAACGGCATCGGCTACATCCTCGTGAACGCGAACCAGAACCAGCGCGCGGACATCATCATCGCGGGCATCCTGGTGTATGCGGCGCTCGGCATCGTCACCGATCTCGTGATGCGCGCGCTCGAACATCTCGCCCTGCCGTGGAGGCCGCGCTTTGAACTCGCCTGATATCGAACGCTTCAACGCGTTGCAGCAGCGCGAATCCGCGCTCGAACTCGACCGCGTGAGCCGCGTGTTTTCCGGGCGCGCGGTGCTGAAGGACGTATCGCTCACGATCAAACGCGGCCAGTTCGTCTCGATGCTCGGCGCATCCGGCGCGGGCAAGACCACGCTGTTGCGCATTCTCGCCGGACTCGATCGCGCCGATGCCGGTCGCGTGCGCGTCGCGGGCGCGCGTTCCGTCGTGTTTCAGGAGCCGCGTCTCGTGCCCGCGAAACGCGTATGGGAAAACGTCGTCATCGGTCACGACCGTCTGAGCGCGGCGAAGCCGTCCGCGCTCGCCGCGCTCGACGAAGTGGGCCTCTCGCGCCACACGGAAGGCTGGCCGAAGACGCTTTCCGGCGGCGAAGCGCAACGCGTCGCGCTCGCGCGTGCGCTCGTGCGCGAGCCGAAGCTGCTGCTGCTCGACGAACCCTTCGCCTCGCTCGATGCGTTGACGCGCATCCGCATGTACGAACTCGTCGCGCGTTTGTGGCGCGCGCATACGCCCGCGGTCGTGCTCGTCACGCACGATATCGACGAAGCCATTCTGTTGTCCGATCGCATCGTCGTGCTGTCGCAAGGCGAGATCAGCGCGGACGTCACGGTCGATTTTCCGCGTCCTCGTTCGCGCGGCGACGAGCAGGCTATTGCCTTGCGCGCGCGGTTGCTCGCGGAACTCGGCGTCGATGACGATGCATTGCAAGCCGCATCAAGAAACGCGGCATAAATACTTTCATTCACTCAGACCACACCTTCATGCGCATCAAGAAACGCTTCATCGCTTTATTCGCCACGAGTTTCGTCGCGGGGTCGCCGGCATCGTTCGCACAGGACGAGCCGCTGACGCTGACCATCGGAACGCAGGATGCCGCATGGCCTTTGATCGTCGAAGCGTCGCACGTACTCGACGGCACGCCGTACAAGGTTAAATGGGCCGTGCTGACCGGTCCGGCGGCGCAACTGTCCGCGCTGTATTCGAAGGTGCTCGACGTCGGCTTGATGGGCGATACGTCGCTGATCATCGAACAGGGCAATGCGCGCACGCCTTGGACGGCCGAGAGCGCGCCCTTGCAGATCGTCGCGGGCTGGCGCAATCCGGACAACAGCTATCCGCCTATCGTCACGGTCGTGCGCAAGAACGCCGACGTGAAGAGTCTCGCCGATCTCAAGGGCAAGACGTGGGGCTATAACTTCGGCGGCTTCAACTATCTGCAATACGTGCTTTCGTATGTGAAGGCCGGACTCAAGCCGAAGGACTTCGAAGCCGTCAAGTTCGGCGACGGCAACGTGTCCGCGTCCGCGTTCAATGCGGGGCAGGTCGCGGTCTATTCGGGCGGCTTCGGCCCGGTCAAGGAAGCGGTCGACAAGGGCGATGCGCGCGTCATCATCAAGAGCGACGAACTTGATATTCCGGCGTTGTCCGTGTTCGCCGCACGCACCGACGTGCTGCGCGATCCGAAGAAGAGCGAGGCGCTCGGCGACTTCCTCGGCCGCCTGAAGAACTCGTGGACGTGGTGGGCGCAGAACGTGCCGGCGGTCGAGAAGATCTATCTGGAGAAGATGAAGCAAAGCCCGGCGCGCGCGAAATTCTCCGCTGAAAACGGGCGTTCGCTGTTCTATCCGCTCGACAAGGAACTGGTGGCGCGCGAGCAGAAGATCGCGGACACGCTCTACAAGTCCGGCGATATCAAGAATCAGATCAAGGTGGACGTGGAATTCAATCCGGTATTCGACAAGCAGGCCGTCGCGTCGCACTGAATCTTCGCATCGCCATGACGACAAAAGGGCGTGCCTTTCATCTCGAAGGCACGCCCTTTGTCTTACCCGTCGAGCTTCGTATAAGGGTTCGCGTAAGTGAACGGATCGCAGACGAGGTCGTTCAACGAATATTGCCCGACCGCGTGATACTTCCACCGCACGCTGTCGTGCAACGTATGCGTGCGCGCATTGCGCCAGTGCCGGTCGAGATTGTGTTCGGACAGCGTCGCTTGCGTGCCCGCGAGTTCGAAGAGCTTGCTGGATGCTGCGAGCGCGAAACGCGTCGTGACGATCTTCGCTTCCGCCGTCGCGACGATGGCGGCAGCGACGGCCTCGCGCGGCGCGTCCCTGTCGCGCGCCAGATCGATCGACGTGGCCGCGCGCGCGGTCAGCGCCTCGGCCGCATGCAGATCGACCGTCAATGCGCCGATATCGCGCAGCGTGTACGGATCGTCGGTCGCGTGCGATGCGCCGCTGCCGCGCGCCGGATGCGCAAGCGCGCGCAGAAAGCGCCTGGTCTCGTCGAGCGATGCGCGGCCGATACCGAGATCGATCGCCGCATGGATCAGTTGCGACACCGCATTAGCCGTATCGATGTTCGCGTGGCGTCCGCGCGCGACGATCTGCAGCGCATCGAGTTCCACTTCGTCGAGCCGCACCTGGCCGCTTGCCGTCGTGCGCTGACCGAAGCCCGACCAGTCGTCGATGACTTCGACGCCGCGCGCATGCCGCGCGACGAAGGCGGTGACGGGAAGGCCGTCGTCATCGCGCGCGGCGACGGGAATCCAGTGCGCGAAGAGCGCGCCGGTCGAGTAGACCTTGCGGCCCGTCAGCACGAAGCCGCCGCCGTTCGCGTTGCGGCGCACGCGCGTTTCGTGTTCCGAGGGCAGACGGTCGCCCGGCTCGGCGGTCGCATTGCCGAAGCGTTCGCCCGCGAGCGCGCGCGAAAAGAAGAAGTCTTGCTGACTTGGCGAGCCGTCGTGACGCAGACGTTCGAGCGTCGCGAAGTGATTCTGCGGAATCTGTCCGAGCGACGAGTCCGCCGCCGAGATCGTGTCGAACACCTGCGCGATGGTGCGCACGGAGGCATCGATGCCGCCGAATTCGCGCGGCACGCCGATGCCCCACAAACCGCTCGCGCTGAACGCTTCGATCTCGTTCAGCGGCAGCCGGCGTTCGCGATCGCGCGCGGCGGCGTCGATGGCGAATTCGGCGGCGAGACGCCGCGCGGTCTCGATAGCTTGATCGTCCGAGCGGATGGTCGCCGCGCGCGTGCGTTGCGTGTCCTGGCTCATGCAGTCAGTGTCCTCGTAGTATTCATGCGGCATGCGCCGACGACGCATACAGGCTGGCCGGTCGCGGCAGGCCGAGATGATCGCGCAGCGTCGTGCCTTCGTATTCGCGGCGGAAAATGCCCTTGCGCTGCAGGATCGGCACGACGTGATCGACAAAGGCCGCGAGGCCCGAAGGAAATACATCGGCGTTGAGATTGAAGCCATCCGCGCCGCGCGCTTCGAACCATTGCTCGATATCGTCGGCGATCTGCTCGGGCGTGCCGACGATCATCCGGTGCGCGCCCGGATTGCGGTCGAGCAGATCGCGCACCGTGAGGTTCTCGCTCTTCGCGAGCGCGACGGTCGAGTCGATGAAGCCGCGCGGCAGATCTGAACGCGCGACCTTGCCGATGAGGTCGTAGGGCAAGGGCGCATCGATCGACAGGTCGTCCGGCGCGAGGCCGAGCGCGCCCGCGAGCCGGGCGATTTCGCGCTCGGTATCGAGCAGCGCATCGAGTTCGGCCTTGCGTTCGCGCGCCTCGCGCTCCGTTCCGCCGATCACCGGATACAGCCCCGGCAGCAGCAGGAAATGATCGGGATCGCGGCCATGCGCGCGCACGCGTTCTTTCATCTCCGTATAGAAAGCCTGCGCGGTCGGCAGCGTGGTTTGCGCGGTAAAAACGGCGTCGGCGAAGCGTGCGGCAAGCGCGCGTCCGCCTTCCGACGAGCCGGCCTGCACGAGCACGGGCCGCCCCTGCGGACTGCGCGGCACGGTCAGCGGCCCGCGCACCGAAAAGTACTTGCCGCGATGCTCGATCGCATGCACGCGCGACGGATCGGTATAGCGGCCCGACGAACGGTCGGCCACGAAGGCATCGTCTTCCCAGCTATCCCACAGCTTCGTCACGACTTCGACGAACTCCTGCGCGCGCGCATAGCGCTCTTCGGTCGAGAGCGGAATGTCGTGGCTGAAGTTCGCGGCGGCGTGGGTATCGTAGGTCGTCACCGCATTGAACGCGATGCGCCCGCCGCTCAGATGATCGACCGATGCGAAGCGGCGCGCGAGATTGAACGGATCGTTGAACGTGGTCGATGCCGTCGCGATCAGGCCGACATGCTGCGTCGCGCCCGCGAGAGCGGTCAGCAGCACGGTCGGTTCCAGCGCCTGCGACGGCCCTTCGGCGTGATTGCGCAGCGACAGCGTGTCGGAGAGAAACACCGCATCGAGTTTGCCGCGCTCGGCGGTCGTCGCGATCGCCTTGAAGAAGTCCAGATCGATGATCGAACGCGGATTGTCGAGCGCGCGCCAGCCCGCCGGATGACGCCCTACGCCGGTGATGTTCGTGTTCAGATGCAGTTGCCGTGGCCGCGTGGTGGTCATATCGTCGTGTGAAGAGAGGTGGATCCATGAGCGAAATCGGTGCGCTCGTGACGCAGGCCCGCTTGAACGAGCAGGGGCAGCACGGCTTCGCCGAAATACGCGAGATCGGGTTCGAAGTCGAAGAAGGTCAGTTGCACGCCGTCGCAGCCGGCGCGCTTGAGTGCGATCAGCTTGTCGACGATCTGCTCGGGCGAGCCGATCAGATGCAGATTGCCGCCGAGAATGCGTTGCTCGCGCTTGTGCTTCGCCCACGCTTTCGCATCGCTGCGGCTGCCTTGTCCGACGAAGCCGTCGAGCGCGCCTTCATCGGCGTGCGCGACGATCGCATCGCGATACGCGTGCGCCTCGCGTTCGGTCGGACGGCACACGATAGTCGGATTGATCAGCGTGCGCACGCGCCGCTTCAAGCGCGCCGCGCCGTCGCGAATCTTCGCGGTATGCGCGGGCAACGCGCCGATGGCATCGTCGAAATCCGCGCCCGCCGGACTCGTGATGAAAACGAGGTCGGAGTGCCGCACCGCGTAGTCGATGCCCGCATCCGAGCCGGTCGCATTGACGAGCACCGGACGGCGATAGCGCGGGCGCGGGCTCACGAAGGCATCGTCGAGCTGCCAGTGCGCCGTGCGGATCGTCAGGTTCGCGTCGCTGCGCCAGAGCGTGTCGAGCACGCCGACGAATTCCGCCGCGCGCGCATAGCGCTCGTCGTGCTCGATCATCGGCTGGCCGAACATCGCCCATTCCGTGGAGACGTGGCCAGTCACCAGATTGATGCCCCAGCGCCCGTTCGAAATGTGATCGAGCGTCGCGCCGAACTTCGCGAGATGCAGCGGATGCCACGGGCCGTACAGCGCGTGCACCGTCGAGATCAGCAGAATGCGCTCGGTGATCGCGGCCAGCGCGCTCGTCGCGATGAACGCATCGAGCGACTGTTCGCGATACTTCATGTGACCGCCGTGGCCGTTTTTGCCGAGCCACTGCGCGAGCCCGAAGACGAGATCGAAGCCGAGCGCTTCCGCCTGCTTCGTCAGGCGCGCGTTGTAGTCGAAGCGCCAGTCGGTGCCGCGCGGCAGGGTCGAAATGGACCAGCCGCCGTTCTGGATCGGCAGGAAAAGGCCGAGAATCAGCGGCTGCTGAAACGCCGCGTGCAGCGGGCTGCCTTCGATGTCCGCGGGGCTCGATGCGCCGTCGAACGTCGGGCTCATGCAACACGCTCCGCGATTTCGGCGAGCCGTTCGCGGCTGCGGCGCGCGGTGGACGTTTCGAAGTCGAGCACGTCGATGGACGCGATCGCATCGCGATCCACCTGCTCGACGAGTTGCAGTTCCCATGCGAGATACGCGTTCATCTGCGCGGCGACCTGATCCGCCTGCGCGTGATACGGGCTGTACCACGCGTCGTCGTCGCCGGTCACGTTGTCGGCGTCGCCCGCGTCCTGCGGCAGGCCGAGCGCAAGCCAGCGGCGCGTGCCGCCGATGAGCGCGGACACGTCGCTGCGCGTCTGCGCGATTTCCGCCGCGACGAGGCCCGCGAGCACGCCGTCTTCGGATGTCAGCACGAGCGGCGTATCGCGCGGCAGATCGTTCAGATGCGCGGGCAGGGCGCTCGCCGCGACGAAGCGCGCACCTTTCACATGGGCGCGGCGAAACGCGAGGCTGCTGTCGATATCGATGGTCCGCACCGTGCCCGCTTCGATCGCGCGCGACAGTTCATCGGCTTCGATCCAGCGCGTGCGCGCGCCGTGCGGACGCACGCGCACGGCTTGCGCGCCGGCTTCGAAGTGCTCGGCGACGAGCGCTGCGCTCGCGGCATCGTCGAGCACGCGGACATCGAGATAGCCTAGCTGTTTGAGCCACGATGCCGTCATGCGCGCGCGCACGCCGTCGTCGTCGCGCAGCACGACGCGCGCGTGCAGCGTGCCGATGTATTCGTCGGTCGCCTGCACGAGTTGTCCGCCGGGCGCGTTTTGCCAGCCCGCCGGATGACCGGCTTCGTATTCGAGCGGATCGCGCACGTCGAAGCGATACAGCGTGCGTTCGCCGCTTTCGCGTTCGAGCGCGGCGAGCGTGTCGCGATCGACGACCGGCACGTGCGCGCGGCGCGCGGCGGCGGCGGCGAGTTCGCGCGCGGCCGCGAGCGCCTGTCCTTCGGGGCGCGGGGCGGTGCGGATCTTGCCGTGTTCGAGTTCGAGGCCTTCGAGCAGCCACGACATCGAGCCGCCCGTGAGCGCGGCGACCGGATTCGGCACGCCTGCATTGATCAGCGACTGCGCGCCGAGAATGCTGCGCGTGCGGCCCGCGCAGTTCACGACGATGAGCGTGTCCGGCGACGGCGCGGCCGCGAGCGCGCGATAGACGAGTTCCGCGCCCGCGCAATCGATGCCGCCGGGAATGTTCATCGTGTGGAATTCGCCGAACGGGCGCGAATCGAGCACGACGAGATCGTCGCCGGCATCCTGGCGGGCCTTCAGCGTCAAGGCGTCGATGTTGGGCGTATGCAGCTTGTGCTCGATGAGTTCGCCGAATGCCTTGCCCGGCACGTTGGTGCCCGAAAAGATCTCGAAGCCCGCCTGCGCCCATCCTTCGACGCCGCCTTCGAGGATCGCTACGTCGGTATAGCCCCAGCGTTCGAGCAGGGCGGCGGCGCGCGGCGTGTACTCGCCCTTCGTATCGACGAGCACGACGGGCGCGCCGCGGCGCGGCACGAGGCGATCGATCAACAGACCGAGGCGGCCCACCGGCGCGACCGACGAATAGAACAGGCGCTTACGCGCAGAGACGCCTTCCTCGCGCACGTCGAGCACGGCGAGTTCCGAGCGTTGAGCGATAAGCGTGCGCAACTGCGCGGCGGACACGAAACGGGACATGGGCGAAAAGTCCTTGAAATAGGGAGCGGAATCGAAAAAATCAGGCGTAGGGCGGGCCGCCGCCGTCGACGTAGAGGCGCGTGCCGGTCACGAAGCGCGCATCGTCGGAGAGCAGATACGCGACCGCTGCCGCAACATCGTCGGGCGTGCCGGGGCCGTCGAGCGCGGTGAGACGCGTGGGTTCGGCATCGGCCTGACGGGTCGCCATCGACGCAAAGCGCGGCGACTCGATAGGACCGGGCGCGACCGCGTTGACGCGCACGCCGTGCGGCCCGTACTTGCGCCCGAGGCCCTGCACGAGCAGGTCGAGCGCGGCATTGACGCTCGAACCGGGAAAATGATTCGGCGGCGGCGCAATGCCGCCACGGCCGGAAATCGCGACGATCGCGCCCTTGCCCTGCGCGATGAAGCGCGGCAGCGCGGCGCGGATCGGCCGCACGGAGCCGAGCAGCTTCGCATCGATGACGCGCTGCCAGTCGTCGTCGCTCAGGTCGAGAAAGTCGCCGAACGCGCCGACGTTCGTGCTGAGCACGAGGCCATCGAGACGCCCGAAGCGTTCGTCTATTTGCGCGAAGGCCTCACGCACGCGGCGGTCGTCGCTGACATCCACGGAAAGCGGGACTACGCGAGGCAGATCCACGAAAAGCGGGGCGTCGATGTTGCGCGAGGACGCGACTACATGCGCGCCATTGGAGGCGAGTCTTCGCACGACGGCCGCGCCGAGCGCGCCGAATGCGCCTGTGACCCAAAAAACCCGGTCATTGAACTGGTCGTGACTGGACATGGACGAAAGTAGAAGGGATGAAAGCTCTCCATGTTCGTTCCTCGCGTCGCCAAGGCAAACGGATCATTTCGCGAAAGCTTTGCATGGCGGGTCCGCTGAGATATCCACGGCATGCGCGATGCGCTTTTCAGCGACGTTCAATTTGCTTAGCTGATTAAGTTGGTTTGCGAGGCGCGATGCCGCGCACACCGACAATTTTCCACGCCCCAATCGAAAGCCACGTTTATTCTGTGCTCTCGATAAGAAGTCTGAGAGGTCGAAAGAAGCAGTGGCGCATGTTTGGCGGCAGCGGGACGGCGGCCGTAGACATCGACTTCGACGCTCATCATGGACAGCCCAATCCTCACGCGCACAACTGGGATGGACTCAAGCGTGACCAAGGTTGGCCCGTATCTATTTTTCCACGCTGAAGGTGTAATTTGACCAACATTCACAAGAGGCTTGAGTCGTTTGATTTCTTCCACGATTGGCACGTAGATGCCATCGCGCTGCACAGTGACGATGACCCGGACTGTCCTGATACGCTTGTTCTGAAGATGAGGCTCGTCGATCGTCGCGTAATCGTCACGTTCCACGGCATGACGCGTCTAGGCATCGAAGGTGGCGGCACCGTCAACATCGTGCTGTCGCTTGAGCCTGTGAAGCCTGATACCGAAACGGAGCGCCTGGCCGCGAAACTGTTCGAGAACTCTCTGAAGAGCAAACGGGTTGCCGATAACGCAGTCATCTTGTATCCGACAGCCGGTTTCGCGATCGCGGTGGAGTTCGACACGCTGACTGTCGAACCCGACGGCCTGTAAGTAGCCTGTAACAAGCTCGCTTCACGTCCTCCGAGCGAACGCCAGGATCCTCGCGCGCAAACTCGCGCACCATCTTCAGATCACAAAGAAGCCATGCGTGCCATCGCGGTCCAGTTGCGCGACAAGGCCGTATTCCCAGTCGAGATACGCCTGCATTGCTTCGCGTGCATTGCCTACGCCCTCATACGGACGGCGATAACGATCGATGCGCGGTGACGCGAGCTTCGCCTCGCCGCCTTCGGTCGGCAGGCCGGCGCGCGTCCACGCCGCATTGCCGCCTTCGAGCACGGACACGGGCTTGCCGGTCAGCGCGGCGACATCGGCGGCAGCGAACGCAGCCAGCGTGCCGGAACCGCAGGTCAGCACGTAATGCCTCGCGTCGGGCAGATGGCGCAAATCGTCGTAACCGGGCGCGAGATGCGAGCGCAGAATCCAGTGCGCGCCCGGAAGATGCGACTTCACGAAATTCGCGCTTGGCGTGACGTCGAGCAGCACGACGCCGTTCGATGGATCGTCGAGAAGCGCGGCGAGCGCCTGCGGCGAAATCGTCGGTGAAGGCGCGGGCTGCGGCCGCTCGGGACGATACGCGCCGGCTTCCGTCAGGTCGCTGCGACTCGCGCCATCGACGACACAGGTTTCGATGTTCATCTGCGCGAGCCACGACGCGGTCATGTTCGCGCGCACGCCGTCGTCGTCGAAGAGCACCACGCGCGCGCCGCGCACCGGCGCGAACATCTCCGTTTCCTGCACGAGCTGTCCGCCCGGCGCGCCCCGAAAGCCGGGCGCATGCGCGGCTTCGTATTCATCCGGCGTGCGCACGTCGAAGCGATACGTCGTGCGCGATGATCCGCCGGCCCAGCGCGCCGCTTCGTCGAGCGACGTGCGGCGCACGCCGGCGCGGGTCGCCAGCACGAGCGCGGACTCGCGCGATGCTTCGAGGTTATGCGGATCGCGTCCTGCATCGCTATCGAAGCGCCGTTCGCTGCCGTGCTCCAGCGTCTTTCCCGCGAGCGTCCAGCCGATCGTGCCGTTGCGCAGCGCCGCGACACGATTCGGCAGCTTCGCGTTGACGAGCGACTGCGCGCCGATGATGCTGCGTGTCCTTCCCGCGCAGTTCACGACGATGCGCGTCGCCGGATCGGGCGCAAGCGCACGCGCGCGCAGCACCAGTTCCGCGCCCGGCACGCTGACGCCGCCGGGAATGTTCATCGTGCGGTACTCGTCGAAACGGCGCGCGTCGAGCACGACGATGTCCTCGCCGCTCTTCTGCAAGGCGTCGAGCGCTTCGGCCGAAAGCGAAGGCGTGTGCCGCTGTGCTTCCACGAATTCGCCGAACGCCTTGCTCGGCACGTTGACGTCGCGGAAGACTTCTCCGCCCGCGCGAATCCAGCCGTCGAGGCCGCCCGCGAGCAGCGCGACCTGGCTGAAGCCGAGCGCGACGAACTTGTCGAAGGCGCGCGCCGCGAGTCCTTCGCCATTGTCGAGCAGCACGACGGGCACGTCGCGGCGCGGCAGGCGCGTGTAGGCGTCGAGTTCGATGCGGGCAAGGGGAAAATTCGCCGCGAACAGCGGATGACACTGCGCATGCGGATCTTCCTCGCGCACGTCGAGCAAGGCGATTTCGCGTTTGGCGAGCAGCGTTTCGCGCACGTCTTCATACGTGCGCCACGGATAAGAAGTCATTCTGGCGGATTCAATGTGATGAGTTTCATGCGGTATGACGCGCGTCGTACTCGGCAAGCGTCTGCGTCATCGAGTCGTGAAAAATCACTGGACGTTCACGCGGCGTTCGAGCCAGCGCGTGAAGCGCGATATCGGATAACAATACGCGAAAAAGATGACGAGCGTGGCGACGTAGGTGAGCACCGTGAAGCTGGAGCGCGCGACCGTGCTGCTCGCGATCTGCGCGGTGTCGATCAGATCGTGAATGCCGACGAGCGACGACAGCGCCGTGCCCATCGTGATGATCGCGTACACGTTCGTCCACGGCGGCAGCATGCGGCGCGCGCATTGCGGCAGCACGATATGCACGAGCACCTGACGGCGCGAGAAAGCGAGCGATTGCGCGGCTTCCCATTGCGTCGTCGGCGTCGAAGCGACCGCGCCGCGAAAGATTTCCGCGATGTTCGCGCTCGCGGGCAGCGCAAGCGCGAGCGTTACCTTGAGCCAGTCGGGGAACGGCAGCGTCGTGCCGAACACCGTGAACTCGAAGGGGAACACGTAGGTAGTGAAGTAGATCAGCACGAGCCACGGCGCGTTGCGAAACGCCTGGATCGACCATCGCGCGATGCTTCCCGCGAACGAGCGCGACAACGCTATAGCGCCCGCGACGACGCCTACTACAGTGCCGATCGTCACCGCGCCCAGGCTGATGAGGATGTTCAGCGAGAAGCCGTGCGCGAGCGCGGGCGTCCATTCGACGAGTTGTTTGAGCGTGTCGATGCGCGAGCCGGACTCGGGCGCGATCGCCCAGAGCAGCGCGCCGAACGCGAGCACGCCGAGGATCGCGGCCGTGCCCGACGTAACGCCGGAAAGTGGCCGCGCTTTGCCGCGCGAAGCGGCGATCACCGAAGGAGAAGCGAGCGTGTCATGCGCCATAGCCGGGCACCCATAGACGGCGTTCCAGCCAGCGCCCCGCGCGGCTCACGAGCCACGTCAGCACGCCGTAGAACAGGAGAATCAGCACCATGAGCGCGAGCACGTTGTCGCGTTGCGTCCAGATCATGATCGACTGATAGGTGATGTCGCCGACCGCAATCGCCGATGCCAGCGCCGACGCCTTCACCAGTTCGACCGCGTTATTCACGAGCGTGGGCAACGCGGTGCGCAGCGCGAGCGGCAGTTCGATGCGCCAGAAGCGGCTCGTCCGATCCAGCCCGAGCGACACGGCGCCTTCGATGGTTTGCGCGGGCAGCGCATCGAATCCCGCGCGCAACGCTTCCGCGTGAAACGCGCCCTTGTGCAGCGACAGCACAAGCACGATCCAGAAAAACGGCTTGAACGGATTGTCCGCGTGATGCATTTGCAGCCATTGCGTGATCAGCATGTTCACGACGAGAAACGCGCAATACAACTGCACGAGCGTCGGCGTGCTGCGCGTGGTTTCGATGAACGCGCGCGCCGCATTCGCGAGCCATATGCGCCGGCCGCGCACCGCGACAAGCAGCGCCAGCCCGGCGATCGCGCTGCCGACCATCGTCGCGACGATGATCTCGATGCTCACGACGATGCCGTGCAGAAACGGATCGCGCTCGTAGGCATCGAGCAGGAAGCGGAAATCGAATCCCGCACGCGCGGTGGAGGCGAGAATCGAATGCAGCGATGCGTTCATCTCACGGTCCCTTCGGCAGATTGGCGTGCCATTCGACGAGCGCCGGCGACGGCGGCAAACCGGCCTTCGCTTCGGACGCGATCAGAAAGCCGCTGCGATGCCAGTCCTCGACGATTCCGTTCAGCTTCGCCGCCGTGTCCTTTTCGCCCTGCCGCACCCAGATCACCGACGACGCCGGGATCAACTCCGGCTGCAGCGTGCGGTAGTCGCGCCATTCGGGATCGTGCTGTTGCAGCGGATAAAGCAGCGGCGCGGCGTCATGCACGGCCGCGACGCAACTGCCGCCGCGCAGCGCGAGCAGCGACTGCGACGCGCCCGGAAACGCGCGCGGCACCGCGCCGTAGCGCTCGACAATCGGACGGATATAACTGCTGCCCTGCGAGATGCACACCGGCTTGCCGCGCAGATCTTCCCAGCGCGTGATGCCGCTGTTGTTCGGCGTGATCGCCGTGCCGCCGACGCGGTAATACGGCGTCGGCACGAAGTCGAGAATCTCGGCGCGCTGCGGCGTGTACTCCATGTTCGCGATCAGAATGTCGGCCTTGCCTTGCTGAAGAAACTGCACACGCGTGGACGGCTGCACCGACACGAGATTGACCTTCACGCCGAGTTTCTTGCCGATGTCGTTCGCGAGGTCGACGTTGATGCCGCGCGGCTGCTGCGTCTGCGGATCGAGCGAGCCGAACGGACTGCCCGCGATCATCACGCCGACGTCGATCTCATGACGCGATGTGATGCGATCGAGCGTGGCGTCGGCGTGCGCGGAAAGGCTGAGCGAGGCGAGGAAGACGAATCCGCCGAAGCGGCTGAGTGAGGTCGTTGTTGGCATGCGGATCGAATGAAAGACGCGTGGCCTCGCGATGCCGGGGCAGGCGAGGGCAGCGCATCACCCTATCCGCATCGGCGTTCATCGGGAACGAAGCGATTCTGCTAAGTAAATGGTGCGCGGCGGCAGATACGCATCGCGATTCAAGCGATATGCATGTGTCCATTCGTTGGTTCGCGCGAGCGGGAGCGGTCCATAGAATCGCTGACTCACCTGCACAGGACCCGCCGATGAGCCAACTGATTCTTTCCCATCGCGCCGCGCGCATCGGCCTCGCGCCCAATGCCGCGGCCAGGGCTCGCGCGCAGGCGCTCGCGGCGTTGCAACGCGCGCCGTCGTCGATCGGCCCGCAACAGGAGGCCGCATGAACCGCGTCGCGCTTGCTCCGACTTTCGACGAAGCGCCCGCCAGCGACCGCCACACGCAGGACGCGCTGTTGTCGATTCGCGATTTGCACCTGGACTATGGCGGCGGGCCGGTGTTGAACGGCATCGACCTGACGGTGAAGCGCGGGCAGGCCGTGTCGATCATCGGGCCGTCGGGCTCGGGGAAATCGACGATCCTGCGCTGCATCAACGGTCTCGTGACGCCGCGGCGCGGCTCGATTCATATCGACGGCATCGACGTGCGCGCGCAGCAAAGCGATGCCGAACGCATTGCGCTGCGCAAGCGCGTGGGTTTCGTGTTTCAGCAATACAACCTGTTTCCGCACCTGAGCGTGCTCGACAACCTGACGATCGCGCCGCGCCGCGTGCTCGGCAAGAGCCGCGAAGAAGCCGAAAGCGATGCGCACGCGCTGCTCGCCAAGGTGCGTCTCGCCGACAAGGCGCACGCGTATCCCGGCGCGCTGTCCGGCGGCCAGCAACAGCGCGTGGCCATCGCGCGCACGCTGGCGATGCGTCCCGACCTGATTCTCTTCGACGAAGTGACCTCCGCGCTCGATCCCGAAACGGTCGGCGAAGTGCTGAACGTCATCGGCGAACTGGCGGGCGAAGGGCAGACCTGCGTGCTCGTCACGCACGAGATGCGCTTCGCCGCCGAAATCAGCGACGAAGTGTTCTTCACCGAGCGCGGCGTGATCGTCGAGCATGGACCGGCCGGGCAACTCTTCGGCCAGCCGCGCAACGAGCGCACGCGGCTTTTCCTGCAACGCGCGCGCGGCGAGGACAGAAGCCATCCGCCGCTGCGCGCCGTATAACTCCGCCTGACAAGACATGACTACGACGCTGAAAGAACAACGACGCAACGAAGCCGTCCAGACGCTGCTCGCCGATGCCCGCCGTATCGTCGATGAAGACGGCCTGACGCGGGCCGCACTGTCGCGCCTGAGCGAACGTCTCGCCGCGCTTGCCGCACACGCCGATCTGTTCGATGCCGCCGCTTTTCCGCCGCCGCAAGCGCAAAGCGGCGACACGTCGGTGCGCTATCGGTTGAATCCGGGCGAGGACGGCTTCGCGCTTTATCTCAACTCGCTGTTGCCGGGCAAGACGACGATCCCGCATAACCACGACACGTGGGCGGTCATCGTCGCGGTCGAGGGCGAGGAACTGAATCGCGTGTATCGCCGTATCGACGATGGCGGCGATCCCGATCGCGCGCAACTCGCAGTCGAGCGCGAAGTCGTCGTGCGTCCCGGCACGCCGATCTCGTTTCTGCCGGACGACATTCACAGCATCCACGTGAACGGCGCGACGCCGACGCTGCATTTCCATCTCTATGGCCGGCCGCTGGAAACGCTGACCGGGCGGCTCGGTTTCGAACCGGAGACGGGGCAGATCGTGCGCTACAACGCGACGCATATGCAGCGCGCGACGCAGGCGGTGGGCTGATGCCGCAGCGTAGCGATCATCTGCATACGCGCGTGCTGCATGCGGGCACACCCGCGTTCGACGATGGCGCCGCGCCCGTCAACGCGCCGCTCGTGCGCACGAGCACGGTCCGCTTCCAGAGCGATGCCGCGCGCGCCGAGCTGCATCATCGGCGGGAGGCGGGCGAGCCGGTTGCGACTTACGGGCGTCACGGCACCGCGACGCATCGCGCGCTCGAAGCGGCGCTCGGCGAACTCGAAGACGCGGAACACGTGCTGCTCGCGCCGTCCGGACTCGCGGCGATCACGCTCACGTTCATCGCGCTGCTGTCGCCGGGCGATCACGTGCTTGTGCAGGACAGCGTCTACGGCCCGGTGCGCGAGCGCATCGAGCCGCTTTTGAATCGGCTGGGCGTGTCGTTCACCTATTTCAGCGCGAGCGCCGGCTTGCCAGGCGATCTCGTGCGCCCGGACACGCGGCTCATCTACGCGGAATCGCCGTCGTCGTTTCTATACGAAGTCATCGATCTGCCCGCGCTCGCCGCCTTCGCGCGGCAACACGGCGCGCTGCTCGCGGCGGACAACACGTGGGGCGCGGGCGTGCTGTACCGGCCGCTCGAACTCGGCGCGGACATTTCGATTCAGGCGATCACGAAGTACGTCGGCGGCCATTCGGATCTGATGCAGGGCGCGGTCGCAGTCAAGGATCGCGATGTCGCGCGGCGTCTGCGAGACACGCACGAAGCGCTCGGCCTGTCCGTCGGCGCGGACGATGCGTGGCTCGCATTGCGCGGCGTGCGCACGCTGGCCGTGCGGCTCGCGCAACATGAGCGGCATGCGTTCGACGTCGCGCGCTATCTCGCCGATGCAACCGACGTCGTGGCCCGCGTGTTCTATCCCGCGCTGCCCGCCGATCCGGGCCACGCGCTCTGGCAACGCGATTTTCACGGCGCGAACGGGCTCGTGTCGTTTGCCTTTCGCGATGCGTCTCACGCCGACGCCGTCGCGTTCGTCGATGCGCTGCGGCTCTTCGGCATCGGCGCGTCGTGGGGCGGCTTCGAGAGCCTCGCGCTGATCGCGCCCGCCTCGCGGCTCGCGACGCATGGCGCATGGCGCGGCAGCGCGCCCGTGGTGCGGCTGCACGTCGGTCTCGAAGATCCGCGCGATCTCATCGGCGATCTCGCGCAGGCTTTCCGGCGCATTGCGCGCTGAGCTTTTTCCTCACAACCGGACGCGCCGTTCACGACGAATGGCGGCCGGTTCTCTCGACCGGATGATTCGAATGATGCATCGCTCAAGCACTCGCGCGCGATTCGCTGCGCTTCTCACATTCGCGCTCGCCGCCGTATCGGGTATCGCGCATGCGGACGCCACGCTCGATCGCATCAAATCGCGCGGCGTGCTGGTCGTCGGCGTCGTGCTCGACGGCACCTACGGCTCGCTCGATCCCGAGACGCGCAAGCCGGTCGGCTACAACGTCGAGCTTGGCCAGAGTCTCGCGCAGCATCTCGGCGTGAAGTTCGAAGCCGTCGAAGTGACGCCGCCGAACCGCGTGCAATTCCTTCAGCAAGGCAAGGTCGATGCGCTCATCGCCAGCATGCAGTACACGAAGGAACGCGACGAAATCCTGAGCTATGCGCCGACGCCGTTCGAGGAAATCGGCGGCTCGGCGATGGTGCGCAAAGGCGCGGGCATTCACGAGTGGGCCGACTTGCGCGGCAAGCCGGTGTGCGTGTCGCAAGGCAGCAACTATACGAAGCCGCTCATCGAGCAATACGGCGCGCAGGTCAAGGCGTTCAAGGGCATGCCTGAGGCGCTGCTCGCGCTGCGCGGCGGCGCGTGCGTCGCGTCGGTGCACGTGACGCCGGGCATTCAGGCGCGGCTGCTCAACGAATCGGGCGAATGGAAAGACTATGAATCGCCGATCAGGACGCAGCTCATTCCATCGCCATCCGTGGTGTGGGTGCGCAAGGGGCAGAGCGATACCGTCGCGGCGTTCGACGGCATCGTGAAGGACTGGCATCGCACAGGATTCCTGATCGATGAAGGCAACAAGTGGCATATGCCGCCGTCGCCGCAACTGCTCGCGTGGCATCGGCAATATTCGGGCAAGGCGGGCGCGGCGGTTCAAAGCGCCGCCGCGCAAAACAACACGAGCAAGGACTGACGCATGGACGAATTCTTCGACGTGGATGGCGAAGCGCGCCGGGCGCTCGATCTGCTCGGGCCCGCGCCCGAAAACTGGGTGCCCGCGCGCGCGGGTATCGATCACGATGTGCTGATCGTCGGCGGAGGACAGACCGGCTGCGCGCTCGCATTCGCGCTGCGGCGCGCGGGCATCGGCCGCACGAGCGTGATCGACGCGGCGGCGGATGCGGCGGGCGCGGGCGTGTGGCTCAATCGCGCGCGGATGAATCTGTTGCGCACGCCGAAAACGCTCGTCGGTCCGGAAATCGATGTGGCGGGCGTGAGCTTTCGCGCGTGGTACGAGGCGCGTTACGGCCGCGATGCGTACCAGTCGATCGAACGCGCGCCGCGCAAGACGTGGGCCGCGTATCTCGCGTGGTATCGCGCGTTTCTCGACATTCCGGTGCGCTACGGCGTGCGTCTCGCGCGGATCGAACCGGCGGGCAATCACTTCCGTCTGCATCTCGAAGCCGACGGCGAAACACGCGTCGAAACCGCGCGCAAGGTCGTGCTGTGCAATGGCGTCGCGGGCAACGGGCGCGCTTACGTGCCCGAAGCGCTCGCGCATCTGCCGCCCGCGTTTCTGGCGCACACGTCGCAGGCCATCGATTTCGCGGCGTTGCACGGCAAGTCCGTCGCGGTGATCGGCGCGGCGGCCTCCGCGTTCGATGCCGCCGCCACCGCGCTCGAAGCGGGCGCCGCCGATGTGCATCTGTTCGCGCGCCGCGATGTGCTCGCCGCGAAGCCGGTCTCGCGCACGCGCGGCTATCCGGGCGCGTACGACAATTATCCGGGCTTGCCCGACGCGCTGCGCTGGTCGCAAGCGCGGCGGTTTCGTCGCGAAGGCTCGACGCCGCCGCGCGATTCGGTCGAGCGCGTGACGCGCTTCGCGAACTTCCATCTGCATCTGGGCGCGAACATCGAAGCAGCGCGCATCGAGGCGCATCGCATCGCGCTGAACGTGCGCGGCGAAGTCTTCGCGTTCGAATTCGCGATCGCGGGCACGGGTTATCTCATCGAGCTGTTTGCGCGGCCCGAGCTTGCCGACATCGCGCCGCACGTGCGCCTGTGGCGCGACCAGTACACGCCGCCGGCCGCCGAAGCCGATGCGGGTCTCGGCGCGCATCCGTATCTCGGCGAAGCGCTCGAATATACGGAAAAGACGCCGGGCGCGGCGCCCTGGCTGCGCGACATCCACGTCTACAACCCTGCGGGCTTCGTCAGCGCGGGCGTGCCGGTCGGCGACGTGCCGAGCATGAGGCGCGACATTCCCGCTGTCGTGCGGCGCATCAGCCGCGATCTCTTTCACGCCGATTTCGACGCGCACGCCGCGCGTCTGAACGCCGACGTTCCCGCCGATTTCGACACGACGCTCTACGCGGCGAACGTGTGGCACGCGCAGGGACAGAATCAACCGCTCGCTCAGGACCTTTCATGACCGCTTCGACACACGACATCCGACACATTGGAATCGACACGTTGCTCGACTGGCTCGGCGACGAACGCGAGATCGCGCTCGTCGATGTGCGCGAGGAAGGGGAATTCGGCCTGAGCCATCCGCTTCACGCGATCAACGTGCCGTACAGCACGCTGGAACGCGACATCGAAACGCCGGTGCCGCGCCGCTCGACGCGCATCGTGCTGATCGACGACGGCGTGCATCATGTCGCGCCGCGCGCTGCAGGCCGTCTCGCCGCGCTGGGTTACAGCGATGTCACCGTGCTGGAAGGCGGCGTGATTGCGTGGCGTGACGCGGGGCAGACGCTCTTCGAAGGCGTCAACGTGCCGAGCAAGGCGTTCGCGGAATTCGTCGAGCTTGCGTATCACACGCCGCAACTCGATCCGCACGAACTGCATGCGCGGCGCGCGGAAGATCCAGGCGTCGTCGTGCTCGACTGCCGCACCGCCGAGGAGTTCGAGCGCTTCCATGTGCCGGGCGCGATCAGCGCGCCGGGCGCGGAATTACTGCATCTCGTCGATGCGTATATCGGCGATCCGGAGCGGACCATCGTCGTGTCGTGCGCGGGACGCACGCGCGGGATCATCGGGGCGCAGGCGCTCATCAACGCGGGCATTCGCAATCCGGTGTTCGCGTTGCGCGGCGGCACGCAGGCGTGGCGGCGCGCGGGCTTCGAACTCGAATCGGGGGCGCTGCCCGCCGCGCTCGCGGATGTCCCGCCAGGCGTTGCCGCGCAGTCGCGTGCCGATTCGCTCGCCGCGCGCTTCGATGTGCGCTGGATCGATCGCGCGCACCTGCGCGAGTGGCAGCGCGATGCATCGCGCACGACGTATCTCTACGATGTCCGCACCGCCGCAGAATTCGACGCGGGCCATCTCGCGGAATCGGTGCATGCGCCGGGCGGCCAGCTCGTGCAAACCACCGACCGCTGGATCGGCACGCGGCACGCTCGCGCGGTGCTGGTCGACGAGCATCGGACGCGCGCGATCGTCACGGCGCATTGGCTCGCGCAACTTGGCATCGACGTGTACGTGCTGCGCGATCCGTTCGATGGCGTTTCGCTCGTGCATGAGCGACGCGCCAGCGGCTTCGAAGCGCCGCGCCCGGCGCAGCAGTGGATCGATCCGATCGAGGCCGCGCAACGGCTGGAAGAGGGCGCGGCGGGCTTCGTCGCGGGAGCGAGCGCGGTATATCGGAAGGCGCATCCGGCGGGCGCGGAGTGGATCAACCGTGCGCGTCTCGATGCGGTTATCGACACATTGCGCGAGAAGCAGCTCGCCGTCGTATTCGGCGATGACGACCAGCTCGCGGCGCTCGTCGCGCTCGATCTACGCGAGCGCCTGCCGCATGCGCGCATCGAATGCGTGCGCGGCGGCGTCGCGGCGTGGCGCGCGGCGGGCTTGCCGGTCGATGCAACGCCGCAGCATCCCGCCGACGATGCTCGCATCGACTATCTGTTCTGGGCGCATGACCGTCACGAGGGCAACGTCGCGGCGATCACGAAGTATCTGCAATGGGAGGAACAATTGCCCGCGCAGATCGGCGATCCCGCGCGGGCAGGATATCGTCTGCGCGCGCCGTTTTGAGTGGGACAAGCGGCGCGGGTATTCGTTTTCCGAATGCGAGACGCAGCTGGTCAGGTTACTTGGTAATCCGAAGCGAGTATCGACGGATACGAACCGGCGCGCCGTCTCACGGAAAGGCAAAAAAGCACAAAGCCCCGCCAAAACCCGGCGAGGCTTTCCGCATCACCCCAACGCGATGACAGCGATCTCCACCATCAACGCCGGCGACGCGAGCTTCGCTTGCACCGTCGCGCGCGTGGGCGCGCAGCCTTCGGGAACCCACGCGTCCCACACTTCGTTCATGCCCGCGAAGTCGCGCCCGATATCAGCCAGCCACACTTGCGCCGACACGAGACGCGTCTTGTCGATGCCCGCCTTCTCCAGAAAGCCATCGATCTTTTCGAGCACTTTCGCGGTTTGCAGTTTGATGTCGGGCGTCTGATCGGCGGACGTCTGACCGCCGATGAACACCAGCCCGGCCGCTTTCACGACGCGGCTCATGCGCTGATTGGTGTCGATGCGAACGATATTGCTCATGAAAAATTTCCTTCGAATGTGAGCCGCGCGTGTGCCTGTCAGCACGCGCGCGGCGTTGCAAAAAACGGAGTCAGTGCGCGACGAGCGTCGCCGCGTCCGCGTTCGATGACGAAGCGGCCGGCGCATCGAAGCGATCGACGGCGAACGCATCGAGCGGGATGGACGGCGCGCCGTCGAGCATCAGTTCGGAGACGAGCTTGCCGCAGCCCGGTCCGAGCTGAAAGCCGCTGCCGCAATAGCCGAACGAGTAGTAAAGGTTCGATGCCGTGCGGCTCGCGGAGATGACCGGCAGTTCGTCTTCGGTGAAAGCCTCGACGCCGGCCCACGCGCGGTTCACGCCCAGATTGCGCAGATGCGGGAAGAGATCGGTGACGGTCTTCGCGCTCTTCACGAGCCGCATGAAATCGACTTCGCCATGACGATTCGCCAGGTCCGCGATGCCGATCAGCTTGCCGCCGATCACGACCGTGCCGTTATCGAACTGCTTGAACGACAGCGGCCGGCCGGTCGCGCCGAGCGTTGCGCGGCAGAAGGGCGCCACGCGATGCGTGACCATCAGCATCAGCCCTTCGGGATGAACGGGCACCGGTTCGCCCGCCTGTTTCGACAATTCGCCGGACCACGCGCCCGACGCAATGAGCATCTTCTGCGCGCTGAACGTGCCGCGCGGCGTCTGCGCGAACCAGCGTTCGCCGCGCTGTTCGATGTGGCGTGCCGGCGTGCCTTCCAGAAAGCGCACGCCCAGGCGTTGCGCGGCCAGCCGGAAAGCCGTGGTCGTGCGATAAGGCAGCGCGTAGCCGTCGCGCTCGACCCAGATGCCGCCCGTCACATGTCTGGCGAGCGCGGGTTCGAGTTCGAGCACGGTCTCGCGATCGATCACTTTCTCATGCGTGAATCCGTGCGATTCCAGCAGCGCGACGCGCTCGCGGCAGGTTTGCAGTTCTTCTTCGGTCTCGGCAATCTTGAGTTGCCCCGACGGCACGAAGCCGCCGTCCTCGCCGATGAGTTCCGCCATGCCGTGCCAGATTTCACGCGACATCAGCGCGAGCGGAATCTCGGGCAACGGACGCCCCAAGGTACGCACGCCGCCCGCGTTGACGCCCGATGAATGTCGCGCGACGTAATCGGCTTCGAGCACGATGACCTTCGCGCCGCGCTTCGCCAGATGCAGCGCGCTGCTGGTACCGTGCAAGCCGCCGCCGACCACGATCACATCCGCTTCGATGGTCTCATTCACCGGCGAGTTCTCCGAGCGTGAGCGGCTTGATCGGCGGGCGAATGCGGTAATAGCCGACATCGGCGGGCGACACGCGGCGCGCATCCGCGATGACTTCCGTCACCGTCAGCCCGCACATGCGCCCCTGGCACGGTCCCATGCCGCAGCGTCCGAACGACTTCGCCTGATTCGGCCCGACGCATCCCAGTTCGACGAACTTGCGCAACTCGCCCGCTGTGACTTCCTCGCATCGGCAAACGATGATGTCGTCCTTCGGAATGCGGTTCGCGTCGCGCGGACGATACAGCGTGTCGAGGAACGGACGAATGCGCATGACACCGGCGAGATCGCGGCGAAGCGCCATCGCTTCGAGATCGCGCGTGCGGGTATCGACCGCGCCGAGTTGCGCCGCCACCGCGAGGCCCGCGAGCGCGCCCTGCAACGCCGACGCCTGCGCACCGCCGATGCCCGCGCCATCGCCCGCCATGAAGATGCCGGGCACGTCGAGTTCGCCCCAACCGTCGGTCGTCGGCGTGAAGCAAAGCTGCGCGTCGTCCCAGCGATGCCCAGCGCGCAGCGCCTGCGTGAATTGCGTATTCGGCACGACGCCCTGATGCAGCAAGATCACGTCGGCTTCGATGCGATGCGCCGTGCCTTGCGTCGTGAAGCTCAGTGCGCTCGCACGCTCCGCGCCGTCCGTGCCGATACGCGATTCCACGCGCAGGTCGTCGGCGGCATCGAACATCGGCACACCGGCTTCGCGCAGCGTGCGCATGAGTTGCAGGCCTTTGCTTAAGTACGGCCACGCGCGCAATGCCGACAACATGTGACGCTTCGCGCGCCAGCGGTCTTCGTGACGCGTCGTATCGACGAGCGCGCGAATCGGCACGCCGGCGCGCACGTATTGCCAGCCGAGCAGATACAGAAGCGGCCCGCAGCCCGCGAGGATCGGCGGGGCAGCGGGCACTTCGCCCGCGCTTTTGAGGAGAATCTGCGCCGCGCCCGCGGTCAGCACGCCGGGCAGCGTCCAGCCGGGAATCGGGAACGGACGCTCCATCGCGCCGCTCGCGAGAATCACGCGCCGCGCCTCGAAGCTGCCGATCTTGCCGTCGCGCAAATAGTTGATCCCGCGCTCGCGCGTGACCTGCCAGACGGTCGCATTCGTTATATGCCGCGCGCCCGATGCCGCGAACGCCTGCGCAATCGTGCCGCCGGCCGCGTAGTCGGGCCCGAGAATCTCTTTGCGGCGCGAATCGGCGCGGCCGATGCCGCGATAAATCTGTCCGCCGACGGCATCCTGTTCGTCGATCAATACGGTTTTGAGGCCCGCACGCGCGGCGCGCGTGGCTGCGCTCATGCCCGCGGGACCCGCGCCGACGATGACGACATCGACGGCTTCGGCGGAGGAGGAAGCGAGTTCAGCGGCCATGTGCGTTCTCCGGCGATGCATCGGCGGTGTCGGTGGCGCAAGCAGGCGGCAGGTCGCGCGCGCCTTCCTGCGAACGGATGCGCATGCCGGCCTGCACTTCGACCATGCAGCTCTGGCGGCTCGGTACGCCGTCGATCTCGACGAGGCATTCGAAGCACGCGCCCATCATGCAGTACGGCGCGCGCGGCGCACCTGAAACCGGCGTCGCGCGAAACCGCGACACGCCCGCCGCGAGCAGCGCCGCCGCGACCGAGCGGCCGCCTGGCACCGTCAAGGCCCGATCGTTGAAGAAAATGTCGATGCTCGCGGCGTCCGCGCCCGGCAGCGGCCTGAAAAGCGTGTGTGTCGATGAAGTCATGTCGTGCTCAATGTGCGGGAGTCGGTTCCTGTGCGTGCTCGAAGCGGCGCGCGGAGAAGGAGGGCAGTTCGTCGGGAATCGGCGCGCCGAGAATCCACGGAGCGATGCGCATCGCGTGCGCGGCGGCCAGCGTCACACCGCTGTGGCACGTCACGACGAACGCGCCCGGATGTTTCTCCGACGCGTCATAGACCGGGAAACCGTCGGGGCTGTACACGCGCAGCGCGGCCCACATGCGCACGAGTCGCACGTGTTCGAGCATCGGAAACGCGCGCACGGCGCGGCGAGCGATGTCGGCGAGAACGGGCGTCGTCGTGAAATCGTCGAAGCCGACTTCTTCCATCGAATCGCCGAATTGCAGGCTGCCTTCGTCGGTCTGACGCACGTTGAGCGTCGGATAGTGCAGGAACGGCGCGACGCGCTCGCTCACCAGCACCTGGCCGCGATTGGGCGCCACGGGCGCGTTCAGTCCGACGAACGGCGCGAGCGTGCGATTGCCCAAACCCGCCGCGAGCACGACGCGCCCCGCGCGATACGTCCCGCGCTTGCCATGCACGACGAAGCCGTTCGCCTCGGGCACGATGCGCTCGGCGCGCTCGCCGGAGACAAGGCGCACGCCGCGCGCCTGCATCGCCGTATGAAGACCGCGCAGCAGTTTGAGCGGGTTCACGTGGCCGTCCATCGGCGTATAGCTCGCGCCGATCACCTTGGGGCCGGCTTGCGGAATGCGCTCGCGCACTTCGGCGCCGGTGAGCATCTGATACGGGTAGTCGCCCAGTTCGGCCTGAAGCGTCGACAGGCGTTTCTCGCGGTCGGCGAGTTCGGCATCGTTGAAGCAGAAGTGAAAGCCGCCGGGCTGACGCAACGCGACATCGACGCCCGATTCGTCCAGCAGCGATTGCGCGAGCTTCGGCCAGCGCGTCGCCGAGCTGCGCGACCAGCGTGCATACGGCGACAGGCCGTAGCCCTTGCCCTGAATCCACACGAGGCCGAAGTTGCCTCGCGAAGCACGGAAGCCGCCATCGTCTTCATCGAGCACGGTCACGCGCGCGCCTTCGCGGGCGAGGCCGTATGCGACGGCGGAACCCACCAGGCCGCCGCCCAGCACGAGTACGTCGGGACTAACGGAAGTCATCGGGCTTCTCCGATCAGAATGCGGTCGAGTCCGACCATGCGGTCGAGCAGAATCATCAGCAGCACCGTGCCGACGATCAGCACCGCCGACACCGAAGCGACGAGCGGATCGATCGTCTGCGCGATCTGGTTGTACATGGCGACGGGCAGCGTCGTGGTGCCGGGCGTCGCGACGAAGATGGTCATGGTCAGTTCGTCGAAGCTCTGGATGAACGACAGCACCCAGCCGCCCGCGACGCCCGTGCGGATCATCGGCAAGACGACGCGGCGGAACGCGGTGAAACGGCTCGCGCCACACGAGAGCGCGGCGCGTTCGGCGTCGCGATCGAGTCCGACCGCCGACGACAGCGCGAGCCGCAGCGCATACGGCAACACGATGACCACATGCGCGCACACCAGCGACCAGAACGATCCCGACAGATGCAGCATCGACAGAAAGCGCAGGAACGCGATGCCGAGCACGACGGCGGGAATCATCATCGGCGAGAGAAAGAAGCTCGTCAGCGCGGCGCGGCCCGGAAAGCGGTAACGCGCAATCGCCAGCGCGGCGGGCACCGCGAGCAGCACGCCGATGGTCGCCGCCGCGAACGCGAGCCTGATCGAAAGCCAGAAGGCCGAGACGATGTCGCCGTTCTCGATGATCGCGTGGAACCAGCGGAACGACGCGCCATCGAAGGGCATCGAAATGAAGCCCTTGTCGGTGAACGCGACGAGCATCACGACCGCGAGCGGCGCGAGGATGAACGTCAGAAAAAGCGCGTTGAAGACGAGGGCGAGAGGGCCGTTCTGTTTCATGTGCGTATCCTCGCTTCAGTCGAAGATGTGCCGGAAGCGGCGTTCCGCGAGACGGCTGCATCCCATCACGATGGCCACGTTCGCGATCAGCAGCAACACGGCGATGCTCGCGCCGAGCGGCCAGTTGAGCGTGCCGAGAAACTCGTCGTAAGCGGCGGTCGCGACCACTTTGAGCCGCCGTCCGCCGATCAGCGCGGGCGTGGCGAACGCGGACGCCGACAGCGCGAACACGATGATCGATCCCGACAGCACGCCCGGCATGATCTGCGGCAGCACCACGCGGCGAAACACCCTGAGCGGCGATCCGCCGAGCGAGCGGCCCGCCCATTCGACCTGCGGATCGAGCTTCTGCATGTTGGCCCACACGGACATCACCATGAACGGCACGAGCACATGCGTGAGCGCGATGATCATGCCGGTCATCGTGAAGACGAGGCGCACGGGTTCGTCGGTGATATGCAGCGCCTGGAGCACGGTGTTGAGCACGCCGTTGTTGCCGAGCAGAATCTGCCAGCCGAGCGTGCGCACGACGACCGAGATGAGCAGCGGCCCGAGCACGATCAGCAGACACACCGATTGCCACGGCTTTTTCATGCGCGCGAGGATGATCGTCTCCGGCACGCCGAGCACGATGGACAACAGCGTCACGCTGAAAGCGAGGCCCGCCGTGCGCAGGAAGATCGTGCCGTAGTACGGGTCGCTCACCACTTCCCAGTAGTTCGACAGCGTGTAGGCGGACGTGACGCCGGCCGTATCGCTGAAGACTCGGAATGAGAGCGTGAGCGTGAGTACGAGCGGCACCAGCAACAGGCCGATGAAGAGCAGCAGCGCGGGCCCGGACAGAAGCCACGGCGCGGCGCCGGGGCGGGCGTCGTCAAGCGTGGCCATGAAGCGTCTCCTTGCCGTCTTGCGTGAGCACGCGCAGGTCGTCGTCGGTCCAGTCGAGCCCGACTTCATCGCCTTCCCCGGGCGGCGGCGCGCCGTGGTTCGGCTGCGCGACGCGCAGCTTGCCGAGCGACGTGTCCACTTCGAGCAGCCACTGATTGCCGACGAACACGCGCGTCACGATGCGGCCTTTGATGCGCGCGTCGCCATTCGCGAGATGCACTTTCTCCGGGCGGATATAGACGTTCACCGCGCCGTCCACGTGACGGCCTTCGTGCGGCACATGCAACTGTGTGCCCGCGACATCGACGATCGCGCAACGCGGATTGCGCAACAGCACTTCACCCGCGAACGTGTTCGTGCGGCCGAGAAACGTCGATGCGAACGGGGTCGTCGGACGCTCGTAGGCATCGTAAGGCGTGGACAACTGCGCGATCGTGCCGCGATGCATCACCGCGATGCGGTCGCTCATCGTCATCGCTTCGACCTGATCGTGCGTGACGAGGATCGTCGTGATGCCGAGGCGCTTCTGGATCGCGCGCAACTCGATGTGCATTTCCTCGCGCAGCTTCGCGTCGAGGTTCGACATGGGTTCGTCGAGCAGCAGCAGTTCGGGTTCCATCGCGATGGCGCGCGCGATGGCCACACGCTGCCGCTGGCCGCCCGACAATTCCTTCGGATAACGGTGCCCAAGGCCTTTGAGCCGCACGAGCGCGAGCGCTTCCGCGATGCGTTCGTCACGCTCACGGCGCTTGACCTTACGCATCTCCAGCCCGAAGCCGACGTTGCCCGCCACTGTCATGTGCGGAAACAACGCGTAGCTCTGAAACACCACGCCGATGCCGCGCTTTTCCGGGCGCTCGTTCGTGATGTCGCGGCCATCGAGCAGGATGCGGCCGGTCGTCGGCGTGACGAACCCCGCGACCATCTGCAGTGCCGTGGTCTTGCCGCAACCGGACGGGCCGAGCAGCGAAAGCAGTTCGCCGCGTTCGACGGACAAATCGAGCTGTTCGATCGCCGTGAAATCGCCGTAGCGTTTGGAGATGCCTTGCAGAGTCAGAAATGCCATGAGCGTCGCTCCTTGGACAGATGCGTTTTTAGCGCTCGACCGAGCGATTCCAGCGCTCCGTCCATTCGGTGCGATGCTGGTTGATGGTCGCCCAGTCCATCGCGGTCAGCTTCGCGACCTGGTCGGGACCGTAAGGCACGCGCGCCGCGACTTCCGGGCTCAGCTTCACCGTCTTGTTGACCGGGCCGAGGCCGATGTTCTGCGCCTGGAGCATCTGCACTTCCGGGGTCAGCAGGTA
This sequence comes from Caballeronia glebae, assembly GCF_001545035.1. Lineage (GTDB taxonomy): Bacteria > Pseudomonadota > Gammaproteobacteria > Burkholderiales > Burkholderiaceae > Caballeronia > Caballeronia glebae. The sequence goes on from NZ_FCOJ02000016.1 coordinate 28,836, forward strand.
CTGCACGAACTGTTGCGAGAGTTGCGGCTGCGCGTTCTCCGCGACGACACACGCCGCCACCTGCAACGCGACCGCGCCTTCCTTCGGGTAGATGAACTTGAGCGGAAAGCCCGTGTTCTGAAGCGCGACGGCGCGGCCGCTGCCGTACGGCGCGAGAATCACGTCGCCGGACTGCATCTGTCCGTCCATCTCGCCGGGCGTCGGCGCCCACGAGAGCACGTTCGGCGCGACCTGTTTCGTCATCGCCGTGAAGCCGGGTTCGATATTCTTCTCGCCGCCGCCGGACAGCCGCGCGAGCATCACGAGCGTATGCAGGCCATAGGTATTGGTGATCGGCGGCACGCCGAGCTTGCCTTTGAGATGCGAATCGGTGAGCGCTTTCCACGAATCGGGCGGCGGCAGGCCGGCCTTCTTGAAGGCTTCCTCGTTATAGCCGATACCCGTCGCCACCATGCCGACGCCGATCGCGGTCGGTCCCAGCTTCGCGAGCGGATAGACGTCGTTCATGACAGGTGCATCGTCGAGCTTCGCGCACAGGTTCATCTGCATGGCCTGATACATCGGGCCGTCGTCCATCACCGCGACGTTGATCTGCTGATGACCTTTCTGCGCCTGCAACTTGGCAAGCGTGTCGCTTGAATTGCCCGCCACGTAGACGATCTTGACGTTGTGCGCCTTCTCGAACGGCGGAATCACCTTCTGCCGATAAAGCTGTTCGTTGGAGCCGCCGACGTTGGCGACATACAACGTGGTTTCGGCCTGAGCGACGAGCGGCGCGGCGAAGACCGCGGCGAACGCCACGGCGGCGATAGCGCTGCGTGCGGGGAAGGCGGATAAACGGCGATGCAGCGCTTTGCTCATGACGTGGATCTCCATTGCGGGGGCGTGGGGAGGCGGGCTTCATGTGGTTTTTCGGCCCGTCGATGAACCGAGTGTCGCGCTGTCGAGTCATATCGTCCAATACTAATAAAATACCAATCTATGCATGGTTGATATACATTCCCAGACAGTCATGGTCGGTACTTAAGGGTTAGCACGCATGAATCTGAAGCACATCGAGGCGTTTCGGGCGGTCATGGTGGCGGGATCGATGACGGCCGCGGCCAAGGCGCTGTTCACGTCGCAGCCGAACGTGAGCCGCCTGATTTCGCAACTCGAACGCGAAACGGGCTTGCAGCTTTTCCAGCGCAGCGGCGTGCGGCTCATCCCGACGAGCGAAGGCACGGCGTTCTTTCGCGAAGTCGAGCGCGCGTTCGTCGGCTTGCAGGGACTCGCGAACGCGGCCGCGCAGATCCGCAATCTGGGGAGCGGACGTCTGCGCATCGCAGCCATGCCATCGGCCGGCATCACGCTCGTGCCGCATGCGATCAAGCGCTTTCATGCGCTTTTCCCTGAAGTGACCGTCTCGCTCCACGTGAATACGTCGGGGACGGTGAATCACTGGACCGCATCGCAGTTCTGCGATCTGGGCGTGGCGGTCTATGTCAGCGAGGCGTCCGATTGTCAGGTCGAGAAGTTATCGGACGTTCCCGCCGTCTGCGTGATGCCCGCGAACCATCGGCTCGCGGCGAAGCGCAATATTCGCCCCGAAGACCTGGAAGGGGAATCGTTCATCTCGCTATGTCACGGCGATGGCACGCGCACATTGATGGACGAGGTCTTTCAGCGCGCAGGCGTGAAGCGCGTGCTTGCCATCGAGGCGCAATACACCGCGATGTGCTGCGAGATGGTTCGCCACGGCATGGGCGTGACGCTCGCGCATCCCATCGTCGCGCGCGACTTCGCGGGACCGGGCATCGTCATCCGGCCGTTCCTGCCGGTCACACGCTTTCCGACGTATCTGCTCTTTCCACCGCACCGGCCCAAGGAGCGGCTTGCTTCGGCGTTCGTGGAAGTGCTGCGCGACTTGCACGATGAGTTGCTGGCCGAGGCCGGCGAGGCTGCGAAAAAAAGGTAGCGCGCAGCCTCGACGCGTTCAGCGCGGCGTGTTTCATTGGAAGGCAGAGTGGCGGGTCTTTTCTATAACTAAGGATGCCGTAGTAATATCGATTCGATGTGGGTCGAGATGAACTACAACGCCGTCATTGCGGGTTATGAGGACGCGCTATTGCGCCTCGTTTCGTCGATTGCAGGCGAGGGTATGAATAGTGCGGGCGGCCGGTTGCCCTGCCAGACGCGTCTGACGATCGCAGCGCTGAGCAGCGACGACGGCGGCATCGTCAAGTTGACAACCTTCAGAAACGCAGTCGTCAACGTGCTGTCGCGCGTCGCAGCAAGATGCAGCTTGCCGATGTACCAATTGATGAAGCGCATCATCGGCGGGCGCGCGCCCTTGACTCGTGGATGGCGCAAGTCGTTGCCAACCGCGATGTCCCAGGGAATATCGACGATCTTCGCGGCCGCTCCGAAGAACCGACGCGCAAGGTTGGCCGAGCCCGCGCACAGGCACCGATGCAGCGTCAGCGCTTCCTCCGCCGCGACCGTCATGCCCTGCCCGTAGACAGGATTGAAGCTGCAGATAGCGTCACCGAAAACGAGGTAATTCTCGGGAAAGCGCGCGAGCCTTTCGTACCGCCGGCGCAGACTGGAGACGTGGCGGTAGCGCCTGTAATCGGTCAGCGGCTCCGCTCTTGCGACGACGTCATGAATTTCCATGGTCGGCAGCGTCGCCAGATACGCGAGAAAGCCCTCGTCGTTGTGCGGTGCGTCGTCGCCAAGATATCCCCCGGCACTGACGATCCAGGTTTCGTTTTCCTGCGCGAGCATCACCCCGTTGCGCCAGTTCGGCGCACTGGCGGCGACGACGATACCGTGCTTGCCGTCGAGATCGGTCGGCCGGCGCCGATAGGTACGGGTCATGTAGGAGATGCCGATCTCGACCTTTTCATCGGCGGGTGCGGGGTAGCCGAGATCTTCAAGCCACGCAGCACTGGACGAGCCACGACCCGTTGCATCGACGACCAGGTCCGCCGCGATGGTCTCGTCCGGCTTGCCCTCGACACATGCACGCACGCCCGTCACGCTCCTGCAAGCGGGACCGGTGACAAGCCCCCGCACGGCGCAATTTTCCATGGCATGCACGTTGGGCAACCCCAAAAGCCGTCGACGCAGATGACCTTCGAGCACCGGACGGCTCGCAAGCAGACCGCTCAGGTCGCTTGTGCCGTTAGCAAGCCTGACGTTGCGACCGATCCAGATCACATCCCCGGCTACATCGCCGATCAGACCGCCGCTTTGCGCGACGACCTCGGTGTTATATCCGGGGAAGAAGTCCTCGAATATCGCGCTGCCACGGGCAAGGAGCCCGTGCGTATGACGACCCTGTGGCACCCCTTTGCGCGGCGTGTCCGCTGCCGGAAACGCATCGCGTTCGAGCACGGTGACACGGGTATAGAAATCCGACAGTACGCGGGCGGCCAGGAGCCCACCTATGCCGGCGCCGATCACAACGGCATGCTCGCCCAGTTTCTTCATGGCAATCCTCCAGTTCAGGTTTGTCGCGATGCGCCCAGCGGCCATCGTCTGAAGGCAAATGCTAGGATTGCGTCGTCCCCTGAGCGTCCCCCGGACGCCGTCGTCGAGGGCTCCTTTGCCATGGCTATGTTCAGCGTGCGAACGCTTGGATTTCCGGAGATTCGTCGGGACGGCCGGCTGTGCCAACTGGCCTTGCGCAAGGGCCTGGCTCTGCTGGTCTACCTGGCCGAAGCGAAGACGTCGGTCGGGCGCGACGCCTTTGCCACGATGCTGTGGCCGGAATGCCGCGAAGAAGTCGTGCGGGCGCGGTTGCGTCGTCTGTTGCATCGCCTCCACCTCGCGCTCGGCGACGACGTTCTGATCATCGACCGGTCAACGGTTCGATGGTCGGAGTCGATCGACGTGCAGGTGGATTCGCAGCTATTCGAGCAGGCTTGCGACCGCGGCGAGTTCGAGCGGGCGTGCCGCGAGTATTCCGGCGACTTTCTCGGGGGTTTTTCGCCCGGCGACTGCCCGGAGTTCGACGAGTGGGCTTTCTTTCGCCGGGAGGCATTGCGGGGCCGGGCGATCCAGGCGCTTGAGCGAGTGGTACACGACAAGAATGCGGCCAGTGACTATGCCGCGGCGGCCGCGCACGCTGGCCGTCTTGTCGAGCTCGATCCGCTTAGCGAGGTGTACGGCCGTCACCTCATCCGCAACTTCCTGCTCGCCGGAGACCGGGCCACGGCCCAGCGGCACTTTGAGGCCCTCACGCAGCGCCTTAGCGATGAACTCAATGTGGCGCCCGAACCCGAGACGTGCGCGCTGCTGAGTGGCAGCGCAACGTTGTCCATCGAGGAACCGCCGTCGACGCGCTATGTCAGCGGCGGCGGTGTCCATCTCGCATTCCAGACCTACGGCGCCGGCCGGCTCGATGTTCTGTTGCTGCCCGGTTTCGTCTCTCACGTCGAGCGGGTGTGGGAGGAGCCACGGTGCCGAACGTTTCTGTCCTCCCTCGCCGGAATGGGCCGTCTCATCTTGCTCGATCGTCGCGGTGTCGGGCTATCCGACCGGGTCGGGTTCAATCCGAGCGTCGACGCGACCGCGCAGGACATCGGCACCGTGCTCGACGCCGCCGGCAGCCGTCGGGTCGTGCTGTTCGGCGCGTCGGAGGGCGGACCTGCATGCATCAAGTTTGCCGTCGATCACCCCAATCGCGTCGCCGGCCTCATTCTTTTCGGCTCGTTAGCGAAGGGGACCGCGACGCACGACTATCCCTATGCGCTGCAGGCAAGTCAGTATGACGCGTGGCTGCGACAACTCATTGCAGGCTGGGGCGGGCCCGCAGGCATCGAGACATTCGCGCCGAGCCTGTGCGGGGATATTCAGGCGAGAGCCTGGTGGGCGGGCATGCTCCGGGCCGCGTCGAGTCCCGGAGCCATCAAGGGCGTGCTCGAAACATTGCGCGACATGGATGTGCGGCATCTTCTGGGCCGGGTATCCGTGCCGACCTTGGTGCTGCACCGTCACGACGACCGCGCCGTTCGCATCGGCGCCGGGCGGCATCTCGCCAGCCATATCGCGCATGCTCTGTACGTCGAGCTGGACGGGGCAGATCACTGGGCCTTCGCAGGAGATCAACGGCCCGTCCTGGACAACATCAGGCGATTTGTCGATGGTCTTGCTGCGTAACTGCGAACGAGAAACGCGGCATAGAGCCAGTTCCGACAACCTCGGACGCTGACTTCCGAACGTAGAGCTTCGGTCGCGGACTGGAGGCGTCCGAATACACCGTTGCAGGACCGAGCCGCTAAAAGCAGCGGCTTTTCTCGTCGGATCAGCGAATCACCAGGCCGCGTAATGTTCTTTGCGAATACTTAAGAAGCCTCATCGCCGCGCCCTCTCCAGTCATGCGCCGAAACGGGCGCGAAGGCGCGTGACAAGTCTCACCACCTCGCGGATGATAACGTTGGGCGGTATTCCAGAGGTGCAGCAATGACCGACGATCTGGCGGCATGGTTAGCGCAGATTGGCCTCGGCGCGCACGCTGCGAAGTTCATCGCGCAAGGGATCGACTGGGACGTGCTCGGAGACCTTTCCGAGTGCGACCTGAAGGAACTCGGCCTTACACTCGGCGACCGCAAGCGGCTCGCGAAAGGGCTCGCAAAACGGCTCGCGGCGCGGACCGACGCCCACGCACATGCGCACGAGCGGGTGCGGGATTGCGCAGCCTTGTCTTCGTCGCCTGTACCTGGCGCCATCGAGGCCGAGAGGCGGCAAGTCACAGTCATGTTTGTCGACCTGATCGATTCGACAGCACTAGGCGAGCGCTTCGATCCCGAGGACATGCGACGCCTTCTGGGCGGCTATCACCGGGCCTGTGCACGCGCGATCGAATCTCATGAAGGCCATATCGCGCTGTATATCGGCGACGGCCTGCTCGTCTATTTCGGCTACCCGAATGCGCACGAAGACGATGCCATACGCGCGGTGCTCGCCGCGCTTGCTGCGGTCGCGGCGCTTCGCGCGGCTAACGATCACGTCGAAAGCGAATACGGCGTGCGCCTGCACGTTCGTATCGGAATCGAAACGGGACTCGTCGTCGCTGGCGCAATTGGAGCGGGATCGTCGCTGAATCATCAGGCGATCGTCGGCGAAGCGCCGAATATCGCTGCAAGGCTGCAGGCGCTCGCTCCGCCGGATGGGATCGTGGTGGGACCGACGGCACAACACCTGATCGAAGGATCGTTCAAACTCGAAGACCTCGGTTGGCGCGAACTGAAGGGCGTCACCGGGCCGGTCCGGGTCCAACGCGTCCTTGCACACGCGGATGCGATCGATCGCTTCGAACTCAGGGCGCTCCACGGTGTGACGCCGCTAGTCGGCCGGACTGCGGAACTCGACATGATCCTGCAACGCTGGAAGCAGAGCGCCGATGGCGAAATGCGCTGCGTGCTGCTGACCGGCGAACCCGGCATCGGAAAATCTCGCGTGCTGCGGGCCCTTTGCGACAGCATCGATAAAGACACGCACGAGACCGTTCCGCTGCACTGTTCCGCGTATTATCGCAACAGCCCTTTTTGGCCGGTACTGCGTTGGCTACAACGCTTTTTTGGCGTCGGCCCCGACGCATCGGACGCGCTGGATACCGAGCGGCTGAAGGCAGGAGTCGCAAGACTCGGCGTCCAGGTCGACGAGACACTTCTGGTTCTTACGAACTTGCTTGCAATCCCGACAGGCGAGCGGCATCCGGCGATCGACACATCTTCTCCGTCGTTCAAGCGCCGGACACTGGACGTGCTGATAGCCATGCTCGAAGCGTCGACGCGCGTTCAGCCGGTGCTCGTCGTGGTCGAAGACGCGCACTGGATCGACCCGTCATCCCTTGAGTTCGTTCGGCTCGTGCTCGAACAACTCGTTTCCGCCCGGCTGCTGGTATTGATCACGGCGCGGCCGGAATTCAAACCAGACTGGACCTTTCCTCATCTCGTGCAACTCAATCTCGATCGGCTGTCGCGCCGCGACTGCGTGGCGATGGTCGAGCGGCTGACGGGAGGCAAGCGGCTCCCGGATCTCGTAGTCGATCAGATCGTCTCCAAGACGGACGGCGTACCGCTCTTCGTCGAGGAACTGACCAAGGCCGTTCTGCAGAGTGATTTGTTGCAGGATGCCGGCGTTCGATACGATGTGAAAGGCACGCCGCAGACGTTCGCGATTCCCGACACGCTGCAAGGCTCGCTGCTGTCCCGGCTCGACCGGCTTGAGCCGACCGTCAAGGAAACCGCCCAGATTGCGGCCACAGTCGGACGTGAGTTCAGCAAGAGGCTGCTTGCGCTGATTGCGTCCCGGTCAGAGAACGAACTTCAGGAGACGCTCGATCGCCTGATCGCAGCCGAAATCGTTGTTCCTGCTTCAGGGAAACTCGCGGAGGAAGACACCTATTTGTTTCGGCACGCCTTGATTCAGGAGATCGCATATCAATCCCTGCTGCTTGCGCGCCGACGCCAATACCACGCGTTAATCGCCGCTGCTCTCGAAGAACATTATCCTGACATCGTTGAGCGCCAACCCGAACTGATCGCGCAGAACTTCGCTGCCGCCGACCTGCCGGATCGCGCGATCGGCTATTGGCAGCGTGCCGGGGAACGGGCGCTTGGAGGCGCCGCCTACGCCGAGACGATTGCCCATGTGCAGCGTGGACTTGAACTGATCGACCGATGCGCCTACGTCGATCGGGATCGTGCGACGCACCTGTTGCCTCTGCTGCTGACAAGAGGCCGGGCGGAACTCCGACTGGCCCAACGCGAAGCGGTCGTGACCTTCCGCGAGGCGGCTCGAATTGCCCGCGAGCAGAAAATGACGTCGTATCTCGTTCAGGCAGCATTGGACTTCGACACTGCCGAGACCTTCCTTGAAGGCTCTGGCGACGCATCGCTTTCGCTACTGGAAGAGGCGCTCGCCCTGACTGGCACCGAGGAATCGGTCGAGCGTTGCCGCCTTTTGAGTCGCCTCGTCCGCACCGTCCATATGACGGGCGCGCGGGAACAAAGCAGCGAATTTGCGCTGGAGGCCGTCGCACTCGCGCGACGCCTGAACGACCTGCCGAGCCTGTTCGATGCTTTGGCATGCGAATTAATGCATGTGGGCGCGCTCCCGTTGTCCGCGGACAGGTTTTCGGAGCGTGAAAGCGTGTTGCTGGAATTGAGGCAGATAGCGGAGAATCTCGGCGATGCGCACACCATCGGTCATGCATGCGCTCGATGTCTTGCCGGCTACCTGGAGATCGGCGAGATCGATCAATTCGAGAGCGCGCTGGAGCGGTATCGGCAGATTGCCGCCAGCGGACAGCACTTCGTCGACAAATGGTGCGTGACGGGCGCACAGGCGATGCGAGCGATACTCGTCGGCGACTTCGCCGAGGCGGAGCACAAGACGCGCGACTCCCTTCAGATGGCCCAGAGCGCCGACGCGAATCTGGCAACCGGTGTCTACGGCATGCAGATGTTCTCGATTCGCCGCGAACAGGGCCGGCTCGCCGAAGTGGCGCCGATCTTCAAGCGCCTGATCGACGCGCATTCCGAGGATGCGACATGGCGACCGGGATTCATGTTGATCTGCTGCGATCTCGGCTTCGAAGCGCAGGCTCGCGACAATCTCGACCGGCTTGCGGAAGCGGAACAAGGCGTCCCCGTGGACAGCAAGCGGCTGGTCACGCTGGCTTACCTGGCGGAGGTGGCTGCGCGCCTGCGGGACCTCAAACATGCGGAGCGCATTTACTCCCTTCTGCTGCCATTCGGCGATCAGGCCGTCACGGTTCCGGTCTTTACCCTTTGCTGCGGATCTGCGGCACGGTTTCTCGGCATGCTGGCCCATGCGCTCGGCGACTGGTCGGCCGCGGAACAGCATTTCGAATACGCGCTGCACATGGACGAGCGCTTGCGAGCCTGGCCCTGGCTCGCCCATAGCCGGCACGAATACGCGCTCATGCTGGCGGCGCGCAATCGCATCGACGACGGAGCACGAGCGCAAGATCTGCTCTCGATTGCGGCGGCCGAAGCCAAAAGACTCAAGATGTTCGCCCTCGTCGAGCGCATTGGTGGCGCGCAGACCGGCGCAGGGACCCGAAATTAGCACAGGCTATCGCACGGTCTGACGTGCAATGGGCCGTCACTACCCGAGGAGGATGCCATGCCACGCTTCATGATCGAACGTAATTTTGCGGAACAACTCGAAGTCACGGGCGACAGTGCGGCCACGGTGAAGCGAATCAACGACGAAGAAGGCGTCGAGTGGCTCTTTTCGTTTCTCAGCGCGGACAAGAAAAAGACTTATTGCCTGTATGAGGCGCCCAATGCCGAGGCCATCCGCGCCGCGGCACGCCGGGCAAATCTGCCGGCGGATGTGATCATCGAGGTAAGCGACTTGCGGCCGGAAATGTTTAGCTAGATGTGGTCCGACAGGTTCCTCGATCTTATGGCGATGGAATCGGCAGGGACGCTGCACACTGCGCACTTTTTTCAAGTTCCGTGAGAAAGCTCGCAATGATCCGCGCAACGTCCGCCGGCGCTTCAAGCGGTGACAGATGGCCGGCGCCCGGAAGAATGTGCATGGCCGCATGCGGAATGCGAGGCAGCAACTCGGCCTGCAAGGTAGCGACGCGATCCACCTGGTCCAGCTCTCCTGCGATGACGACAGTCGGTACGTCGATCGCCGCCACCGCTGCGGTAATGTCTTCACGCATCGCGACGTCGGGCCACGCTGCCTTTGCCTGCGGCGCGGCCTTCAGGCTGTCCTCGATCACCTGCTCGCGACACGCAGCGTCGAGCGGCTTCGCGGTGAGCACGTGGTCGATGACGAACTCGATCGATTCGCGTGATCGGTAGGCGCCCGACAGCGTCGCGCGTTCCGCGTCCGAGAGAAGCATGGGCGATGGTGGCGACGGTGCAACCAGCACGAGACCTTCGAGCCCGTCGGGCCGGCGCGACGCGATGAGCTGCGCGACCTTGCCGCCCATCGAATGACCGACGAGCACGTAGCGCCTCAAATTCAGCGCCTTGATGACGCCCTCGGCGTCATCGGCCAGATCGGCGATACGGTAGCCATCCGCGGGTGCGTCGGAGTCGCCCCAGCCTCGATGATCGGTCGCCACGATGCGATACCGGTCGGATAGACGAGTCGCCACCCTGTCCCACGTGCGGGACGAGCCTCCGTAGTAGTGCAGGAATACCAGTGCGAGATCTCCGCTGCCTTGCAGCGCGACGTGAATCCGCGTGCCATTCGTCTCGATTTCCATTTTGTGCACCTCCGTTTATTGGATAAACGAATCGTAGAGGCATGCATCTGATTTGATAATTGCCCGCGGAATGGCGACAGTCGATAATCCTGGTATCGAATCGAGGGAAGAAATGGACCGGCTAACCAGTCTTGGTGTGTTCGTCGCCGCGGTGGAGGAAGGTAGCTTCGCTGCGGCCGCGCGGCGTTTCGGGCTGTCACCCGCGATGGCGGGCAAGCATGTGAGTGAAATCGAGGCGCGACTGAATGCGCGGCTGCTTCAACGAACCACTCGGCGCTTGAGTCTGACGGATACGGGCCAGGCCTACTATGAACGCAGCAAGCAGATTCTCGAAGCGTTCGACGACGCCAACCGGGAGGCCAGCGATTCCCAAGGTACGGCGCGTGGCGTCCTGCGAATCGCAGCGCCGGTTACGTTCGGCGCGATGCATCTGGGGCCAGTCGTCGCGCGTTACATTGAAGACCATCCGCAGGTGAATGTCGAAGTGGTTCTCGGGGATCGCTATATCGACCTGCTCGATGAAGGCATAGACGTCGCGATCCGGATAGGGCGACTAGATGGCCCGGCACTGGTTACACGACGGATCGCTCCTTGCCGGATGGTCGTATGCGCATCGCGTGCGTACCTCGAACGGCAAGGGACGCCGCGTAAGCCCGGCGATCTGCTTCAGGCGCCGAGGCTTGTCTTTAGCGAGGCCGTGTCCGCGGGAGACTGGACATTGTTCGATGCGAAGAACCGCGCGTTTGTCATCGAAGGACCTTCGCGGATTTCGGCTAATAACACGCAAATCCTGTTGTCCGCCGCGCTCGCTGGCGTCGGCATTGCGTACGGTCCGACGTTCGTCTTTGGGGAGCATCTGCGGCGCGGTGAGCTTGTCGCGCTGCTGCCGGCCTACCGTGCCACGGAATTAGTGGTCCAGGCGGTTTATCCAGGCGCACGGCGCATACCGCTTAAAGTGAGGCGGTTCGTCGATTACCTTGCGGAAGCGTTCGGCGATGAACCGCCTTGGGATCGACAGTGAAAAGAGTCGGCATCCATCGCCTTCCCGCGCGCTACGGAGCAGCAAACGTTTCCTTACGTCAACGCGCGAAAACATCGACGCAACGCTTTCAGTCAATGCTTCATTTGTTGAAAGTTTCCTCGGATGAATGTGGCGCAGGCAACATAGCTGTTACAAGTTATTACGGAGAATCCATCCCGTCGTACAAATAAAACAAAACGCTTAAAACAGATCGTCTGAAGGCAGCACCATAGCGGCCAAAGACTTACGGGGAAGTCATGCAGCGAGAAAAGAACAACGCGCCCGGCAAAGGGCGGGTCGTCGCAGTGTGCATCGGGGTTTCAATCATTGCGACGCACGCGAGCGCTCAGGATGCGGAAATGCCGCCGGCCTTGAACGTGAACGTGAACGTGAACGTGAACGCAACGTCCCAGGCTCAACCGCTCATTTCGCTGCCCAGCACGCCGGCGCCCGGTCCGGTCGGCAACACCACCGCGCTGCCCGCCGCGAATGGCGCGCCTCTCACGCCGCGCGGCACGGTGAATGCCGCATCGTCGCTCGACAAGAGCGCCACGCTCGCCGGCACGCCGCGCTCGCGCACCGTCGATGTCGAAGGCAAGCAGTCACTCGACGACGCACTCGGTGGCGTCGTCACCACGGACACGGTGACGCTCGCAGGGCAGGACTTCTACACGTGGTTCGCGCAGACGTGGAGCGCCATTCCGCTCTCCGAGCGTTACATCGTCTCGGTGCACGAGCGGCCGTCGCCGCGTTACGGCAGCCTCGTGTGGGTGGAGTACGGTCAGCGTCGCGTGTTCCAGGCGTTCCTGCCGATTGCCCGCTCGAACGTGAAGCCGATTGCGGAAGGCGCGGCGCAGATCGCGTTTCAGAACGTGATGCAGGCCGACCTGACTCGCCTGCTGTTCCACGACGCCGACATGGCGACGGACGAACTATAAAAAAAACGCATCATAAAAAATAGATGCAGTAAGGCCAAAAAAATACGGGGAAAACGCAATGAAAACGAATGCGCTCTTGAAACGCGCGTTGCTCGCTTGCGCGCTTACGCTGCCGGTCATCACGGCCCAGGCCACATCGCTTGTGTATGAGCCGGTGAATCCGAACTTCGGCGGCAATCCGCTGAACGGAACCAACTTGCTCAACGAGGCGAACGCACAGAACAAGTACAAGGATCCGTCGACCGCCAGCCTCGGCACGAGCGGCCAGTCCACGCTCGATCAGTTCAATACGCAGTTGCAGCAGGCGATTCTGTCCCGCGTCGCGTCGTCGATCTCTAGCTCCATCGTCGGCACGGACGGCACGCTGCATCCCGGCACGATCAACACCGGCAACTTCTCGATTGCGATCACGCAAGTCACCGGCGGCAATCTGCAAGTGACGACGACCGACAAGACCACGGGTGCCTCGACGACTTTCGTCGTCGGCAACGGCCAGTAACGCGAGCGCCCATACGAAATGAACAAGCAAGCTATCACGACCATCGCGACGCGCGCGGCACTGGGCGCCACGATCATGGCAACGATGTTGTTGACCGGCTGCGTCACCACGCCGATGCCATCCGCGGGCAATGCGACGCTTACGCCGCCGACGCGCGTCACGCGCGATCTCACGCACCTGCCGCCGCCGAAAGGGCGCATCGTCGCGGCCGTGTACGGTTTTCGCGATCTGACGGGCCAGTACAAGCCGTCGCCGGACAGTTCGTTTTCGTCGCAGGTGACGCAGGGCGGCGCTTCGTTTCTCGTGAAGGCGATGCGCGATTCCGGCTGGTTCACGCCCGTCGAGCGCGAAAACCTTCAGGACCTGCTGACCGAGCGCAAGATCATGCGCGCACTGGAAACGCCGGACGACAGGAAGAACGCGATACCGCAGATCGGCGCGCTGGCGCCGGCGAGCATCGTGCTGGAAGGCGGCATCGTCGGTTACGACACGAACATTCGCACGGGTGGCGCGGGCGTCGCGTACTTGGGGATTTCCGCGTCGCAGCAGTATCGCGTCGATCAGGTGACGGTGAACCTCCGTGCCGTGGATATCCGCAACGGCACGATTCTCAACAGCGTGTCGACGACCAAGACCATCTATTCGATTCAGGTCGATACCGGCGTGTATCGCTTCATCGGCTTCAAGGATTTGCTGCAGGCCGAAGCCGGCATGACGCGCAACGAGCCGCAGCAGTTGTGCGTGAACGAGGCGATCGAATCGGCGCTCGTGCATCTGATCGTGCAAGGCGTCGCGAACCAGACCTGGGTGCTCAAGGACATGAAGGACTGGTACGACCCGACGGTGCAGCGCTATCTGCAGGAAAACCAGGGTTACGCGCAGACGATGGAAGACGTGAACCCGCCGTATAGCCCGGTGAAGATCGATCCGCCGAAGACCATCGGTAGCTAGACCGTCTCAACGAGAAGGAGATCAGCATGAAATCAGCGCGTCTGCCCATGCGCACATCGAAACTCGCTCTGTGCGCGGCGCTCGGCGCGGTCGTGTCGCTCGCGGTGTACGCGGCGGATCTGTCGTCGGTCTCGGACTTCGGTCCGCCCGAACCGGGCTTCGGCGGTTCGACGCAAGTCGCTCATGTGTCGCAACAGGGCCAGGGTAATCGTCTCAACGCTATTCAGGCGGGACAAAATGGTTTGATGGCCAATCAGATGGGTATCGCGAACGCGGCGGCGACGGCACAGGTTGGCAACGACAACTGGACGGTGCTTCAGCAAAGCGGCGCCGCCAATCTTTACACCGGGTATCAGGCGGGCCAGTACAACCGATCTATCGCGGTACAGAACGGCAGCGGTAACGAAGCAACGGTCACGCAGGTCGGGAACTCGATGTCGTCGCAGGTGACGCAGCTCGGCAACAACAACGAGATTTCGATAGTGCAGAGCAGGAACGGCTCAGGGCTGTCGGTTACGCAGACCGGCGGTGCCCGGGCGGCAGTTCTCATGAAATAGGCAGGCGAGGAGACCAGGTAGCACAGTTTGGAAGTGTGGGTGTTGGGGTGTGTGGGTGGGCAGGACCGGTCGTCAGCGGGGGTTGTCGGCCGTTAGGGTAGCTAATTTATTTGCTTATAAAACATCAAGTCAACGAGGCATAAAAATGAAAGTAAAGGCAATCATCATCGCTATGGGTCTGGCAGCATTGGCTTCGACGTCGGCTTTTGCCGCATCGGTCGGCGAAGGCGCGATCGTCGAGCAGTATGGCAACGGCAATACCGCCGGCGTGACGCAGACTTCATCCAGCTATGACCGCGTAAAAGTCCAGCAAAACGGCGACGGGTCGAGCGCGACTGTCACGTCGAGCAACGGCGGCGGCAACGTGACCGACATCCAGCAAAACGCGGCTGGCGTGTCGGGCGCATCGAAGCTGAGCGCGACCCTCACGCAACAGCAGGCGATCGGTGAATCGACCACCATCAAGCAAACGGGCAGCAACAGCTCGGCAAACGTGACGCAAACGGCTTCGTCCTACGACAAGGACACCGTCACCCAGTTCGGCAAGAACGACTCCGCAACGATCAATCGCACCGGCTCCAGCTGGAACACGGTCAACATCGACCAGGGCACGAGCAAGACCGCAGGCGTGAGCGACGGCGCAACGGCGACCGTCACGCAGACGACCACCATCGGCAACCGCGTCGACATCATGCAAGGCAACAAGAACGGTATCGCGACGGTGACGCAGACGAACGGCGGCTACAACGCGGCGCGCATCGACCAGCGCGGCGATCATAACGACGGCAAGATCGAGCAGATTTCGGAAATCGGCGACAACGTGTCGATCAAGCAGGCCGACTTCGCACGCGCGCAAGTCCATTCGGAAAACGGCGGCGGCAACACGACTAAGATCGACCAGAGCGGCGCGGGCGCTCCGCACTACGCCCAGGTGACGCAGGGCAACGCGACCAACGAAACGACGACGATCCTGCAAACCGGCTCGGCCTACAACACGGCATACGTCGATCAGTATCGCGAAGCCAACGACCACACGTACGTGGTTCAGGCGGGTGATCGCAATACGGCGGCCGTTCATCAGACGGACGGTGGCAACAACCTGGCAGTCGCGGTTCAGGTTGGTTCGGGCAACAACATGGATCTGACGCAACAGGGCGCGTTCGAATCGACGCTGCTGGCCGGTCAGGGCGGCGGCTTCAACACTGCGAAGGGCAAGCAGTCGGGCTCGTATGAAGAGATGGCGCTCGCGCAAGTGGGCTACCTGAACTCGGCGGACGCTTCGCAAGCCGGTGCGTATAACACGGCCTCGATTATCCAGGTCGGCAACGCCAACTACGGCTCGGTGACTCAGAGCGGTATCGGCAATGCGGCTGCGATCACCCAAGGCGGTTCGTTCAATAAGGCTGTCGTCGTTCAGAAGTAAAAAGCGCGACTATTGGTGGGTTGCAGTGCGGGCGGAGAGCGGTTTGAAAAGCCGCTCTCCGCCGTTGTATAGCTGCTGTGCCGAGAGAAGTTGCGCGACGACATGAAGGCGGCAGTAGCGCGTGTTACTTCCCGTACATGTCGAAATCGAAGTACTTCGCCTCGATCCTGCGATACGTGCCGTCGTGCAGGATCGCCGCAATCGCGCCGTTGAGCGCATCACGCAGTTCGGGGTCGGACTTGCGCACACCAGCGGCGTCGCCATCGCCCATGATCTTCGCGTCGTACACCACATCGCCCGCGAATGCGAACCCCTTGCCGGCAGGCGTCGCGAGGAAGCCGAGCTTGCCCTGAATGGCATCCATCAACACGGCATCGACGCGGCCCGCACTCAGATCGGCATATGCCTGGTCGTAGCTCGGATACGCGACCACGTCCACACCCGACGACGCCCACTTCTCGCGTGCATACGTTTCCTGCACCGTCCCTTGCTCGACCGCCACGCGCTTACCCGCGAGCTTCGATGCGTCGGGCAGCAGATGCGCGCTGTCCTTCGCGATCAGACGCGTCTGGTTGCGATACAGCCGCTCAGTGAAATCGATCTGCTCGCGACGCTTCGCATTTGCCGCCATCGACGACAGGATCACGTCGAACTTGCGCGCCTGCAGACCGGGAATCAGGCCGTCGAAGCTGCTTTGCACCCACACGCACTTCGCCTTGAGCTTCGCGCACAGTGCGTTGCCGAGATCGATGTCGAAGCCTTGCACCTGGCCGTCCTTCGCGACCGATTCGAACGGCGGATAAGTCGGGTCCACGCCGACGCGAATCGTGCTCCATTCCTTGGCCGATGCCATCGTGCTCGCGGCCATCAGGGCGAGCGCGGCGGCGGTGAGCATCGTCTTTGCGCGTGAGGTCTTCATAAGGGCTCCGTGTGTGGTGAGGTTTCGTTTCGTCTTTGATGGATGCAATCAGCTGGGAAATTCGCCGCGCGTGAAGTCGTCATCGAGTGCGATGGAGTCGGCGATTTCATCGACCGTGACCGGCTTGATCGGCGCACGGATGCGGTAGTAACCGACATCGCCGACCGCGCGTTTCTGCACTTGCGCGATGAGTTCGCCGACGGTCGCGCCGCACCATCGGCCCTGACACGGGCCCATTCCGCAACGTGAAAACGCCTTCATCTGGTTCGGCCCTTGACAGCCGAGCGCCGCGATCGCGCGAATCTCGCCTGCCGTCACTTCTTCGCACCGGCACACGGTCACGTCGTCGGCGGGACGGCGCAGCGCGGCGGGCGGCGTGTAGAGCGCATCGAGCAACGGGCGCACGGCGAGATGCCGCTTCATCGCACGCAGCGCGGCGCGGCTGCGTGTATCGCGCGATGGCGCATCGAGCGCGCCGAGTTCGCGTGCGATATCGAGCGCCGCGATCGTGCCCGCGTGCGCAGCGGCTTTCGCGCCGCCGATGCCCGCGCCATCGCCCGCGATCCACACTTGCGCGACGCTGCTGCGTCCGCGCGTGTCGGTTCGAGGACGCCAGCATGCGGACGCAGCGTCCCATTCATGTTCGCAGCCGAGCGAGCGGGGCAGTTGCGTCGACGGAATCACGCCTTGATGAATCAGCACGAGCGGGGTGTCGATCGATCGAGGCGTACCGTGTTCATCGACGAAATGCACGCGTTCGGCGCGGTCTTGGCCTTCGATCGAAAACGCGCTCGCCGCGCGATGGATCGGGACGCCCGCGCGCTTCACCGCGTGCATCATGCGCAGGCCCTTGAGAAGATAATCGGCGCCGGCGAGCGCGGGCAATGCATGCGGCAGCGCGGCGCGCCAGGCATCGCGCGGCGTCGTGTCGACGATGGCGCGAACACGCCGCCCCGCATTCAGCAACTGCGATGCGAACAGCCACAACAGCGGCCCGCTTCCCGCGAGCACGGCATCCTGTGACGGCGCGAGCCCCGACGATTTGAGCAGCGTCTGCGCTGCACCGATGCCCATCACGCCCGGCAAGGTCCAGCCGCGCACGGGCCACGGACGCTCCTGCGCGCCGGTCGCGACCAGCACTGCACGCGCGGAGACGTCGAGCGTGCCGCCTCGTTCCGCGCCTTGCGCGCGGCGCGTGAGCATCGCGACGGCGTGGCGGTTTTCGAACGCGACCTGCCACACGACGCTGCGCGAAAGAGATTTCGCATTGCTGGCTTCGAAGCGCTCGATCAGCGTGCGTCCTGCAAGATAGTCCTCGCCGAGCACGTGGGCATCGGCGAGCGGAGACTGCGCGGCATGGCGATAGATCTGTCCGCCAGGCGCTTCGCCTTCATCCGCGACGATGACATCGAGACCCGCGCGGCGCGCTTCGATCGCCGCCGACATGCCCGCCGGTCCCGCGCCGACTATCAGCAAATCGCATTTTGTTTTCGTCGGAGACTGCATCATGCGAGCCTCGCCTTGCCCGCCATCGGGCGCACGCGCATGCCTTCGCTCACGCGCGTCATGCACGCCTGCACGTTCGGTATGCCATCGACTTCGACGAGACAGTCGAAGCACACGCCCATCATGCAGAACGGTCCGCGCGGCGTGCCGCTCACGGGCGTGGTCCGGCAGGCGAGCGCGCCGCTTTCGAGCAGCGCCGCCGCAACCGTGTAGTGCCGCGGCACACGCCGTGGCGTGCCGTCGATGTCGATGCGCACCGTCGGCGTCGACGTGGTAGCGAGCGGTTCAAAGTGCGTGAGCATCGGTCGAATTCGAGAAACGGGTGGCGACGAAGGGATCGAGAATCGCGGGCCGCGAGCCGCCCGCGATCCACGGCGCGATAACGTCCGCATGCGCGGCGGCGAGCGTCACGCCGCTATGACAGATGGCGAGGAACGCGCCCGGACAGGCGGCCGATTCCTCATAAACCGGCAAGCCGTCCGGCGTCATGATGCGCAGCGCGCCCCATGCCCGCACGATGCGCGCGTGCGCCAGCACCGGAAACGCCGTGCGTGCGCGCCGCGCGATATCGGCCATGACGGCGCGCGTCTGGCCGTCGTCGAAGCCGACGTGTTCGGCGGAATCGCCGAGCAGGACCGAGCCTTCGCGCGTCTGCCGCACGACCAGCGTCGGATAGTCGAGAAACGGCGCGAGCCGCTCAGTCACCATGATCTGGCCGCGCAAGGGCGTGATAGGCGCGTGCATGCCAACCATCGGTGCGAGGCGCTTATTGTCGAGGCCGGCGGCGAGCACGACGCGCCCGGCTTGCAGCGTGCCGTTCGAAGTATCGATGTCGAAGCCGCCCGCGTGAGGGCGGATCTCGCGCACTTCGGTGTGCGGCAGATACGTGCCGCCGTGCAGCGCGAAGGCTTGCTGCATGGCGCGCAGCGTGTAGAGCGGACTCGCGTGGCCGTCGTGCGGCGAATAGAGCGCGCCCGCCAATCCGTTCGATGCCGAGGGCACTCGCGCCTTGAGCGCGTCGATATCGAGCACCTCGTAGGTCAGCGACGCGTCCTGCGCGCGGATCGATTCGAGCAATTGCCTGCCGGCTTCGAGCTGTTCGGCGGTTTCACACAATTCGATGCCGCCGGGCCGTTCGAAGCCCGCATCGACGCCCGTTTCGCGCTGCAACTGCGCGGCGAAGGCGCCCCAGCGCTCCGACGATTCGCGCGACCACTGCGCGTACGGCAGGCATCGGCCGCCCTTGCCCTGGACCCATACCAACCCGAAATTGCCACGTGCGGCGCGATGCGCCGAGTCCGCGCCATCGCATACGGCCACGCGCTTGCCCGCGCGCGCGAGCCCATAGGCGATGGCCATCCCGACGAGCCCGCCGCCCGCCACCACGATATCGAAGCTGCGTGCTGTGTTATAGGCTTGCTTGTACTGCATCGAATGCGTTTCCTGCCTGTTTTTGCGGTTTGAGGACCGACTGTGGACGGTGCAAAAATCGCCGTCAAATACCGAGTTTTCGGTCGCCTATAATCCAATGTTATGGACCCATCCGAACTAAAAATCCGCCAGATCGAAGCCTTTCGCGCCGTTATGCTTCGACATACCGTAACGCGCGCCGCTGCGTCGTTGCACATATCGCAGCCTGCCGTGAGCCGGCTTATCGCCGATCTCGAAAGTCGTGTTGGCTTTGCGCTGTTCGAGCGGCAGCAGGGACGGCTCGCACCGACCGCCGAAGCGCGCGTTCTATTCGAGGAAGTGGAGCGCGCGTTCGTCGGAATGGATCGGATCACGCAGGCGGCGCAGCAGATTCGTGCGATGCGGCGCGGTTCGCTGCGCGTGGCGGGATCGCCCGCCGTGGCTCTCGATCTGCTGCCGGCGGTGATCGCGCGTTTCGTCGAGCGGCATGCGGGTATCGATGTGAATCTGCTCGCGCATAGCGCGACCACGGTGGTGGAGAAAGTCGCGTCGGGCCAGTGCGACGTCGGCCTGATCGCCGAGCCGATTCCGCATCCCGCGGTAAAGAGCGAGCGTCTCGCGAACGCCGTCATGCGATGCATCGTGCCGCGCGGGCATCGGTTGGCACGGCGCGCGATATTGGCTCCGGGCGATTTGAGCGGCGAGCGCTTCATCTCGTTCCCGCAGAGCTTCGATGCCCGCAGCGCCATCGACCGGGTCTTCGTGGAAGCGGGCGTGACCCGCGATCTCGTGATCGAGGCGCAGCTATCGCAGGCGATCGTGGCGCTGGTCGCGAACCGCGCGGGCGTCGCGCTGATCGACCCTGTAACTGCGGCCTACGCACGGCAACGTGTGGCGGTAAAGCCGTTCGAGCCCGCCGTGCCGGATCATTTTTATATCGTGACGAATGCTTCGCTGCCAATGCCGGTCGTGGCCCATGCGTTTTGCGCGGAGGTGAAGGAGGCGTTCGGGCGGGTTATCGCTGACGGGTGAAAGCGACCGATCGCGCGGTTCTCAAAGACTCTGCACGCCGCGAACCGTCCCTGTTTTTTAGTGGCACGCGCGCTTTCGAGCACGCCATGACAACAGAGCGTCGAGGGATAAACGCTATTCGTCCGGCACGCTCACGAGGCGATAATCGAGCATTTCGACTACTCGATGACCCAAGATGCGTGACCGAATCGACGATGAGATCACCTTCCGCAAGCTCGAAGTCCTGCTCGCATTCATGGAGACCGGCAATCTGGCGAAGGCGGCCGAGGCGCTGAACGTGAGCACGGTCAGCGTGCACCGCGCGCTGCACTCGCTTGAGCAAGGCGTGCGATGCGCGCTGTTCCGCCATGAGGGCCGCAATCTCAAGTCGACCGAAGCGGCGCAGATGCTCGCCGATGTCGCGCAAGAGGTGATGACGCTGATGTCCGACGGCATTCGTGCGACACGCGAGGCCGCGGGTTATTCGTCAGACCGGCTCAAGATCGGCTCGCTGTACTCGCTGACCATAAAAACCGTACCGGGCATCGTCGTCGATATCAAGGTGCGCAGGCCGACACTTCACGTCGAACTGGTGCTCGGTCCGAATGTCGAGCTGCTCGACAAACTGAAGCGCGGCGAAATCGATGCGGCGCTGATGGCGGTGCCGGATGCCGAACCCGAGGTCGAATCCATCCCCCTTTTCGAGGACGACATTTTTTTCGCCGCTCCGGCTGGGTCCGCCTACGCGAATCAGGAGGCCGTTGACCTGCGCGACTGCCGCGACGAGACGTTCGTTTCGCTCGGCGAGGGCTTTGCGACCTATCACGGCTTCGTGGAGGCATTTCGCGTCGCGGACTTTACGCCCAACGTGACAATGCGAACCGGCGATATCTTCTCGCTGATGAACCTGGTGAGCGGTGGGGTCGGCTACACGCTCCTGCCCGGGCGCGTGCGCGGCGTCTTCGGCGACAAGGTGCAATTCATTCCGCTCAAGCCGCAATACCTGATGCGCCAGACGATCGGCGTCAGCTTCCTGCGCGCGCGTGAGCGCGACCCGAATCTGCTCGCGCTGATGGCCGTCTGCCGGCTGCGCACGAGAAGCGCCGACTGACGCTTCACCGTTCGTCGCGTGCCCGTTCGCGGTCGACGAGCGCGCCGAGGTCCGGCAGCGAAGTATCGCTGCAACTCACCGCGACGCCTTCGGTGAAAATCGTGCTGGCCATTCGCGTCAGGACATTTGCCGGGGGCATCTCGATCGCGAGGCGCGCGCCACGCTCCCACGCGAGTCTCATCGTGTCGTGCCAGCGCACCTGCCGCGCCATATTGCCGGCAAGATCGGCGGCGATGCGCGCGCCGTCGAACAGCGGCCGCGCCGCACTGCTGCTCAGATAGACGACGCCCGGCGCACGGACGTCGACCTGTGAGAACGCATCGGCGAGGGACGCCGCGGGCGCGTCGAGCAGGGCGCAATGCGACGGCACCGCGACATCGAGACGCTCGCAGCGTTGCGCGCCTTGCTCGATTGCAAGCGTGGACAGACGCTGCATCGCGGCATCGCTGCCTGCGACGACCATCTGCGTTTCCGTGTTGATGTTTGCAAGGAAGACGGGTTCGGCGCCGCTACTCACTTGCGCGATCAGCCGTTCGAGCGCTCGTTGCGTCATGCCGACGATCGCAGTCATGCCGTAGCCGCCCGGATAGGCGCGCTCCATCAACTGGCCGCGCAAGGCGACGAGTCTGACGGCGTCGGAGTAGGCGAGGGCGCCGGCGATCACGGCGGCGGGATACGCGCCGATCGAAAGTCCCGACACCATGTCGGGCTCGTATCCGTGGGCCTGAATGACGCGCGCCTGAGCGACGCCCGCGATCAACAGACAAAGTTGCACGGCGACGGTGGAGCGGAGCGTTGACGCGTCGTCGATGGACTTCACGTCGTAGCCGAGCACGTCGCTGGCTTCGTCGAGTGTGCGGGCGACTTCCGCGTGAGAGGGCAGCGCATGCAGCATGCCGGCGCGCTGCGAGCCCTGGCCCGGAAACGTGAATAGCACGCTCATGATGCGTCAGGCGCCCAAGGATCGGCGACGAGCACGGGACCGCTTCCCGTCTTCAACAGAACGCGGTTCGTCTTGCCGGCCCACTCCGCCAGAGCGAAGCCGCCGTGGCCGTTGTCCACCTGCATGTCGATGCGCGCGGGCCCGGCTTGCAGCAGTGACAGCAGCGCCTGCGCTTCCTCTCGCGGCAACGGCCGTTCGGCACGCAACAGGAGGTCGAGGTCGCTGTCCTGTCGCAGCGTGCTCACGCCGCTTGCCAGCGCAAAGCCGACGCTGCCGGTAATGCCCCAGGTCAACCGGAGCCGGTCGAGTTCGGGCGCGATGCGATCAAGCGCGCGCATGCAGGGAAGATCCGCGAGCGCGACGTGTGTTCGCCAGCCGCGCGCCCGCGCGAGCGCCTCGGGTGTCACGCGCCGCACGATGCGCTCGCGGGCCACGAAGGCCGCGAAGCGCTCGCCGCGTGTGCGCCCTCGAATCCCGACCGGCACGAGGCCATGTTCGGCAACCGTCTCGCGCCGCACGACGAGCGGCGCGATCGACAGCCACTCGGGCGACGCCCATGCGGGCACGTCCGATATCGAGCGGATGTCTTGCGGCGTTCCGATCCACAGCAGGTCGTGCGGGCGGATGACTTCTTCGGTGGTGGACACGATATGTCTCTCGGACGCATCACGCGCCCATCAGCGCCTTGGTCGCGAAGAACAGCAGCGAGGGCCCGAGCAGGCAGCCGACGCCCGTATGGAAGGTCGCGATCAGCGCGCCGTAGGGAACGAGCCGCCGATCGGTTGCGGCCAGCCCCGCGCTGACGCCGCTCACCGTCCCGGCCAGGCCGCCGAAGATCATCGCGGAACGCGGCGTCTTGAGCCCCATGAAGCCCGCCGCGATCGGCGTGCCGATCATCACGATGATCGCCTTGATGAGGCCCGTCGCGATGCTGAGCGCGATCACATCCGAGCTCGCGCCGATCGCCGCGCCCGTCACGGGACCCACGATATACGTGACCGCGCCCGCACCGATGGTCGTCATGCTGACCGCATCCGTGTAGCCGAACGCATGCGCGATGCTCGCGCCGACGATGAACGGCAGCACCGTCCCGAGCAGCAGCGATACCACGCCGATGAGCCCCGCCTTGCGCGCTTCGGTCGCCTGCACTTCGAACGCGGTCGCGACGATGGCGAAATCGCGCAGCATCGCACCGCCCATCAGGCCGATGCCGGTAAAAAGCGGCAGGTCCGCGAGACCCTTTTGTCCGCCGGTGAACGCGCCGCCGAAGTAAGCGAGCACGAGGCCGATCACGATCGCGATCGCCGATCCATGCACGCGTCCGAACGTCAGCTTGCGCGAAATCAGCGACGACACCCACATGATGAGGCCCACGAGGAAGAACGCGGTGACGAGGCCGTTCTGGATCAAAATCTTGTCGAGCATATGCAGCATGACGGTCTCCTGCTTCAGATTTCTTCGAGGTGCGGGGCGTTCACGAACGACGTGCTGTCGTGACCGGTGCGGGAAAGGACGGCGATGCAGCCCGCGCAGACAGCCGCAGCCCCCAGCGCCGACAGCAGCGCGACGGGACCGCCCTTGAGCGCGGCGACGACGTTCTGGTTCGCGGCCATCGCGACGACGACGGGGATGTACATCGCGCCCCAGAAGCCCACGCCCGCTTCGGTCTCCTTCGGCAGCCAGCCCTTCTTGTGCAGATAGAGGCGCAGGAAAATCAGCAGCAACATGGCGATGCCGACGCCGCCGACGTTCGTCTTCACGCCGATGGCAACGCCGAGCAAATCGCCGAGAAATAGTCCTGCCAGGTGGCAGAACGCCAGAAGGGCGGTTCCGTAGATGATCATTTCGTGTCTCCATTAATGAATTTATTTGGCTTCTAGCGAGCCGCTGTCCAAGGCGAGTTCTAGCGCCACTGCTCCCGCAACTTGCGCCGCACCGTCGCGGAGGCCGCGCGATGCTCGCTGCCGAGCCGGCTTTCCAGCCCGCGCGACGGGTCGCGGCGGATGTCGTCGAAGGCGGCTTGCAGGGACTGCTCGACGGCCGTCTGATCGGCGCGGGTGGGCGCATCGGCATCGCTCACGCTCAGGAGCTTCCACAGCAGGCCGAGGGACGCATAGTTGTCGATGTCGTAGGCCATCGGCGGTACGCGCGCCGTGAACGCTTCGAGATCGGCGACCGAGCGCAGCGTGACCCGCGCGGCCGATTCCTTGCCCATCGCATGAACCATGACCTGCGAATCGGCGAGCGCGATCAGCCGGTTGGCCTGATAGCCATGCGCGAGAAACGCCCCCGACATCGCGCGCCCGACGATCAGTCCGATCACCGGATGACCCGCGAGCCGTGCGCTCGCGTAAGCATCGGCGGCGCCGGCGAGCGCCTGATGAATGCCATACGCTTCCTCGCGCCGTCCATACGCCTGACTCGCGACATCGATGACCGCTACGATTGCGCGCTTCTCGTCGTGCTCCTTGTCGGCCTCGATGACATCGCGCACCGCCCGCGCAAGTTCCCACGCCTCGACAAGCCCGACCTCGCCGCTGCGTGCGCGCGGGAACGGGTTATCCGGATCGGGCACCACGGCGATAAAACGCGCGCGATGATCGCCCAGTTGCGCATCGGCGACACGCACGGACGGCGGATAGCCGGGCTGCAACGGCGCGCTGTACGTGAGCGCGTCGAGCCATACCGCGCCGCGCTTCGAAAGCTCTTGTGTGCTCATGACTGAAACCCCTTGCCGTAGATGGCGGCTGCCTGATCCGGCGTGGCCTGCACGCCCGGATCGACCTCGGAAAGCCGCGTCAGGAAGCCCGCGACGCGTTCGCTGCGGCATGCCTTCGGCCGCCCCGCGCGAAACAGGTCGATGACGGCCGCGCGAATCGCATCGGCGTCGTCGGCCACGTAGTCATCGACCAGTCCCGTGCGATGCCGTTGCTCGCAACCGGTGAAGCTCCAGATCATCGGACGGTCGCGCGAATCGAATTCCGCGATGCCCGCTTCCTGTTCGATGACCGCCGGGCCGTTGAGTCCGAGGCGCGCTTCGCGGGTGCCGATCAGGTAGCTGCACAGGCCCGCTGCGATTGACATGCCGCCATAGCAGCCGATCGGACCGGCCGTGATGCCGATCACCGGCTGGTAGCGCCGCAAGTCGACGATGCCCGCGTGAATCTCCGCGATCGCCGCGAGCCCGAGATTGGCTTCCTGCAAGCGCACGCCGCCCGTTTCGAAGAGGATGACGGCGCGCGTCGGGATGCCGTTGCGGTTGTCCTCGGCGGCGAGTTCGAGGCTGCCCGCGATCTTCGCCGCCGACACCTCGCCCATGCTGCCGCCCTGGAATCCACCGTCGATGCCGAGCACGACTGCGGGCTGCCCGTCGATGGTGCCTTTCGCGACCACCATGCCGTCGTCGGCTTGCGTGACGATGCCCTGGCGCATGAGCCACGGCGACGTGATGCGCTGGAACGGGTCGAGCAGTTCGCTGAACGTGCCTTGGTCGAGGAGCTTTTTCGCGCGGCTGCGCGCATCGAGCTCGATGAAGCTCTGGCGTTCGAGCAGTTGCTGTGTATCCATGATCTTCACGCTCCGCCGGTTGAGTTCAGTTGTTCGAAGACCTGCCCGATGCGCATCTGCACGACGCCGGGCGTCGCGCCCGAATCGTTGATTTCGAGCTTCGCGGCGGGCAGCGATCCGTCGCCGAAAATGCGTTCGAGCACGGCGTGCCAGAGGCGACCTTTGCCGTCGACGGAAGTGGTGATGTTCACGACCGTGCGATTCGCCGAGTTTGCTTCGAGCAGCACTTCGAGGTCTCCCGAGGCGACGACACCAACGAGCGCGCGACCTTGCGCGGGCTGCCCTGCCGGGAATTCGAGGACGATGGTTTCCATGAGTGTTTCCTATGCGTTCGACGGATGATTGGCTTCGCCTCGAAGCCGGTCGAGAAAGAGGGCTGCGGCGAGCAGGTCGGCGGCGCCACCGGGCGATACGTGCAGTTCGACGAGACGCCGGTCCAGAGCTTTCAGTTCGCGGCGCCCCGCGAGCGCCGCCGCGCCGCCTAGTTCCAATACGCGCCGTGCGCCGCGCTGCATTTCGGCGAGCGCTTTCGGTCCGCCGCGCGCGAGCACGCAGGTGTCGTCGAGTGTTGCGATCACGGCGAGCAGTGCGTTCAGGCGCGCAGCCGTTTCGCTGTCGCCACGCGAGCGCGAACGCACGAGTTCCGGCAGCGCGACATCCACGACATGCGGAAAACCGGCCTGCGCCTGTCCGCGCGCGCCGCCGACGTTGTAGTCGAGGCACGCCTGCTCGCCCTTGTTGCCGGTGATCGCCGGGGCGTGGCGATCTTGCACGCGTGCAATCGATCCGGCGCGCGCGGCGACCGCTTGCGGCGCGAGATCCAACGGTTCGCGTGCAGCGGCGGTCACGAGCAAACCGAGCGCCCAGATCGCACCGCGATGCGTATTCACGCCGCCGGTCGCATCGAGCATGCGCGCTTCGCCGTCGCGCCCGATTGCGCCGATACGTTCACGCAGCGCGAGCATCGGTTCCGCTTCGACGCCAGCACGCGCCATCTCGATGAAGGTCGGCTGCAACGCGAGCGCCGATACGCACATCAGCTTCCAGTCGAGATCGTGATGCGCGCCGCGGCTGCGGATATCGACGAGGCCGGGCTTCGGCGCGAGCGTCACTTCGTCGATCAGCGCTTCCACCACGAGCGCGCCGAAACGCTCGACCAGATCCGGCGCGTGGCGCAACGGCCGCGCCGTATTCATAGCGAGGTTCTCGCGCATTACCAGCTCCGAAAGCGTGCGGGCGGTTCGTACAACCCGTCCGACCAGTCGACGATATCGGCCATGCTTTTCGCGGCGAGCAGCGACCGGCTCGCTTCGCTGCGATGGATGCCGAGGTCTTCAGGCAGCGCGACGAAGCCATCGCGACGCAGCGCGGCGAGCTTGCTCGCGTCACTTTTCAGTCCGATCGGCGTGACGCCCGCGACGGCCGCGATCATCTCCTTGCGATGTTCGAGCGAACGCGCTTTGTAGAGATACGCGATGCCTTCCTCGGTCAGCACATGCGTGACGTCGTCGCCATAGATCATGACGGGCGCGAGCGGCATGCCGGACTCGCGGCCGACTTCGACGGCATCGATCGATTCGACGATGGTCGGCTGCCCGCCCGCCTGGAACGTCTCGACCATCTGCACGACGAGCTTGCGGCCGCGTTCGAGCGGGCTGTCCGTTTGCAGCAGATCGAGCCATGCGGGCGTGGCGTGCCGCCGGCCGTGCGGATCGTGGCCCATGTTCGGCGCGCCGCCGAAGCCGGTGAGCCGCCCGTGCGTGACCGTCGAGGAATTGCCGACGCCGTCCATTTGCAGCGTCGAGCCGATGAACATGTCCACCGCGTATTGCCCGGCGAGCTGGCACATCGTGCGATTGGAGCGCATCGAACCGTCGCGGCCGGTGAAGAAGATGTCGGGACGTTGCGCGACATACGCTTCCATGCCGAGCTCGCCGCCGAAGCAATGCACGCTCTCGACCCAGCCGGTTTCGATCGCGGGGATCAGCGTCGGATGCGGATTGAGCGTCCAGTGCCGGCAGATCTTGCCCTTGAGACCGAGCTTCTCGCCGTAGGTCGGCAGGATCAGTTCGATTGCGGCGGTGTTGAAGCCGATGCCGTGATTGAGCGACTGCACCTGATGCTTTTCGTAGATGCCGCGAATCGCCATCATCGCCATCAGCACCTGGATCGGCGTGATGAGGCGCGGATCGCGCGTGAAAAGCGGCTCGATGAAGAACGGCTTGTCGGCCTGCACCACGAAATCGATCCACGAACCGGGGATATCGACGCGCGGCAGGTCTTTCGGATCGTCGACGATCTCGTTGACCTGCGCGATCACGATGCCGTCGCGAAACGCCGCGGCTTCGACGAGCGAGGGCGTGTCCTCGGTGCTCGGACCGGTATAAAGATTGCCTTCGCGATCCGCCTTGTAGCCCGCGCACAGCACGACGTTCGGCGTCAGGTCCACATAGAGCCGCGCATACAGTTCGATGTAGGTATGAATCGCGCCGATCTCAAGGATGCCGTCCTGAAGGAACTGCGAGATGCGCAGGCTTTGCGCGCCGGCAAACGCGAAGTCGAGCTTGCGCGCGATGCCGCGTTCGAAGAGATCGAGATGCTCCGCGCGGCTCACGCTCGGAATGATGAGATGCAGGTCGTGGACGATTTCCGGATCGACTTTCGCGAGCGAACGCGAAAGAAAATCCGCCTGCTTCTGGTTGTTCCCCTCGACGACCACGCGATCGCCCGGGGCGACGAGCGCTTGCAGGACATCGACGATGCGCTCGGTGGGCAGCACCATGCCATCCGCGATCGATGCGACTCGCGCAAGCCGGCGATGTTTGTCCGCGCGGCGCGTGGCCCAACGGGATGAGGACTGACTTTGACTGGACATGTGGACTCTCGCTCAGGACTTGAGGCGAGTCTAGGGAGCGGGGGACGTGCCTTCAATCACCTTGAGGATGCAATCGTTATCACCAGGGTAACGAACTGTCGAAGGGAATGCCCGTCTGCCGCGCCGGACGGGGCAATGGCGCCGAAATCCGGCCGCCGGGGGTTTTCCCTCGTCGCCGCGCGGATGCGTGTTAACACCGATTTAAGGCGAGAAAGCGTTTGGCCCATCCGCGTCGTCCTGCGCCTAACGTCCCCTGATTGCGTAGAGTCGTGTCGGCAGCGCGATGGGGCTTTGCGGGTCGAACCAGCTCATATCGGGAATCCGCGAATCGGTGACGTAGATCGTGCCGTCCGCTCCTTGCGAGAATGTGTCCGGCCAGACGAGTTGCTTATCGCGCAAGAGTGTGGAAATGCGCTCGCCATCGCGCACGCGGATCGCGTGATGTTCTACCGACGACACATAAAGCCGCCCGCGCTCGTCAAACAAGAGGCCGTCCGCGGGACCATCGATACCCACCGGTTCAACGCGCGCCGAAACCTGCTGCGCGCTCAGTTGCGCGTTCTGCAGCGCGTCGGTCGCGATGCGATAGAGCGTCTTGCCCTTGACCGCCTGCCAGTACAAATAGCGCCCATCCGGCGTCAGCGCAATGCCGTCCGCCGAGAAGCTCACGCGCCGGCCGTCCGTCTGTTGCAGCGGCTTGCCGTCGACCTTCACCGTGACGCTCTTGTCGGCCTGCGTGCTCTGGTCGCCGTCGAGCACGCGCCGCGCGGCGCCCGATGTCGTATCGACAACGACGATCGCGCCACGCACGCCGGAATCGGTGATGTATACAAAGCGGCCATCGGGACTGATGCGCACGTCGTTGAGATAGCTGCCCTGTGGCGCGATGGTTTCATCGAACGCATAGACGTGTGCAACATGGTTCGATGCCAGATCGATTTGCACGAGCTTCGGCGCACCGGGCACGACGAGCGATTGGGCAGGCGCACCGGGATCGATCACCCAGAGGTTGCCGCGCTTGTCGGCGACGACGGATTGAACGCACACCCAATGATCCTGCGGCGTGACTTCGTCGCGGCGGGCGTTGCGCCAGCTATTCCAATCGACATCGGGGTAAGGCCGCAGATCGCCAGCGCTGCCCAGCTCGGCGACCGATATCGGCGCATCCTCCGTCCAGCGCGGAAAGTTGACGAACGTGCGGCCGTCTGGCGTCACAGTGACGCCGGTGACCTGATGTTCGAACGTCGCGATGAGTTGAAGTTTCGCGCCATCGCCCTGTCGATTGGACTTGCTGGCGCTCTCCTGTGCGACGCACGACTGCGTAAAGGCGGCGAGGCTCAAGGCGAGGATGGTCCTGGCGAGCGGTCTCATGATCGGCTCCGAGATGGCGATGTGCGATCTCAGCAATTGCGATGCCGTGGCGACCGGTCAGGCAGTGTCGCGCGTCATGCCTTCGGGTTTCGTCGGATCGCGCCTTTGCGCGGCGCTGATCGCGTCGCGGCGAGCGCCTACGGCCACATGTGTGGACGCATGCCGAAACGCGTCGAGCACCCGTTCACACACGCGTTGCAACAGCACGGTAGTTCGCGGCATTGGAGTCCGAAGCAGGCGCTCCTTACTCCTTGAGCCCGGCGAGGGTCTCGATGTGGCCTTCGATTCGTGCTCGCGCTTCGGCTGCTGCCAGCTCGGGCGTTCTCGCGCTCAGCGGATACACGAGACCGTTGCCCTTGAATTCACGGGCAAAATGCACCCACGACTGGTACCTGAAAACTCCCGATTCGTATTGAACGACAGTGACCGTTATATCGTACGTGCGCTGCAAACCTTGTCGGCGCTTGTATTTCAGTTTGTACGTCGTCGGACGAAGCACGAGACCTCCCTTCTTCAATCGGAATACACCTGCCGGACAAGCAGTCGGGTTTCGAACTTCCAACGCATTCGTCGGCGATTGCAAATGCCTTTTTGGAAGCCGTTCCATTCGCTAATTCGTTGGTAAGGCGACGCCGAGGACGCGCGGGCGCAGCAAACCGCCTAATGAGAAGCGATCTGAAACGGTGGCAACGGCATGTCGTCGCCATCAATGAATGCGGTAGCGCATCGAACGGCGAAATTCAATGCGCCATCTTTATTCGCAAACACGCCGAGTTCGCCGAGCGACGTCGAATTGCCGTCCTCTTCGAGAATCGAGGCGGTCGCAACGTAGGCCCTGCCCACGCGAGTACAAAGAGGCTCGAACGCTGCCCCGCGGTGATAAAAGATGCTAGTGGTCATCGATTTATGCCAAAAGGGTTGTGTTTCCGACCGAGTAGTCGCATTTGGTGCGTTTCGTCCAAGACGGATGTTGTTCTCACTATTCATCGTTCTCTCAGGTTTTCTTGGCCGACGGGTGATTTTTCAATCGGCAACAAGCACTGGTAAACGCGCTAAAAGTCTGCGCGTTCTCGCTTCGATATCGGGCTCAGGATTCGAGCCGCAAACCGCGAACACCCGCGATCTCCAATATGCGGCACTATAAATAATGCCACCGGCGTCGAATGGACCATCGTTTCTCAACGTTTCGAGATGGGCCACAACCGCCTCAAGGTGTAAAAGCTCTTTTCGCTGTAACTCATATACGTTCATGGGCTGAATCGCCAATAAGCTAGAAAGTCGTCTATTGCGATTGCTTTGGCGCACACCGCTTTTCTCTTAGCCGGTGCAGAGTGCGTTGATGCCGGCGCAAGCGCGGGCGCCGCGGTGTAGTGCTCTTCATCCTCGGGACCTTCGGGCCTCCGCGCTGCGTGTCCAGCCTTTGCACTATTGAAACATGCCAGTCGTTCGCATATTAATGAGGGTTTACAGCAGATCGCTCGATTAAATCCGATCGTTCGAGTTATTTTAGGTAGAGATTACTTACGAGTTAGCCGGTTTCAGTCGCGCGGTTTTCGCGTCGATGCTGATTATTCGCGATACGGAATACTGAGCTTCGACGGTTTTCGCCGTCAGTTTCGAAAAGGTTCTTATTTAGAAAGAAAAGAATGAACCTAGGAGTAACGGAGAATCGGGAGAGCGCGGTTGCGTCTTTCAATATTTTCATACGTAAAGCCGCCAGCCATCGACGCATGTTTGGAGTATCCAAAAGCCACGGCACAGGACAGATTATCGGCGCAGCGACAGATACCCCGTTGGGCTTGCGACGCTCGTCACATGCCTCGTTTCGATACGCGCCGCTTACCCGTGCGCAGGAACACGAACTCGAAGACATCATTCTTGACGCGCTGGAACACATCCGTTCCAACGTCGAGCCCCGCCTGACCCATGCGACAATTGTCGCCTTAGAAAATACAAGCATCGGGCCGGGAGATACACATGACCACGCGAGCGGATGAAATTCTGACGACGCTTGAGAGCGAAATTCTTTCTGGCCGTCTGCCGCCCGGCTCGCGGCTGGAGGAAACGGAACTCTCGGAGCGCTTCGCATGCTCGCGCACGCCGATTCGCGAAGCGCTGCGCCAACTTGCGTCCGAAGCGCTCGTCACCATGCGTCCGCGCCAGCCGGCAACGGTCGCCGCACTTTCGGCACGCAAGCTGCTCGAAATGTTTCAGGTCATGGCCGAACTCGAAGGCCTGTGTGCGCGCCTCGCCGCGCGCCGTGCAACGCCGCAGCAAATAGCGCGGCTGCGCGATACGCAGGTCGAACTGCGCGGCGCGCTCGATGCCGACCAGGTCGACAGCTTCTACGAGATCAATCGCCGCTTTCACGAACTCGTCTATGAGGCGAGCCAGAACGAATTCCTCGCAGACCAGACGCGCGGCCTGCGTAACCGCGTGTCGATCTATCGCAAGATGGTCACGCAAAAGGTTCGGCGTCGTCTGGATACGGTCGACGAACACGAGCAGGTGATCGCCGCCATCGAGCGCGGCGACGGCGACACGGCCGCCAAGGCTATGTCCGCGCACGTCAATCTGCTCGGCGAGCAAATGCTCGATTTCATCGCCCTGTTCCCTGAACCGGCCGAGGTCATCGAATAGGCGCGGCTCGTCCACCTGAACCGTTAAGCGCCGCTCGCCGTCACCGCACGGCGCGCCCTCGCACCTCCGCTTTTTGAAAATATCCTTGCATTGTATTTTGGATCGGTATTATCTGGATACAAAGAACCCGGACTCGAAATACAAAAAGCCGGGTTTCCACCGACAAAACCGGCCGAAGCCAACGCAAGGAGCAGGCGATGAGCGACACGCTGCATGCCGCGAGCGACGTAGGGCAAGCGCAAAAAATCGAAGACCGCATGTACCGGAAAGTCACGCTGCGGCTCATCCCTTTCCTGATTCTCTGCTACGTCGCCGCGTATCTGGATCGCGTGAATATCGGATTTGCGAAGCTGCAGATGCTGAGCGACCTGCAATTCAGCGAAACCATCTACGGACTGGGCGCGGGCGTATTCTTCATCGGCTATTTTCTGTTCGAGGTGCCCAGCAATCTGATGATGCAGCGTGTCGGCGCGAAGGCGTGGATCGCGCGGATCATGGTGACGTGGGCGCTCATCTCGGGCGCGTTCTTCTTCGTGCAGACACCGACGCAGTTCTACGTGCTGCGGTTTCTGCTCGGTTCGGCCGAAGCGGGCTTCTATCCGGGCGTCGTGTTGTATCTGATGCAGTGGTATCCGGCGCGGCGCCGCTCACATGTGCTCGCCATTTTCATGGTCGGCATTCCGCTCGCGGGCATCATCGGCGGGCCGTTGTCGGGCTGGATTCTGGAGGCGTTCAGCGGTGCGCACGGGCATTCCGGCTGGCGCTGGCTGTTTCTCATCGAAGCGGTGCCGTCGCTCGTGCTCGGTATCGTGGCGTTCTTCTATCTGAAGAACCGGCCCTCCGATGCGAACTGGCTCACGCGTGAGGAGGCCCGTTTGATTTCGGATGCGCTCGATACGCCCGGCAACCGCCACGCGCGCATTTCCGAAACAGTCGGCCAGGTGTTCCGCGATCCGCGCATGCTGCTAATGGCGCTGATCTACTTTTGCGTGATCATGGGTCAGTACGGTCTGACGTTCTGGATGCCCACGCTCATCAAGGCGTCCGGCGTGTCGGGCGCGCTGAAAATCGGCGTACTGTCGGCCATTCCTTTCGCGGTCGGCGCCGTCGCGATGGTCTCGTTCGGGCGCAACTCGGACCGTACCGGCGAGCGCCGCTGGCATCTGATCGTGCCCATGTTGATCGGCGCAGCCGGCTACGCGATCACGGCGTCGTCGGGGTCGAACGTGCCGCTGGCGCTCGTCGGCCTGTCGCTCGCGGCGGCGGGCGTGCTCACGCCTGGGCCGCTGTTCTGGGCGCTGCCGTCCGCAATTCTCGCGGGAACCGGCGCGGCGGCGGGCATCGCGGCGATCAACGCTTTCGCCGGCCTCGCGGGATTCGTCAGTCCGTATTTAATCGGCTGGCTGCGCGACCTCACGCATACATCCGTGATCGCGATGTACGTCTCCGGCGGCGTGCTGGTCGTCGGCGCGGCCATGATCCTGTTGATACCGGCCAAGCTCGTGAATCGCTGATTCAAACGCGTTCTCATCGTTCGAGAAGGAAACGGCATGCCGCCACGCATGCCGTTTTTTTATTTGCGAAGATGGTCTTTTTGTATTTCTGCGTGGTACTTTATGTATTCGTACAGTGACTTTATAGATACATAAAAGGGGGTTACATGGAACTGAACTTCAAGGGCAAGTCGGCGCTGATCACCGGCGCGTCGAAGGGAATCGGGCTGGCGACGGCGTGGGCGTTTGCTGCGGAGGGCATCGAGGAGCTGCATCTGGCGGCGCGCTCCGCCGACGCGCTGCATCGTGCGCAGGACGAAATCGCGACCCGGCACGGCACGCGCGTGCACGTGTACGCGACGGATCTGTCCGTCACGCAGAACGCCATCGATCTCGCGCGCGCCTGTTCTAACGCCGACATCCTGGTGAACAACGCTGCCGATTCCAGCCCCGGCCCGCTCGACAAGATGACGGACGAGCAATGGCGCGCGAGCCTCGACATGAAGATCTTTTCCTACGTGACGTTGACGCGCGAACTATATGCGTCGATGAAGCAGCGCGGGAGCGGCGTGATCGTCAACGACATCGGCAATTCCGGCGAAAACTGGGACGCGAACTACATCATCGGTTCAACCGGCAATGCCGCGATGATGGCCTTCACGCGCGCGATCGGCGGCTGGGCGCTGGACGACGGCATCCGCGTGGTCGGCGTGAATCCGGGGCCGGTCGCGACCGATCGCATGGTCAAGCTCATGAAGCGGCGAGCGCTCGACTGGTACGACGACGAGAGCCGCTGGGAGGAACTCTTCGACAAATATCCGGGCAAGCGCGCGGCGAAGGCCGAGGAAGTCGCGGATCTCATCGTGTGGCTCGCGTCGGAGCGCGCGGCGTACATCACGGGCACGGTCGTCACCATCGACGGCGGCATTGCATCGCGCCGTTCGATCATCTGAAGGAGCCGCCGACATGCGCCAGTTCGAGGAACGCAACGCCTATTTCGACCGCCTCTGCAACAGCGAAGGACTGATGTGGCTCGGTCAGAACACCAACCACTTCGAGCCGCATCCGGCCGTGCGTCAGGCCGTGATCGACGCGCTCGACGGCGGCGAGTATCACGCCTACGCGCCGCCGCTCGGCTTCGAGGAATTGCGCCGGTTGATCCGCGAGGACATCGGCCTGCCCGATGCCTCCGTGATGATTACGGACGGCGCCGTCGAAGCGCTGTACAACGTGTGCCGCAACATCTGCGAAGCGGGCAAGGATTTCGTCACGACGAATCCGAGCTGGGCGTGGCCGATGCAGTTCGCCGCGCGCGCCGGTTCGCGCGTGATCGAATTGCCGATCTATTCGCCGGAACAGAACTACAAGCTCACGCCGGCGCAATTGCGCGCGGCGGTCAACGAAAACACGGGCGTTATCTATCTCGTTGATCCGAACAATCCGCTCGGCACCTGCCATACCGAAGACGAGATTCGCGAATTCGCGGAGATCGCGCGTTCGGTCGGCGCGTACTTCATCCACGATGCGACGTACTTTCAATTCGCGGATAACTTCACGCCGGCGTATCGCTTCTATCCCGAGAAGACCATCGTCACGTATAGCTTTTCGAAGTGGCTGGGACTCGCGGGCATGCGGCTCGGCGCGGTGATCGCGCATCCGGACCTGATCGAGCGGTTCGCGTCCGCGCCGCCGAACAATCTCGGCAGCAACGTGTTGTCGCAGCGCGCGGCTATCGCCGGATTGCGCACGAAGAGCGAATGGTTTCCCGAGATCAACCGGCGCCAGCGACGCAACCAGGCGGCTGTCGTCGAAGCGGCGAAAAACGTCGAAGGACTGAGCGTGCCGGTGTTTCCGTCGCAGGCGAACTTGCTCGTGGTGGAAACGATCGGCGCGGGCATCACGCCCGAAGCGCTCGTCGAAGCGTTCCAGAAAGAGCGCGTGATGATCCGGCAGGGCGCGTATCACACTAAGCAGTTCGGGCATCGCTTCGTCAAGGTGAGCCTGACGGTGCCCGAAGCGTGGGCGGACTGCTTCTGCGAGTTGCTGCCGTCGATGGTCGAGCGCGCGCGTTCGATCAAGGAACCGGCGAATCAATTCTGACTTTCGACGAGGACTGGACATGCCGTATCTGACGACATCGGATGAGGTGAAGCTGTATTACGAGGAAGCGGGCGAGGGCGCGCCGATCGTGTTCGTACACGAATTCGGCGGCGATCTGCGCAGTTGGGAACCGCAGATGCGCTACTTCAGCCGGCGCTATCGATGCATCGCGTTCGCGGCGCGCGGCTATACGCCGTCCGACGTGCCCGACGATATCGAGCAGTATTCGCAGGCCATCGCCGCGCGCGATATCCGCGACGTGCTCGACGCGCTGAAGATCGATCGCGCGCATATCGTCGGCCTGTCGATGGGCGGTTTCGCGACGCTGCATTTCGGGCTCGACTACGCGGATCGCGCGCGTTCGCTGGTGGTCGCGGGCGCCGGCTACGGCGCGGAAAAAGAGTTCGAGGACTACTTCCGCGAAGTGTCGCTCGAAGTCGCGAAGCAGTTCGAAGCGCAAGGCGCGCCGCAGTTCGCGAAGACGTATTCGCTCGCGGCATCGCGCATTGCGTTTCAGGTAAAGGACCCGCGCGGCTGGCTCGAATTCGCGACGATGCTCGGCGAGCATTCGGCGCGCGGTTCCGCGCTGACGATGCGGGGCGTGCAGGCGCGACGTCCGTCCATCTACGACCTCGACGCGCGCCTGAAAGCGATGACGGTGCCCACGCTCGTCGTCGTCGGCGATGAGGACGATCACTGTCTGCAGCCCGGCATCTTCCTGAAGCGCACAGTGCCCGCGAGCGGACTCGTCGTCATGCCGAAGACGGGCCACACGCTGAATCTCGAAGAGCCGGCGCTCTTCAATCAGCACATCGCCGAATTTCTCGCGATGGTCGAACAGAACCGCTGGCTGCCGCGCGATCCGCGCGCCGTGGCGGCACAAATCATGAAGACGTCATGAGCGCCAGTACGTACGTCGATGAAAAACGCCTTGCGCAACGGCTCGCGGCGATGGCGCGTATCGGCGCAACGGAGAACGGCGGCGTGAATCGCCAGGCGCTGTCGGCGGAGGATGCGGCGGCGCAGCGCCAGCTCGTGCAGTGGGGCGAGACGCTCGGCCTGAAACCGTCGATCGATGCCATCGGCAATCTGTTTCTGCGGCTCGAAGGCGCTGACACGGGCGCGCCGCCCGTGCTGTCCGGCTCGCATCTGGACAGCCAGCCGACCGGCGGCAAGTTCGACGGCGTGTTCGGCGTGCTGGCGGCGTTCGAAGCTGTGGAAGCGATCCTCGCATCGGGCGTGAAGCCGCGCGTATCGATCGATATCGTCGCGTGGATGAACGAGGAAGGATCGCGATTCGCGCCGGGCATGATGGGCTCGGCCGTGTTCGCCGGCAATCGCGCGCTCGATGCCACGCTCGCCGTCGTCGACAAACACAATGTGAGCGTGAAGCAAGCGCTCGCCGAGGTACGCGAGAGCCTGCGCGACGTGCCCGAACGTGCGCTGGGAGAGCGCGTGTCGGCGTATGTCGAGGCGCATATCGAACAAGGTCCGCATCTGGAGAACGAGGGGCTCACCATCGGCGTGGTGAGCGGCATTCAGGGCAAGCGTACCTTCACGGTGCGTGTGGACGGCGAGGCTGCGCACGCGGGGACATCGACGCGCGCCGAGCGCAGGGATGCGCTGCTCGCCGCCATCGCGATGGTGCAGGCGCTCGCCGATGCGATGCGCGATGACGAGGACATCGTGAAATTCACGGTCGGGCGCTTCGACGTGAAACCGAGTGCTCCGTCTGTCGTGCCGAGTTCGGTCGATTTTTCCATCGACTTGCGTCATCCGGATTCCGACGTGTTGCTCGCGTTGGGCGACCGGATCGCGCCGATCTGCGAGGCGCACGCGGGCGTGTGCACGGTGCGCGTGACGGAGCTGTCGTCTGCGATGTCGCTCGATTTTCCGGAGCCGATGCGCGCCCTGGTACGCAATGCGGCATTGCGTTTGGATTTGCGGCATCGGGACATTCTATCGACGGCGGGTCACGATGCGCGCTATCTCCATTACGTGTGCCCGTCTGCGATGATTTTCGTGCCGTCGCATCTCGGCCGCACTCACTGCGAAACCGAATACACGTCGTCATCCGATCTGGCAGCGGGCGCAAGGGTGCTCGCGGATGTGCTAAGCGAGCTTGCGGTTTAGAGGTCGTTCGATTTGGCGCGTCGAGAGTCGATCGATCTGGCGACTCTTGGCATCGACCAAGGGTCATACTGATTCCGGTGGCATGTCTTCTCTCTCGCTTGCCTTTGGAATCCCCATTCCGGGTTCGCTCGCAAGCCTCTGCTGCGCAAGAAGCCAGAATTCGTCCGAGCGATCTTGCGGGCTGCCCGCTTCCGCCCACAGCCGATAAGCAAGCGCGCGAATCTGCTCCTCCGTGGCCAATATGTGCATCGCCGATCTCCTTGCTGCGGTGTCAATTATTGAAACCGTCCCGACTAATCTTTGCCAATAGCACTCGTCACCGCGGCGAGCGCTGCCTTGTCGATGCAAGCGGCTTTCCGTGTACGCGACGACGCTCTACGTGCAGGGCGGGCCGCTGCGCGAAGTCATCGCACGTGAACGCACTGCTTCGCGCATTACGATGCGCACGACATCCGGGCGGCGCAACCACATCGCCGATCGCCGTCGTCAAAAGCGTCGCTGTCGCGCCGAACGAATGCCTCGATCACGTCGATCGTCGTTGTTCCAGCTAGTGCGCAGTCCCGCGCGGCAGTCGACAACGTTAGTTCCAGCCCGATGAGGTTGCTGAGGGCGAAGATCCTTCCGGTCTAACGAGGTTCACCGGCTGTTTCCGGCGACGAGACACGCTTCACGTAGCGAGAAATAAACGTGCGCGTCTCGTCATCCGCACAGCGCACGGCGACACGATCCCCGCTCACCATCTCGACCGTGCCTTCGCCATAGCGGCGCATGCGAACGATATCGCCGACACCGAAGAGTGGCGCCTTTTTATCCTTACGCGCAGGAATCTGGATTTCAAGCGAGCTGTCCTGCACTGTCGGCGGATGTAGGCAGTTGTCGCACGTGCCACAGCGCGCCGCGCCGAGCTCGTCGGTCGGCTTCCGATATGACGTGTAGGACCCGCGCAATGACTGCTGCGATCCGGCGTCGTCGACGTCCAGGGCAAAGTAGTCGAGTACCGTTCGCCATCTGCACTGGGCGCTTTGCGCATATCGGATCATGCGGTCGAGCACCGCTTGATCGCGCTGGGCGCGCGACGCGTACTGCGCGGCAGCATCCTCGATCTTCGCAATTACGGCGCCGTCGTCGATCAGTTTCAGGTGGCCTTTGCGCGTGCGACGGGTCATGCCCAAATCGTTGAGTAGGGTTAGCGCGACGCGAACCTTGTTGATGCCCACGTTCGGCAACGCTTCACCCAAGCGCTCGACGGGTTTTTCCAGTGTCTTGCTCTCGCTTTCCGATGCAAGTGCCTGCACCTTTTCAGCTATGCGTCGGATTGTTTCAGCCGTCGGATAGCGTCCGCCAAGGAAGAACTGCTGAACCTGTTTGTCTTTCAGTTCAAACAGGAGAATGCAACGTGCCGCCTCTCCATCGCGCCCGCCACGGCCCGCCTCCTGATAGTAGGCGTCGAGGCTCCCCGGCATCTGCGCATGAATGACAAAGCGGATATCTTGTTTGTCGATGCCCATGCCAAACGCGTTGGTCGCCACCATCACGCGTGCGCGGTCTCCCATGAACGCATCCTGCGCCTCCGAGCGCGCATTCGCTGCCAGTTTGCCGTGATACCGCTCGGCGCTCACGCCCGCATCCACGAGCAATGCATGCAGTGCATCGCACTCTGCCACTGTCGCGCAATAGATGATACCGCTGCCTTCTATCGTGCTCGCCAGTTCGATCGCGCGCTTGCGTCGATCTTCGAGATTGGTCATCTGCTCGACGGCAAACTGCAGATTGTCTCGATACACGCCGGTATGAATGACGCTCGCTTGTCGCATTTGCAATTCGCGCACGATGTCGGCGGCGACGGAAGGCGTAGCTGTTGCAGTCAGCGCAAGCACGGGAGGATGCCCGATGGCTTTCACCGCGTGAATCAATTCGACGTACGCGGGCCGGAAGTCATGTCCCCATTGCGAGATGCAGTGCGCTTCATCGATGACGACAAGCGGCACCTCGGGCATGCCCTCAGAGGTGAGCATCGACCCGAACTCTTCACTTACAAGGCGCTCGGGGGTGACGAAGAGGATGCGGATCGCGCCGTCGCCGATGGCCCGTAATGCCTCCTGCTCCTCGCTTGCCGATAGGGTGCTGTTGAGCACCCTCGTTGCAATCCCGGCTTCGGTGAGCTTGGCGGCCTGATCGCGCATCAGCGAAATCAGTGGCGACACGACGAGCGTCATCCCGTCAAAGTGCAACGCAGGCAACTGGTAGCAGAGTGACTTCCCGGCGCCCGTCGGCATGATTGCCAACGTGTCGTGCTCTTCGAGCACACTGCGAATGACTTCTTCCTGCCCCGGCCGTAGGCTCGGAAAGCCGAACACGCTCCGTAGGGCAGTCTCCACTTCCTTGTCTAGCGGTCTGCGGGGTCGCCTGAGCGTCTTTTGATCGTTGTTCATAGTTGCGAGAGGGTGCAGTTACACGAAGCCGCTATCGAGGAACTAGCTGCGTTCCGCCGACGAGGACGACCGGGAGGGACGCTGGAGCGTCGCTTAAGCTCCTGTCGCCCTAAGTCTTGGCGCAATGTCGAAGCAACGGCTATGCCATCGCGTCGTTGCTTACTTTTTCGGCTCGACGCCCGGCGTGGACGAGCGAGAGAAGCAACGGGAATCGCCGGTCGTTCTCGCTCCGTCTCGCGAACACGGTGAGCGCCTTTCTCGTGATCTGCTCAAGCGCGCATGGAAGAGGGGGCGCGCGTCGTGACGTACGCCCAAGGCGAACATTGGGTCCTCCCGGTGGCCGGCGGAATGTGCGGGCACGAGCTGCGCTGACACGAAGCCGACGGCGGGCACTGTCAATGCTTCATAAGCCGCACGACTCTCCGGGAGACAGCTATGAACGTCAACACAGTGATGGGCGGTGCCTTCGCTTGGCCCGTTCGCACTTTCAAACGCTTCGGTGCGGACCGCGGTGCGCCCATGGCCGCGAGCATCGCGTTCTATTCGGCTTTTTCGCTCGCGCCGACTCTCGTCATGGTGATTGCCGTGGCCGGTCTCGTGTTCGGCGCCGAGGCGGCGCGCGGACAGCTCTTTCAACAGATCAGCGGCATGCTCGGCAAGGATGCAGCCGCAAGCGTCCAGGCGATCGTCGCGCACGCGCACCAGAGCGGTGGAAGCGGCATCGCAGCGGTGCTTTCGTTCGTGCTGCTGGCGGTCGGGGCTTCCGCCACGTTTTCTTCGTTGAACACTGCTCTGTCGATAATCTGGCCGAAGGGCGCCAAGAAGGAATCGGGCGTCGCCATGCTCGTCAAGGTCCGGCTGATCTCCTTCGGCCTCGTCATGGGCGTCGCGTTCCTCTTGGTCGTCTCGCTGGTGCTCGACACCGCCGTGCAGGCCGCCGGGAAATGGGTGTTCGGCGATTCGCCGCTCGTCATCGTCGGCGACATCGTGCAGTTCGTGCTCGGGCTTGTGATTCTTTGCGGTGCTTTCGGGGCGTTGTTGAAATATCTGCCGGATGGTCATGTGCCCTGGCGCGATGCGCTGGTCGGTGGCGCCATCTCGGCCGTGCTGTTCTCCGTAGGCAAGAAGCTCTTCGCCGTTTATCTGACACACGCGGGAACGGCTAACGCGTTCGGCGCGGCAGGCTCGCTCGCTGTCCTGCTGATGTGGCTGTATTTCGCCGCTGCCGTCTTGCTGCTGGGCGCGGAAGCAGCGGCCTCGCGGGTGGAAGCGCGCGAGGGGGGCGCGGAACGTGAGCCGGAACCGTCGTCGGACGCGATGCCGGCGAAACCGACGCGGGCGCAGGTTATCCCCGCAGCCAACGACGCCGTGGTTCCTGCACCGGTCATGCGCTCCGTCGAACCGGTCGGGTCGATGTGGACGAAGCTTCTGGCGAAGGGCATCAACGCCGTGAAGGCCAATCCGAGCCGGTTCGCTATCGCGGCGGCGGGCGCGGGCCTCTTTGTTTTCACGAGGAGCACACATCGTCCGACCGACAGGAAACCGTGAAGATCGTCTGCTGGCGCGCCGCCGAAGGCTTCTC
Organism: Caballeronia glebae; assembly: GCF_001545035.1. GTDB lineage: Bacteria > Pseudomonadota > Gammaproteobacteria > Burkholderiales > Burkholderiaceae > Caballeronia > Caballeronia glebae. The sequence continues at coordinate 71,564 of NZ_FCOJ02000016.1, forward strand.
CCGTTCGATTTTGGAGAGGTGCGAGGCGCGCGATCCGTTCACCTGCTCGTCATGGAGCGTTTCGATCAAGACGACCCACTAGCCCTTTTTTGGCAGGTTGGCCGGCAGTTGCTATTAATACGATTCACGCGACAAGGTTGACGTGTTCTGCAGTCATGTCCCGATCGATTCGAGCGCATCGCCGGACGCTCGGCGGGCGTTCGGCCGACGCATTCGCGCGACCGGCGCGCTCTTGGGGACACGCGGCACGCAGCATGCTCTCTCGGTTTGATCAACACGACCGGCGAAATCCTCATGCGAATAAAGCTCAAACCACTCAGCGAACAGGTCATCGTCATCACCGGCGCGACGAGCGGAATCGGACTTGTCACCGCGAGAACGGCTGCGAAACGCGGCGCGCGCCTGATGCTCGTGGCGCGCGATGAAGCGGCGCTAAAAGCGCTATCGGAAGAGTTATCGCAAGGCGACAAGCAGCAGGCCGCCTACGCCGTCGCCGACGTGGGCGATGTGGCCCAGTTGCAGGCGGCAGCCGATGCGACCATCGCGCGATTCGGCCGCTTCGACACATGGATCAACAATGCGGGCGTGTCGCTCTATGGCCGTTGTGTCGATGTCCCGCTGGAAGACCAGCGCAAGCTCTTCGATACCAACTTCTGGGGCATCGTGCATGGCTCGCTCATTGCGCTGAAATATCTGCGTCAGCACGGCGGTGCTTTGATCAATCTCGGCAGTGAGCTGTCGGATGTCGCGATTCCGCTGCAGGGCGCCTATGTCGCGTCGAAACATGCCGTCAAGGGGTATACCGATGCGCTGCGCATCGAACTGGAAAACGAACGTGCGCCCGTGTCCGTCACGCTGATCAAGCCTGCCGGAATCGATACGCTCTTCGTCGAGCATGCAAGAAACTACCTCCAACACGAGCCCAGGCTGCCGCAACCGGTCTACGCGCCCGAAGTGGTGGCGAAGGCCATACTGCACTGCGCTGTGGTGCCCGAGCGCGACGTTTATGTCGGTGGCGCGTCGCGCGCGACGGCTTGGTTCGGCCAGCGTGCGCCGCGACTGTACGACAGGCTGGCGAGCCTCGTCGGCGTCAAAGCCCAGCTCACGCGGCAGCTTCATGGCGACGGCGATGCACTCTACGAGGGAGCCGGCAGCCTGCGCGAACGCTCGGGTCGCAACGGCAAAGTGCGCGAGCGAAGCCTGTACACCGATGCGCGTATCGATCCGCCCAGTGTGCGCGGCGTGGCAATGGGCGTGGCCGCTTTGTTGCTACTCGAGGCAGGCCGGCGCTACGTTCGCTCGACGCGCCGGCAGCAGCTTCAATGAGCGCGTCGCACCGTGTCTCCAAAGGACCGGCGCATCCAGATGAATGACACTTAGCCATGAGGCCGTGCCGTAATCGGCCGGAATCGACGATGATGTTTCTGTTTGTCGAAGACGATGAAAACCTTGCCGCTGCGTTCGCAGAACTGGCTGCGTCGCTCGGGCATGATGCCGACATTGCGCGCACGGGCGGCGAGGCGCTTCGCATGGCGGCCGGGACGCGCTACGACACCGTCTTCCTGGATATCGGCCTGCCTGACATGGATGGCCGTAAACTTTGCGAATACATTCGTTTCGCCGGCGCCTCGAACGAGGCCTGCATCGTCGCGGTAACTGGCGATCAGGGGTTCGACGCATCGTCTTCAGTGCAATTCGACGGCTGTCTGCGCAAGCCGGTTACGGCATCCGATCTCACCGTGACCATTCGGCGCTGTTGAGGCGCCACTCGAATGCCGTATGTTTTCGGCTATCGGGCTGCCGCGTGTCCTGGATAAGCTTGACTTAACGAAAGCGGCGCTACGATCTTGGCCCGGACAATGTGGGTGGGCTTTCATGAATCAATTCTTCACCGATCGGCCAGGAGCCATCCGGCGCATCATCGCCATCAAGCGCGATGGAACCGAAACGTCCCGTGCGACTGTAGTCGGCAGGCTTAAGGATGGCAGAGAAGTCCATGGACTCGAACAGGTACTGCTGCATCTGCGGGTTGGGCGCGTCGCGTATTTTTCTTGCGAAGGTTCATCCGACCACGATATCGTTTTTGTCAGCTAGAGGTCGGCGGTACGTCGCCCGATTCGCGTCCTGTCGGGCCGGTCCGGACTCATACGCTACTTTTGCCGTTCTTTCCACACTGGACCGCGCTACCGCGATGCGCTGTTTCCCGTGGCCGGCTCGATCGCCAGGTGTCGGTGCGCCGTGATCCGGAAAGCGCCCGAGCGGCCCTCAAGGCCGCCCGCTTCTTCCTAGAGCCAATAAGCGAGTGTACGGATCTGCTGTCCTGTCGCCAGGACGTTCATGAGTCGCACCTCGGAAGCGGAGCGATCCGCCATGTCTGGCGTCGTCCCGCTGTCCATCCACGACCATGCCCGCCTCAACGCGCGGCAAGCATCCCGACCACGACGCCGACCAGCGTGGCCATCGTGATTGCCTTCCACGGATTCTCGTGGACGAAATCGTCCGTTGTATCGGCGGCGGCCCTGTACTTTCTGGTCACCGCATCTTGTACGTCGGCAAACTTTTCTTTCGCACTAGCGCGCAGATCACTCGACGGCGAAGCGCCGCTATTCCCCTCCCACGACTGAGATGCTTCGCGAAAGCCGTTGTTGTCGGCTTTCGCGGACGTTTCGTTGTCTCCGCTCGGCGAAGCCATTTTTTCGCTCGTTGGGAATTCATAGGCACTGCCGGCTTTTTCAGTCGCCAGAGCGTCGATGGGTTCGTGAGCGCGGTCGTTGTCAGCCATGGTTGCCTCCAATGGGCACTGTGTGGATACGGTGAGGTCGCGGGCGCGCCGAGAAAGATGCAGGGGTCGGCATGAATGCTTTCCGCGCATCCGGCATGCGAGTATCGCAATTGCCGTGCCGTCGGCTGAGCAGTGCACGGCGGATGGGGCACGACGATTGCCGGATGACGAACGAGCCACTGAACCAGGAGCATCACGATGAATCGGAAAGCACTGAACCGGGTGCCCCGCGCGCTGCCTGTTTGCGGGGTAATTCTCGCCGTGGTCGTGGGAGCCAGCGCTCCCGCGAGAGCTCAACCGACCGGCGCCGCCAATACGGGATCGCAAACGCAAACGCAGCGAACTCCGGGCGACGGACGGGTCAGTGGTCAAGGCTCATCGGGCGGAATGCAGCCAAGTACACCGGGCGGCGCACCCGACAGCTCGCCGAGTAACGGTGACGCCGGTTCGCGCGGTTCCGCAGGCGGGATGCAACCTGCGACTCCCGGAGGGGGAAATCACGGGGCGACGTCGCACTAGGCAATTCGAAGGCGCTGTTCTGCTGTTCAGGCGCATGCAGCCGAGTTGCTCGTTCCCGCGCGCTGGGAGTATGCGGCTTGCTTAGCATGCGCATCGGCACTGCTCTCTGCGTTCCCGTGGCAAGGACCTCTTCCCCACGGGGAGTTATCGCGGTCAGATCGCAGGAAGTTCGGCGGGTTTCGCAAAACTTGATCGACCGAACTTACTTATTCGGCCCGATCAGATGGCGAGGCTAGACCACGAACGGCGGCACGGGCGACGACCAAAGTCGAACAGCAGTGCGCAACGCACGCTCATAGAGTGTTCGCTCTTTAGACTGCTCTGGAACACCCGCCGTCGGCCGAACGCTTCGAGATACAAGCGTGTTCAAAGCGTGGGCACAGGCCGTGCGTTCCATGACAGACCCTCGACCGGTCCCTTTCAATGTCGCGTCTCCCTCCCTGCCTTTCTGCGCCCTCCATACTTCTCATCGATGACGAGCCCGACATTCGCACCGTCTGGTCTATGCTGCTGGAGGCGGAGGGCATGGAGGTGAGCAGTGCGCGCGACGGCGCGGATGGCTTGACGCACGCGCAGGCGCATGCCCCCGACGTAATTGTGTGTGACTACATGATGCCCGGCATGAATGGGTTAGAAGTTTGTGATGCTGTCCGAGCGGACAAAGACCTCAAAGGCACAGCGCTCATTCTCTGGTCCGCTGCCAGAGGCATCCAAGCTGGCGGCCGAGTTGACCTTGTCCTCGAAAAGCCTGTGGACTTTGACGCTTTCATTAGGCAAATCCGCCACCTGCTGCGCCGACGCACGCCTCGGTAATTTTTGGCTTTTTGTGACTCTCTTATCGGCTTTCGAAGTCGCCTTTTACCGACCACTGCGGAGCAATCATTAATCGTCTTCAGCCACCGTCCTATGGTGTCATCCCAGCGTAGCGTTTCGCGTTACACTGCGCGAGTGAAAACGGTTCATATCGGCAGAGCTTCCACGCGATCGCCCGCCACGTACCCGGGCGGACTGCTGCGTGACTACATCTTGCCGTCGCTCGGCGTCACCGTCACGCAAGCCGCGAATGATCTCGCTATCTCCCGTCAAACACTCCACCGCGTGCTCGCCGGGCAAATGGCCATATCCGTCGCGATGGCTGCTCGACTGGAGCGGTATTGTGCGATTTCCGCGTCCTTCTGGCTCATTCGACAAAGCGAGTACGACCTTGCGCGCGTGCTTCGCGATGAGGCGAGAGCGCTTTCGCGCATTCCGCGGCATAAGTTGCCTCACGAAGTGATCGAACTTTTAGGAGCGGTGGATGACTCACGAGCCCAATAGCAGCATCGCTTCCACCGGCATACCGGGCTTGGACGACATCCTGGGCGGTGGTTTGTCTCGCGGGCACGTCTTCCTTCTGGAAGGACACCCCGGCACCGGTAAAACCACTGTTGCTCTCCAATTCCTTCTTGCTGAGCCCGACGAGGTCGGACTCTACGTCACGCTGTCTGAGACGGAGAAAGAACTGCGCGCTGGCGCGGCGTCGCACGGATGGACGTTGAAAGACAATCTAACGGTTTTCGAGCTGGTGCCGCCTGAGAGTCTCCTTGACGGAACCCAGCAACAAAGCCTGCTCTACTCGTTTGATCTTGAGCTTGGCGAAACGATCAGGCAGCTTTTCGAGATCTTTGAACGGGTCAAGCCGAGTCGCATCGTGCTCGATAGTCTTTCTGAGATTCGCCTGCTTGCACAAAGCTCGCTGCGGTACAGGCGGCAGATCCTCGCGTTGAAACATTACTTCGCCCGCCATGGCGCGACGGTACTGCTGCTTGATGATCTGACCGCGGAGTTTCAAGACAAGACTGTCCACAGTATCGCGCACGGCGTGATCAAGCTCGAAGAGACGGCGCCGGAGTACGGCGCTGAGCGGCGACGCGTCAGGATCACAAAGTACCGCGGTCGAGCTTACCGAGGCGGGTATCACGATTTCATTATTCGTCCCGGCGGAGTCATGGTCTTTCCCCGCCTCATCGCATCCGAGCATCGCACGAGATTCGCGCGTGTCCAGGCAAAAACAGATATTGCCGAACTCGACGCTTTGCTCGGCGGCGGCATCGAACAAGGTTCGAGTACTTTGGTGTTGGGCCCGGCTGGTACAGGGAAGAGCACCTTCGTATTTCAGTTTCTCGCGGCCGCCGTCCGGCGCGGCGAACGCGCAGCGATGTTTGTATTCGACGAGGAACTCGGGTTGCTGTTCCAGCGTACGCGCGCGATGGGTCTGGACCTGGAAGGCATGCGCGATGAGGGCATGCTGCACATCGAGCAACTGGATGCCGCTGAACTGTCGCCCGGCGAATTTGCATATCGGGTTCGTGCGCGCGTTGACAAGGCGCAGGCCAAAATCGTTGCCATCGACAGCCTGAACGGTTATCAGGCCGCCATGCCCGACGAACAGGCGCTTATATTGCACATCCACGAACTGCTGCAGTACCTCAACCGTCAAGGCGCCACCACGTTTCTCACCGTCGCCCAGCACGGGTTGGTAGGAGAGATGAAGACGCCCGTCGACCTTACTTACCTCGCCGACACCGTGATCCTGCTGCGCTATTTCGAAGCGGTGGGAAAGGTGCGTCGCGCGGTATCGGTGATCAAAAAGCGTACAGGCGAGCATGAACAAACCATTCGCGAATTCGGAATTGGATCAAGCGGTTTATTCCTTGGCCAGCCACTCGAAAATCTTCAAGGCGTGTTACGCGGCGTGCCAAGCTTCGTCGGAGACGCCGAGCGATTGCTGAGCCGGGACGGCGCGAGCCGTGCGTGACATGGGAGAGCCCTGTCACGCCCTGGTCGTAGCACCCTTCGGACGCGACGCCGGGATTCTCGGCGCGCTGCTCGATGAGATGGGTATCACGTCCCGGTCGTGTCCCGACATTGCCTGTCTAGAGTCGGAACTCAGCGACGATATCTGCTTCTGTGTCGTGACTGAAGAGTCCCTTCAGCAAACCACGAATTCGATCATGCTTTCGTGGGTGGCTGGGCAGCAGAGCTGGTCAGACTTGCCGTTCATTGTCCTGACCGGCCGCGAGGGTCATGTGGACCGGGTCGACGTCGCGTCGACGCTTTCCGGCATGCTCGGCAACGTTACCTTCCTTGAAAGACCGTTTCATCCAACTACCTTCGTGAGTGTCGCTCGCTCGGCGAGGAAAGCGCGGCTTCGGCAGTACGAGGCGCGCGCCCGCATTGAAGAAGCGCGCGAAGCTGAACAGCGCCTGCGTACAGCGCTGCTTGCGGGCCAACTTGGCACATGGGAGCTCGATCTGGACGCCTGGACTCTTCAGGCTTCGGTTACCTGCAAGGCGGCTTTCGGGCGTGCGGCAGAAGACACATTTGCATACGGCGACCTGGTCGCCAGCATTCTTCCGGCGGACAACGCCGCAATGCAGGCTGCGCTTCTTGCGACCGCTGAAAAAGGTGGTGACTGGACAGGACAGTACCGCACGGTATGGCCCGAAGGCTCGGTTCACTGGGTCGAGATTCACGCGCGCAAAGTGATCGTTTCTCACGCAACCGAGGTGGGGCATCGATTGGTTGGTGTGTCGCGCGACATTACAGGCGCCAAGACCGCTCAAGAAACGTTGCAACGGCTCAATAGTAATCTCGAGGCGCGAGTAGCAGAGCGCACCGCAGCGCTCGAAAGCGCGCATCAAAAGATTGTCGAGGAGATGGTTCAACGCGAGCGCGCCGAAGACTTGCTCCGGCAATCGCAGAAAATGGAATTGATCGGGCAGTTGACGGGAGGCGTTGCTCATGACTTCAACAATCTGCTGATGGCAATCCTGTCTAACCTTGATTTGTTGCGCAAGTCCGTCGAAGGTGACGCGCGCGCAACCCGTTTGATTGACGGTGCGCTGCAGGGAGCGACCCGCGGCGTCTCGCTGACGCAACGGCTGCTTGCGTTCGCACGACGGCAAGACCTGACGGTCGAGCCAGTGAACGTGGCGAAACTCGTTCACGGCATGACCGCACTAATCGAGCGATCCACGACTCCGCGCATAAAGTTGTCGCTCAATCTCCCTGCCGACCTTCCGCGGGCGCTGGTTGATGCCAATCAACTGGAACTGGCTCTGTTGAATCTAGTGGTGAATGCGCGTGACGCGATGCCAGAGGGCGGAAAACTTGACATTAGCGCTGAAGCGGCTGCAATAGCAGACTCCCCGGACCTTCGCGGGGGAGCCTACATCTGCGTGCGCGTAACCGATAGCGGTACCGGTATGGATGCTTCAACGCTGGCGAAGGCCACCGAGCCTTTTTTCTCCACGAAAGAGGTCGGAAAGGGAACCGGACTTGGCCTATCAATGGTTCACGGTCTTGCGCGCCAATTGAAAGGTGCGTTACGCCTCCACAGCGAGCTTCAGAAGGGAACCCGTGCCGAGCTGTGGCTTCCAGTCACTGATCAGCTGGAGAGGGCATCTACGGCGCCTACTGAGCACTTCGTGCCCGGTCAAGCTGCGAATCTGACCATTCTGGTGGTGGATGACGATCCGTTGGTCGGCGGGAGCACCGCCGCATTACTAGAGGACTTAGGGCACTCCGTGATCGAAGCAGAGTCGGGAGATCGGGCACTTCAGATCCTTCGCTCAGGGCGCGCCGTAGATCTCATCATCACCGATTATTCGATGCCGGGGATGACTGGCATTGAACTGGTGGCGGCTGCCCGCGCTATCTTCCCCCGACTGCCGGTCTTGCTCGCAACCGGTTACGCTGAGCTCCCGACCGACGCACAGCCTGGTGTTCGGAAATTGAGGAAACCCTACCAAAGGAGCCAACTGATTGCTGAGATCGCCAAAGCCGTGGTTCCCTCGAACATGCAAAGGTCCGACTTGCGCTAGGTAAGGACGGTTCAACCGAACGCGTTGGGGCCGGCAGAAGCGCGACTGAATTCCCGGCTCAAATCGGAACCGCGTGGGGTCGATGACCAAGCAAGTTCTACGCGTCGGATGCTCGCCCTGTAGCTCGTCAGTGCCGGCACCGCACTTTTCGCGCCGCCAAGAGCCTGCGCCTTGCTAACCAGCTAACCGCGTAAGTTAACGTAATAAACGGAGTCCGCCGAGCGAAAACGGTCTACAGTGAGCAGACCGTCCTCAAAATTGGGACTGGTCTTTCAGAGGTAGTCATGCGAGTAGAAATCAAGAATGCCATTTCTCCTGCGGAAAACGAGAATGCTTACAACCGGGATCGTCGGGCAAAGCTTCTCATTCTCAAAACCGCGGACGCTAACAGGGAAGAGCAGCGGCGAATCAGCTTTGCTCTTATCGATTCGACCGTGCACAAGTGGCGCTATCCCGCTAAACCGTGAAAAGCTGATCGTTGGCGTTGTTTTTCAGTCTGCGCCGTCGTCGCCGGAGAACGCCGGGAAGCAGCGCGGCCCAGAGATGCATCGGAGAAAGAGAGATAACGAGCGGCACATCGGCACGAAGTGCCGCTGTGGGCGTGGATGCCCACTCGCGGGTCCATAGCGTGCTGGAGACGGTCGCAACCGAATCGGATGTTCGGCAAGCGCATACCCTGTTGCAGGGTCACGAGTAGCACGCAATTGCGCGACGCTCAATCTGCAGGAAGGTCCGAGTAAAGGGAAGTTCCTCCGCTTGGGACATTCCTGCGCTTGGCGATCGGTGTTAAAAGCAGGGCGGCCACCACTGGGGTTTCGTGCGAAGCTCATCGCTCGCGCCCCCTCAGTTGAAAAACGGGCGCCCGCCTGCGACTGCTCACATCACTGACGCTTCACAGCGTCCTTCTTCAGCTTTTTTGCTTCCTTCTTTTCCTTGGGCGTCTTGGTGGCAACCTTCTTCTGCGCTTTCTTGGCGTCCTGCGACTTGCTCATCGTGTGCTCCTCGTACCGGATATCGTGGGTGGTCATTTTACACAACGCACTGCGTATTCCAAGCAAATCGAACAGCCATTCCACGGTAAAGCGAACGCTGATTCCACTGCAAGGCGAACAGCGATTTCGCGCCATCGCGAACAAACAGGATGCAGCGATACGGGGGTTTTGCCTTTTTACTCGGACTGCGACTTCGCGGTCAACTGACTTCGCGTCTTGCGCATCGATTCGCCGGCAAGCGTGATGCGATGAGCGTTGTGCACCAGCCGGTCGAGGATTGCGTCCGCGACCGTCGGTTCGCCAATCGCGTCATGCCAGAGGTCCACGGCCAGCTGGCTTGTGGCCAGTGTGGATCGGTTGCCGTGTCGGTCATCGAGAACCTCAAGCAGGTCACGCCGCGCCGAGTCGCTCAGCGGCGTCATCGCAAGGTCGTCAAGTATCACGAGATCCGTCTTGGCGAGTTGCGCAAGCCAGCGTGCGTAGCGGCCACTACCGTGCGCAATAGCCAACTCTTCACTGAGCTTCGGCACGCGCAGATAACACGCCGAGAAGCCCTGTCTGCAGGCCTGAACTGCGAAGGCGCAACCCAGCCAGCTCTTGCCAAGGCCGGTCGGCGCGACCAGGATGAGATTCTGGCGCTCCCGAATCCATTCACAGGTCAGCAGCCGAGCGGTGAGCGCGCGATCCAGCCCGCGCGCAGTGCGGTAATCGATATCCTCCGGCGAGGCGCCGGAGAACTTCAGCTTCGCGCGCCGCAAGCGCGCAGTTGTCTGTCTCGATTCCCGCTGGCTGGCTTCGCGCTCGACCAGAAGGCCCAGGCGCTCTTCGAAGCCAAGCCGATCAATGCCCTCCTGCGCCTGCTGTTCGGCAAGGGCAGCGGCCATGCCGCTCAGGCGCAGCGCATGCAGTTTGTCGACGGTCGGATGATGAAGCATGACGATTCCTTCCTGATTTCAGTGATAGTAGGATGGCCCGCGCACGTTGGCGTGCATGAGCGGCAGGTCGGCCTGGAGCGTAGCCGGTTCTGGCTCACGGTCCAGGCCGTTCTTCAGCGTCGAGGCAATGAACTTGTAGTTCGGCGCTTTCAGGTCGATGGCGCGGCGGCAGGCGGCCTCGAGCCGTTCGCGCCCGTAGTCCTTGCCCATGCGCAGCACACCCAGACAGGCGCGGTACGCCTGCTGCGGATGCTTGCGCGCGCCCAGCAGGTGCTGGATGACGGCGGAGGTGTGCGGGCCAATGTCGGCGGCCCAGTTGCCCAGCCGTTGCGGGTCACAGCCCTTCACGACGGCCTGGTGTTCCGGTGGCATGTGCGCGTCGATGGTGGTGTGGAAGCGACGGCGGGCACTCTTGCCGTGCGCGGCGATGCGCTGGCCGCGATGGAAGATCTCGACGGTATTGGTCGTGACGCGCACATCGACCTGCTCGCGTGCATAGCGGTACGACACGGAGTAGTAGTGCTGGTCCACTTCGACGTGATAGTCCGGCCCCACGCGAGCGACGATCCAATCTGCGTACTGGTAGGGCGTGTCTGGAAGCGGGCGCAGCGCAGGCCGATCGATTTCCTCGAATACGCTACGGCGCGAGCCCGGCAGCTTCTTGAATGGCCGGTTGTTCAGATCCACCAGCAACACGGCGACGGCCCGGTTGGCCTCATCGAGGTTAAAGAAGCGCTGGTTTCGCAAGCGCGCGAGAATCCATCGCTGGACCAGGAGTACCGAGAGCTCGGCTTTCGGCTTGTCACGCGGCTTTCTTGGACGCGCTGGGATGATGGCGGTGGAGTAATGCCTCGCCATCTCCTGGTAGGTCTCGTTGATCTGTGGTTCGTAGAAGTTGGCCTTGAGCACGCCCGACTTCAGGTTATCCGGGACCAGAATCTCGACTACGCCGTTGTAAAACGCAAAGGCGCGCACATGCGAGCCGATCCAGTCGGGCAGTTTCTGCGTCCACGTCAGCTCAGCGAATGTGTAGCCGGACACGCCGAGGGCCGCAACGAACAACTCAGCTTCACGGATCTCGCCCGTGTCCGGATTGATGATGCCGAGCTTCTTGCCGGAGTAATCGACGAACAGCTTCTGCCCCGGCATGTGCGTTTGTCGCATCGTCACCGGCAGTCGCTGCGCCCATTCCTGATAGGCCCGGCAGAACCAGCTATAGCCGTATCCGTCCGGATGCTGGGCCCTGTATTCCTGCCACAGCAGCTCCAGCGTCACGCCCGGCTTGCCGATCTCGCGATGTATCGTCGGCCAGTGCGGCATGCCTCGCGGAAGCGCGCGTGGCGCGGGCGGTGGATACAGCCGGGCTTCGAGTGCCGCGTCGTCGCTCGCCAGTTGTGCTGGCAACGGCCACTGTAGGCCGGCCAGTTTCACCCGGTGCAGGTATTGCCACACTGTCGAGGTCGACGTGCCGATGGCCTGGGCGATTTCCCGATGGGTGCGGTCGCAGTCGAAGTGCAGCCGAAGGACTTCACGAATTTTACGCATGGTCAACCTGATGTTTGCCATCCGGCACTCCCGACAAAATTGTCGAGCGTGCCATCGTTGACCCGCGTCGCTGCTACAGCACCTTGCTGTTCGCTTTCGCGTGGAATCCCTGTTCGTTTTGCCGTGGAATCGGCGTTCGTTTTGCCGTGGAATTCATGTTCGCTTTCGCGTGGAATTTACGTTCGATTTGGCGTGGAATATTCACAACGCACAGCACTCAGTGGCACTGGCGGCGAGTGATGACCCGTTGCTCCGCGTCTTCCAAAAGCTTGCGCGCGTATTCCGATATCCGGTATTCGTCGTTCCCGATCCCAAACGGTGACTCGGGGATCAAGCCGCGGGCTTCTCTGAGGAACTCGGCGCGCACTTCGGGCGTGATGAAGCGCACCGGAGCGACGATTGATTCGCCTCTGTCGTCGACGTCGCCCACTTCGATGCCCTCTGTATTGCGAATTGGCGCGCGAGCGTTGACGCCAAGTCTGGTTTTCGTATAGATGATGTCGTTGGTGTTGACATTGAAGGACATGGGGCGTCTCCGTGCCATAGAGGGTACAGCCCTTGCGCATCGGCGGACCGCACCTGACTCAATCAAGCATGAGTCGGTCCCGGTCGCGCGTTCGCTGTCGACTGTCGTCGGACTTGCTGAATGCGGCTTGCCCACGTGCTTTCCAAACTAGCGCCGTGGGAGGTCACTTCCATATAGCTATGTAACGAGTTGCCGATCCGTCGCGCGCAAAAAAATAACTGGCATCAGTCGACGGTTCTGCGCGAGCCCGGCCATGCGAGACCGCCGCGACGCGCCAGTAGCAAATCATTCGCGACCTGTCTCGGTGAGACCTCGCGATTCGAGCGCTGGCAGCTTGAATGACAGCAGTGTCATGGACTAAGGTAGACATGACGATCAGCCTTCGGAAGCATGACAGGATGACCGATTCATCCGCAGTCGAGGCGACCGCCCTCCTGACGAATCTCATTCAATCCGTTGAATCCGATCACGACCTTGTTCGCGCCGTCCTGGACGTTTCGCGTCGACGCGAGGGTGAAAAGGGAGCCTGCTCGTCTGCATCTGGCAACGAAGTCGATTTCAACGGAGGAGGCGATCATGCCCCAATGCATGTGTTCGCATCGGCCGTCTCGCCGCATGTTTCTTTGCTGTAGCGCATCGGCGACCTTCGGCGCTCTGATGGGGCCGATTCTGAGCGGATCATCTGTCGCCCGGGCCGAACAGGTGTCGGGAGATGTACCGACTGTCGATCGTCTCGCGCTGCGCGTCGTAACGGACAGCTACCAACTGGCGATCGCGCCGAGTGGAAGGATCGGGAGTATCGATGTCATCCGCTTCGGCATGCCTCCCGCGGGAAAATCGTTGCTGGGAGAATTCGGTCTGGCAATGCACGCAGAATCCAGCCGCGGCGCAGAGACGCGAAACATGCTGATCGACTTCGGATTTACCTCCGAGACGCTGGAAAACAATCTGTCGATGTTGGGCATTGCACCGGAGAGCATCGATGCGCTTGTTCTGAGCCACGGACATTACGATCACTTCGGAGGCCTTGCCGGTTTTCTGCAACACAATCGACGCAGGCTGCGGCCCGACGTTCCGCTGTATGTCGGCGGCGAAGAGGCCTTTTGCACCCGCGAGTGGACGGCGGGAAAGGTCGAGGATTTCGGTTATATCGACCGTAGCGCGCTGGCCGGCGCCAAGGTCCGGATCGTCACGGCCGAAGCGCCGTCGATAATCGCGGGTCATGGCTTCACCACTGGAAACATACCGACTCGCTCGTTTGAGAAGGTGCTGTCTCCGAGCCGGATGCACGTCGGGATCAAGGATGGCATCGGATGCTTTCCCGACAAGCTTGCCACGGAAAAGCAGAGCGTCCAGGTCATCGCGGACGACTTCCAGCACGAACTGGCGACGTGCTTCAACGTGAAAGGACGCGGTCTCGTCGTGATCACGTCCTGTAGTCACCGCGGCGTGGTGAATGCCGTATCGCGTGCGCTGGAAATCTCCGGCGTCAGCAAAGTGCATGCGGTGGCCGGCGGCTTTCATCTTGCGCCGCAGAAGGAAGACTATGTCAGGCAGACCTTCACCGAGTTGATGAAATTCGATCCGGACTATGTCATTCCCATGCACTGCACCGGCGAGACGTTCGTTCAGATCTTGGAGAAAGAGGCGCCCGACAAGTTCATCCGCTCATACACGGGAAGCCGCTACGTCTTTGCGAGCTGATCGTTGAGAAAGCGCCCGAGCGACGCTCGGCCGGGACAGAGGCCTGTCATGGTTGTCTCGTGGCGGAGCCGCCGAGTGTCTTCGTCGTTGCCTCGCAGGCGGTGCCGTGGAAACTTGTGGCAGGCGGATTGAGCGGCGGGAACACGAACATGAAGTTCGCCGAGTCGCTGCCGGTCGCGGCCGTTGCATACACGTATCCCGTCGAGCTGATGACCGGAGAGGAGCGCCCGCCGCCATGCCACTTCAATTCGGCGACGGGCTGTAATGTCACGATGTCGAGCGTGGTTAAAGCGCCCGCGGTCGCGACATACACGAGGTTACATGACGCGGCTGCCGCGACGATCGATTCGCCAGGCAGGTCGACATGATTTGCGAGCACATTAGCAACTGAAAAACCCGCAAGCCCGCCTTTCTGTTCCACGACGATCAACCGGCCGTCAGGCAGACGTGTCGGCACGGCGGCGACGACGCCGAGATTGCCGGTGGAATCGGCCAAAGGCGTAAAGTTCGGCCCGGCGAACGTGAGCCGGTTCGATTTTTCGCCGCTCGCCGCCACGACCGTATGGCCGTCGGGCAAGATGAGCGGCCCTGACGATGCGACACGATTCGCGTCGTGCACGCGAAACCGCTCGGTGAATCCCTGCGCGGGATCGAACGTGTAGCCAACGAGATCCTGCCTCGCGTCGGAGATCATCACGGTCGGTGTCTCGCCCTTGTCGCTCTGCCAGATCGCGACGTTGGACAATGGCCACGTCGTATCGTCGGGCAGGCATGCGGCGAAGTTCGTGCATGACGGCGGCGCGGAGGGCTCGTCGAATCCCCATGGAGGCAACAGGTCGAGCAGATCGTGCCAGTTCGCGCTGCCCGACACCGTGCCGGGCGTGGGCTCGGCCACGAGCGTATCGCCGAGCACTGCGCCGCTGGTGGAGAACGCGACCAGGCGCAACGAGGTATAGACCGGTGTGGAGTACACCGCCGGCACGATGACGGACTCGACGCCGTTGCTGCTCCAGATGTTCGGCGGCGCGTTGGCATCGCCGCGACTGCTGTATTTCGTGTCGCTCCAGCGCTGCGGGAACGGCGTCTGATACAGCCACCCTCCGCCGGCGGAGAACTTGTGCAGCGTGGATTCGTAACGATAGACGCTCGTCTCTCCCGCGACGAGAACACGCGTCTCGGCTACCACGTACACCGATCCGTCCACACCGACCACAGGCGAGGACGTGACCCATTGTCCCGCTGGCAACTGGCGGCTCCAGGCGGGCGTGCCATCGGCGTGAAAGGCGAGCACCTGTCCGTTGAGGTTGCCGATGTAGACAGTCCCGTCTGGGCCGACGACAGGGCCTGCGCCTGAAGCGAGTGGGCCGATCGTCGCGGCACGTACCGTCTTCGTCGCGGGAGCCGTGACGACCTTTGCGAAACCGGTGTTCGACGCGTCGGCGTGCGGATGCGTCCACTCGGCATAGCCGACATTCGCGATGGCTGCGAGCCCGGCAACAAATAGCACTGGTTTGATGTC
This sequence comes from Caballeronia glebae, assembly GCF_001545035.1. Taxonomy (GTDB): domain Bacteria; phylum Pseudomonadota; class Gammaproteobacteria; order Burkholderiales; family Burkholderiaceae; genus Caballeronia; species Caballeronia glebae. Next base: position 86,951 of record NZ_FCOJ02000016.1, read on the forward strand.
CATCGCGCCCCCTTGAATGACGTGTTGTCCGGGCGGAGATCAATGGCTCGCGTTGAAGTTATCAGCACACGAGTGGCATTTGCCATAGCGCTTGCAGCCAGGCACTTCGACGACTGGCATGAGCATTTGCGATTCTGCCTTCGTTGCCGAGCGCAAACGGCGACGCACTCTCCGTGGTCGGTCAAATGCACAGACCGGGCCAATCGGGCATCGAGTCCGAACCGGGTAGCGTAAGCGCCTGAATTTGCGACGTTTCCCTGGATAAGCCTCTGCTCCGAAGTTACGCGGCGCCGGGCAAGAAAGATTGGAATGGCGGTTAGCGTCCAACACATCGCTCATGCTGTTGTTATCTGCCCGCGTATCGTCGTGTGCTTGTCTGGTGGCGACTTAGAATGGAATGGTCCACGCGTATACAGGACACGAGCCAGGACACGAGCGATCATGACGCCACGAACGAGAACCGTCCTCGCCCTGACGGCGTTGCTGCTTGCGATCGCCGCCGCATTCTTCATTCCATTGCCGCGCGATGCTTCGCCCGCGACGCGGATTATCAGCATCGTCGAGATTCAACGTGCGCCCTCCGCCGTGTTCGAATTCGTCACAACGCCGGCTTACTGGCCAGCATGGCATCCGTCGTCATTGTCGGTTCAAGGAACGACTGACCATCCGCTTGAAGTGGGAGAACAGGTGGCCGAGGAGTTTCGCGTGGCGGGCAGACGCGGCCGTGTCGTCTGGACCGTCAGCGTCAAGACGTATCCGGTGCGGTGGTCGATCGACGGCGTGATCGATGGTCGCGCTGCCGGCACTGTCACCTATATGCTCGCGCCGCGAACGAACGGGACACGCTTCATCCGCGAGTTCACATATCGCGCACCTTCGGTATGGTTCGCTATCCTGAACTGGATCGTACTGAAGGGCACGATCCAGTCCGAATCTGACGAGGCGGTGATGCGGTTGAAGCGCTTGCTCGAAAGCATGCCCGCACGTTAGGTTCGACAATGCGTCGCCCGTTACACCGCGGCGAAGACGCTGGCGAGCGCCTCGTCGTCGAGCACTGGCGCGAGCCTGAGTTGCATCAGGTCATTCCAGGCGTACGCAAATTGGGCAAGCTTCCTGGGATCGTCCGTTTCGAAAAGTCCGAAGCCACAACTGAGGTCGGCACTGGTCCAGCGGCCAAGAAGCGTGACACCGTCAGGCGGCACACCACCCTTGTTTTGAAATCGCGCAATCGCTTCCGCACGGGTTTCCGCGTCGGGTGTCCACGTGAATGTCATCATGAATTTCATGGCGTGCCTCCTGGCTCGTCGGTGATGGATATGCGGTATACGCGCGGACCCGATCAATGGATGCGCGGAGCAACGCGAGAGATGGCGGGCACAAATGCGAGGACGTCGACGTCGAGCCAATGGCATCGACCGGCCGTTCACGGCTTGCGCTAGCTGATGCCGATCGCGCAGCCAGATGAGACTGACATCGTCGCTCTGTACGAAGCCGGTGCCGACCAACCCGCTGCCATCGTTCAGATTGTCGGTTTCGTCGCGTTTTGGCCGTAGTTGTCCTTCGGATCGAGATAGTCGATTGCCTGACATTCCACGACCTGCGAGGCACGCGCTTCATGCAAAGCGTCGATACGCGCGTGTTGATGGAAGATGTCGCGCTGTACAACACGACCGTGACGAATGCCGAGGACATTCAGAACCGCAAGTTCGTCGACGACAAGGCGTCGATCAAACGAGCTAGAGATCTGATGGAGACACACTGACCGCCGGGCGAGCGCGCGTCTTCGCATACTCGTCCACGCTGAATCCGGCTACCAGCGCAAGAGCCGCGGGCCCAGCCATGCGCCGATGAGCGCCGGCATCACCATGCCCATTGCGTACCACACGCCCCAAAACGCGGGGCTCATCTCCGGGCAGTGCAGGCAGTAGACGATCGTCGCGACCGAACTTGCCAGCAAGCCGGCGGCGGCGCCGGCAAGCCGCAGGCGCGTCGGCGCGAGAGATCGCATCGCCCAGATCGCGGCGGGAAAGGTCGGTATCGAGAGCAGCAGGATATTGAACGGGCAGGTGCGCCACGTATGACCCAGCACGAGCGCCCAGCGTGCGGTCGAATCCGCCCGGTCCAGAACCAGCCAGCCAGCAATCCAGACCGCCGCGAAGGGCAACGCGACGATCATCCAGGAATAGCCCGCGCGCGCGCCGGGCCGGCCGATCCGGTCGACGGCGAGCATCGCGCCGATACCAATGGCCAGCGGGAACGCGAGCTTCGCCCAGAAGATGCCCGTGCGGGCGACGATGCCGAGATCGTGACGCACGCCGAACACGATGCTCATCAAAACAAGCGAGCCCGCCGCGCCGAGCAGCAGAGCCTGAACGAACCTGCGAGAAACGACCGTTCGGTCGACGCGCGTGACCTGATTCGAAAGGAGGGTGATGAGTTCATCGGTTTTCATCGAAGTCCCCGGATTTTGGCGGCGAGTGCCTTGAGACCGCGATGCACGCCCACCTTCACGGCCGATTCCGAAAGACCCGTGATCCGCGCGGTCTCCGTCACTGACAATCCCTCCAGTTTCATATGAACGATGGGCAGGCGCTGCTTGTCCGGCAGATGTTCGAGCAACTTGCCGACGTCGTGGCGCGCCTGAGCCGGTTCGTCGTCGGTGGCGGCGAGCAGTTCTTCGTGATCGTCGAGGGGTACGTTCAGCGAGTCGCGACGCGCATGCGCGCGGAAAAAATCCATGAGTTTGTAACGGGCGATCGCGTGCAGCCAGGCCGTCAACGGCTCATCCGGACGATAAGTGTGACGCGCGTTATGAACCGCCAGCAGAATTTCCTGGACGAGATCCTCGATGTCATCGGGACGATGCGCGATGCGCTTTCGCAGATAGCCGCGCAAATGCCGCGTGAGAGCCTGCAGGAAACTGCGATACGCGTTCTGATCGCCATCGAGTCCGCCGATGAACAACGCTTTCAGCCGGCTTTCCGCATCTTGCGACATGGTTCCTGTGAGTCCGGTGCAACGAGACGAAGAAAGGGACGAAGAAGCGGACGAAGCGCCCGCAGCGGCAAGGGCGACACGGCCGCCGCGCCGTGGTTCGATCGCTTCAGGGTAGCCGAAGCCGTGATTCGTCTCAATAGCGCCTTCCTGATCCATGGTCGTCGTTCACCTCCTGCTCTACGTTAGTTCGCTGCTTCGCCGTCGCGCGTTACAGCGTGCCCTGTAACTTTTTTCGGGCAGTTGGCGAACTCACCTGACGACGACGCAGATTTCACGGAACGGCTGTAACCGGCGATGCGTCCGCGACGAATTAACCAGTAACCGACCTTCAGGGTGACTGACATGGAAACGATGAAAGCACCACTTGCCTCAGCGCACGAAAGCTCGCCTCGCGATGCGCCGATTCATCCGCTGTGGCTGCGCATCACGCACTGGCTCAATGCATTCGCCGCGCTGATCATGATGTTTTCCGGCTGGCGCATCTACGACGCGTCGCCGGTGTTCAGGCAGATCGTCATCCCGCCGTCGATCACGCTCGGCGGCTGGCTCGGCGGCGCGTTGCAGTGGCATTTCGCGGCGATGTGGCTGCTGGTCTTCAACGGCATCGTCTATGTCGCGCTGAACGTGGCGAGCGGCCGCTTCTTCTCGAAGTTCTTTCCTCTTTCACCGAGCGCCGTGTTGCGCGATCTCATCGCCGCATTGAGCGGCAAGCTCGCGCACGCCGATTTGCGCCAGTACAACGCGGTGCAGAAGCTCGCTTATCTCGCGGTCATCGCCGATCTGTTCGTGCTCGTGCTCTCTGGGCTCGCGATCTGGAAGTCGGTGCAATTTCCGTTGCTGCGCGAACTGATGGGCGGCTACGACAACGCGCGCATCGTGCATTTCTGCGCGATGGCGGTGATGGCGGCGTTCGTCGTCGTGCATGTGGCGATGGTCGCGCTCGTGCCGCGCTCGCTGCTGACGATGCTGCGCGGCCGCTGATTGAAGCTGGGAACACGCCATGAAAACCGACGACAAGCGAATCATCAAGGTGGATCGCGCAGCCGTGCTGGCGGACGCGCGCCGCGAACTCGACAATCCTTCGCGGCGGCTCTTCGGCAAGCGCATGCTGACGCTGGGCGGCCTGTCGCTCCTGACGGGTTGCTCGATCACCGACGGCGACTCGGTGAATAAATTCCTCACCGCCGTCTCGCGCCTGAACGATCGCGCGCAGGCGCTGCTCTTCGATCCGAAGCAGCTCGCGCCGACCTACACCGAGGCGCAGCTCACGCGGCCGTTTCCATTCAATGCGTTCTACGGAATCGACGATGTACCGGAGGTGAACGGCGATGACTATCGCCTGAAAGTGAGCGGTCTCGTCACAGGGCAGCGCGTGTGGACCCTGCCGGAGTTGTATGCGCTGCCGCACGCGGAGCAGATCACGCGGCACATCTGCGTCGAAGGCTGGAGCGCGATCGGGCGCTGGGGCGGCACGCCGTTCTCCGAGTTTCTGCGGCGCGTGGGCGCGGACACGACGGCGAAGTACGTCGGCTTCCGTTGCGCCGACGACTACTACGAAAGCATCGACATGCCGACGGCGCTGCATCCGCAGACCCTTCTGACGTTCGAATACGACGGCCAGCGTCTGCCCGCGAAATACGGCTATCCGATGAAGCTGCGCATGCCGACCAAGCTCGGCTACAAGAATCCGAAGCACATCGTCGAGATTTTCGTCACCAATGCGTATCCGGGCGGCTATTGGGTCGACCAGGGATACAACTGGTTCGGCGGCTCCTGAGCGCCGCGCCATTCACCGGTTCCGGATCGTCCGGATGCCATGTCCGACTCACCAAGGAGAGAAGCAATGAAGCGATTGATGACGGCAGTACTCGTAGCGGCTCTGTCGATGGGCGCATCGACCGTGTTCGCGCAGGCAAGCGGCGCGATGTCGAACGACGCCATGTCGAAAGACTCGATGAAGAAAGACAACATGTCTAACGATTCGATGAGCAAAGGCGCCATGTCGCACGACTCGATGAGCAAGAGCGACAAGATGAAGAAGCACGATGCGATGGGCATGGACCATCCGGCATCGGGCGCGATGTCGCAATAACGCGCGAGGAGATCGGAACCGGGCGCGCAGACGCCCGGATTTCGTTTTACGCCCGCGCCTGGAGATCATCTGGAAGAGGCCGGCGAGCAGTGTCGGCGGCAGAAAAAGCGCGTTGCGTATACGTTCCCTGACGCCTCCCGCAATGGCCGCGCGTCAGAGTGTCGACAGACTCCATTTCCCCCGAGCACATCCCCGAACTCATGCAAGAATACGCCCAACTGACTGCGGGAAGGGGCGGCGCGTGGGCGTGAATTTCGATTTGAATGACTTACAGGCGTTTCGAGCCGTGGTCGAACTGGGCAGCTTCCGAAAGGCCGCCGAGTCGGTCAACATTTCCCAGCCGGCGTTGAGCCGGCGCATCGAAAAGCTCGAAGATGCGCTGGGCGTGCGCCTTTTCGAACGCACGACACGCAGCGTCACGCTCACCACGGTCGGCCGCGTGTTCGCGCCGAGCGCGGAGCAACTGCTCGACGATCTCGATGTTGCGCTTCTCGGCATCCGCGACGTGTCGTCGAGCCGCCTGGGTCACGTGACCATCGCTTGCGTGCCTTCGGTCGCTTATTACTTTCTGCCGAACGTGGTCGCGAGCTTTCACCGCCGCTATCCGCGCATCCGGGTCAAGCTGCTCGACTCCAGCGCCAACGAGGTGCTCAGCAGCGTCATCAGCGGCGAGGCGGATTTCGGCGTGAGTTTTATCGGCAGCCAGGAGGCCGAAGTCGATTTCAAGGTGTTGTTGCAGGAGCGCTTCGTTGCCGCGTGCCGGCGCGACCATCCGCTCGCGCAAAAGAAACGCGTCACCTGGAACGAGCTCTATGAGCACGAGTACGTGTCCGTCGACAAGACTTCGGGCAATCGCCTGCTGCTCGATCAGGCGCTCTCCGCCGTCGCGCCGCGCGCGCCGAGTGTCTGCGAGACGCGTCACGTCACGACGCTGCTCGGTCTGATCGAAGCGGGTCTCGGCGTGGCGGCGGTGCCCTCGATGGCAATGCCCGGGCGCGACCACCCGGTTCTCACGAGCGTGCCGCTGGTCGATCCGGTGGTGAAGCGGCGCGTGGGCATCGTGACGCGGCGCGGCCGTGCGCTCACGCCGGCCGCGCAGCAGTTTCACCGCACGATCATCGAGTTGAAGCGCGGCGACGACTCCAGCCCGCCAGCAAAGTCGGCAGGGACAGCCGCATCGTGAGCTGGACTTCGCCGCTTCGTTTGCTCTATGTGCAGGTCCTGCTCGGAATGCTGCTCGGCGTGACGGTCGGTCATGTGTGGCCGCAAGCGGGCGCGATGCTCAAGCCGGTGAGCGACGCATTCATCGGGCTGGTGCGGATGATGATCGCACCGATCGTCTTCTGCACGATCGTCTCGGGCATCACGTCGCTCGCGAGCGGCACGACCATTGGACGCACGATCCTGAAGGCGCTGAGCCTGTTCTATTTCCTGACGGCGCTGGCGCTCGTGCTCGGCCTGGCGACCGCGTTCGTCATACGTCCGGGCGCGGGCATGCATATCGACGTGCATCATCTGGATACGAGCATCCTTTCGCAATACGTGAAGCGTTCGCAACCGCACGGGCTCGTCGAGTTCGCGCTCGGCGTGATCCCGGAGACGATGCTCGGCGCCTTCGAGAAGGGCGAGGTGCTTCCGGTCCTGCTGCTGGCGCTGCTGTTCGGCTTCGCGCTGAACGCGCATCCGCGCGCGGGAAGGCCGGTGCTTGAGTTCATCGACGGCATCGCGCAGGCGCTGTTCCGCGTCCTCGCGCTCGTCATGCGGCTCGCCCCCATCGGCGCATTCGGCGCGATGGCCTTCACCGTGGGCCGCTTCGGTATCCGCTCGATCGGCTCGCTCGGCATGTTGATGGTGTCGTTCTATGTTGCGTGCGTGTTGTTCGTCGTGCTGGTGCTCGCGCCGCTCGCCCGGCTGCACGGGTTCGCGCTCTGGCGTCTGCTGCGCTACTTGCGCGAGGAGCTGGTGATCGTCCTCGCGACGTCCTCGACGGAGCCGGTCCTGCCGCGTCTGATCGGCAAGCTCGAAGCGCTCGGATGCGACAGGGGAATCGTCGGACTCGTGCTGCCCGCGGGCTACTCGTTCAATCTCGACGGCACCGCGATCTATCTGACGCTCGCCTCGGTGTTTATCGCACAGGCGTGCGACGTGCCGCTTTCCGCAGGACAGATCGCGACGATGCTAGGCGTTATGCTGCTGACGTCGAAGGGCGCGGCGGGCGTGTCCGGAAGCGGGCTGGTCGCGCTCGTGGCGACCTTGATGGTGATACCGGATCTGCCCGTCGCCGCCGTAGCGCTGCTGGTGGGCATCGACCGGTTCATGTCGGAGGCGCGCGCATTGACGAGCGTGATCAGCAATGCGTGCGCGGTGATCTTCGTTTCGATGTGGGAAGGTGCGTGCGACCGGCCGCGCCTCGCAACGATGTTGCGGGCCGCCGAGCCGCGCAACGCCGACGCGCCCGCCACCGACGCACCCGGCTGAAGGTCAATGCGCCGTAACGGAATCGAGACCGGTCGACTTCACTTCGGGCTGCACTGTCGGCGAAGCGAGATAGTCGAGCAGCGCTTTCGCTTCCTTCGGATGCTGCGCGCCGACGGGAATGCCTGCGGCGAAACGCGTGACGGACTGCAAGGACTCGGGAATCTTGCCGACGAACGTCGCGCCTTTCACCGGCAATAGCTCGCTGACCTGCTGGAAGCCGATTTCGTAGTCTCCGTTCGCCACCACCGACGCAACGGGGATGCGCGGAATCATCTTCGCCTTCTGCTTCATCTGCTCCTCGATGCCGAGCCGCGCGAACAACTCGCGCTCGATATAAACGCCGCTCGCGCTGTCCGAATAGGCGACCGATTTCGCATGAAGCAGGGTCTGTCTGAGTGCGTCGACCGAGCCGATGTCGGGCTTCGCCGCGCCTTCGCGCACGACCATGCCAATGCGCGAGTCCGCCATCTCGACCCGCGATCCGGGCACGACCTTGCCCGTCTTGATCAGCTCGTCGAGCGCATAGCCGACCATGATGACGGCGTCGGCGGGCTCGCCGCGTTCGAGCCGGTTGGGAATGGCTTCGGGCGATTTGCCCATCGACGGCCCGAGCGCCGTGTCGAGCGTGTTGCCCGTCGCCGACGTGAATCCGGGCCCGAGCAGTTTGTACGCGGCGGTGAAGCCGCCCGAACTCATCACGTGCAACTCGGCGGCCTGCACATTCGCCGACGCGACCGACACCGCGACCAGCGCCGCGCTGCAAAGTTTCAGAAGCAGGTTTTTCATGGTTAGGGACATGTTCTGTTGCGTGATCAGTGAGCCGGCGTCAGCGTCGCCGCGCGGCGACGGTAGAGCGCGAACGTGGCGCAAAGCGCGCATGCGGCGGCGAAGCTCATCCAGATGCCGGGCGCGGCCTTGTCGCCGGTGAAGTGAATCAGCGCCGTCGAGATAACCGGCGTGAAGCCGCCGAACACGGCCGTCGCGAGGCTGTAGGCGAGCGAGAAACCCGCGACGCGCACCTCGACCGGCATCACTTCCGTCAGCGCGACGACCATCGCGCCGTTGTACATGCCGTACATGAACGAGAGCCACAGCAGCACGACCAGCATGTTCACGAAGCTCGGCGCGTGAGCGAGAAAAGACAGCGCCGGATACGCGGTCACGATCGCGAGCGCGGTCATGCCGAGCAGCAGCGGACGGCGGCCGATGCGGTCGGAGAGCGCGCCGCCCAGCGGCAGCCACACGAAGTTCGACACACCGACGCACAGCGTCACGAGCAGGCTGTCCGCGGTGCTCAGATGCAGAACCGTCCTGCCGAAAGTCGGCGCATAGACCGTGATGAGATAGAAGCTCGTCGTGGTCATCGCCACCAGCATTACGCCGGCGATCACGACGGTCCAGTTCCGGGCCAGCGTGGCGAACACTTCCTTCATCGTCGGACGATGCCGGCGCGCCTTGAATTCCTGCGTTTCTTCGAGATTGCGACGCAGCATGAAGATGAACGGCACGATCATGCAGCCGACGAAGAAGGGCACGCGCCATCCCCACGCGGCGATGGCCGCCGTGTCCAGCCATTGATTGAGCGCGAAGCCCAGTGCGGCGGCAACGATGATCGCCACCTGCTGGCTCGCGGACTGCCAGCTCGTGAAGAAACCCTTGCGGCCGGGCGAGGCCAACTCGGCAAGATACACCGACACGCCGCCCAGTTCCGCGCCGGCGGAGAAGCCTTGCAACAGCCGCCCCAGCAATACGAGGGCAGGGGCGAGAAGGCCGATCGTCGCGTATCCCGGCACGAATGCGATCAGGATGGTGCCGCTCGCCATGATCGAGAGCGTGACGATGAGACCCTTCCGGCGGCCCACATCGTCGATATACGCGCCAAGAATGATCGCGCCGAGCGGACGCATGAGAAAGCCCGCGCCGAAGACCGCGAAGGTCATCATCAGCGAGGCGAATTCGCTCGCGGCGGGAAAGAACACGTTGGCGATCTGCGTGGCGTAGAAGCCGAACAGAAAGAAGTCGAACTGCTCCAGGAAATTGCCGGCCGTCACGCGAAATACCGCGGCGGCCTTCGACTGCCCGGGCGAGCGGGAGGGGGATGAGGGGTGCATCGAGGTGTCTCCTGAATCCTTGGAAATGCGCGGAATCCGCGAATTTTGGTTTCAAGAATAGTCGCGCTTATCGGCTGAAACGATAAGTGCAAACTTGTGAATGATTGATGTTCTATGGTTATCAATCGAAACGCGGGGCGGCGCGTGGATTCAGCCGATGGAAGCCGGGTTTTCGGTCGGAAAAGCGGTAAGCGTTCAGGATGCAGGACCCGCTTCCGTAAGCCTGTTCGTGTTCGTCGGTCGGAACCGAACGAAGGTGAAGTGCCTATATCGAGATCGCACCGGGTTCGCGCTTTGGTGCAAGCGATTTGAACATGGACATTTCCGATCGCCCGCGGCACTGGCACAACGCGGTTTCGCGCTCGCGGAGCTCAATGCCTGGCTCGAAGGTATAAAGCTTGACCCGATAGCGGTCGATTACCGGACCGCCGATTCGCATTGTTCCAGTCTCTCCAGCAACTGAGCCAGATGGGGCGCTCCGGCCCGACCGCCGAAGTGCTCGCATTTCATTGCAGCCGCAACGCTCGCCGCGTGCACGGTCCTCGCAAGATCCCAACCGCGCGCAACGCCGTAAGCGTATGTGCCGTGCCATACGTCGCCCGCATTGAGCGTATCTCGGGCAAGGACGCTGATAGTGGGAAAGTGACGCAGCGTACCGGCTCCGCCGCTGTTTTGCCAAATGATCGACCCCTTCGCACCGAGCGTCACGCCGATCACCTGGGCGCTCAACGTTGACGCGACTTCCATGAGCGCCGCCTCTGGCGAAGGTTCGTCACTGAGCGAGTGTAAAGCGGGCTCGGAAAGGAGCACGTGGTCTGCCAGCGGCATCATGGCGCGGAGATCTTCAACGGGAGCGACATCGGCGTCAAGAATAGTTGGAATACCTAATCGCTTTGCCTGCGAGAACAACAGTTCGGCGCCCTGCAACCAGCGCATGTCGCAGAGGACGGCTCCCGCGTCGACGATTTCATGTAGCGGCAACCACCCGGCGTCGGTGTCGAGCGCCGGGTCGAAATACGGCACGACCAGCCGTTCCCCGTTCCTGTCGACCAGGATTGTCGAGAACGGTGTGCGTACGTTCGGCACGCGTCGAACCGCATCCGTGTCGACGCCTTCGTGCGCAAGATCCTCGATGAACATCTGGCCAGTATGGTCATCGCCGATCCGGCTCCAGAGGCTCACCTGGCCGCCGAGTCTTGCGATGGTCACTGCGGCAACCGTAGCCATCCCTGAGGCGGCTTGAATTGCGATCGTCGGCAATACCTTGCCACCGTGAGGCGGAATATGATCCACACTTAAAATGGTGTCCCAGAGTGCGGAGCCAAGACAGATGATGTGCTTGTCGGACATGATCTGTTCCTCGTTCAGCAATTCGCTTCGATTACCTGACGCACGATAGCGCCCGGGGCCGTCCGTATGCTTGCGTGACCATCATCGTGGATCAGCACGAACCGAATCTCGCCACCTTCGGACTTCTTGTCGTGACCCATCAATTCGACATAGCGGTCGGCGCCGAGTCGCGGCCCGACGATGGGAAGCCCGGCGCGCTCGATCAACCTGCGTAATCGCATCGCATAGGCTTCGGAGATCAATCCAAGTCGCATCGACAGGTCGGCGCCCATCACCATGCCGCAGCCGACCGCCTCACCGTGCAGCCACACGCCATACCCGGCGCCGGTTTCGATGGCATGGCCGAAGGTGTGTCCGAAGTTGAGAACGGCGCGCACGCTTGACTCTTGTTCGTCCTTCGCCACGACTGCGGCCTTGAGTTCGCAACAGCGCTGGATTGCATGGCCCAGCGCGTCTGGATCGCGCGAAATCAGTGCATCGATATTCGCCTCGATCCAGTCGAAGAACGGCAGATCAAGGATGGGCCCGTATTTGATTACCTCGGCGAGTCCAGCGGAAAACTGACGAGCCGGAAGCGTTGACAACGTGTCCAGGTCCGCGACGACGAGGCGCGGCTGATAAAACGCTCCAATCATATTTTTGCCAAGCGGATGATTGATTGCGGTTTTGCCGCCTACCGACGAGTCGACCTGGGCGAGCAGCGTTGTCGGAATCTGCACGAAAGGAACGCCACGCATGTAGCATGCCGCCGCGAAGCCCGTCATATCTCCGATCACCCCGCCACCCAAGGCAAACAGGACGCATTTTCGATCCGCTCGTTCGGTAAGCAGGCGGTCAAAAATGTGGTTGAGCGAAGCGGCGTCCTTATAAACCTCGCCGTCTTGCAGTTCGATGACGATCACGCGTTTGAAACGGCTCGATATCGCTTTGGCGAGACTTTCTGCGTAGAGCGGTCGAACGGTCGTGTTGGTCACGATCGCAGCGCAATCGCCTTCGCCCGCACTCGACCAGATGAAACCATCGTCGAACAAGCCGTGGCCGATGATGATCGGATAGCTGCGATCGCCCAACTCGATTTCAACAGTGCGTCTGCTGGTTTGCTTCGGTACTGCGGTGACATCGCTCATTGCCTTCCTTTGCCAGCTCACTGTGGGGACGCTCGACTTTGAAACCGTCTGGCGCTACAGCGCGGCGATCTTCGAGCGAAACTGTTCGGTACCGTCGACGATCTTGTCCAGCACGGCGTCGAGAGCCCAGAAGCGCTCGCGGACATCATAGTCGATCGCTCGACAACGAATCGACGAGAACGTGCCAATTCGCTGGTGATACATCTTCGCCAGCGCGGGATATCCGAGCGCCTCCGAGACCGCCGCAAGCACCAGAAAAGTCGACAGCTCGGCCGCAAGCGCGGGATGGGCTGCACTGTCGCTGCGCAGCCATTGATAAAGATCGGGATGGAAGTTGTTGAACACGCCGTTGAATCCTGCGGCTCCTGCCTTCATCGCGTCCCACGCAACGGCGGCGTTGGCGTTCAGGATCTTCAGGGGTGAGCCTTCGGCCAGTGCGACTCGCCGGGCGATGGTGCCGAGGTCGCAGCTTACGTCCTTCAACATCATGAATCGTCCAGTGTCGATACACGCTTTCAGTTCGTCGTCGGTGAGCAGGCGGCGGTACGGCGCGGGGCACTCGTACAGACCAAGCGGCATGTCGGACGGGAGCGCGGACAACAGCCGATGGAGATTGGCGAGAAACGTCGGCGTGCCTTCGTTGTCCGGATCGAGTCTGTTCGTCACCATCACCAAACCCTGTACCCCGGTGCGTGCAACCGCCTGAAGTTCTTCGATCTGATCGGCGATCGGATTGCTGATATGGCCGGATGCGACGACGGGTAGACGCCCGGCAACCTTGTCGACGACAAATCGCGCAATGGCGACACGTTCCGCAAGGCTCAGGAACTGCATCTCACTCGACTGCGCGACGGCGAACAGCGCGTCCGAACGATGCTGGACGTACCATTCGACCAGACGCTCCAGACCTGCGTAGTCCACTTCGCCGCTTTCGTGAAACGGAGTGAGCATCACCGGGACAATGCCTTGGATGACCGTTGCGGGAGTGTTGATATTCACGATGCGTGGTCCTTGTAGAAGTGATTGGTGAACATTGGCTGTCGCTTGCCGCGCGAAGTCAGGTGGACGCGTGCAACGCGTTCGGGCCGGCGTCCGGACCCTGTTCGGCCATCGGCTTGCGGACCAGGAACAGGTAAGACATGGCTCCGACGAAGGCAATGCCCGCGCCTGTCAGAAGCGCCGGCACGAATGACCATCCTTGTGCGATGTATCCGGTGAGCAGAGGCGCCAGCGCTCCGCCCAGGAAACCGCCAAAATTCTGGATCGCGCCGAGCGAGGCGATGCGACTGGGCGGCGCCACGATCGTTGCGAGCGACCACGCGCACGCCGACGAAGCGTTAGCGAGAAAGATCACGAACGAGATGCATGCGAGAGCGATCGTATTGCTCTCGACAAAGGCAGCGGGCACCGTGAAGACCACCATGCCGAGCATCGCGAGGACCATCGCGTTCCGGCGTCCTCCTACGGGCGACGCGCTCTTGCTCGCGATACGGTCCGATACCCAGCCCGCCACCAACGCACCCAGGAACCCGCAGAAGAACGGAACCGCGGCGGCGAAGCCCGTGTTGGTAAGGCTCATGTGCCGCGCCGTGCGCAGATAGCCCGGCAGCCAGGTGAGATAGACCCAGTTGAGGTACACCGAGCCGAAAAAGCCGATCAGCATGCCCCAGGTGGCGGGATAGGAGAACAGGGCCCGCCATTCCGCGAAGCTTACTTTTGCAGGCGGCTTCGCGGAGACATCGACGCCGGATTCGAGGTAGGCGCGTTCTTCTGTCGTCATGCGCGACTTCACCGGATCCCGATAAAGCGCAAGCCAGATGATGGCGACCACAAGGCCGGCAGCACCCGTTACGAAAAACGCCGAGCGCCAGTTGAATGCTGCGATCAGCGGCGAAAGGATCAATGGGGCCAGTGCGATGCCAAGAGGCGAGGCCGAGTTGAAGATTCCCGTGGGCGTGCCGCGTGACGCAGGCGGAAACCAGTTGCCGACGACTCTCGCCGCTGAAGGAAACTGGGGCGCTTCGCCAATCCCGAGTACGAGCCGGGCGATTACGAAGTAACCAAACGTCGAGGCGAAACCGCCCGCAGCTTGAGAAACCGACCAGACGACAAGGCCGATCCCCAAAAGCCAGCGAGGCCCGATCCGGTCGACCAGCACGCCAACGGGGAGTTGACAGACTGCGTAGGTCCACGAAAACGCCGACAACAAGACGCCCATCTGCCCCATCGTGAGCCCGAGATCTCCACGGACTAGTTCATTGGCCACGGCAAGCGTTCCACGGTCCAGATAGTTGATCACGCCGCTCAACACGAGCAAGGCCAGCGCGACGCTCTGTTGACGTCGAATGCGCGGCGGCGCTATGAGCGGTAAATGCTGATCGGTCATGTGTGTCTCCTTATATGACGTGGCGCAACGGTCGGGACGAGGTCTGGCATGACTTCGCTGACATCCGCAGGGGCGATTCTTGACAGCCGAGACCGCTTGCAAACGAGCAAACAGCGCCGCGACGAAAAAATGTAAGCGAAAATCAAGTTACTTCGTATCGGTCGGGGATGAGCCAGCGGAACGGTTAAATTGCCCAATTAAATACGTTTAATACGATGATTAACGCTTACATTTTGGGCCTAGAAAGGATGATGACCGTGCTAGACGGTTGCGTCTTTAAGGGGAAACACTTATCGTAAGCGTATCGCTTACATTGAGATCCGAGAACGATGGAAGCCTCCGATGGCGCAGCGGACAAATCCACTGCCTTCAACGAGCCTCGATCTGAACCATTGACGTTCGAGAACATTGCATCCGCTGGACAGCCGCTTCTCGCCGACGTGGCACGTCTGGCCGGCGTTTCAACTGCCACCGTGTCCCGGTTTTTGAACGAGCCATCGAAGGTCACGGCGCGGACGCGCGCGAAGGTACAGGCCGCAGTCGACCAACTGGACTGGGTGCCAAATGCGGCAGCCCGTTCGCTCGTTTCGCGCAGGTCATATGCAGTTGGCGCAATCGTGCCTACGCTCGAACACGAGAAGTTTCATCAGCAGCTTCAGGCTTTCCAGTCGCGTCTCGGTGTGGAAGGGCTGGCCGTATTCGTCGCCTGTTCGTCGTACGATCCCGCGGAAGGGTACCGGCAGGCGCGCGGAATGATCGCGCGTGGCGTCGACGCGCTCGCGCTGGTGGGTGACGACTATCCTGATGCGCTGTTCGAACTGCTCGCGGCCAAGGGTATTCCGTATGTGGTCACGTTCGGCAAACGCGAGGACAGTCATCATCCCTGCGTCGGCATCGAACATGCTCGCGCGTATGAATTGATGACGCAGCGTTTGCTCGCGCTCGGTCACCAGCGCTTTGGCGTGATCTTTCAATCGCAGAAGGACAATAGTCGCGTGCAGGCACGCCTGAAGGCGATCCACGCGACGCTCGCAAGAAATGGCTTCGCAATCCGACCGCAGCATCTCGCCGTCATTCCCGATAACTCGATTGTTCGTATTCCCTTTGCAAGGAAGGCCTTCCGGCAGTTGATGAGCGAGGCGCCTGTCCCCACGGCCATCATGTGCGGAAACGATACCTTGGCGATTGGCGCGCTGCTTGAGGCAAACGCGATGGGCCTGGACGTGCCTGGCGTAGTGTCGATATCGGGCTGCGATGACATCGAACTTGCCGCGCAGTTCCAGCCGCCCTTGACCACCATCCGGGTTCCAGACCGGGAGATGGGTGAATTGGCCGCCGAATATCTCATCGATCGAATAGCTGGGAAATCTCCTGGGTATCCGGCGATGCTCGATGTCTCACTGATTGAGCGGGAATCAACCGGGCCTGTACCCACTCAATGAATGCGCGGCAAGCAGGGCAACCTATCCCGCAGCCTGGTCGATCGACGGGCTGATCGATGGCCGAGCCGCCGGCACCGTCACCTATACACTCACGCCGGAAGCGAACGGTACACGCTTCGTTCGCGAGTTCACTTATCGCGCGCCCTCGCTATGGTTGCGCTCTCGAACTGGATCCTGCTGAAGGGCACGATCCAATCCGAATCCGACGAGGCGGTGAGGCGGTTGAGGGGCTTGCTCGAGGGCATCGCGCCGTCATAGGCGCGTCAGCGGGTACGCGTGGCGCACTTCGACGCGAGCTCGAAACGGGGTTGGCCGGCTGGGTCGGATTCTTACGCGTTAAGGCCGGTGCGGCGCTCAAACGCCTCTTCTCCGGAAAACCGCCGCAAAGAGAGGCGCGCAAGACGTTCGAAATTTATTGTTTGCCTGTGGTGTGCTGTCGTCGAAAGGTTCAGACTCGTGAAATTGGGTCGTCGATCAGTCGGTTGCCGGGCGTGAAGGAGCAGGGCATCCGTCGGTGAGTTCAACGAGATCGTCAGTCATGGAGGAAAACATGCGCAAGCTGTTCTTCACGACAGGATCGCCATTCGCGCGTGCCGTACGCATCGTGCTTGTCGAAAAAGGACTCGACTTCGAGCGCGTGGAGACCTTTACGACACCCAGCGCCGAAGAGCGTGCGAAGGTGGCGCCCACGCTGCAAGTTCCTACCCTGGTTGACGGCGGCATGACCTTGTGGGATTCCGCCGTGATCATCGACTACCTCATGTCCAGCTATGCAGGCTGTCCTGCGCCACAAGGCATGGCGCCGCTGGCGGCTGACTACGTGCGCGCGACCCACATCTGGCACGACAAGCTCGTCCTGGCGACGTTGCAAACCTTCGGCGTGTCGACGACGACGGTATCGCAACTGCAATGGTCCGGAGTCCGGCATGAGGAGAATGGACATGCCGCGCGATGTGCCATTCGCAATCAGCATCTTCTCGATTGGTTTGAGGCTCAGCTCGTCGGTGCCGACGGCGCTTTCGTCCCCGGCGTGGTTTCCGCTCAGGACATCCTGCTCGCTTGTTTCTGTCACTTCATCGAGCGTCGGCCACTGCGACTATCATGGCGGGCGCCAGGCCGACCCAGGCTCGAGTCGTTGGTGGCGCGAATGGAAAGACGACCGTCTTTCCGGCAGGAGGGCGCGCTTTGGTGGGAACCAGGCGTGACGTATGCAACGGCCGCTGAAGTGGAATGGGCCAGCCATAAAACAATTTACGAGGGGCCGGGTTTCAGCGACTGGGCATCGCAGTCCGCGGGGTAGGTGACGCTTCGACGGGCGATCGAATCTTCAGCCCTTGAACCGGACCGGTTGGGCAAGATCTGCGCATGCGGCGCATCCTTCGCCGCGTGCTGATAGATCCCGACGAGGAACGGGTCTGTTCCCTCGCTCAGAAAAGTAGTTGAGGCCCGCGTTGACCTGGCGCCACGCGGGCGAAGCGTCCTGCGGATGGTACTGGCCCGTCGTGCAGATATACGCCGCGCCGAGCAGCAAGTCGGGCGTGACGTAATCCGTCAGCGAGACCTCGAAATTGTTTAGCGTCAGTCTTTTTGCGCTCGCGCGCGCGTCACCACCGGATGATTTAGTGTCCCACGACTAAGAAGCTTTACGAAAATCGCCTTCCCCGGCGGTCGCGGGCGGCTTAGTTTGTTCTTCCGAAATGCCGTGATTCGCGCTGGCGGGAAATTCACAGGGATTGTCAGCCTTCTCCGTGATGAGGGAATTGACCGGTTCGAGACCGTCGGTGTTCGCCATGAGTTCCTGCTACAGGTTGAGTTCGGAAACTAAGCCAAGCAAGTCGTGCTGTGTCATCGATCCAGCACGACGGCCGCTGCGCGCCGCAATCGCGATCAGGCAGCGTGAGCATCGTGCAGATGAGAACCAAACGAGGGGGGACTGTGCGGATCCGTCGCGTTGCCCCCACCCCCATAGCTTTAAAGAGGCGGCTTATCGACGCTTCGGGCAGCAGGACTGTCGCCGGTTCCAGCCGTTCTTTCGACGTCAACTTCGGTGCCACGTACCGTATCGTTGACGGTCTGGGTTTTGGTAGATGCTTCCTTGCCGACCACCACCTCTTCGACGACGCGCGCGGTCTTCGCGATCACGGGCTCTTCTGCGGTCTCGCGGATCTCTACAGAGCCTTCCTTCAGATCGACCGCTGTCGCCGGGCGGTCCACGACTCTGCGCTCAATGGTCGCGTGTTCTTCACGCAGATTGACGGATTCGCTGACCGGCGTTTCCGTCACGCGTGAATAAACGCGAACGCCGCCCGTCAGCACCTCGCGTTTGCCAACTTCCAGCGATTCCTGAACAACCGGAAACGCCTTGCGTTCAGCGGTTATCTCGTCCGCAGTATAGGCGGGTGCATTTCGGTCATACCCTGTGTATCCGCCACTGCGCCACTGCGCCACACGCGAGTCGATGTCAACGGCGCCTTCTGCATACAGTGCGTCCCGGACGCGCTCGATCGAGGTCTCGTCATCGACGTCGACGGAGAGCAACGCACCCCCGCGACGAACCGCTTCATGATAGTTACCCACCTCCTCAGGCTCGTCGCTGCTCCCGAACAACCTTTTGAAGAAGTGTTCAATGCCGCCCAACGGCCCTTCGTGAGGACGATCTACTTCAGTCTCGCGCGTAGCGGACCGCGCCGTAGCATCGCCGCTCAGTCCCAGGCCATCGCGGGGACCAGAGCTATGAACTTCGATGTCCGAGCGGGAGATTCCTTCTGATTCCAGGCGGCTTCGAGCGCGCTCGGCGTCTTCGAACGAATTAAACACACCGATGACTGTCTGTACCATTTTTGATTCTCCAAAATGAAGTTAAACGGATCGATGGACGCTGCGCAAACTGTCACTCAATGAGCGTTCGGACGTCTCGTGAGCGTCAGTCGGCGGCAGGCTCCTGCTTCCAGGGACCCTCAGGGCCTTCGCGACGCTCGACGACGAGCTCCTCCGAGTTCGTCAGCACGCGATGTGTCACATCTTTTTGCATCTCGGTCGTCTTGACGTGCACTTCTTCCTTCAAAGTCAGTTGCATTCGTACCACCGGGACGTACTCGTAGACGGGAATGATGAGCGTGTCGCCCTCGCGCCGCGGCCCGTCGCGCTCCTCAACAGCCCGGTTCACTGGTATGCGCTGCACGTCGACCTGCTGGCAGTGCAGGCGCAACGAGACAGGATGCATTTCTTCATGAATAACTTTGCGCACCCGCACGGCGCCCGTTTCCACCGTTGTGATTCCGACCGACATCTCTTCCTTGACCGCGGACACGCGTACGGCGTCCGACGGATCGGGCGCCGGTATCGCACCAGAAGTCTTTTCCTCACGCATTGGTTCCTCCCTCATCACCACGTTGGCCAGTTCTGCGCCGGCTGTCAGAAAGCCGCTCTTCAGAGACGGCCGCCTGCAGGCGCTGCACGGCTGCGTACCGGCGGCGTATTGGCGCCGTTTGCCGTACCCCCGCTTTCTTCGATTGGCGGCTGATGGCGAAAGCCGGCACCGCCTGAGACGATGGCGATGATTGCCCCCACGATGAGCGCGGCAAAGGAGAACCAGCTAGCACGCGCCACGCCCCGCGCGGCTGTGTCGGCCGTCTCACGCGCCGTCTGTTCGGCCTGCGGACTTGAAGCGGCCGACGCTGCTGATGCGGCCGCCGCCTGTAATTGCTGCTTGGCGGTGTCAACGACCGACGGGGTCGTGCCAGATCGATCTGCGGCGGTCGCGCTTACCTGCGCCGTCGTCGCCGCGACACTACCCGCTGTGCTCACCGCGCCAGTAATCAGTGAGGTCATGCCGTACACGACGAGCAGCGTCATCACGGCCCACGACAAGAGACCGTGAAGCCATCCGAGCACCGGTGCGCAGCGGCCTGCGTAGTAAGAGCCGACGAAGACCGCCAGTACGGTGGTAACGATCACCCAGACCCCAGACCCGAAGCCAAACCCGTGCAACGGATCCGGCTTCGACATAGGGGACAGCAGTGATGTGCCAATGGCCGTACCGAGCACGGTCATGATCAGATAGACGATCATCGAAATAATGACGCCAGCGATTATCGAAGCCCATGACAGTCGTGGGAGACCATCTTGAGTGGATAGAAGTTTCATAGGGTCATCCAATTAGTAAAGAACGTGTCCGGCCGCCCCCGGCCGTCCTTGCAACCAGCGCAAGCGTTGTGCCTGTCGTCGGGATTAGGGATACCTGATTCGAGCTTCGTCGAGATGAAGTCTCAAGCGGACCTTCCACGTCGGCTCGCGTGAATGAAAATCGGATGTATTGGAGACCGAAGTTGTTGTCAACCTTGGAATATCGTCGTACGGTTGTCGTTCGGACGAGGGAATCGACACAAAACACAATGTCGAACGCCTCGGATGAACTCTCGACTTCGTCGCGTGCCAAGCCGGCCGCATGGCCCATGGCCTGCCGCGACGCCGTGCGCTGCTTCCGATTCGTCAGTCGCGCATGTGCGGTGTGCGCCGCGTTAGCCACGGTCTCCGGTCGGCGTTGCTTGCGGGCGCTTGAATAAGTCGCGAAATGCGTTCGTAGTGTTGAAGAGCCGCGACCGCTGACATTGATTCTGGGGGTAGTACGCCCCTTGAATTTGAAAACCGGCGGTTAAAGTAATGACTCTTATTTGAGCGCGCCCAGGATTTGTTTTTGCTGCATATGGAATCGATGCCTCAGCTGGACCGCGAGGTAAAGACGATTTTTCGGCCTGCTTCCGCGATCTGGCCGAGCAGAGGCTTATGAAAACTCCTGAGCAAGCTAAGGCGTACGCTAGGCGTCGAATGATTTCCGCGATCGAGCGCTTCATGGTCGCAAAGACCCCAGAAGCAATGGCGCGCGCGAGACGATGGGCTACTGTTTGGATGCTGGCCGCGCGGTGTCGATAATGCGGGTTGGTTGAAAGTCCACCGAAGCGAAGGGTTCAAGGACAGCAATGATGGAAAGAGAGCTGAAGACGTTACGCATCACCAGCGCGTCTAAAGGGCAATGTTCTGGGTATCGGATCAGAGGAGATCGTTTTCGGCCTATTTAAGTCGGTGCGAGAAGTCGAGCAGTTTGCCGAGGAAATCGGCCTCCATCCCGACCGAGTCTGTGCGGAGACGCCTCGGCGGAGAGTCGTCCGGTGCATACCGATAGCGTCAATTGGCACTGCATTGATCGTGTTCCGTTCCGACTTCCGGGCCTCCGAGTGAAGGACCAGTAAGGCGGTCGGCCAAGGCCGTGAGCGTCCTCATCGTGACCGCATTTTCATGGAGACTGCCTCCCAGCGACATCGTGATGCGGCAGAAGACGCCCCTGGTCGGTATCGCGGTTGCCCGACGCTAATGGCGACGTGGGGGTTGTTGTTGTCAGCGCGGGCGGATTTCGGTAAGCGGCGGTTCGCGAGTTGAACACCGACGAGCTCGCGCGGCTAGCCAACACCCGTTACCGACGAATTGGTTCTGCGTGCCGACAAGCGACGACGCAAAATCGACCAAGGCTTACTGGTTCATTTGAACGAGCAGATCGAGGAGTAGCCCTGGATTACCATGCTTCTTGCAGTAGCCATCAAAACCGGCCGCGATCCCGTCTCTTCGAACGTCGAGTTCCTCCTGAGCGGTGAAGGCGACAATCACAATAAGCTGCGTGCGCGGATCCCGACGCAGGCGTTGCGCAACGGCGAATCCATCCATGCCAGGCATATTGATGTCAAGTACTGCAATCTCGGGCACATGGGCAGTGACTGCGCCCCAGACTTCGGCGCCGCTCGTCACAAAACGGGCGTCGTAGCCGGACAGAGAGAGAAAATCAGAAATGGCTTCTGCGCCGCTGCGGTAGTCGTCGACGACAAGGAGCCGGCGGCGGGCGTTCGCCGGCGGAAGCAGCGTGCGTGACGTCCAGCGCGCGTGGTGGAGCGATAATGGCATGTTCGTTTCGCGATGTTGTGCTTCGATCTATCAGCACCGTGTATTCCCGGAGTCGCTTCGCGGCGCAACGAACACAACGTAATGCGGCACTGCCCATTGCCGGACATCGTTGGGGAACCAGCGTCGCGAGGACATATGACGCTGTCGGATTTCATCGAAGCCAACCTTCCTGATAATCAACGACTGGACCCCGTATGCGGGCGTGCTTAGCGAAGCGGATAGTCGTCTCACCGAGCACAAGTTGCGCAATTCAGCGCGCGAGTTGCTTCGGGGCATCGCGGCCGACATGCGTGGGACACAGTCCGGCGCACAGCAACAGGCGAAGTCGGTCGGCCAGCATCCTGACGCCGATTCGAACTTCAATGAAGTCGCCCGTCACCATGTGGACGACCGGCTCAGCCACGCCTTCGAAATCAACGCGCTGGTAGCCGCATATCGCGCGCTTCGAGGCAGTGTGCTTGTCCCTCGCGGCTCTGGCGCGTCACGAGCGCACAGCAAGCGTTCGCCGCTAACGGAGAAAATCCAGCAACATCGGATAGTCGACGGGCTTGATGAGATGCTTGTCGAAGCCAGCCGCAAGAGCGTCGAGCTTGTCCTGCTCCTGTCCCCAACCTGTCAATGCAATAAGGAGCGCATCGCGGCCCTCTGGAAGCTGGCGGATCCGCTTCGCTAATTCATAGCCATTGACATCGGGGAGGCCGATGTCGAGCAGAACGACTTCCGGGACTGACTCCAACAGCTGTTTGAGTCCTGATGCGCCGTCGTGTGCAGTGTGAACGTCATGGCCATCACTGTCCAAAAGCATGGCGAGGCTGAGAGCCGCATCTTCGTTGTCGTCGATGACCAAGATGCGGCGACTTTGGACAACTGAGGCCGAACGGCTTGTGGAGGGAAGCGCGTAATCGGTTTGATCGAGCGAGATCGGGAGGCGGACTACAAATTCGCTTCCCTGACCGATGCCTTCGCTTGTCACTGAAACGGTGCCCCGGTGGCGCTCGACCAAAGCGCGCACCAAAGACAGTCCAATTCCCAGGCCTCCCTGGGCGCGCGATATCGCAGGCGCAAGTTGTGCAAAGATCCCAAAGATCGTCGGCAGATGCTCGGCAGAAATCCCGATGCCATTGTCTCGGACGGTGATCAAGGCCTCATCTCCTTGACGTGCAGCGGCGACTTCGATCATGCCTCCCGTTGGCGTGTACTTGGCCGCATTGTTGATCAGGTTCTGAATGACTTGGGTCAGCCGCGCGGGGTCGGCGGTTAGCAGGATGGGGCTGTCGGGCAACGTCAGCCGCAGCGTATGCGATGAAGCGTTAATGAGGTTTCGCGAGCCCTCGATCGACTGCCGGATCACCGCATTCAGATCGACGCGCTCCCGTCGCAGTTCGAGCTTTCCCTCGGCCACGCGCGATACTTCCAGCAAGTCATCGACGAGCCTCGCAATCTGTCGGACTTGGCGTTCGAGCACGCCGCGAGACCAGACCGCCTGAGGATTTAACAATTCTTCCTTCCGGAGTAACGCTACAACCGCCTGGATAGGAGCAAGTGGGTTGCGCAGTTCGTGCGCGAGGGTCGCAAGAAATTCGTCCTTACGACGATCGATCGCTTGAAGCGCCAGCTCAGCCTGTTGCTTGGCTTCGAGCGACTCCTCAGCCCTCAGACGCATTGTTAGGAGCTCTTGCTCGTATTTGTCACGGTCGGTGACGATGAAAAAAGCGAAGTCGTCGAGTTGCGCATCACCTTCGCCGTGGCGCATCGCATTGATCAACATCGGCACCTTGTGACCGGCCCTGTGGCGAATATCAAGTTTGACCTCGGACACCGCGCGTTGCATGAGCAACAGAGGGGCCAAGTGCGTTTGATGGAAGACTCTTCCGCCCACCGTGAGTAAGTCCTGAATCCGACGAGCGCCGATCAGTTCAGCGGCGTCAAACCCGCACCACCTGTAAAACGTGGTATTGGCGCGAACGATCGTTCCATCGACCTTTGTGGTGACGAGACCGCAGGGGGCCCGATCGTAAGCATCAGTATTCGAGTCGAATGCCTGCATAATTTCGTCGTCACAGCCCGAGATTATCGAGGAAGGCTTCCGTGGCCTGTCTGCTCGGTCCCGGCGCTGTCAGGTGCGGGCAATGACCAACGTTCTTCACAATGGCTAAGGTGCTGGTCGGCATCCGCGCATGCATGTAATGCCCAACCCCTACCGGTGCGAGAACGTCGTCGTCGGACTGGACAATTAAAGTTGGCGTGGTGACTTGCACGAGGTCCGCTCTGTGGTCCGCCAGGAATGTCACTCTCGCGAAGTGCTTGGCAATCTCGGGGTTAGTGCGGCAGAAGCTGTTGGTAAGCTCTTCACCCAACTCGGGGCCATTTGGCGCCCCCATGATGGGCGGCGCCATTGCGCTCGACCACCCTAAATAGTTGCTCTCAAGCGTGCGCAGCATCTCGTCGATGTCCGCGCGGGTAAAGCCGCCTTCGTAAGGCCTGTCGTTGATGAAGAAGGGCGATGGGGCGATCATGACGTTGGCTGCAAATCGGCATGGATGCTTGATCGCCGCGAGCATGCCGATCATTGCGCTCACGGAATGACCCACGTAGATCACCGGCCCGGTGGCGAACTCGTCCACGATCTCCAATACGTCTGCTGCGTAACCGTGGAGCGAGCTATATTTCACGCGGTCGTAAGCGGTGAGATCGGAATCGCCGGCTCCGACCAAGTCGAACAGGATCGTCTGATACCGCTCAGCAAAGCTTGGCGCAAAGAGGCGCCACATATTTTGGTCGCAGCCAAATCCGTGGGCAAACACGACCGTCGAAGATCCATTGCCTTGTATGTGGACGTTATTCCGAGTTCTGACGCTCATGCGATGGACCAATAAAACCCCATTGTTTCATATATTTGGACGGCCGTTTTTCGCGAGCGCGGCTTACTTCGTGTGCGGTAGAAAAGCACGTCGCGCAAGCGTCTTCCGGCGTCGAGCCGAACACCATAAGTTGGCAACGGTAAGCGGGTGAAAAATTGGTGAAGCGCCCGCCGAGCCGATTAGCCACAAGCACGCCGGTGATTGCCACACCTCCGAATGACCGAATTGACGAGTCAGCCATCAATTATCCAAATCTATCAACTGGTTCGCTATATAGGTGGCGCATCGATTGCTCGCTGTCTATGCATTCCGCCATGTCAAAACGGAGCCCGCGATGAAAGCAGTCGTTTTTCACGGCATCGGCAACATCTCGCTCGACAACGTAGCCGACCCAGCAATCCAGCACGATCAGGATGCCATCGTTCGCCTGACGGCGAGTGCCATCTGCGGGACCGATCTGCACATGGTGCGCGGCACGCTCTCCGGAATGGTTCCCGGAACGATTCTCGGTCATGAAGGCGTGGGCGTGATCGAACAGGTCGGCAAGGGCGTGCGAAACCTGAAGGCGGGCGATCGGGTGCTCATTCCGTCGACCATCTCGTGTGGATTCTGCTCGTATTGCCGCAAGGGCTACACGGCGCAGTGCGATTCCGCGAATCCGAACGGACCCGCGGCGGGGACGGCGTTCTTCGGCGGCCCGAAATCCACTGGACCGTTCAACGGCCTGCAGGCGCAGTATGCCCGCACGCCGCTCGCGAACGCGAGCCTGCTCAGGTTGCCCGAGAACATCGACGACGAACGCGCGATTCTCATGTCAGACATCTTTCCCACCGGTTTTTTCGGAGCGCAGCTTGCGGAGGTGAGAGAGGGCGACACGGTAGCGGTGTTCGGCGCCGGACCGGTCGGACAGTTTGCCGTCGCGAGCGCCTTCATGCTCGGCGCGGGACGCGTGATCGTGATCGACCGGCTCGGGGACCGCCTGGACATGGCGCGCGCGCAGGGAGCGGAGGTCGTCAACTTCGATGAGGAAGATCCGGTGCAGACGATCCTCGCGCTGACGGGGGGCATCGGCGTAGACCGAGCCATCGATGCCGTGGGCGTCGATGCCGTTCACGCTCAGCGAGGGCCGGCCGCATCAGAGGAGAGCGCGAACGAGGGCGAGCAGGAAAGCCGGACCGTGACGCCGGAGCGCCGCGTATCGGGCGGCAACTGGGTGCCGGGCGATGCGCCGACGCAAGCGCTGGACTGGAGCATCGCGGCCCTCGCCAAGGCGGGCACGCTTGGCATCATTGGCGTGTATCCGCCGAACGATCGCTTCTTTCCCCTGGGTGTCGCGATGAACAAGAACGTGACCATCAAGATGGGAAATTGCAATCATCGTGCAGTTACGCCGGGACTCATCGAGCGCGTCCGCAACGGTTCGTTCGATCCGCTGCGCGTGCTGAGCACACGCGAGCCGCTGATGAACGTAATCGACGCGTACAAGGCCTTCGATCGGCGGCAGCCAGGCTGGATCAAGGTGGCACTGGAACCGGTCGCCTGAGAAGGGTGCCGCACGGCGCGAAAAGCGCACAGTCAGAAAGAGCAGACCAACACATGCGCCGACTGGCGCGTCGTCGCAGCAAAGGAGCACAATGAACCGCACCTTTCGATCGGAAATCGTCATCACGTCCGCCTGCGCTCGCATGGTCGGCGCCATGCAAGCCCACGCACAACCGAACATTGGGCGGCTGGGCAACACGACATCGAGAAGTCATGCGTCGGCCAAATCCGCCGCCGGCATCGCCGGTGGAGCGGGCGCGGATCGGGAGACGCTCAGCCACATCGAGGAGCAGTGCATGCAGACGAAGAACGCGCAGTCGTCGGCGAAGGGCAAGCGCCGGGACGCGAAGGAGTGACGGCTCAAGCCACGCGGGAAAAGGAGCGCGCACGTCTGCGCGGACGTATCGCCAGTGACCTGTGGCGCGCGGTGTGGGCGTGGCGTTACCAGACTGCGGCCGCGGTCGCTTTGATGATCGGCGCGCGGCTCGCGGTGGTCGCGGTGCCTCTGTTGCTCAAGCGCGTCATCGACGAGTTCAGCCATCCGGCATCGAGCGTCGTCTTTCCCGTCTTTCTCGTGCTCGCCTACGTGCTGCTGCGCTATCTCGGCGATATGCTCAACGAGGCCCGCGACGTCGTATTCAGCATCGTCACGCAGCGCACGGTGGCGTCGTTCACCGAGCGAACCTTCGCGCATCTTCACGCGCTCGGCGCGCGCTTTCATGCGCGGCGCGAAACGGGCGCCGTCGTGCGCGACGTGCAGAAGGGCGCGGACGGCATCGGCTTTCTGCTCGGCACCTCGCTCTTCACCATCGTGCCGGTGATGATCGAGATCGGCACCATCGTCGCCGTCATGGTGCACGCGTATGCGCTCGAATTCATGGCGATCATCGGCGCGACCTTCGTGCTGTATTCGGTGTGGACTGTCATCTTCACGCGCTTTCGCATGCGCTTTCAACGCGCGGTGAACAGCCTCGAAGCGCAGTCGGACAGCCGCGTCGTCGACAGCCTGCTCAACTACGAGACGGTCAAGTTCTTCGCGAGCGAAAGCATCGAAACGCGGCGGCTTTCGAGCGTGCTGGAGGACTGGGTACACGCGCGCATCGCCAATCAGCGCGCGCTCACGCTGCTGCACGTCGGGCAGAGCACCATCATCGCGATAGGCATCGCGGCGGTGATGCTGCGCGCGGCGCAGCACGTCGTCGCGGGCACGATGAGCGTGGGCGATCTCGTGCTCGTGAACGCGTATATCGTGCAGGTGTGCAATCCGCTCAACACGCTCGGCTTCGTGTTTCGCGAGACCAACGACGCGATGGTGAACGTGGAGCGGATGTTCAGCATACTTTTGTCGCGCGGCCGCGTGCGCGAGGATGTCGATGAGGCGCAGGCGCAGCCGCTCGTCGTGACCTCGGGCGAGATCGAGTTCGATCACGTCGAGTTCGGCTACGATCCGGCGCGGCAGATCCTGCGCGACGTCGATTTCCGCGCGCATCCGGGCAAGAAGCTCGCGGTCGTCGGTGGCAGCGGATCGGGCAAGTCGACGCTCGTGAAGCTGCTGTTCAGGCTCTATGAGCCGACAGCGGGCGCGATACGCATCGACGGGCAGGACATCGCGCAGGTCACGCAGAACAGCTTGCGCGCGACCATCGGCATCGTGCCGCAGGACACCGTGCTCTTCAACGACACGATCGCCTACAACATCGGCTATGGCCGACCCGACGCCACGCGCGCGGACATCGTGCAGGCTGCGCGCGCGGCGCAACTCGACGGTTTCATCGAGCGCTTGCCGGATCATTACGACACGCGCGTGGGCGAACGTGGCGTGCGGCTTTCCGGCGGCGAGCGTCAGCGTATCGCGATTGCGCGGGCGATTCTCAAGAACCCGCGCATCATCGTGTTCGACGAGGCGACGTCCGCGCTCGACACGCGCTCCGAGCGCGCGATCCAGAACGAGCTGGACAGGCTCGCGCAGGGCCGCACGTCGATCGTGATCGCGCACCGTCTCTCCACGGTCGTCGATGCCGACTGGATCCTCGTGATGGAGCATGGGCGCATCGTCGAGCAAGGGCAGCACGACGAGTTGATCGCGCGCGATGGCGTGTACGCGCGCATGTGGTCGCTGCAGTGGCAGCAAGGAGAGTTGAAGCACGCGCAACGCAAGGTGTCCGCCACGGCGCTCGGCCTCGATGCGTTCGTCGCCGGCGTGGTCGATGCGCTGCACGACGAGATCGCCACGCGCGGCGTGAATCTCTATACGGTGATCAGCGACCCGGGCTTGCGCGTTTCGGGCGATGCGAGCGTGCTGCAGCAGATCGTGGCCGACCTGTGCCGCTCGCAGATGAGCGCGTCGGCGCGCGGCGAGCGCATCGAGTTGCGCGTGTTCCGCGAAGCCAACCATGCGAATCTCACGGTCATCGGTCAGCGCGCGAGCCCCGCCGATCTGTCGTCGCAGCAGATGCGCCGCCTCGAAGCCGCGTTGACCGAGATGGGCGGCAGCTTCACGGTGCGCTATATCGATGCGCATGTCGCGTATGTTGCGACGATGCCGCTGCGCCCCGTGATCGACGATCCGCAAGCGCATCAACTCACGCACGACGACGCGCTTGCCGGCATCACGGTGATGGTCCTAGACGATCAGGAAGACGCGCGCGACGCGCTCGAAGCCGTGCTCGAATCGGTGGGCGCGCATATCGTGCCGTGCGCATCGGGCGATGAAGCGCTTGGACGTCTGCGAGCGCTTCCCACTGCGCAGTGGCCGGACGTGCTTCTATGCGACATCGTGCTCGGCGGCGAACAGAACGGCTACGACGTGCTGCGCCTCATTCGCGAGGAAGAGGCGCACCGCGGCGCTTCGCTGTCCGAGCGCATGCCCGCGATCGCGCTGACGGGTCACACCCAGGCGGATGCACGTTTGCGTGCCCGGGCCGAGGGCTTTCAGGCGCACCTGACGAAGCCGGTGGCCGCGCCGAAGCTCATCGCGACCATCGGCGGCGTGACGGCGCGCGCGTCCTAGACGTTCTGCGCAGCGCGTGCATCCGCGGCTTCGATCACGCCACGAAAATGCTGCGCCGTGCGTCGCAGGCCTTCGTCGAGCGACGTGGTCGGCGTCCAGCCGAGCGCGTCGCGCGCGAGCGAGATGTCCGGCTGACGATGCCACGGATCGTCCATCGGCAACGGCTTGAACACGATCTCCGATGACGAACCCGTCAGCGCGATGATGCGCCGCGCGATATCAAGCATCGAAAGCTCGTGCGGATTGCCGAGATTCACGGGCCCGGTGAGTTCGTCGGGCGTGTTCATCAGGCGGATGAAGGCGTCCACCATATCGTCGACATAGCAGAAGGAGCGCGTTTGCGTGCCTTCGCCGTACACGGTGATCGGCTGGCCCGAGAGCGCCTGCATCATGAAGTTGGAGATCACGCGCCCGTCCGACGGATGCATGCGCGGCCCGTACGTATTGAAGATGCGCGCGATCTTGATCGACAGTCCATGCTGCCGCCGATAGTCCATGAAGAGCGTTTCCGCGCAACGCTTGCCCTCGTCGTAACAGGAGCGCGGACCGATCGGGTTCACGTTGCCCCAGTACGCCTCCTGCTGCGGATGCACGTGCGCATCGCCATACACTTCGCTCGTCGATGCCTGAAAGATGCGTGCATGCACGCGCTTGGCAAGTCCGAGCATGTTGATCGCGCCGTGTACGCTCGTCTTCGTCGTCTGCACGGGATCGTGCTGGTAATGAATCGGCGATGCGGGACACGCGAGGTTGTAGATCTCGTCGACTTCGACATAGAGCGGGAAGGTCACGTCATGACGCATCAGTTCGATGTTCGGGCTGTCGAGCAGATGCGCGATGTTGTCCTTCGCGCCGGTGTAAAAGTTGTCGACGCACAGCACGTCATGGCCTTGCGCGAGCAGCCGCTCGCACAGATGCGAGCCGAGAAAGCCCGCGCCGCCCGTCACCAGAATCCGCTTCCTATAGGCTTCTCTCATGTCGCCTTCTTCCTTGAGTGTTTGCTAGCTGCATACGTGGCGCAGCGTCTCGTCCCAGTCGCGGGCGAAGCGTGCGATATGGAATCGTTCGAGCGCGGTGCGGCGCGCGCCTTCGCCGAGACGCCGCGCTTCGGCGGGATCGCGCAGCAGGTGTTGCATTGCGTCGATGAGCGCGTGAGTGTCGGTATGCACGAAGCCGCTCTCGCCGTTGCGGATCACCGTGGCGAGTTCGGTCGTGGCGAGACCCACGATCGGCATGCCGATCGTCATCGCCTCGACGATGGCGAGCCCGAGACTCGTCCAGCGGATCGGATTGAAGAAGAAGCGATAGCGCGCGCTGAACGCCGCGAGCTCCAGATTGCCGATCTCGCCAATGCCGCCCGCCGACCGCGCATCCATGCCGACGAGATCGAGCGGCACGCGCGCGGCCGCCTGTGCATAGACATCGTCGCCGAGCCGTCTGCCGCGCTGGCGCAGATGATTGATCACCGAGATGCCGCGTTCAAGCTCGCCGCTGTAGCGCACGCCATCGGGCACGATCACGCCGTGTTCGATCACGCGCGTCGGCGTTTCGCCGCTGTCCCACATCAGCTTGTTGAAGTGCGTGACGTGCACGAGCAGCGTGTCGCGTTCCTGCACCCAATGCTTTTGTTCGAAGGGGTTTTCCTGCGGCGGATCATGCTCGATGTAGACGCGCGGCAGACGGCGTTGCGCGTCGCTGAGAACGTTGATGCGGTCGTCGTCCCATTGACGCTTGTGTTGAAAGAGCACGGCATCGAACGATTGCGACTGGACTTCGCTCGCCGGAATTTCATGGACGTTCGAACCGAATGGCAAAGCGCCCGCCGTGCCCGCATAACCCGGTGGATAACCGGGACGCGTGACGAGATAGAAGTCGTGCGGCGTTTGGCTCAGGTAGTAAAGATAATTGCCGTGGATATGCCAAGTAAGCACGCGCAGGCGCCGGGAACTAGTCGTGGACATGAAGAAGCGTCTCCTCTCGGACGGTCGTTTCCAGTTGAGCGAATGCTGCGTCGATCACGGATTGCACGCTCACGTTCAGCGCGCATTCGTGGCCATAAGGACAGACGCGAAACGCGCATGGACGGCATGACGGCCAATCCGCCAGCACGCGATGACGCGCGTGGTCGAGCGGCGCCCAGCGGCGCGTGTCGCTGCCCGACGCGATCACGACGCTCGGCGTGCGCACGGCCGCCGCGACGTGCGACAGGCCCGTGTCGTTGCATACGATGAGCCGCGATCTCTCAACCAGCGCGGCGAGCGACCCGAGCGACGTGCGCCCGGCGAGATCGATCGCGCGCGGGCCGGCGTCGCGTATCACGCGCGCGGCGAGCGGCGCTTCGTTCGCGCTGCCGGTGACGGCGATCCGCCAGCCCGCTTGCGAAAGCTCGCGCGCCACTTCGGCGAAGCGCTCGACGGGCCAGCGACGTGAAGGCAACTGCGCGCCCGGATGCACGAGCACGAGCTTGCCGCAATCGATCGCGTATGTATCGATCAGCGCATCGCATTCGCGGATGTCCGCATCGGTCAGCGGAATTTCCAGTTCGAGATCGTGTGCATCCATGCCGAGACGCTGCATAAGCGCGGTGTATCGCGCGGGCTCTGGAAGAGCGTCTGGCCAGGGCATGAAGACGCCTTCACGCATGGCTTCGTCCGGCTTCAGGAAGCCAGCGTTCAGACGAGCGCCCATGCCCTCGACGATATCGTTCGCCACGCCGCCGCTGCCATGCAATTGAACCGCGAGATCGAAGCGACGCTCACGAAGCGTGCTCGAAAAGCCGGGCAAATGCGCATCGGTTTCCTCTTGTTCGGGAAAGCCGATCGCGCCGGGAAACACGATCAGTTCATCGACGAGATGCGCATATCTATCCACGAAGCTTTGCGCCCACGGCAAGCCGACGAGTGCGATATGCGCCTTCGGATGACTACGCCGCAGCGCGCGCAGCGCGGGCACGGCGCACAGCATGTCGCCGAGTTGCAGCGCGCGAAAGATAACGATGCGCTCGATGTTCATAAGAAGAACACCTTGAACTTGAGCGCGCCGCGAAAGCGCCAGTAGATCGACAGATACGGAATGATCGCCGACGTCCACAACATCTCCGCCACGTGCGACGGCGTGTGCGCCGTCGTCTTCAATCGTTGCGTGGCGAACCAGATGGTCATCGCGGCCCAGACCGCTAACGCCACGGCGGCGACGCGCGGTGCGCTCGCGACCACCGAGCCGATCGCGACGACGAGCGCCGCGAGCATCGCGTAGTAGAGAAGTGGCGGATTGCGCCGGATGCGCGCGCGAAACATCGCGGGATATTTCTTGAAGAGCAGCGCGTCGAACTGACTCTTCTTCTGCTGCGAGATGCTCACGCCCCAGCGTGCCGGGCGAACGGGGTGCAGCACGGTTGCATCTTCGGCGCGCGCGATGACGAGTCCCGCATTCATCAGCGCGAATTGCAGATCGGAGTCCTCGCGCCACGCGGACGTGAAGCGCGCATCGAAGCCGCCCGTGCGTTCGAGCGCCGCGCGCGTGGCGAATGCGTTCGCCGTGGCGAACTCGGCGTTAGCGAGTCCCGCGGCATCGCGTTCGTAATCGGTCGGGCGCGGGCCTATCGGCACGACGATGCGTCCCGACACGGCATCCGCGCCTGCATTGAGTGCGCGCATGCCGTTCGCGATCCAGTTCGGATCGGCAATCGTGTCGTCGTCGGTGAACGCGATGTGTCTTGCAAGCGATGCGCGCCAGCCCGCGTTGCGCGCGCCCGCCGGACCTTGCGTCGCGGTCACGGGAACGTAGCGGATCAGCGGGCCGCGTCGCGCGCGCGATTGCGACAGGCGCTGCACGCATGCCTTCGTCGCTTCGTCGGGGCCGTCGTCGCACACGATGATCTCGTAGCGCGCCGGATCGTATGTCTGCGCCGCGAGCGCGAGCACGCAGCGTTCGAGCATCGCTGGGCGGCGATACGTCGGCACGACCACGGACACGTCCGGGATGAAATCGCCGCGCGGCGCGACGGGCGCATCGATCGCGCTCGTCGCGCCGTGCTCGAAAAGTTCGGCGTAGGTGCTCATGTGCGCGCGCCCGGCTTTTCGATGAGGAACGAACCGATCACGAGCGCATCGAGCGGCGAGGTCCAGAACGATTCGAGCGCGTCGCGCGGCGTGTTCACCATCGGCTCGCCGCGCGTATTGAACGACGTGTTGACGAGCACCGGTACGCCCGTGCGTTGCTTGAACGCCGCGAGCAGATCGTAGTAAAGCGGATGCTGCGAACGATTGACCGTCTGCACGCGCGCGGTGCCGTCGATATGCGTGGCGGCCGGAATGCGCGCCTGCATTTCTTCGCGCACGTCGAACACGAAGAGCATGAACGGCGCGACGCGCGCATCGACGAACCAGTCGGCCGCGTGTTCTTCCATCACGACGGGCGCGACCGGACGGAAATCCTCGCGATCCTTGATCTCGTTCAGGCGCGCCTGCATCGACGCTTCGACGGGAGAGGCGAGAATCGAACGTGCGCCGAGCGCACGCGGGCCGAACTCGGTGCGTCCCTGATACCAGCCGATGACGCGGTTCTGCGCGAGTATGTCGGCGGTTTCCTCGGCGATATTCGTGAGCTTGCGATACGGCGCGCGCGTCCACTTCAGAAACGTTTCGATCTCGTCGTCATCGAATGCCGGGCCGAGGTACGCGTGATCCATGCGCCACTTGCGGCTCAGATCGCCCGCTTTCGCGCGCTCGCGATAGTCGGTCCACAATGCTGCGCCCAGCGCGGTGCCCGCGTCGCCGGCGGCCGGCTGGACCCAGATTTCATCGAACGGCCCGCGATCGCGCAGGCGCGCATTCATCACGCAGTTGAGCGCGACGCCGCCGGCCATCGCGAGATTGCTCAGGCCCGTGCGTTCGTGCAGCCACTTCGCGAGTTCGAGCGCCGTCTCTTCGAGCACGACCTGCAATGAATGCGCGATATCGAAGTGATCCTGCGTGAGCGCGCCGCCACGTTCGCGCGCGGGGCCAAAGCGTTCGACGAGACGCGGGGCGTCCACCGTATAGCTGCCGTCGCGGCGATACTTCACGATCTCGCGGAATTGATCGACATAAGCGGGCCTGCCGAACGACGCGAGCGCCATGACCTTGTATTCATCGGAAGAGTGCAGGAAGCCGAGATAGGCCGTCACCGCTTCATAGAGCAGGCCGAGAGAATGCGGCAGCTCCACCTGCTTGATGCGCGTGTACTCGCCATCGACGAATTGCCCGAGACTCGTCGTCACGCCTTCGCCGCGCCCGTCCATCGTGAGTACGGCGGTGTCGTCGAAAGGCGCGGCGAGAAACGCGCTCGCTTCGTGACAAAGATGATGATCGACGTTATGCCATGCAAAGCGCGGCGCGCGGCCGCCGCTCGCGAAACGCCGTTTCAGATGATGCGGCGCGCCGTCCAGCAACTGTCCCTTCGCGTTCACGATATAGCTCAGGAACAGCGGGTCCCACGGCGATTCGGAAGGATTGCTTATCGGTTGCGCGTTGGGAATCATCGGCAACGCGATGTTCGCCCGCGCATCCTTTGGCATGCCGGAAAAGAGATGCGGATCGTATGAATAAGCGATGTGATCCACATCCGCCAGTTCGATGCCCGCTTCCTTCAGGCAATAGTCGATCGCATCGAATGGAAGCTGCCATGTGGAAAACGGCACGGGACGCTTCGCATGTTTGACGTGCGTGAAGCGTTCGTCCTCGGCCGCCGCGATGACGACGCCGTCCTTGACCAGCGCCGCCGCGCTGTCGTGATAAACCGCATTGATTCCCAGGGTGTACATGGATTAGCTAGCCTGTGTTATCGGGTTGACGGGCGATGGATGCTCTTCGATCAGTTCGAGCGCGGCCTCTACGACCTCGTCCACATGGACGCCCGCGAGACACGCGTGATGACCTTCGGGACACACGCTGCGATAGCACCAGCGGCAGGACACATCGCGATAGAGCACGCGATGCGGCGTTTGCCACGGCATGTGTTGCGGATTCGTGAGCGCGTACAGATCGACGACGGGCGTGCCCAGCGCCGACGCGAGATGCACCGGCCCGCTGTTGTTCGAGATGAGCACGCGGGCGCGTTGAATGAGCGCGGCGAGTTCGCCGAGTTCGAGCGCGCCGGAGAGATCGTGCGCGTAAGGACTCGCCCTGCACGCTGCGTGACATAGCGGACTTTCGCCGCGCGAACCCGTCACGAGCACCGGCCATTGCAGTTGCGCGCCGAGACGTTCGATCGCTTCGGCGAATCGCTCGACGGGGTAACGGCGCGACTCCGCGCTCGCGCCCGGATGCACGACGATGAAGGGCGCATGCATATCGACATCGCGGGCAAGGAGCTTTTGCGCCAGCGCATCGACATCGGCGGGGCGAACGGAGAAGCGCATCCGCGTTTCGCCGGTTTTCGCGCCCACTCGCGCGACGAGCGCTAGTTGCCGTTCGACTTCATGACGCGTGCCGTGCTGCGGTTCTGTTTCCTGAACCCAGTCGGTCAACAGGCCGTAGGGGTTTTCGCGGCAGTGCGCGAGCCGCAGCGGAATGCCGGCGAGATGGCAAAGCATCGCGGCGGGCAATGGATTCTGGCTGTAGACGCTGAAGATCACCGCTGCATCGAAGTGCGCCGCCGCGAGGCGCGCGCGCATGGCGAGATCGGCGAGGGCGTCGATGGGCGCATCCTGCTTGACCCACGGCGCATCGTATTCGATCACATCGTCGATCGCATCGATGAAGGGCGCCGTCGCCTTGCCCGCTCGCGATGCGAGCAAGGTCAGATGCCTGCCCGGTTGCGCCGCGCGCAGGGCGTGCAGCGCGGGCGTCGTCATCAGCACATCGCCGAGATTGTCGAGACGAATGCAGAGAATGCGCTTCACATCCGCGCCCCATTCGCGCGGCGCATTGGCGGCACTCTTGCGCGCATGCGCTTCGACCACGGGTGCAAGCGTCGGCTTCATGCGGGACACTCCGCGTTGACGACGGCGATCGCCGCCTCGTACATGTCCTTCGCGACGATGTCCGGCTCGCGTCCTTCGCCACGCAGCCATTCGGTCTCGTTGCCGTTGTCGATCAGCACGCTGCGGCAGCCCGCGCGATGCCCCGCTTCGACATCGTCGAGTATGTCGCCGATGAACCAGCTCTGCGAGAGATCGAGGCGATGCTCGCGCGCGGCACGCAAAATCAGGCCGGGCGCGGGCTTGCGGCATTCGCATACGCGCGTCAATTCAGGCACGACGCCTTGCGGATGATGCGGGCACCAATAGATACCGGCGAGCGAAGCGCCCGCTTCTGCCGCGAGTTCATGCAGACGCGCTTCGACCTGATCGAGCGCGCGCCGCTCGAACTTGCCGAGCGCGATGCCGCTCTGATTGCTGATCACGAAGATGGGCAATTCAAGCCACGCGAACAGACGCAGCGCGTCGAGCGCGCCCGACGCGAGACGCATCTTCACTGGATCGACGTTCCACGGCACATCGTCGAGCAGGGTGCCGTCCTTGTCGATGAAGATCGCGGGTCGCAATGTCGGCGTCATCGCGCGGCTCCGCCCATCGCGACGCGTTCCGCAGCTTGTCCTTCGTCGTCGCAGAGGCGCGCGTAGACCTGTGCGAGCGCCTGAGCGACGCTCGACCACGTGAACATCGCGTTGGCGCGGGCGAGGCCCGCTTCGCCCATTCTCTCGGCGAGCGCGGGATCGCGCTTGAGCGTCACGAGCGCGGCGGCAACCGCCGACGGGTTCTTCGGCGGCACGAGCAAGCCTGTTTCGCCGTGCGCCACCGAATAGCGAATGCCGCCCACGTCCGCGCCGATGACAGGCCGGCCGCACGCCATCGCCTCCAGCGGCGTGATGCCGAAAGGCTCGTACCACGGCGTCGTCACGAACACGTCGGCTGCGTTATAGAAGTGCTTCAGCTCGCTTCGTCCATGACGGCCGACGAAATGCACGTGCTCGTCGATGCCGCACTCGCGCGCGATGCCACGCAGCCTGCCGATCTCCGGCGTCGCGATCTCGTTCGCTTCGTCGGAATTGCCGCCCGCCACGTAGAGTTCGGCACGTTCGCCATGCTCGAAGCGAAGCGCGGCGAGCGCGCGCACGACGCTATCGACGCCCTTGCGCCGCACCATGCGCCCCAGTTGCAGCACGATGAAGCGGTCTTGCGGCCAGCCGAGCTTTTCTCTCGCGCGCGTCTTGTCGAGCGGATGAAACTCCGCGCGGTCGAAGCCGCACGGCACGAGATCGATGCGGGCGGCATCGGCGTCGTAGAGATGGATCAGGTCGTTCTCGTCCTGGGGACACTCCGCGATCACCGAATCGGAACGCCTGACGAGTTCGTCTTCGATGTCGAAGCGCGCATCGGGAAAGCCGTCCGATTCGCCCTGATGCAGGCGTCTCACGCGGCCGAGCGCATGAAACGTCGTGACGAGCGGCACGCCGAGCGCGTCCTTGATGCGCAGCCCAACGAGCCCCGACATGAAAAAGTTCGCGTGCACGATGTCATATGGTTGCGCCTCGTTCTTCATGAAGTCGATCATGAAAGCGGCGAACGCGTCCATATGCGGTAGAAGCTGTTCCTTCGGCAACTGCACGGGCGGCCCGGCCGGTACGTTTATCACGCGGATGCTTTCGAAGCGCGAGATGAGCGGCAATAACGAACGATCGCAGCGCGTGAACACATCGACATCGTGACCGATGCGCACGAGCTGACGCGCGACATTCGCCACATAAATGTTTTGCCCGCCGCTGTCCACGCCACCCGCGATCGCCAATGGCGAAGCGTGCTCACTGATCAAAGCGATTTTCACGAAAGTCCCCTGTTTTGCGATCCCAAAGTGCGTGTACGCGGTGCGCAATCGCATGGATCAGTCGCGAAGTTTGAGCATTCCCTGTGCCACTCGTTGTCGAACTGGAGAGAACTACGAAACGACTTGCGGTTCGTTGTGATGCGAACCAAATTTCGTTTGGTTCGTGGCGTATTGCACGCGTTTTTACGTGGCGCGTGTAGAACGGAAAGGGGCCGATACTTTCGTTTGCTTCGCGCGGCGCGCGTCGTCTTCGCGCACGATGCGACGCATGTCCCGCACGCGGGGAGGGATCGCGCGACGCCTCGCCATCGCCCATGCGATGCCGCCCACGAGTGCGGGCAGATCGCCTATCAGCGTGCGTTCGCTGTCCGCTACGACGAGGGCTGTGCAGGTGGCGCGCAGTGCTTCGCCGATAGGCAGGCGCATCCACGCGACCCACGCGCCGTTGCGCGCGAGGAGCCTGCGCCGCTGTGCGCTGTCGCGCAGCGGTGAAGGGTGGTGATAGAGAACGAGCTCGTCCATATAGACGATCGCGTGGCCGGCGGACAGGACATCGAGCGAGACGAGCGTCTCTTCGCCACCGATGAAGAAGCGAGGCTCGTAGCCGCCGACTTCCCGGAACACGCTCGTGCGGAACACGCTCGCGCCCGCCATATAGCCGACGAGCGCGGGACCGGGCAAGCCGCGATTCGGCAGCGGGCTGTCGCGCATGCGTTCGCAGGTCTCATCCGCCGCGCTGTCTTCGCCGACGACGACGCGCGCGTTGAGCACCGCGACGCGCGGCGCGGCATCGAGGATCGCGACCGCGCGCGAAAGCGAGCCGCCGCTCCACCACGTGTCGTCATCGCAGAACGCGACGTATTCCGTCTCGACACGCGCGACGCCGAGGTTGCGTCCTGCCGCGCCGAGATTGTCCGGCGCGACGACGAGTTCGACGGAGGGAAAGCGCGCCGCGATGCGCTCGGCGGTGCCGTCGGTGGACGCATTATCGACCGCCACTATGCGGATGCGGTCCGGCAATGCGGCAAGTCTTGCGAGCGTGTCGAGTACCTGATCGGCACGGTTGTAGGTGAGCACGACGACGGTGAGCCGCGCGCGGTCCGGTTCGGAAAGGGTTGCCGGTTCAAGCATGTCGGTCGAGGGCTCGCAGCATCCAGAAGCGTTCGGGCGCAAGTACGTCGTCATAGCCTTGAGGTCCGAAAGCCTTCAGTTGGCTCGCATAGCATTGCACGGCACGTTGCTTCGCTTCGACGTAACGCGAGAGCATGCCGGCATCGATCGGACGGAGCAGCGGCGTCGCTTCGATGCCGCTCCCGATGAGTTCGACGAGCCGTTGTTGCACGAGGCCGTTCATGCGCCGATATAAGCAGTCTTCGTACGCAATGCATGTGATTTCGTCCGAAAGGCACGCTTCGCGTGCGGCCGCGTGCACGAGCGCATGATCGGAATGAAAGAGACCGAGTGGTATGAAGATCGTTTCACAGGAAGTCTCGCGCATAACGGTGCGAATGGTCGACGCGATTTCCCGGGTGGCCGTGCCCGCGTCACCTTGTGCGTATTGCGAGTCGAGAAAGCCGAGATGCACGGCGCGCGCGCCCAGGATGTGCAATGCGGCCGTATCTTCGGCGCGGCGCTCGCGCATGGCCTCATGAGCATCCGCGAAGCCGCACTGCGTGTCCCAGCCGGTCACGAGCGCCGTATCGGGCGCACCCGCGAATATCGTGCAGACCGATGCGCCCGGCGACGTAGCGAGCATGGCGCCGCAACTGAACACGGCATCGTCGAGATGCGGGGAGACAACGAGGGTTTCGCGAGCGGCGAGGGACATGGTGGACGCGTTCGATGAAATCGGTCCGGAGGCATGGCGCAATGGACATGCCTTGATAAGCGTGCCGTCCGGTCGAAGGGCTGATATTTGCCGTCCCTGATTTGTAAGCCGCGCCTCCAGCGCGAGCATGAATCCGTACCCCCTTTCTCTCCTTCGCATCAATGTTGCTGCGGTCGCTGACCGATCTGTGATGCCGAGAATTGAGGGGCGGCCCGCTCACGGGTGTCCGGGTCAAAGAGAAAAAAAACCGCCGGTTGCGCGGGAACACTCCCCGCCGCCCTCAAGCGATGAAGCTGGAATCGGCGCGTAGAGGCACGCCTTTTGCGTCACTCGTCCGCTCGCAATTCGGACGATGACCAAAATGAAGGCCACAATAATCGCCCACGAATCTCCTCCAACGAATGCGTCGGTGGAGATTCATCGATTCAAATTTCTGCTAGACGACGGTACTGCGCCTCCACTTGCCGAGACGATATCTCTGCGCACAGCACGGGTCATTGTCGAAAACTTGGAGGACGGCAACGCCTTCATCAAGATGCTTCGAGCGATCGTGAGGGCACAACCGTCCGAGTACGACGACTTGGTCGGTCAGATCTTTCCCGATCATTTCAAACATTCTCCCGACGGCGGGGATCCGACGCAGCGATGCGACGGCGCGGCTCCTGGCTAGCGGGGGTAATGCTGGCAGTTCTTGGCGCGTCCGTTCGAATCTGATGGGCGTCCCGCTGAAACCTTGTTCGCATGAAATCTTTGTTCATTGGCGAAACGGCCACCGTTTATACCGTTCAGTGGTGGTGCCCTTGGCTTCCAACCCGGATCCAACCGACGCGACGCAAAGCGCGAAACGCGTGCCGCGCTGGCCTGCGCTTGTCGCTCCGACCGACGCGGAACAGCAATTGCGAAAGCGGGAGTGGCAAACGGCGTTTATACGCCGTCCGTTGCTGCCAACCTATCCCGCTGGAGGGAAAAATGCGCGCACTTCGCTGGCATGGAAAACACGACATCCGATGCGACACGGTTCCCGATCCCGAAATCGAAGAAGGGCGTGATGCCATTATCAAGGTTTCGACTTGCGCGATCTGTGGCTCGGATCTGCACTTGTTTGACGGCTTCATGCCGACCATGAAGAGTGGCGACATCCTGGGCCACGAATTTATGGGCGAAGTCGTGGAAGTGGGCCGTGAGAATAAAGCGCTTAAAGTCGGCGACCGGGTGGTCGTACCCTTCACCATTTTCTGCGGTGACTGCGATCAGTGCAAACGCGGCAACTTTTCTGTTTGCGAACGGAGCAATCGCAATAAAGAGGAAGCCGATAAGATGTTTGGCCACGCGACCGCTGGCTTATTCGGCTATTCGCATCTGACCGGTGGCTATGCAGGCGGGCAGGCTGAGTTTGTCCGTGTCCCATTTGCCGATACCACGCATGTGAAGGTGCCACAGGGCCTTACCGACGAGCAGGTGCTCTTCCTCGGGGACATCTTACCGACCGGATGGCAAGCGGCGGTGAACTGTGAAATCGTCCCGACGGACACGGTTGCGATCTGGGGCGCTGGTCCGGTCGGCCAGATGGCAATTCGCAGCGCCGTCCTGCTTGGAGCCAAGCAGGTGGTCGTTATCGATCGCGTGCCTGAGCGCTTGGCGATGGCCCGGCAGGGCGGCGCTATCACGATCAATTTCGACGAAGAGAGTGTGCTTGACCGGCTTGCAGAGCTGACGGGCGGAAAGGGCCCGGAGAAATGCATTGACGCGGTGGGAATGGAGTCACATGCGACGCGGTCCTTTGACGCAATGTACGACCGTGTAAAGCAGGCCGTCATGCTTGAGTCGGACCGGCCGCACGTGTTGCGGGAAATGATTTATGTGTGTCGCCCAGCAGGCATCTTATCGGTCCCGGGTGTTTATGGCGGATTGATCGACAAGCTACCGTTTGGGGCATCGATGAACAAAGGTCTGACGTGGAAGATGGGACAAACGCACGTCAACCGATGGACCGATGACCTCCTACAACGCATTCAAGAAGGTCAGATTGACCCGTCCTTTGTGATCACGCATACCGTTGCGCTCGAAGACGGCCCCGGAATGTACAAGACGTTCCGTGACAAGGAAGATGGCTGTATCAAAGTCGTGCTGAAACCATGACGCCTCGACAATCTCACCGGCGGGCGTCTTGGCGCGCACGAGCGTCTGTACGGACGAGAGCCGTATGGAAGGCGCTGCCGAGCACAGGTGAAAGTAGCCCTCGAACGAGCGTTCGTTCTGCGAATCGTCATTCATCTCGGCGAGCGCTTGATGCTGCTGCACAAGAACGCAGAGCGGGACGACCGCATCGTCCGGGAATTGCGAACGCTTAATCGCGGCAGCCCGAAATGGCGGTGCAAGCTGCGCTTATGTTC
>NZ_FCOJ02000030.1 GCF_001545035.1 Caballeronia glebae
ATCCTGCGCGGCGTCGCGCTGCTGGGCGTGGACAGCGTGTACGTGCCGCGCGAGCGGCGCATCGCGGCGTGGCGTGCGATCGCCGACGAAGTGCCGGTCGCGACCATCGAAAGCGTCGCGACGACCATCCCGCTCGCCGATGCGCCCGAGACCGCCGCGCGCTTGCTGCGCGGCGAGGTAAAGGGGCGCGTGATCGTCGACGTGAACGCCTGAAGCGGCGTCAGAAGGCGCTCCAGCCTTCGGCGCCGGCGGGCTTCGCCACTGCGGCGTGAACGACGCGAGGCGCGGGCTTCGCGAGCGGCGCGCGCGCGTCGCGCTCCACTCGTGGTGCCGCCTGCGCGAACGCAGCCGACGCGCCTTCCACCGTGAAGAACGACACCGCTTCGTTGAGCTTGCGTCCCTGCTCTTCGAGCGATGTCGCTGCGGCCGCCGCTTCTTCCACGAGCGCGGCGTTCTGTTGTGTGACTTCGTCCATCTGCGTGATCGCGAGATTCACCTGCTCGATGCCGCGTCCCTGCTCCACCGAGGCCGCCGCGATGTCCTGCATGATGTCCGTCACGCGCGCGACGGCTTGCGTCACTTCGGCCATCGTCGTGCCCGCTTCCCCCGCCAGCAGCGAGCCGTCGCGCACCTTCGCCGTGGACGCCGCGATCAGTTCCTTGATCTCCTTGGCCGCCGTCGACGAACGCTGCGCGAGGCTGCGCACTTCGCTCGCGACGACCGCGAAGCCGCGGCCCTGCTCGCCCGCGCGCGCCGCTTCCACGGCCGCGTTGAGCGCGAGAATATTGGTCTGGAACGCGATGCCCTCGATGATCCCCGTGATCTCCGCGATCTTGCCCGAGCTATCGCTGATGCCGTTCATCGTGTCCACCACGCGGCCGACGACATCGCTGCCCTTCTTCGCGATATCCGAGGCATTCGATGCGAGCGAACTCGCCTGCTGCGCGTTCTCGGCGTTCTGACGCACGGTGGAGGTCAGCTCTTCCATGCTCGACGCGGTCTGCTGCAGCGAAGCGGCCTGTTCTTCGGTGCGCTGGCTCAAATCGGTGTTGCCGGTCGCGAGTTCCTTCGCCGCGCCGCCCACCGCGCCGCTGCTTTCGCGCACGCGGCAAACGATTTCCGTGAGGCGCGCGTTCATCGTCGCGAGCGCGCGCAACAGGTCGCCGGTTTCATCCTTCGTGCGCGCGACGATGTGGCTCGTCAGATCGCCGCGCGCCACCGTCTGCGCGATACCGACCGCCTCGCCGATCGGCGTGGTGATCGAACGCGTGACCATCACGCCGCCGATCGCTGCGAAGAGCGCCGCCGCCACGCACAGCGCGATCAACACGTCGCGCTGCGTCTGATAGCTCGCTTGATCGGCGTGCACGATTTCCTCGCGGCGCGCGGCGGTGTAGGTCGCGTAGTCGTCCGTAGCCTTGACGAGTTGCGCGAGCAGCGGACGGCACTGGTCGTCGAGCGCCAGCACCGCCTCCTCGTGCTTGCCCGCGAGCGCCAGTCCGACGATGTTCGTCGCGACGGGGCCGTATAGCGCTTCCACGCGCATCATCGCGGCGGCGAGGTTCTTCGCCTTCTCGCTCGTGTCGGTCGCGGAGGCGAGCATGTCGTTGAGTTGCCTGAGGCGCGCCTGCACGTCCTCGTGCGCGCGCGTGACTTCGGCTTTTTCGAGTTCGAGATCGGCCGGCTTCGTGACGAGCACGAGATTGCGCGCGGCGATCGCGCG
This sequence comes from Caballeronia glebae, assembly GCF_001545035.1. Taxonomy (GTDB): domain Bacteria; phylum Pseudomonadota; class Gammaproteobacteria; order Burkholderiales; family Burkholderiaceae; genus Caballeronia; species Caballeronia glebae. The sequence goes on from NZ_FCOJ02000030.1 coordinate 1,724, forward strand.
GCGGTCGACAGCCGTGCGGATCTGACTGGCCACGTCGGCCCGCGCGTTAATTCCGTTCACGTAGTGCGCGAAGCCGTCCGACGCGACGGACAACGCGCGCAGGGACATGCCCGCCACCAGCACGACCAGCACAGCCAGAATGCCGAAGCCAGCGATCAATCTGTTCTTGATCGTGATGTTCTTGAGGTTCATTTTTTTGGGATCTCTCAGGGTCCGTTTGGGGGACATACGGCGCCATGCGATCGCTTCGCGCGGCATACTGCACCACACGAGCGAACGATCGATCGCACCAGGTGCGCGACGCTCTCCCTGCTAATTACGGCCTGCCGTCTTTGGTCTGAAGGGAAAAAGGCTCAAATGCCCTGCTTTTGTCCGCATCCACAAGTAATGCCGTTAGCATGCGGAAGATGAACGTCAGGTAAATGTTTCCATCTTTCAACAAACTGCGACATCCGATGCCCGAACTTCTCGATTACCGCACGCCCGAATTCGAAGCCGCGCTCGCGGCGATCCCGCCCACGCCGACGACCGCGCTCGCCACAGACGAAAACTACTGGGACGCGGTGCGCGGTCTGTGGCGCCACTCCGACGCGCTGATCAATCTGGAGAACGGCTTCTGGGGCGCGATGACCGAGCCGGTCAAGGCGATGTTCCACTACTGGACCGAGCGCGTGAATCGAGAGACGACGCTTCTGATCCGCCCGCATCTGATGGCGCTGTATCAGGGCTTGCGCGAGCGCGTCGCGAAGGAAATGGGCTGCGCGGTCGAGGAGATCGAGCTGACGCGCAACGCGACCGAAGCGCTGCTCGCGCTCATCGGCGGATACAACCGCCTCGCGCCGGGCGACACCGTGCTCTACAGCGATCTCGACTACCCGTGCGGCAAGGACGCGATGGAATGGCTGCGCGAGCGGCGCGGCGTCACGCCCGTGCGTATCGCGATGCCCGAGCCGGCGACGCGCGAAACGGTGCTCGAAACCTATGCCGAAGCGCTGCGCGCGCATCCGCGCACGCGTCTCGTGCTGCTCTCGCACGTGTGCTTTGCGACGGGCCTCGTGATCCCGGTCGCGGAAATTTCGGCGATGGCGAAGGAGATCGGCGCGGACGTGATCGTCGATGCCGCGCATTCGTGGGGTCAACTCGATTTCGACGTGCCCGAGCTGAACGCGCCGTTCGCCGCGCTGAATCTGCACAAGTGGATCGGCGCGCCGCTCGGCTGCGGCGCGATCTACATCCGCCGCGGGCACGTCGCATCGATCGATCCATATCTCGGCGACCGCACCTGGCCCGCCGACGATATCCGCGCGCGCGTGCACACCGGATCGCCGAATTTCGCCGCGTGGTTCACGCTGCCTGCGGCGCTGGACGCGCATCGGCACATCGGCGCAAAGGCGAAGGAGGTGCGCTTGCGTGCATTGCGCGACGCGTGGGCGAAACCCGCGAGCGAGCTTCGCGGCGTGCAGATCCTGACACCGCACGATCCTTCGATGACCGCCGGCATCACCGCTTTTCGCCTGAACGGGCGCGCGACGAAAGACGGCTGCGATGCGATCGTCGCCGCGCTGCGCGATCGCTTCGGCGTATTCACGGTGACGCGGCCCGGCCCCGACGCGGGCGAAGTGGTGCGCGTGACGCCCGCGCTCTTCTCGCGCATGTCGGACGCCGCGCGTCTGCTCGAAGGCATCGCGGCGCTTTCACGCGAAGCGAAGTAAGCGCTAGCCCGCCACCGGCCGCGCGTCGAGCCGCTCGATCAGGCGTTCGAGCGCGTCCGAGCACGGCGCTTCGACTTTCAGCGCGAGGAGCGCATCGGCGCGCGTCTTGCCGATGTTGATCGCCGCGATCAGCTTGCCGCTCTTCGCGGCCCATTCGCAGAAGCGATAGCCCGAATACACCATAAGCGACGAACCGACGACGAGCATCGCGTCGGCGGCTTGCAGCGAGCGCGCCGCGTCATCGACCAACGCGCGCGGCACGCTTTCGCCGAAGAACACCACATCGGGCTTGAGCACGCCGCCGCAGCGCGTGCAGCCGGGCACGTCGAACGACGCGAAATCGAGATCCTCGATATGCGCATCGCCGTCCGGCACCGCGGGCGCCGTATGGCCGACGAAATCCGGATTCGCCGCTTCCAGCATGCGCTGCACCGCCGCGCGCGTATGCGGTTCGCCGCATTCGATGCAGCGCACCCGCCCGATATTGCCGTGCAGCTCGATCACATCGGGATTGCCGGCGCGCGTGTGCAGCCCGTCGACATTCTGCGTGACCAGCCGATGCACCCGCGAACGCGCGGCGAGCGCCCGCAACGCGTGATGCGCGGCGTTCGGCTGGGCGTTCTGCACGACCGGCCAGCCAATCAGACTGCGCGCCCAATAGCGCCTGCGCGCGTACTCCGAGCCGAGAAAATCCTTGAGCAGAATCGGCGCGCGGCCCGTGCGCAGACCTTCGCGATCGCGATAACACGGAATGCCCGATTCGGTGCTGATGCCCGCGCCCGACAGCACGAAAAGCCGCGGATACCGATCGACGAATTCATGAAGCTCTTGCACTTGCCATCCTTTTGCGCGTATTCGAGCGGTTCGCTCCCGTGGAAATATACGGCGAAACAGCGCGCGCCGCTGACCGCGCATCCGGCCTTACCACTTCATCAATATTGAAATTGGCTTGACCAAATGGACGCACATCGTTAGATTGTCGGACGCCCCACTCCAACTAGACATCGAGACATCCAGCATGCTGACCGTCATTTGCGAAACGCCCGGAACCCTGAAAGCCGAACAGCGCGAGAAGCCGCGGCGTGGCGAAAACGAAGTGCTGCTGCGCGTGAAGCGCGTTGGCGTGTGCGGCACCGACCTGCATATTTTCACCGGCAATCAGCCTTATCTCTCGTATCCGCGCGTGATGGGCCACGAGTTGTCCGGCGTGATCGAGGAAGCAGACGCGGCGAGCGGCCTGAAGGCGGGCGACACCGTCTATGTGATGCCTTATCTGTCGTGCGGCAAGTGCATCGCGTGCCGTCAGGGCAAGACCAACTGCTGCGTGAATATCCAGGTGCTCGGCGTGCATCGCGATGGCGCGTTCACCGAATATCTGAATCTGCCCGCGCAATTCGTCCATAAGGCCGAGGGCGTCACGCTCGATCAGGCCGCGATGATCGAATTCCTCGCGATCGGCGCGCACGCCGTGCGTCGCGCGGACGTGAAGCCCGGGCAGCGCGTGCTGGTCGTGGGCACGGGTCCGATCGGCATGGCGGCCATCACGTTTTCGCGGCTGCGCGGCGCGAACGTCACCGCGCTCGATACGCGCGAAGACCGTCTCGCATTCTGCAAGCGCGAATTGAAAGTCGACGCGACCGTGCAGATCGGTGAGCACGACAAAGAGGAACTTTCGACGCTCACGAACGGCGAATTTTTCGATGTGGTGTTCGACGCAACCGGAAATTCCCGCGCGATGGAGCGCGGCTTCGAGTTCATCGCGCACGGCGGCAAGTACGTGCTGGTGTCGATCGTGCCGGATCGCATCTCGTTCGCCGATCCCGAGTTTCACAAGCGCGAAGCGACGCTGCTCGCGAGCCGCAACGCGACGCCCGAAGACTTCGAAACCGTGCTCGCGGCGATGCGCCGCGGCGAAGTGCCGACGGATGCGCTCAACACGCATCGACTTACATTGAGCGATGTACCCGAGAAGTTTTCGTCCTTGCTCGATCCGAAAGCGGGCGTCGTGAAAGCGATCGTCGAATGCTGATGGCCGGCTCAGGGCGCGCCGCGTAGAAAGCGCGGCCGTCCTTGCGCGTCGTGCCACGGCTCGGCGCTCTTGCACCAGATTTCATACTGCGGCGGATAAAGACCGGTTTCGTCGAAGACGCCGGTCGGCACTTCGATTTCGTCGACGCCGTCGAACGCCAGATAGACCGGCGAGCCGCACACCGGGCAATGGTGCCGCCTGCCCGTCGCCGAACTCTCCCACGCGAGCGTTTTGCCCGTCACCGTGAATGCGTGGCGCGGAAAGATCGCGTAGACGCCGAACGGCGCGCCGTGAATGCGCCGGCACGTCATGCAGTGGCACAGATTCACTTCCTTCGGCGCGCCCACGACACGCACGCGCACCGCGCCGCATGCGCATCCGCCTTCGTGATTCCGCTGAACGTTCATGGGGCCGGGCGCGCGTTAAGGCGTCATCGCGTGAAGTAGCCGCGGTTCTGCATGCACTCGCTGTAGGCGCGCCAGTAACGCGTCATCGGCGGCTCGGGCGGCGGCAGCGGCGGCATCTTCATGTCGCCGCCATAGATCGCGTCGGATGCACCGGATGCGCCCGCCGCCATCGATGCGGGCATCGCCGGCATGCCGGGGATCGCGCCGGATGCGGGATGCGGCAAAGCGCCAGCGGCCATCGCCCCGGAAGCGCCCGACGCGGCAATCGTCGCCGAAGCACCCGATGCCGCGGAAGCCGCGAGCGCGCCCGATGCGCCCGCCGGCAGTGGCGGCTCAAGCGGACGCGGCGGCGTGAGCACGCGCGTGTCACGCGTCTCGCGTTGAGCGTCGCGCGGCTGCGTCTGCGGCTCGCGTGCGATGTTCACTTTGGTTGTCTGATTGGCGTAGCCGTAGCAGGCGGCGTTATCGACCGATTGCTGCCACGCGCTCTGGCTGCGTCCGGGCACGGCGAGCGGCTGTTGCGCGAAGGCGGCGCCACACGCCGCGAGCAAGGCGATTCCCGCGTAAGTGGAAGGTCTCATTGGCTTGCAGTTCCCCGATGCGGTTTTATTTGTCGTTGCAGGCCTTGCGTCGCTCGCACACACACTTCGAGCGGCGCGAGTCTGCGCCGGGCCTGCTGTCAAGGATACCGCTACCGCCGAACCGTCCACGCCAGAAGCACTGGCATCTTCCGCCAATTTTCAGACGATGCGCGGCACGGCGCACACTCGTCTGGAAAGAACGCGCTTTAGAACTTCATGCCGACGCCGATGCCGAGAATCCACGGATTGATCTGGAGAGGGCCGAGATCCGCGCCGTCCGCCGAAGCGCTCGTGCGCATCCAGATCTTTTTCAAGTCCGCGTTGACGAAGAGATTCTTCGCAACCTGAACGTCGACGCCCACCTGCAACGCCGGGCCGAAGCTGCTGCGTTTGATCGACACCGGCGTGTCGCCCGCCTTGAGCTTGTCGTTATAGAAGTACGTGTAGTTCAGACCCGCGCCGACATACGGACGCACGCGCGCGGCGTGATTGAAGTGGTATTGCAGGAGCAGCGTGGGAGGCAGCACGCCCACTCCGCCGAGCCCGCCGACGTTCGACGTCAACTGATGCCGCGAGGTCGCGAGAATCAGTTCCACGCCGATCTGATCGAGAATCATGTACGTGAAGTCGAGCTCCGGCACGATCGCGTTGTTCACGTCGACGCCGAGCGTTCCGAGCGCGCCGCCCGCTTTCACGTCGGGCTCGATGCTGATCGCGCGCAGGCGAACCAGGATGTCGCCAGCGTGAATGCCGCCCATTACATCGCCAGTCGATGCATCGCCCGCCGCTTGGGCCGTTCCCGCGAATAACGCCGCGCATGCCATGACGACTGACCCGAGACCTTTTCTCATTTTTAGCGTTCCCACGTGAAAAAGAGAATTGTCCCGACGACGGTCCGCCGCACCTTTGACGACCATCAACGCGTGCCGGGCGCGCGCCGCCAATCACGGCAAGCTTTGCGCACGGTCAAACATGCTGTGCGCATCGGCGGAACTGCGACCGCGCGCCGCTTGCGGCCGGGTCCACGCCTTGCTGATCAAAAGGAAAGTGCAGAACAAAGGGAGGCAGCAGATGAGACCCACACTCGGCACGCTCGGACGCATGACGGGGTTTCTGCTCGGCGGCACGCTGGCCGTTGTGGCGAGCGCTCAGCAGGCGCCGCAAAAACCGAACAAGCTCGAATACGACAGCACGCCCGCGTATCAGGAGAAAAACGTCACGCCGCCCGCGGCGGCCACGGCGAATGCCAGCGATGCGTTGAAGACGCGGCCAGGCAAGACTTCATCGGGCAAGGGCGCCGCGCCCGATCGCCCGAACGGACTCGGCTTCGACGCGGGCGCAGGCAGCATGAGCAAGAAGCAATGAAGGCGGCTCGGGCGCGTTAGATCACGCGTCGCCCGCCTTGTCCGGCCACGGCCACGTCGAATAGCGCGAAGGCTTTTCGGCGCTCGCCTTGCGCTTCTGTTTCTGCGCGACCGGCGCCGGCGCGGCTTCGTGCGCAGGCGCGGCGCTCTGCGCGCGTTCCGGAAGATCATCGCCGAACCACGGCACGTTCTTGCGCCGCTCTTCGACGTATGCATCCCAACCTTTCGCGTTGTCCGCGAAGAGATCGTGCTTGACGGTGTTGGCAAGCATCGGGCGATTCAGCGTTTCGTCGAGAAGCGCTTTCGGCCACACGAAGAACGCGCCCGATGCGCGACGGATGAAATCGCGCGGCGCCATTTTCGTATCGACGAAGCCGAGCAGCGTGAACTCCGCGAGCGCTTCGTTGCCCTTCACCGCTTCGCCGATGCTCGCGTATTCGTCGGCGCATTGGCTCAGGCAAAACACCGACTCCAGCACGTCGCCGAGATGCAGCAGCAACGCGCGTCGTTCGTAGGGATCTGGCATGGCGGTCTCTTGTTTCGTCATTCGCTGTTCCGATATGTCGAGGGTGAATTTTGCGGCGCGCGCATTGCCGCACGCGCCGCGTTCATCTTGAATTTTAGCGAACCCGGCGTGAGACGTTAGCGCGAGCACAAGAATCACTTTGCAAAGCGCGTGCGAAAGCTCAGTCGATAGTCATTCGGCGATACGCCGAGCCTTCGCGTGAACACGAGCCGCATGCGGTCCGCCGTGCCGAAGCCGCAATCGTAGGCGACGGTTTTAAGCGGCGTGTCGCTGCTTTCCAGCATATTGCGCGCCGCGTCCACGCGTGCGCGTTCGACGAACTCATGCGGCGTCATCTGCGCGAGCTGCACGAAGGCGCGCGCGAAGTTGCGCTCGCTCATGCCCGCGACGCTCGCCATCTGCGCGACCGGCAACCGCTCGCCGATATGCTCCATCACATACGCCTGAACTTTCGCGACGGGCGAGGTTTCATCCGCGGGCGCGCTCAGATACGGGCTGAACTGCGACTGGCCGCCGCGCCGCTGCGCGAACACGACGAGGCGCTTCGCGACCGCGAGCGCAACCTGCGCGCCGTGATCCTCGGCGACGAGCGCGAGCGCGACATCGATGCCCGCCGTCACGCCCGCCGATGTGACAAGCGCGCCGTCGCGCATGTAGATGCGATCCAGCTCGACGCGCGCGCGCGGAAAACGCTCGGCGAGTCGCGGCGCGTTCTGCCAGTGCGTGGTGACGTTGCGGCCGTCGAGCAGGCCCGCGTGACCGAGCGCGAATGCACCCGTGCAGATCGAGCCGTAGCGCTCGCAGCGCGATGCCGTATCGGTGAGCCAGGCGGTGAGGCGAGGATCGGGTTCATCGACGGGAAGGCCCGGGCCGCCCGCGACGAGCGCGGTGCCGTAACGACGATCCGCTTCGTCGAACGGCAAATCCGCGACGAGCCGCGTGCCGTTCGATGTGCGCACGATGCGCTCCTCCGGACCGACGAGCGTGATCTCATACCCGCTCGATGACGGAACGAAGCCGTTCGCTTCGGCGAACACGTCGACGGGACCGGCCACATCGAGCGCCTGCACGCCCTGGAAGATTGCGATCGCAACTGTACGCATCGGCAAGAAGGTCTGTGATGAGCACGCGTGGCGGAAGACGGCGTGCGCTTGGCAGGGTTCGACGCGTCGTTCCGATTGAGACGCGAAGGCGTTTTACGGACACTGAAAGGCATCCGACGCGCTGCGCGATTTTAGCAACGCGCAGCGATTCGCGTCTTTCATCGACTCACGTTACGGAGCCACGACCATGAGCGAAATCATCGCAGGCATCAGGATTCCCGACAGCCAGATGGCGCGCCAAGCCACGCAACTCGTACGCGATACCGAGCCCGACCTGCTCTATCACCACTCGCGCCGCGTGTTCGTGTTCGGCGCGCTCGCGGGCGAACGCAAGCAGCTGAAGTACGATCCCGAACTGCTCTATATCGGCGCGATGTTCCACGACATGGGCCTCACCGATGCCTATAGCAGCCCGCATGACCGCTTCGAAGTAGACGGTGCGAACACGGCGCGCGATTTCCTGCGCGGGCATGGCATCGGCGAAAACGAGATCGAACAGGTGTGGGACGCGATCGCGCTGCACACGACGCCCGGCATTGCGCAGCACAAGAAGCCGGTGGTCGCGCTGGTCACGGCGGGCGTCGAAATGGATGTGCTCGGCCTCGCCTACGACGAATTCAGCGCGGATCAACGTCGGCTCGTGGTGACGGCGCATCCGCGTGAAGCGAATTTCAAGGAAGGCATCATCGACGCCTTCGCCAAAGGCACCATTGCGAAACCCGAATCGACCTTCGGCAACGTCAAGGCCGATGTGCTCGCGTTGAAAGACCCGAACTACCGGCGTCTCAACTTTTGCAGCATCATTCTCGGCTCGGCGTGGAACGATCAACCGCACGATCACGCGACGTGCCCCGATCCGGCGCATCGGCACGCGTAATTCAGCGGCACACGCGATACGGGCCCATGTCGAGATGAAAGTGCGTCTTGTGCAACGCGTTGTAATCCGGCCCCAGCGTGGTATCGAAGGCGTGACACGCGCCATCGTGAACGCGGCGCAGGAACTGCCCGTCGAGCGACGCTGCGTCGTCCCAATGCGTAAGCGTGATGCGGCGTCCGTCGTCGAGCACGAAGCCCGTGAGGTCGATGGCGTTCGCGCTCGCGTGCTGGCTCAGTGCCGCGTCCTGCTGATGATTCACGTTGCGGCACGCATAACTGCCGACATGCTCGATGCGCGCGACGCGCTCGCCGAACGTATCGAGCGCGGCCCGCTGAAGGTACTGATGCTCGAAATACGCGATGCCGAGCGCGAGCGGACACGTCGCGAGAAACGGCGCACTGAAGCGCAGGTCTTCCGTTTGCGTGACGCGCACGACGTCCTTAAGCACGCAGCCGCCCGGTCCCGTCGCATCGGCCATCTCGCGATAGACGAGACCGGAGCGCGCGAGCGCGGCGTCGCAGAGTTGCGCGTCGTGCATCGTGCGCCATAGCTTGAAGCGCGTGAGCGGCCCCTGCGGCGCGCGCACGTCGAGCGGTGCGAACGGATCGTATTGTTCGGGCAGCGCGATGCGCTTCGAATAGACCGCGTAGCCGAACATCGCCGCGCCGGCGAGCGTCGCCAGCAGCAGCCACGCGAGAATGCGCACGATCACGCGCTATCAGCCGTGTGCGCGGCGTTCACGCGTTCGGCGAGCTTCGCGTCGTAGCTCGAATGCACATGCACGCGCTTTTTCTCGGGATACGCGTACGAATACGCCTTGCGCAGCGCGAGCGACGCTTCGTGAAAGCCCGACAAAATGAGCTTCTGCTTGTTCGGATAGTTGGCGATGTCGCCGACCGCGAAAATGCCCGGCCGCGATGATTCGTAGTACGACGTATCCACTTCGATACGACCGCCGCGCACATCGAGATTCCATGTCGCGATCGGCCCGAGTTCCGACACGAGACCGTAGAGCGCGACGATCTTGTCCGCGGCGAGATCGGTCGAGCCCTCAATCTGCTTGATGCGCACGCCGCGCAGCGCGCCATCGGGTGCGTCGAGTGCTTCGATCATGCCGACGACGAACGCCATCTCGCCCGCTTCGACCGCGCGCTTCATCGTGGCGATGGAGTTCGCGGCTGCTGAAAAGCCGTTGCGCCGATGCACGAGCGTGAGCTTCTTCGCGATGTCTTTCAGCGCCAGCGCCCAGTCGAGCGCCGAGTCGCCGCCGCCCGCGACGATGATCTCCTTGTCCGCGAAATCCGCCGCGCGCGAAACGCTGTAGTGGATGTCCTTGCCTTCGAGCGCGGCGGCTTCGGGCAACAGCAGGCGCTGCGGAACGAACGCGCCATTGCCGGCGGCGATGAGGATCGCGGCGCAATCGAAGGTCATGCCATTTTCTGTGTCCACGGTCCAGCGATGATCGTCGTCGCGTTGCGTGACAGATCGCACGCGCTGATCGAGGTGGATCGGGACATCGAAGGGGCGGATCTGCTCAAGGAGCCGATCGACGAGTTCGCGCGCGGTGCATGAAGGAATCGCGGGAATGTCGTAGATCGGTTTATCGGGGTATAGCTCGATGCATTGGCCGCCGATGCGCCCGAGTGTGTCGACGATGTGGCACGTGAGGCCGATGACGCCCGCCTCGAAGGCTGCGAATAGCCCTACCGGGCCCGCGCCTACGATCAATACATCGGTTTTTATCGCTTCGCTTTGAGGTTCCATTTCGGTTCGCTTTCCCTGGCTTGCTGAATTTTTTTCAGCATTCTTCGGGCCACGATACAGAAATGGTTCTTTTGCGGCAATGAAACCCCTTTTGGCTAAGCGGCGATTGGTTTGAACCCCTACTCACCGCCCCGCATTCAACTCCCGCGCGTAATACATCGCAGCCGCATCGATCTCCTCGGGCGTCATATTGCGCGCAACGTTGCGCATAACCCCATCGATATCATTCGTGCGCATGCCATTGGCGAACGCGATCAACTGCGATTTCGTATAAGCCGCCGGCAAGCCATCGAGCCACGGACTGCCCGCCTTGGTATCAATGCCGCCATGACACACGGCACAAGGCGCGATATTACGCATCGGCGCACCGTGCGCGACGATCGGCGGCGCGAGCGCATCGCTTACCTTGCGTTGCGCGGGCGGGCGCGGAAGGTTCGAGTAGTACGCCGCGAGATCGCGCATGTCCTGATCGCTCAGGTTCGTGACCATCGGCGACATCACCGCGCTGGAGCGCGCGCCCTTCTGAAAATCGATCAACTGCTTGTAGATCACCGACGCATATTGCCCGGCGAGATTCGGCGAGTTGGCCTCGCTCATGCCACGCTCGCCATGACACATCGTGCAACGCAAGGCCAGCGTCGCGCCGCGTCCGATCGAATTCGCGCTCACCTTGTCGAGCAGTTGAGGCGTCATCTCCACGCTCGTCAGCTTCTCTTTCGGCTCGACGGCCGTGCCGCCCGCATACCACTCGCGCGGCACGCCCGCGGCGCTGCAGATCGCATTCCAGATGCCGGCGAACTGCGCATCGCGTTGCACCGAGGGCAACCACACGAAACCGATCAGCGCAGATACCACCGCAATGGCGATCGTCCCCAATACGCTGACCGTGAACCAGCGATTGCGAAATGTGAAGAGGCGTTCCTCGCTCATCGCTGCGCTCCGATCGGCACCGCCGGCACCGCCGTGTCCGGACGCGCGAGCAGTTGCGCGATCGGATAGCCGTAGTTGACGAGCGTGAGCCCGATCATCAGCACGAGCCACAGCGCGAAGCTGTTCAGCGCCACCGGAATGGTGCGCGGCTCATGCACCGCGCGGCTGAAGCGGAACGCTTCCGGCTGCACCTTCGGCGCTCGATGTCCCTTGATCAGCACGATGAAAAACAGCACCGCCGACACGACCAGAATGAACCCGCCCAGCACCGAGATCACCACGGACAACGCCTGCGCGGCAATCGCCGGATCTTTATAGTCGTAGAACGCCATGCGCCGTGGCATCCCGAGAATGCCAACGAAGTGCCACGGGAACGTCAGCACGATCATGCCGATGAACCACAGCCACAACTGCCAGCGCATCAGCTTCACGCTCTGCAGCGCGCGGCCGGTCAGATGCGGCCACAGATCGTAGGCGATCACGAAATACATGATGACGATCGCGCCGCCGAAGATCAGATGAAAATGCCCCGTCACCCATTGCGTGTTGTGCACCGTCGAGTCGAGTTGATAGCTCATGTTGATGAGCCCGCCCGCCCCGCCGAAGCCGAGCATCACGAAGGAGAACGCGATGGCCAGCATCATCGGGTTGTCCCACGGCAACGCCTTTATCCAGCCGAGCGGACCGCGTCCGCCACGCAGCCGCGCCGCGATCTCCACCGATGCGCAGATCGTGAACACGGTCAGCAGCGTGGGCACGGCGACGAGCGCGGTGAACACCGAATGCATGAACTTGAAGCCCGAGCCCACTTGCGGATCGGCGAACAAGTGGTGAATGCCGATGGGCATCGACACGACGAGAAACAGGATGAACGAGATGCGCGCCATCGCATCGCTGTAGAGACGGCCGCCGATCGCGCGCGGAATGATCGTGTAGTACGCGATATACGCGGGCATCAGCCAGAAGTAGACGATCGCATGCAGCGTCCACGAGAAGAACACGCGCGCGAGGCCCGCGTCGATGGTCGTCTTCCAGCCGATCGCGACGGGCAGGATCATGAACAGAACTTCGATCGCCGCGCCCACCGCCGTCCAGCCCCACAGATACGCGCCCGCGACGGTCGCGAACATCGCGAGCGGCACCGGCTTGCCGCGATTCTCGCGCTTCCACGACGCGAGGTTCACCGACATCAGCGCGACCCACACCCACGATCCGACCACGACGAGCACTACGCCGACGTAATAGAACACGTTGCCGATCATCGGCGGATAGAAGGTGTAGAGCACGGAGGCGAGGCCCATCGCGACCGGCACCGTCGCCGTGACCGCGCCGATCGCGACGAGCCAGAAGCCGAGCCACGCAAAGCGCAGGCCGACGAGCGGGCGCTTCAGCGCAAGCTCGCTGACCGCATAGCCGAAGCCCATCGCGATGAGCGTCGGGAACGCATAACCCATGACCGTGCCGTGCTCCGTCACCGAGCGATAGTAAAGCTCCGGATTTTGCAGCCACGGATGCAGCGGACTGCGCACGAACATCTGCCACGCGCCGAGCAGAAGCGCGACGCCGAAGGCAATGAAAGCCAGCCAGAAATGCGCGAGTACGAGGCGCTTGCTATTGAACACAGGACACTCTCCGCGAATTGGCCGGCATCTTGTCGGCCATCTCCATGAATTCGGCGCGATCCACCACCTTCACGTGCGCCCACATGTTCTGATGCCCGGTGCCGCAGTACTCGTGGCAAGGCATCAAATGCTCGCCCGGTTTGTCGAAGGTCGTCTTGAAGGTCGAGACATAGCCCGGCTCCAGCATCGAATTGATGTTGGTGTCGGTGATCAGAAAGCCATGTATGACATCCGAGCTCGTCGCGCGGAACGTGACCGGCACGCCCGCCGGCACAACGAGACATTGCGGCGTGAACGAATACTGTTGGGCGACCATACGCACCGTCACGGAGCCGTCCGCCTCGGGCGCGCTGCCGAGATTGCTTTCGATGAATTCGCCCGACACGTGCAGCGTTTCCGGGCGGATCGTCTCGACGCGCGAGGGCGGCATCATCGCCCAGTGCAGGCCGGTGTAGACGACCATGCCGACCAGCACGACGACGATCGCGATAACGAGGATCGCCCAGCGCCGTTCGACCCGTTCGGCGACGTCGTGCGAGCTTGGATTGATGGCCATATGCGATGCCTTAATGAATCACTGGATCACGCCGCGCGGCAGGAACACGGCGAAGTAGAAGATGAACCACATGCCGATCACGATCGCGGTCGAGATGCCCGCGAGCGCGAGCGCGCCCGATGGGCCGCGCCTCACGATCTCGTCGATCTTCGCGTCTTCCTTCGCGATTTCATTCAGGTCTTCGGTCATGGTGTGGTCGATGCTCAATAAAGTGGCGCCGAACGCAGCTCGTTCACTTCCTTCACCGAGACCGGCGTGCCGCGATTGCCCCACGCGGTGCGGATATACGTGACGACCGCCGCGACCTCGACATCCGAGAGCGACTGCGCGAACGGCGGCATGCCGTAAGGCTTCGGGTTCTTGAACGTGCCGGGCGGATAGCCGCCGTTCAGCACCATGCGAATCGGATTCACCGAGGAATTCATCACGATCGACTGGTTGTTCGCGAGCGGCGGAAAATCGGGCGGCTTGCCCTGGCCTTGCGTCGCGTGACACTCGGCGCAGTGCTGGTCGTAGACCTTCTTGCCGAGCGGCGCGAGATCCGAGCGCGCCTCGACGGCCGCCTGGCTCGGCGGCGCCGGCTTGTCGCCGGAACGCGCGGGCAGCGCCTTCAGATAGACGGCCATCGCGCGCACGTCCTCCTCGTTCAGATATTGCAGGCTGTCGTAGACAACTTCGGCCATCGGCCCGTAGACGGCGCCGCGATTGGACACGCCCGCATGCAGCAGGCCGACGATCTCCTCCATGCTCCAGTCGCCCAGCCCCGCTTCCTTGTTCGAGGTGAGCGAGGGCGCGTACCAGTTCTGAATCGGGATCAGTCCGCCTTCGAATGCTTTCGAATTCACATTGCCGCCGAGCGCGTTGATCGCGGTGTGGCACATCGAGCAATGTCCGAGTCCTTCGACGAGATACGCGCCACGGTTCCATTCGACCGATTGCGTCGCGTCGGGCTGATACGTGCCTTCGCGGAAGAACAGCGTGCGCCATCCGAGCAGCAACTCGCGATGATTGAACGGGAAGCGCAGTTCGTGCGGCCGGTTCGGCTGATGCACGGCCGGCGTGGACATGAGGAATGCGTAGATTGCGTCGGAGTCGGCGCGCGTGACCTTTGTATAGGACGTATACGGCATCGCCGGGTAAAGGAGCGAGCCGTCGCGCGACTTGCCCGTGTGCATCATTGTGTAGAACTCGTCGGCGGTCCATTTGCCGATGCCCGTCTCCTTGTCCGACGAGATGTTCGGCGTGAAGAGCGTGCCGAAGGGCGTGTCCATCGGGCGGCCGCCGCCGAAGGTCTTGCCCGCTGGCAGCGTGTGACACGCGATGCAATCGCCCGCGCGCGCAAGATACTCGCCGCGCTTGACGGTTGCGGCGTCGGCGCTCTGCGCCACGGCGTGTTCGACCGGCACGGCGCACGCCGCCATGAAGACCGCGACGGTCAGCGCTCGGAATTGTCGAAAACGGAGCACGTCGTGTCCTCGGTTAGTTATGGACGCTGCCGCACGCGAGCGGCATCTTGAGCGAGCCGGCGGCGACGGGCACCGGATCGGCCGGCGCGGGCAGCGACGCGAGGTAGGCCGCGATCGCGGTGATGTCGCGGTCGGTGAGCAGCTTCGCGACCTGCCCCATGCAATCGGGCGCGACGGTCGAGCGCGTGCCGTAACGCCACGCGCCGAGTTGCGCGCTGATGTAGTCGGCGTGCAGGCCGAGCAGACCGGGGATCGCCGGCTCCATGCCGGTCATCGCCGCGCCGTGGCAGCTCACGCAGGCGGGCACGCTGCGCGGTGCATTGCCCTTCATGACGAGCGTCTTGCCGAGATCGAGCGTCTTCGCATCGACGGTGACGGGCGCGGGCGGCGGAAACGGCGGATGCTCGCTCGCGAAGTACTCGGCGATCTGCTTCAGATACGCGTCGGGCAGATACGCAAGCAGGTAGTTCATCGGCGGATACTTGCGCCGGCCGTCGCGAAACGCGAGGAGCTGGTTGTACAGATAGCCGGCGGGCTTGCCGGACAAACGCGGGAAGTAGTCGTTGTCGGTGCCCTGGCCCTGCGAGCCATGGCACGTGGCGCATCCCATCACGCGGGCCTGCATCGTGTCGGGCGCGCGCTCCAGCGGCGCATTGTCGGCCGCGAACGCTCCGAGGCTGAAAAACGCGAAGAGCGCGGACCAAAAGAAAGCACCGAGCTTTGCCACGTTTCGCACGTAACCCCCGTTGTCGATTTGCCGTGTTCGATTGCCGGACGCGTGCTGCGCGTCCGACGCGGTGCTTCAAGACACTGCGATGTTCTTGCTGCCGCTGGGTTGCGCTTGGCTTTTCTGATCTTAGAAGAGATAGCCCATTTTTCCCAACTCGGAGATTGTCTCAATCTGTCGCATTGATGCGTGTGACATTTCCGTTCGTTTTTTGCGTTTGAACAATGAAACGCATCTTTTTGAGATGAGCAACGGGGTCGTCCCCATCCGCTATGGACTGTAGATAGTCGTTTTGCGCGGCCCTGTCCATCATTTCGAGATATTCGCCGCGCCGCTCACTTGAGCCCGAGCCGCCTCGCGAGACGATTGAGATTCGCGCGGTCCAGACCAAGCTCGCGCGCGGCCGACGCCCAGTTCTGGTTGTGACGCTTCAACGCGTCGAGAACGAGCGTGCGTTCGTAGGCCGTCACCGCGTCGCGAAAGTCCGTGCCCGGCGCGGGCAGCGGCGATGCCGCGACGGGTGTCGCGCGATCGGCGGCCGACGCGGTATCGCCGGTGAGCGAGAGATCGGCGGCGGTGAGCGTGAGGATGCGCGGACGTTCGCGATGCGCCGCGAGCGCCTTCAACGCGCTGCGTCCGATCAGATGCTCCAGTTCGCGCACGTTGCCGGGCCAGCGATACGCGAGCAGCGCGGCTTGCGCGTCGGCGGAAAGACGCAGGCTCAGCAGGCCGAGACGCGAACGGTTCTCTTCGAGAAAATAGCCCGCGAGCAGCAATACGTCGCGCCCGCGCTCGCGCAACGGCGGCACGACGAGCGGATACACCGACAGCCGATGATAGAAATCCGCGCGAAAGCGCCCTTCGCGCACTTCCTCGGCGAGATCGCGATTGGTGGCAGCAATGAGCCGCACGTCGACCTTGTGCTCGCTGTCCGAGCCGATCCGCTGCAACTGGCCGTTCTGGAGCACGCGCAGCAGCTTGGCCTGCACCGGCAGCGGCAGTTCGCCCACTTCGTCGAGAAAGAGCGTGCCGCCGTCGGCTAGCTCGAACTTGCCGCGCCGGTCCGACGACGCCCCCGAAAACGCACCGCGCACGTGCCCGAAGAGCTCGCTCTCGACGAGCGTATCGGGCAGCGCCGCGCAATTCAGGCTGACGAGCGGCTTGTCGGCGCGCGGCGACAGCGCGTGGATCTCGCTCGCGACGAGTTCCTTGCCGACGCCCGTCTCGCCGGTAATGAGCACGGTCAGATCGCTCGACGCGACAATCGCGATCTCCTCCTGCAAGCGGTTATGCCGCTCGCTGCTGCCGATCATTTCGCGTCTGCGCGGCCCGCTCGCCTGCCGATACACCTCCGCGCGCTGACGTTCGGCCTCGCTCGTTCGCGCGAGCGTATCGATGCGCTCGGCCACGCTCACGGTCGCCGCCGCGAGACTGAGAAACGCCTGCAGCGAGGCCATGTCGATGCCGTCGAAGCGCGCGGGATCGAGCGCGTCGAGCGTCAGCAAGCCCCACGCGCGCCCGTTGATGACGAGCGGGCAGCCGAGGCAATCGTGCACCTCCAGGTCGCCACTCACGCCCTTGACGAGACCATCGTAGGGATCGGGCAAATCGGAACTTGCGGCGAAACGCGTCGGTTCCTCGTGCGCGAGAATGCGCGCGAATCGCGGATGCTCGCTCACGCGAAAGCGCCGGCCGAGCGTATCGCCCGACAAACCGTCGATGGCGAGCGGCACGAGCGTGTCGCCGTCGAGACGCAGCAGCGCGGACGCGTCGCTCGGGAAAAGCGCGCGCGACGTGTGCAGCAAACGCCGGTAACGCTCGGTGTCGGGCATCGCGCTCGACAGGTCTTCGATCAAGGGAACGAGAGCGTCGAGCAACACGCGCGAAGTCATTGCGACTACATCGGTAGTCCGTTTGACTAGAGTCGAATCGACCATGTTTGATATTAAGCGATTGATTTATCGACGATTCTAACCTGGCACGGTTCGTGTATTAGTTTCTGCCGAAGATTTCGACGCGGAAGCGACCCGCTTCCGCCTTCATCACACGAGGAAACGAAGAATGCTGTCAGCAGAACACCGTGCCATCGTCAAGGCGACCGTCCCACTTCTGGAAAGCGGCGGCGAAGCGCTCACCTCGCACTTCTACAACATGATGCTCACCGAGTATCCCGAAGTGCGCACGATGTTCAATCAGGCGCATCAGGCAAGCGGCGCGCAACAACGCGCGCTCGCCAACGGCGTGCTGATGTACGCCCGGCACATCGACGAACTGGAAAAGCTCGGCGGCCTCGTCGGGCAGATCATCAACAAGCACGTCGCGCTGAACATTCAGCCAGAGCATTATCCGATCGTCGGAACCTGCCTGCTCAAGTCGATCCGCGAAGTGCTCGGCGAGGAAATCGCCACCGACGCGGTGATCGACGCGTGGGCCGCCGCCTACGGGCAACTCGCCGATTTGCTCATCGGACTCGAAGAAGGCATGTACAGCGAGCGCGAAAAGGCGCCGGGCGGCTGGCGCGGCACGCGGCGTTTCGTCGTCGCGCGCAAGGACAAGGAAAGCGACGAGATCACGTCGTTTTACCTCGTGCCGGAAGACGGCGGCGCGCTGCTCGACTTCCATCCGGGTCAGTACATCGGCTTGCGCATGGTCATCGACGGCGAGGAACTGCGCCGCAACTACTCGCTCTCCGCCGCGCCGAACGGCCGCGAATATCGCATCAGCGTGAAGCGTGAAGCGAACGGCAAGGTGTCGAATTTCCTGCATGAAAACGTCCGCGAAAACGACGTGCTCGATCTCTATCCGCCCGCAGGCGACTTCAAGCTCGAAGCGAGCGACAAGCCGCTCGTGCTGATCAGCGGCGGTGTCGGCATCACGCCGACGCTCGCGATGCTGCAGGCAGCGCTCGAAACGCGGCGTCCGGTGCACTTTATCCATTCGGCGCGGCACGGCGGCGCGCACGCGTTCCGTGCGGCGATCGAGGAACTGGCGGCGCGTCATCCGCAGCTGAAGCGCTTCTACTGCTACGAGCACAAGCGCGACGGCGATCATGAAGCGCACGGCATCGGCTTCGTCGACGAAAAGCTGCTCGCGAGCTGGCTGCCGAAGAACCGCGATGTCGACGCTTACTTCCTCGGACCAAAGGCGTTCATGAAGGCGGTGAAGAAACATCTGAAGACGCTCGGCGTGCCCGAAGCACAGAGCCGCTACGAGTTCTTCGGCCCGGCCGCGGCGCTCGACTGATTGCACGCGTGGCGTGGCCCTCTCGACCCGCGGTGCATCCGGCCGCGGTTTTTTCGCGCGCCGGATTCGCGGAAAACGGGTCGAGAGAAGTTTTAGTGGTCACCTGAATTTACAGAAAACCGGTCATTCCAAAACGCCACCCGGACGCCTAATCTACTCTTGCCGCGCCGCTCTTGGCGCACCTTCCGAACCCAGGCAAAGAGGAAACTGCAATGGAATCCCGTCTCGACTTCTATAAAGCCAATCCCGCAGCAATCAAGGCGCTCGTCGGCGTCGAGGAGCGCATCGCGAAGTCCGCGCTCGAAAAATCGCTGACCGAACTGGTGCGCCTGCGCGCTTCGCAAATCAACGGCTGCGCGTTTTGCGTCGACATGCACACGACCGATGCGCGCAAAGGCGGCGAAACGGAACGGCGGCTTGCGACGGTGGTCGTGTGGCGCGAGACGCCGTTCTTCACCGATCGCGAACGCGCCGCGCTCGAATGGACCGAGGCACTGACGCTGGTGTCGCAAGACCACGTGCCCGATGCGGTGTGGGAAGCCGTGAAGCCGCATTTCAGCGACGACGAAATCGTGGACCTGACGCTGCTCGTTTCCGCGATCAACAGTTGGAACCGTTTCGCGATCGCGTTCCGCAAGCTGCCCGCGTGAGGAAATCGACATGAAAAAGCGCGAAGTTTTCATGCTGGCGGCCGCGCTGATGATCGGCGCGGCGAACGCCAGCGCGCATGAGACGACGGGCGCGGAAGTCGTCACGCCGCTGATGAAGCAGGCCGTGCCGGAGGCGGCCGCCAAGAACGTGCTGATGGCGACTGTCTCGTACAAGCCGGGACAGGCGTCGGACGCGCACATGCACCCGGGGTCGATCTTCGCTTACGTGCTGGAGGGCCGCGTGACATCGCAGCTCGAAGGCGGGAGCGCGAAGACCTATGGCCCCGGCGAATCGTGGTACGAACCGCCGGGCGCGCATCACATCGTGTCGAGAAACGCGAGCGCGACGAAGCCGGCGAAGCTGCTCGTGTTCGCGATCGTCGGCGACAACGATCCGGTCAAGCAGCCGATACCGCACTGATCGCGCGCACGGTTTCATCGTGAGGACAACATGAAGATCGCAGAACCGAACACCGTTTTCATCGCTACGCCGCAGCGGCGCTCGCCGGAGCATCGGCCGCGTTTCGCGCTGTTCAATCTCGGCTTTCGGCCGTTTTATCTGTGCGGCGCGGCTTTCGGCGGGCTCGCGCTGACGGTGTGGCTGCTCGTGTTGTCGGGCGTGCCGCTCCTCGGCGGCTATCTGCTGCGCGCGGACCCGGTCGGCTGGCACGCGCACGAGATGGTGTTCGGTTTCGCGGCGGCGATCGTCGTCGGCTTTCTGCTGACGGCCGTGCGCGCGTGGACCGGACGCGAAACGGCCAGCGGCGCGACGCTCGCATCGCTCGCGTTTCTATGGCTCGCCGGGCGCGTGCTCGTGTGGAGCGGGCCCGCGCTGCCATCCGCGATTGTGGATAGCGCGTTCCTGCCCGTCGCGGCCGTGCTGCTGTTGCGCGTGCTCGTCAAGGCGGGCAACCGGCGCAACTACTTCGTCGCGGTCGTGCTGCTCGCGTTCGGCGCGCTGAACGCCGCGTTTCACGCCTTCTCGATCGACGCGCGCCCCGATCTCGCGATGCGCGCCATGTATGCGTCGGTGGGCATCGTCGTGATGCTCGTCGGCGTGATCGGCGGACGCGTGATCCCGATGTTCACCGCCAGCGCGATCCCCAGTTTCGTCGCGCGGCGCTGGCGCCTCGTCGAACTGACGGTTGCGCCGCTCACGCTCGCCGCGTTCCTCGCGGACGCCTTCGCGCCCGGCGTCGCGATCATCGTCGCGCCGCTCGCCTTGCTGGCGTGCGGCGTGCATCTCGCGCGGATGATCGGCTGGCGCTCCTACGCGGTGCGCGGACGGCCGATTCTCGCGATCCTGCATCTCGCCTACGCATGGCTGCCGATCGGCTTCGCGATGCTCGCGCTTTCCGCACTCGGATGGACGCGCGTGCCGCACAGCCTCGCGATGCATGCGTTCGCGACCGGCGCGATCGGCGGCGCGATCATCGCGATGATCACCCGCACCGCGCGCGGACATACGGGTCGGCCGCTCATCGCGGACAAACGCGATGTCGCGTGCTACGCGCTCGTGATGGCGGCGGGCGCGCTGCGCGTATTCGGGCCGCTCGTCGCGCCTTCGTGGCATTCGACGTGGGTTTTCGCGGCCGGCGCGTGCTGGGTGCTCGCGTTCGCGCTGTATGTCGCGGCCTATGCAGCGCCGCTCTTCAAGCCGCGCGAGGACGGCAAGCCGGGTTGAGACCGCGACGTTTTTTGACATCGGGATGCGCCGGTTCCGCGAAAATCGCATCCGTCCTTCCCGATTTTGATCCCACCCCACCATGAAACGCCTTCGTTCTCTCTGCGCCGCGGCGGCGCTAATCAGCGCTTCGCTCGCCCTTTCCGGCTGCGGCCTTTTCGGATGCGGCGGCTTTGCATCCAACGGCGGCGGCTTCGGCGGTTGCAGCGTCGGCACGCGCTTCTGATTCGCGGCCCCTCCCGATGCAGGGCTCGCTTTCTCTATCTCCTGAATAATCGCGCTCTCCCCGCGCCAGCCGGGTTTGCCCGCGCGCCCTTCGCGATGACACTACGTTCATGGGGCAACAGTCGGCACGCAAACCGACATCGACCGGAGACAGGCATGAACGCTCACGCAAGTCTGGTTCTTCTCGCGCTCGTTTCGCCGGCGTGCGCGCTCGCGTTCCAGACGTGTCTCGCCCGCATCGATACGCGTGCGCCGCGCCTCGCACATTGCGTCGCGCCTCGATGCGCATCGAATCCACGGCGCCACGTGCTTTCGTTTCGCGCGTCGCCGTAGCGCGCTTCCGTCGCCGCGAGATCGCCCGAATCACCGGAATGAATCACGGGGATAAGAGAGCGAGGAGACCATCTGCCGGCGGCACGACAAACCGCGCATCCGCAATGCGGCCGAAGCGCCGCGCCACCAGTCGCAACCCGCGGAAA
Source organism: Caballeronia glebae (assembly GCF_001545035.1). Lineage (GTDB taxonomy): Bacteria > Pseudomonadota > Gammaproteobacteria > Burkholderiales > Burkholderiaceae > Caballeronia > Caballeronia glebae. The sequence continues at coordinate 23,669 of NZ_FCOJ02000030.1, forward strand.
GCGCGCGCTCGATAACTAGAAACGGGCGACACGCCGGGTCGCCCGCCCCGCCTACATCACTCCTTCACTGGCGAGTACGACATATCCAGCGATGCAGCGCGCGCATGCTTCTGCGAATGCGCATTGCGCATCGGCTTCAGCACGAAGAGCGCGAGCAGCGCGGATATCGCCGCCATTCCCGCCGCGAGCATGAACACGGCGTGCCAGTTTCCGGTCATCGTCGTGATGACGCTTGAGAACGGCACGAGCAGCGCCGCCGTGCCCTTCGCCGTGTAGAGCAGACCCGCGTTGGTCGCCGCGAATTTCGGACCGAAGGTATCGCCGCACGTCGCCGGGAAGAGACTGTAGATTTCGCCCCACGCGAAGAACACGATGCCGGTCAACACAACGAAGGCCACCGGACTGTGTCCATACTTCGACAGCGCGACGATGCCCACCGCCTCGATCGCGAACGCGATGAACATCGTGTTCTCCCGTCCGATGCGATCCGATACCCAGCCGAAGAACGGCCGCGTGAGGCCGTTGAGCACGCGATCGATCGTGAGCGCGAAGGTCAGCGCGGGCAATGTCAGGCCGAGTATCGACACGGGCGAGTCGTGCAGGCCGAAGTCCTTCGCGATCGGCCCGAGCTGCGCGGTCGCCATCAGGCCGCCGGCGGCCATCATGACGAACATCAGGTACATGACCCAGAAGATCGGCGACTGCAACACCTGCTTCGGACTCGCGTTGTAGACCGCGGCCCTGACCGTGCTTTTCACCGTCGCGAGCAGTTGCGCGGGCGGCGCATAGAGCGCCATGCCGAGCAGGAACACGACGAGGCCCTGGCCGAGTCCGAACCACAGGAAGGTCGTTTCATAGCCGCTCGCTTTGATCATGTGGGCGATCGGCACGACGGTCGCGGCGGAGCCCATGCCGAAACCGGCCGCCGTGATGCCCGCGGCCAGCCCGCGCCGCGTCGGGAACCACTTGAGCGCATTGCCGACGCAGGTGCCATAGACCGCGCCCGCGCCCACGCCACCGACGGCGGCAGCGAAGTACAAAATCGGCAGCGACGACGCCACCGAGTTGATCGCCCACGCGATCGCGCATAGCAGACCACCGGCGACCACGACGGGCCTTGGTCCGTACTTGTCGACGAGATAGCCTTCGACGGGCACGAGCCATGTCTCCGTCACGACGAAGATCGTGAACGCCACCTGAATTGCCGCGCGGCCCCAGTGGTACTTCTCGTCGATCGGATTGACAAAGAGCGTCCAGCCGTACTGCATGTTGGCGATCATCGCCATGCAAATCACGCCGAAAACCAACTGCACCCACGGCGACGCCAGGCGCGACGTCTTGTCTTCGCGGTCCATCTGGTGCATTCCCATGCCTGTCTCCTTGGCAAATCTGCCTTGTGTATTCGGACGCCGAACGACGCCTCTCGCGACGCTGGTTCATGCTGTGTCGCATATACACAGTATGTGATATATCAAGTAAGTCAAGCGAAAGAAATGGAGGGGTTTTCACTGAGCCGGACGGCCCTTGTAAGCGCATGAAAGCTGCAGTGCGCGCGCTTCGATCAGACAAAAAAAAAGCCCGGCAGAGGGAGCGCTGCCGGGCGACGTGCGTGGGCGAGACATGGCAATCCGCAGCACGCCCCCTCTTTATAAATGAAAGTTAAACGTAATGTAAACGGGTATTTTTGTAGGGTTTACGCTTCGTAGCTTTTAACCATCAAAAGACATTCACGGGGATGTTGACCAACAAGCGATACACGTCGCTCGTGCCGTCCGGATAGTACGCGCTGTTGGCGTGATGGTGCATGTAGAGGAACTTGATCGACGCGTTCTTGAGCTTGCCATCGGGTACCGTGTAGCTCGGAATCACGCCGATTTCGTAGTGCGTACCGCCGATCGGCTTGCCGTTCACCAGGTAATTGGCCGCCTGAGCAGTGCCGCCGTTCGCCATCGCGCTGCCGTCCGCGTCCCAGCCATACGCGCCCCACACCAGGAACTTCGCACCCGGCAGGCCGTACTCCTTCAAGTTGAGCGAATACGACAGGCTCACCGATTTTTCGTGCGGCTGGTTGTAGTCGACATCGAGCGAATTCGAGAGATAGTCGCCCGCCGACTGGCCCACGTAGTCGAACGTCTGATCGCTCGCGATCTGCTGGAACGCGAACTGCACCGTATGCGCGCCGTGCGTGCCGGCGAGCGCGAGCGAATAGGCGTTGCTGTTGATCGAGCCTTGCAGCTTGTCGCCGATCGCGCCCGTGTAATAGTAGTTCAAGGAACCCGTCCAGCGGATGCTCTTCGGATCGCCAATGCTCTGCGTCGCCGTCAGGTAGTACTGCTGCCAAACGTTGTCCGCGACGCTGCCGTAGAGCGAGACGGTCGTATCCTCGCCGTGCGTCCATTCGCCGCCGAAGTACGAGAAGCGCGAGATGTGCGTGCCGCCGTATTCGCTCGTCAGGCCGGTGACGGTCGTCATGCCGCGCGCGATCACGCCATCGACCGTGCCCGCCTTGAGCGTCAGATTCTTGATCTCGTCGCTGGCGAGCGAGAAGCCGCGGTAAGTCGGCGGCAAGGCGCGGTTGTCGTGCGGCACGAGAAACGGGTTGTCGAAGAGTTGCTGACCGTATTTCAGCACCGTGTTCGACACGCGCGCTTTCACGTCCCACACGCCCGGATACGCCCACGCGAGTTGATCCGAGCCGCCGCCGTCCGTGCCGACGTGCACGCGATTGCCCGCGCCCTGCCCGCCGTTCAGCTTCAACGCGCCGAAGAGCGACACGTCGCCGCCTAATCCGATCAGCCCCTTCGTATAGCCGGATTCGAACACGGCCTGCGCGCCGAGCACCCAGGCGTCCTTTTTCCCCGCGCCCTTGAGATCGTCGTGCTCGGTGTAGGAACGGAACAGCATATTCAGATGCGAATCTTCGATGAAACCCTGCGCTTTCGACTGGTTGCTCACCGGCGCGTCGGCCTCGGTATTGGGCGGCGAATCCGGCGGCATCTCGGTGTGGCGCGAGAGCGGCTGAGTATCGGATTCATCGGCGTGCGCGGCAGCCGTGGCCGCCATGAAACCGCTGAACAACAAAATCGATAGCGCGAGTGAACGTTTTTGTTTTTTCACGAGAAATGTCTCCACTTGTATTGATTCAACTGCAAACGGCTTTATCGAAACTGAGGATTGCGAATAGCCGCGCCCGGCGACGTGAAAAAGCGTCGAGGCGTGCGGGCGAATTTGGAAAACGGCGAAGGACGGGCGGCCTGGGCCGAACAGGTTATCGGACGGTATGGTTTGCGGGGATGTCTTCCTCGAATGTCGTTGATTTTCTAATCAGCGTGAATTGCCTTTCACGCAAACAGGCACGCCGCCGATGAATCGGACCCGAGCGTGCGCAGTGCGGGCACTTCGCGCGAGCAGGACGCCTGCGCCATCGGGCAGCGTGTATGAAATACGCAGCCCGATGGCGGATCGATCGGGCTCGGAATGTCGCCCGACAGAATCTGGACGGTCTTGGCGCGCTCGACGGCCGGATCGGGTACCCGCACCGCCGATAGCAACGCGCGCGTGTACGGATGGCGCGGCGTGTCATAGAGCGCGTGTTTCTCCGCGAGCTCCATGACACGGCCGAGATACATCACCATGACGCGATCGGAAATGTGACGCACCACGGCCAGATCGTGCGCGATGAAGACGAGCGCGAGCTTCATCTCCTTTTGCAGCGACTTGAGCAGATTGACGATCTGCGCCTGAATCGACACATCGAGCGCGGACACCGGCTCATCGCAAATGACGAGCTTCGGCTCGACGATCAGCGCCCGCGCAATGCCGATACGCTGACACTGCCCGCCCGAAAACTCGTGCGGATAGCGGTTGATCATCTGCTCGCGCAGGCCGACCTTCGCCATGATCGCGCGCACGCGTTCGTCGATTTCGCGCCGGGTGCAGCCGCGCCGATGCTCGACGAGCGGCTCCGCGATGATCTGCCCGATCGTCATGCGCGGATCGAGCGATGCGAGCGGGTCCTGAAAGATCATCTGCACGTCGGCGCGCACGCGATGCCATTCGCGCGCCGATGCGCCCGACAATCGCGATCCCATCCACACAATCTCGCCGCTCGTCGCGGGAATGAGGTTCAGAATCGCACGCGACAAAGTGGACTTGCCGCAACCGGATTCGCCGACGACACCGAGCGTCTCGCCCGCCTTCAGGTCGAAGCTCACGCCGTCGACCGCCTTCAGCGTGCGGCGCGGCGCCCACGGCAGGCGGCTCTTCGGCTTCACCTGGAAATGCACGCGCATGTCGCGCACGGAGAGCATCGTCGCGTCAGACATGGCTCGTTTCCTGATAGCGGGTTTTCATCGCCGCGACGGGACGATGGCACGCGCGCAGCCAATGCGTGCCATCGACGGACTGAAGCGCGGGCGCGTTCTCCGCGCATTCGTCGCTGGCATCGGCGCAGCGCTCGTGAAACGGGCAGCCCGCCGGCGGATGCGCCATGTTCGGCGGATTGCCGGGGATGCCGGTCAGCTCGCCGCCGTCCTGATCGAGACGCGGCAACGCGCGCAACAGACCGATGGTGTACGGATGCGAAGGCTTCGCGAACAGCGTATTCGCATCGCACTGCTCCATCACGCGGCCGCCGTACATCACCATCACTTTTTCGCACAAGCCGGCGACGACGCCGAGATCGTGCGTGATCAATACGATCGAGGTGCCGAAGTCGTGTTGCAGATTGCGCAGCAGTTGCAGAATCTGCGCCTGCACGGTGACGTCGAGCGCCGTGGTCGGTTCGTCGGCGAAGAGCACTTCGGGCTCGCACAGCAGCGCCATCGCGATCATCACGCGCTGGCGCATGCCGCCCGACAACTCGTGCGGATACTGCCCGATACGATGCGCCGCCTCCGGAATGCGCACGGCTTCGAGCATCGAGATCGCGCGCTTCTTCGCTTCGCGGCGCGTGACGTTCCTGTGCAGCTCCAGCACTTCGGTCATTTGCCGCTCGATCGTGAGATACGGATTGAGCGAGCTCATCGGGTCCTGAAAGATCATCGACAAACGATTGCCGCGGATGCGGTTCATCGCCCGGTTAGTCATGCCGATGAGATTCTCGCCGCGATACATCGCGCGTCCGCTCGCGCGCCCGTTCGATGCGAGCAGGCCCAACATGGCGAGCACGCTCTGGCTCTTGCCCGAGCCCGACTCGCCGACGATGCCGAGCGTCTCGCCCTTTTCCAGCGTGAAGCTCACGCCATTCACGGCGCGCACGGCGGCGTCGTGCGTCCTGAATTCGACTTGCAGATCGTTGACTTCGAGTAGCGGCATGGCTTACCTGTCCTTCGGATCGAGCGCGTCGCGCAGCCCGTCGCCGACAAAGTTGATGCAGTAAAGCGTGATCGAGAGCAGCGCCGCCGGGAACAGCAAAATCCACGGCGCGGACTCCATCACGCCGACGCCGTCCTGGATCAGCACGCCCCAGCTCGTCATCGGTTCCTGTACGCCGAGTCCGAGAAACGACAGCACCGATTCCGTGAGGATCACGGCGGGCACGGTCACGGTCGTATAGATTGCGACGATGCCGAGCAGGTTCGGCACCACATGCCGCGCGATGATGCGTCGCGTCGGCACGCCGATCGCGCGCGCCGCCTCGACGTATTCCTTCGAGCGGATCGACAGTGTCTGACCGCGCACGACGCGCGCCATGTCCATCCACGAAAAGATCGTGATGGTGATGACGACGAGATAGAACTCGCGGCCGAGCAGCGTCACCATCAGAATCGCGATGAGCAGGTACGGGATCGCGTACATCATGTCGACGAAGCGCATCATCGCGTTATCGACGCGTCCGCCGACGAAGCCCGCGATCGCGCCCCACGCGATGCCGAGCGTGACCGAGGCGAGCGTGGCGAGCGCGCCGATCATCAGCGACACGCGGCCGCCGATCAGGCAGCGCACGAGCAGATCGCGGCCGGTGTCGTCGGTGCCGAACAGGTGCCAGTTCGCGAGCATGGGCGCGACGCTCGTCGCATTCCAGTCGGTGGAATCGAACTCGTTCGGCAGCAGCCACGGTCCGACGATGCACGCGAGCGTGATGAGCACGAGCAGCGCGAGACTCACGACCGCCGCCTTGTTGCGCAGAAAACGCGCGCGCGCGTCCTGCCACGGGCTGCGGCCCACGACCGCCTTTTCGAGCATCGGCGCCAGAGAAGCAGATTTCATCGTGCGCCCTTTCAATAACGAATTTTCGGATCGAGCCACGCATACGCGAGGTCGACCAGCAGGTTGAGCAGCACGGCCACCACGGTGACGAGCACGACGAGTCCGAGCACGAGCGTGTAGTCGCGATTGGCCGCGCCGTTCACGATGAGCTTGCCGATGCCCGGCAGCGAGAACACCGATTCCGTCACGACCGCCGCGGTGATCGACGAGATCGCGAGCGGACCGATCACCGAGACGACTGGAATCAGCGTTGGCCTGAGCGCATGACGCAGCACGACGGTGCGCATCGGCAAACCTTTCGCGCGCGCGGTGCGGATGTAGTTCGTGTTCAGCACCTCGATCAAGCTCGAGCGCGTCACGCGGCCGACCGTCGCGACGTTGATCATCACGAGCAGCGCGATGGGCAGCGCCATGTAGCGCAACTGGAAGTCGTTCCAGCCGCCGGCGGGCAGCCACTTAAGCAGGATCGCGAAGACGAGGATCAGCACCGGCCCGAGCACGAACGACGGAAACGCGTTGCCCGCGTTGCTGGCGAGCATGAGCACGTAGTCGGCCATGCTGTTGCGGCGCAGCGCCGCCGCGATGCCGAGCCCGACGCCGATCACGATGGCGAGCAGCATCGACACGCCGCCGATCGTGAGCGACACCGGCAGCGCGCGCAGCACGAGATCGTTCACGCTCCAGTCGGCATAACGGAACGAGGCGCCGAGATCGCCGTGTAAGAGGCCGTCGAGATAGAGCAGATATTGCTTCCACAGCGGCTGGTCGAGGTGATATTTCGCCTGCAGGTTCGCGAGCACTTCGGCCGGAATCTTGCGCTCGCCGTCGAACGGACCGCCCGGCGTCGCGTGCAAGAGCAGATAGCAGATCGTCACGACGATCAGCAAAGTCGGCAGCGTGAGCAACACGCGCCGCAACGTGTAGGACCACATGAGGTTTCGCCTTCGCTTATGTCAGTGAGGTCAGTGCTTGACGATGTAGAGATCCTTGCTGTGGTAGCGGTCCATCGGGTTCTTCAGCGAGTATCCGCCCACATAGCTTTTGACGAGGCGCGGCAGGCCGTATTGCAGCAGCGGCAGCATCGGATAGTCGTCCATCACGATCTTCGCGGCCTGCGTCTGCAACTGCGTGCGCTTCGCTTGATCCGTGATTTGCGTTGCTTCCTTGATCAGCGCGTCGGCCTTTGGGTTGCAGTTGAAGTTGTCGTTCTGATCGGAACCGCATTGAACGAGTTGCAGGAAAGTCGTCGCGTCGTTGTAGTCCGCCACCCAGCCGTTGCGTGCGATCTGATAGTCGCCCTCGTGGCGCTTCTTCAGCAGCACCTTGAACTCCATCGCCTCGATGTCCGTCGCGAGGCCGAGCTTCGTTTTCCATTCCGACGCGACGAAGATCGCCATCTTCTTGTTGTAATCGCTGGTGTTCATCGCAAAACGCAGCTTCGTGCCGGGCTTCACGCCCGCCTGTTCGAGCAGCTTCTTCGCTTCCTCGACGCGCTTGGCCATCGGCCACGAAGCCCAGTCGTAGGACGTGACCTCCGCGCCGACCACGCCCTTTGGCAGCACCGAGTACAGCGGAATCTGACCATCGGCGGTGACGCGCTGCGCGAGCAGATCGCGGTCGACGACCATCGAGAGCGCCTTGCGCACGCGCACGTCTTTCAGCAGCGGATCGCGATTGTTGAAACTGTAGTAGCGCGTGCCCAGGATCAGCGAATTTCGCGCGTCGCTCGGGAACTGCTTGACGTACTTGGCGTAGGTTCCCGTCGGCATCTGATAGGTCATGTCGTTCTCGCCGGACTGGAACAGTTTGACGTCCGTGTTTTCGTCTTCCACAGGCAGATAAGTGACCTGCGTCAGTTGCACATTCGCCTTGTCCCAATAGTTCGGGTTCTTCACCATCACGATCTTGCTGTTGACCTGCCAGTCCTTAAGCTGAAACGGGCCGTTGCTCACGAGGTTGCCGGGCTTCGTCCAGTTCTTTCCGAACTTCTCGACGCTCGCGCGATGCGCCGGCGCAAAGTTCGGATTCGACATCAGTTCGGGCATGAACGGAACCGGTCCGGATGTCTTGACTTCGACCGTGTACGCATCGATCGCGCGTACGCCGAGCGCGCCGACAGGCTTTTTGCCAGCGGCGACTTCGTTGCCGTTCAGTAGGAACACACCGAAGACATTGGCGTAGGACGACGCCGTCTTCGGATCGACGAAGCGCTGAATGCCGTAGACGAAATCGTTTGCGGTGACGGCGTCGCCATTGGACCAGCGGGCGTTCTTGCGCAAGTGGAAAATCCAGGTCGTCGCGTCCTTCTGTTCCCACTTCTCGGCGACGCCCGGAACCACCGCGCCATCGTTGTTCGTGGCGGTCAGGCTCTCGAAAAGATCCATCGTGAGGTTGTATGCGCCCACGGATTCCACCATCGCCGGGTCGAGCGTCTCGGTTTCCGAGCCGTTGTTGCGCACGAGTTCCTGCTTGGCGGCGAGCGCAACGCCCGGCGGCACGATGGCGGCCGACGCGTTCAGCGCGGAGCAGGCAAGCAGCGCCGTTGCGGCGGCGAGCTTCGTGCATCGGATCGAAATCTGGGGAATGTCAAAAAACATCACAGGAATCCTTCTTTGTCTCGTTTATCGGTTATCGCCTTTCGCCGTGCTTGCGAACTTTCGCAGTCCTTCGCGCATCGCTTTGCTTATCTCGATCGAGATAAAAGAGCGGCATCGAAACTAGCGAATCCAACGAAAGGCTTTCTATTTACTGCCGGCGCGCCGCGCATGTTGCGGGCTTGCGCTTCGCGTCGGCGGGCGTTTGCTGCGCGGACGCGTTCAATCGCGCTTTGGGCTGGCGGCGAGTATTTCGCATCAATAAGACGGATGCCACTCACATGTGCTTATCGTGACTAAATTTTTCGAATAGTCGTTCGATTTGTTGGATAAACGCACTTTCGAGGTCTCGTCGGCCGAACAGGACCACGGCAGCAAGTGCTTGTTTCCTATAAGATTGCGTCGCCGTATAACCGCCGCTCCAGAGCCGTCCGAAAGATGATCCGTTTTCGCCAGATCGAGGCATTTCGCAGCCTCATCATGACCGGCACCAGTGTCGGCGCAGCAAAAAAGCTCCACGTTACGCAGCCCGCGATCAGCCGCCTGATCGCCGATCTCGAAGCCGATCTCGGCTTCAGTCTGTTCTCGCGCATCGGCGGCCGTCTCAATCCGACGACGGCCGGCTTGCGCTTTTACAAGTCCGTCGAGGAGAACTTTCTCGGGCTGGAGCGTTTGAGACAGGTCGCGGAAATGATTCGCGAGGAAGCCTCCGATCGCCTCACGGTCGCGTGCATGCCCGTGCTCGCAACGACGCTCCTGCCGCCCGTGCTCGCCGATTTCACCGAGCGTCATCCCGGCGTGCCGATCAAGGTCGACTCGGTGAAAGTGCCCGAAGTGCTGGTGAACCTGCAGAACCACAAGGCCGATGTCGCGCTGAGCCTCGCGTTTCCGGCGGTCGCGGGGATCGAGGTGGAGACGCTGCTCAAGGCGCGCGCGGCGTGCGCGATGCCCGCCACGCACAGGCTCGCGAAAAAGAAGATCGTGCGCCCGTCCGACTTGCGCGGCGAACAGCTCATCGGCTGGCTGCCGAACTCGCGCCAGCCTTACGAGGCGGAGCAATCGCTCATTTCATCCACCGAGGATCGGCCGCGCTACACCGTTTTCACCGACACGGCGCACACGCGCTACGCAATGGTCGCGGGCGGGCTCGGCATTTCGATCGTCGAGCCGTTCGCGGCGAAGGTCTGGCGCCCGCACGGCGTGGTCGTGCGGCCGTTCGAGACCGACATCGAGTATGAATACGTGCTGTCGTATCCGAGCAGCGGCATTCGCTCGGATCTGGTTACATCGTTCCGGAATTCCGCGAAACGCGTCGTCGAGCATTATTCGTTCGAGGCGGCGGAAGAAGCCTCTCTCGCGGCGGACTAACGAGTCGCGCGCGGCTCAGCCGCCGAACAGCTTTCTCGCGCGCTCGCGCATTTGCTCGGGCGGCACGTCCTCGATGTGGGTCGCGACCCACCACACATGTCCGAACGGATCGCGCAGCTTGCCGCCGCGATCGCCGTAGAACTGGTCTTCGACGGGGCGCAGGATCGTCGCGCCTTCGTCGGCGGCGCGTTGCGCGACCGCATCGACGTCCGTCACGTAGAGATGCAGCATCACCGGCGTGCCACCGACAGAAAGCGGTCCGACCGTGCCGTAATCGGGGAATTCGTCGCACAGGTAAATGACGTTGCCCCCAATCGACAATTCCGCGTGACCGATACGCCCGTCCGGCTGCTCGATCCTGAACGTTTCGGTCGCGCCGAAAACCTTCGTGTAGAACTCGATGGCGCTGCCGCAGCCCGCCACCGCCATGTACGGAATCACGCCGCGACGGTCGTTCGGAATCGGATCGACTTGGGAAGTCATGTCTGTCTCCTGGAGGGTCGCGGGCGCCCCGCCCGCGCCTTCTTCGACACACGCGCGACGCGAATGGTGCCCCGCCCCGGACTCGCCGCCGTACACGGTTGCGCGCTTCGTTTCATACTCTCGTCTGTTGCGCTCGCTTCACTCCCTCATCCACATGGAGCACTCATGCACGACCTGAAAGGCAAATCGATTCTCATCACCGGCGCGAGCACGGGCATCGGCGCCGCGGCGGCGCGGGCGTTCGCGCAATACGGCGCGAACGTCGCGGTGCACTACAACAGCTCCAAAGACAAAGCCGAGGAAGTCGCGAAGGACGTGCGCGCGCTCGGCGTCAGCGCGATCACCGTCGGCGCGGACGTGCGCGACTCGAAAGCCATCGACGCGGCCGTCGCGCAAGTCGTCGATAGCTTCGGCAAGATCGACGTGCTGATCAACAACGCGGGCAGCCTCGTGAAACGCGAGCCGATCGCGTCCGTGAGCGACGAGCTCTTCGACGAGGTCATGCACATCAACGCGCGCTCGGTGGTCGCGTTCACGCGCGCGGCGCTGCCGTCGTTGCGCTCGGGCGGCGGCGGCTCGATCATCAACGTGACATCGGTGGCGGCGCGCAACGGCGGCGGCCCGGGCGCGCTGCTTTATGCCGCATCGAAAGGTTTCGTCAGCACGATCACCAAGGGCATGGCGAAGGAACTGATGCCGGAGCGCATCCGCGTGAACGCGGTCGCGCCCGGCGTGATCCAGACGCCGTTTCAGGAGCGCTTCACGACGCCCGAGCAGCTCGAATCCTTCCGCAAGTCCATTCCGATGGGTTTCATCGGCGAGCCCGACGATTGCAGCGGCGCGTTCCTCTATCTGGCGTCGGAGGCGATGTCGCGCTATGTGACCGGGCAGATCATCGACGTGAACGGCGGCCAGCTAATGCCCTGATCGCCACCCCGCTCGTGGTATATAAGCGTTGATCTCTCGTGAGACGCAACAAAGGAGAACGCAGGAGATGTTTTTGAAAAAAGAACTACGCATCCGGACCGCCGCGCTCGGCGCCATCGTCGCGTCGGCGCTCATGACAGCGGGATTCGTCGAGACCGCGCCGGCTTACGCAAAAACCCCCGACAATCAGCCGGCGGTCCTGACCGCCTCAGCCGTCGCGGTCGCCGACAAATACGCCGCCGACACAGCAGAACAGATCTTCAAACAGGGCGGCAACGCGGTCGATGCGGCCGTCGCGATCGCCTTCACGCTCGCCGTCACGTATCCGGAGGCGGGCAATATCGGCGGCGGCGGCTTCATGACGCTCTACGTCGATCATCGCCCGTACTTTCTCGACTATCGCGAGCGCGCGCCGCTTTCGGCCACGCGCAACATGTATCTCGACGACAAGGGCGAGGTCATCAAGGGCATGAGCCTCTACGGACATCGCGCGGTGGGCGTGCCGGGCACCGTCGAGGGCATGTGGGAAGCGCAGAAACGTTTCGGCAAGCTGAAGTGGAAGCAGGTGCTCGCGCCGGCCATCAAGTATGCTCAGGACGGCTTCGAAGTCGACGATCAGCTGATCAAACGGCGCGACGACGCCGCGAAGGATTTCGCCGGCAAGACCAACTTCGATCTGTACTTCGGCGGCATGAAAGCGGGGCAAGTGTTCAAGCAGCCGGATCTCGCCAAAACCCTGCAGCGCATTTCGGATAAGGGCGCGAAAGGCTTCTACGAAGGCGAAACCGCCGATCTGATCGCCAAGTCGATGGAAGGTCACGGCCTCATCACCACGCGCGACCTGAAGGAATACAAGGCGGTGTGGCGTCAGCCGATCACGGCGAGCTGGAACGGCTATCGCGTGATCACCGCGCCGCCGCCGAGCTCGGGCGGCGTCGGCCTCGTGCAGTTGCTGAAGATGAAGGCCGACCTCAAGGACAAGTTCCAGGACGTGCCGCTCGATTCCGCGCAATACATCCATCTCGTGTCCGAAATCGAGAAACGCGTGTTCGCGGATCGCGCGCAGTATCTCGGCGATCCGGACTTCTACAAAGTGCCCGTCGCGCAGCTCATCAACGACGACTACATCCTGAAGCGCGCGCAAGAGGTCAATCCCGACACGCCTTCGGACACGAAGAGCGTGCAGCCCGGACTCGGCACGTCGATGCCCGAGAAGGCGGAAACGACGCACTTCTCGGTCGTCGATAAATGGGGCAACGCAGTGTCGAACACGTACACGATCAACGGCTATTTCGGCTCGGGCGTGGTCGCGGAAGGCACGGGCGTCGTGCTCAACGACGAAATGGACGACTTCGCGTCGAAGCCGGGCGTGCCGAACATGTTCGGCGTGGTTGGCAGCGATGCGAACTCCATCGCGCCGAAAAAGCGCCCGCTCTCGTCGATGACGCCGACCATCCTCACGAAGGACGACAAGGTCGCGATGGTGATCGGCACGCCGGGCGGCTCGCGCATCTTCACGTCGATCTTCCAGGTCATCACGAACGTGTACGACTTCAACATGGCGCTGCCCGAAGCCGTCGGCGCGACGCGCTTCCATCATCAATTGCTGCCGCCGAACACGATCTACCAGGAGCCGTTTCATCAGCTCGACCCGGACGTCGTGAAGCAACTCGAAGAAAAGGGCTACAAGTTCACGATGCAGGGCTTCAACGGCGACATTCAGGCGATTCGCATCGACGGCGACAAGCCCCAGCCGATGTCCGACCCGCGCGGACGCGGCGTGTCGCGCGTCATCCAGTAATGCGCCGCACAACGGCGAGCGAGTAAAATAGGGCCCCGGACCGGACTAGGCGTTTGCCCTAGTCCGGTCGTTTGCCGGTCCTGCTAAAGCCCCGTCCCACGCGGGATTCGCGGCATATAAGCACCTCGGCATGACCGGCATGTTTTCCGTGGGATTGGACCTCGCGTTCTGTTCCCCTAGTCTCTGTCCTGACCGAGTGCAGCCATCCGTGCGCGTCACCCGGCATCATCCAGAACTACATACGAGACGACCCTGACGATGGACCCGCAGTGCCGGCGAGCTGACAAGCGCGGTGCACGGAGTTCCGTTTCAGCGTGCTGATAAAGGAGCAGCTCATGATGGAATCCTCCGCCCAGCAGCTTGGCGACATCGACATCACCCCCACAGAACGAGAGGAAAGTGTTCAGACCGCCAGCGGCGGCTTTCTCGATCGCTATTTCAGCATTTCGAAAACCGGCAGCACGGAAAAGCGCGAGGTCGTCGCGGGCATCACGACGTTCCTCGCGATGGTCTATTCCGTGTTCGTCGTGCCGGGCATGCTCGGCAAGGCGGGCTTCGACACGAGCGCGGTGTTCGTCGCCGTGTGTCTCACCACCGCTTTCGGCTCGCTGCTGATGGGCGTGTGGGCGCGCCTGCCGATCGCGATCGGCTGCGCGATCTCGCTGACGGCGTTCACGGCCTTCGGTCTCGTGCTCGGTAAAGGACTCACGCCAGCCATCGCGCTCGGCGCCGTGTTCCTGATGGGCATCGTGTTCACCGCGATTTCCGTGACTGGCGTGCGCTCGTGGATCCTGCGCAATCTGCCGACGGGCGTCGCGCACGGCACGGGCATCGGCATCGGCTTGTTCCTGCTGCTGATCGCGTCGAACGATGTCGGCCTGATCATCAAGAATCCCGCGCCCGGCATGCCGGTGTCGCTCGGGCATATCACGGCATTCCCGGTGCTGATGTCCGTGGCGGGTCTCGCCGCGATCTTCGGTCTGGAGCGCCGGCGCGTGCCGGGCGGCATTCTCCTCGTCGTGGTCGGCCTCTCGGCGATCGGCCTGATCTTCGATCCGTCCGTGCGCTTTCATGGCGTGTTCGCGTGGCCGGCGCTGTCGGCGCCGGGTCATGCAACGCTTATCGGCGCGATGGACATCAAGGGCGCGCTCTCGATGGCCGTGCTGCCCAGCGTGCTCGCCCTCGTGATGACCGCCGTGTTCGACGCGACCGGCACGATCCGCGCGGTCGCCGGACAAGCGGGTCAGATCGACCAGAACGGGCGCATCGTCAACGGCGGCCGCGCGCTGACCGCGGATTCGCTCAGCTCGATCTTCTCCGCCTGCTTCGGCGGCGCGCCGGCAGCGGCGTATATCGAATCGTCGGTGGGCGTGGCGGCGGGCGCGAAGACGGGTCTCGCGGCAAGCGTCGTCGGCGTGCTGTTCCTCCTGGTGATGTTCATGTCGCCGCTCGCCGCGCTCGTGCCTTCCTACGCGACGGCGCCCGCGCTGATGTACGTCGGCCTGCTGATGCTCGGCAATGTGAGCAAGCTGCATTTCGAAGATACCGTCGACACGATGTCCGGCCTCGTCTGCGCGGTGTATATCGTGCTGTCCGCGAATATCGTGACGGGCATCATGCTCGGCTTCACCACGCTCGTGATCGGCCGCATCGTCGCGGGCGAATGGCGCAAGCTGAATGTCGGTACGGTGGCCATCGCGGTCGTGCTCGCCGTGTTCTATCTCGGCGGCTGGGCGATCTGATCGACGGCTCTATCGCGCAAGGCGAAAACGGCGCGCTGTCCGCAAGGACAGCGCGCCGTTTTCCATGGTCGCGTTATTTCGTGACGAGCGCAACGGAACCCGTCTCCAGCAGCGACTTGAGATTCGACAGAATCTTCGGCCAGCCGCCCGACACGGCCTCGATGAATGGCTTGCTCTCGCTCACATGCGTGACGGTGAGCTTGACCGCTTCGCCGAGCGCTTCGATGTCGTAAGTGCAGCGCGACCAGCCCGCGTCCTTCAGATCCTCGCGGAATTCATTACGCCATTTCAGCACGAGGCGTCTGCCCGGCTCGGCTTCGAGCACTTCTCCCGCATAATCGCAGAAGAATGCCGCATCCCTCAATCGTGGACCTGCACGACGTCACAGTCTGTGCAGCTGATTCACTTCATCCGCAATTGGCGGCTCGCGCACTCGAAATCAGCATGAGGCAATGCCGATTCGCCGATGCAATTCTCTTTTCAGACAAACAGGTTTCAACGCAAGCGCGACATATTCCGATTTCTCCGCTTAAATCGAAAGGCGATTATTCGGCATTCATCCTTAAAGAGTTGATTCAGCACGTTCGCACGCCGTGGGTGCTGATCGTTCAATGGGACGGCTACGTGGTGGACCCTTTGGCCTGGCGCGAAGAATTCCTGCTTTATGACTACGTCGGCGCGCCTTGGCCCTTTCACGAAGCAGGCTTCCAGGTCGGCAACGGCGGTTTCTCCCTTCGCTCGATGCGACTCATCCAGGCGCTCGCCGATCCGCGCTTCGAGCTTCTACCCGATGTCAACGAAGACGACCTGATTTGCCGGCTTTATCGGACAGAACTGGAAACGGCATTCTCCATTCGCTTTGCGCCTGTGGAAATCGCAAGCCGCTTCGCCTGCGAATACACCGACCCGCAAGCCCCGATATTCGGCTTTCATGGCGCGCGCAATCTGTGGCGCCACATCGATGACGACACGATGATGGACATCGCCCTTGCGCTCGACATCCGCACGTTCAACTCCAGCGAAATGAGACAGTTGCTCATGCATTACTGCCACCTCGGAAAATTCAGTTGCGTGAGGACAATGTGCGAACGCTATCTGCAGCACTGGAGCCCGCAGCAACTCGAAGAGCAGCTGTATGCGACCGGGGTGCGGGAGCATATCGCCAGGTACAGCGCCGAAATCTGTGCACGCACGATGGAAAGAGCATGAACCACGCCTTATCGAACTTGCTGCGTGACGCTCAGGCATGCCACGAGCGCGAACCGCAGAATGTCCCGCTGATCCGGGACATGTGCAGGGCACTCGTCGCGCACCAGTTCGAAGACGCCGCGTTGCCATGGACCGAACGAGGACTCGCGCTCACGCCGCACGACGCGGAATTCGTCCACCTGCGCGTGAACGCGCTCAACCTCGTGGGCCGGCACGCCGAAGCGGCCGCGCTCCTCATGGCGGAGCGCTCGCTGCTTTGGCCACCCGCCGCGTTTGAGTTGAAGCTCGGCTATAGCCTGATGATGGCCGGAGATCTGGAACAGGCGATCGCGCGACTCGACGAAGCCGGGCGGATCGCCCACGCGTCGAATCACGCTCTGATTCCCAAGGCCGCTCATCTTCTCGGGGAAGCGCTGCTCAAGCATGGCGACGGCCGCGGATTCGCGTTCTGGACGATGCGCAACCTCGATCCCGGCGCGGGCGGAAGCTATTGTGCCGCCGACATTTCCCCGTGGTCCCGCGAGGACGACCTGCGCGGCAAGCGTGTGCTGATCACGCATCAACTGGGCTTCGGCGACCAGTTCCTGCTGGCTGCCGCCTTGGCCGATTTTCAGGCGGCCGGCGCGAGTCTGTTGCTCATGTCGGACCCACAGATCCATCGGCTCATGCAGGCATCGCTTCCGGATATCGAAGTCATCAGCGCAGAGCGCCCTCTAGAGATGGGCGAACCTCTACCCGCCGAAGTTCACGCCAAAGTCGCGGCATTTTCGCCGGATTTCCAGATGCCGTCGCTCTTCGCTCCGGTTCTGGCGAGCGATCAGGCATCGCGGGCCCAACCTTTCCGTCCATATATGCGCGCTCCGGCAGACAAACGCGCGATCGCCGCCGCGTGGTCACAGCAGCTTCGCACGCAGAATCCCGGCAAAAGATTGGTCGGCCTGTTTTGGGATTGCAGTCAGCGTCATAGTCCCGAGGTCGGTAGTGTCATGCGCTGCTGGGCCGCGCGACGCAGCATCCCGCTAGAAGGGATCAATCGACTCGTTCTCGACCCAGCCGTGACACGGCCCGTGCAATTCGTGAATTTGCACCATCCTTTGGTGGAACCCATGGCCGGCGTGCCCGCAGGCGACGTCGTTCGCTATTCGCCGGGCGTTTTCCAGTTCGACGACACCGCTGCGTGCATCGGCGAGCTGGACGCCGTCATCTCCGTGGATTCGAGCGTCGCCAACCTTGCGGCAATGATGGGCAAGCCCACGTGCGTCGCGGTAAATACAACGGGCGACTGGCGCTGGGGCAGCGCGGGGGCCGCTACGCCATGGATCGGAGGCGTAACCGTGCTCCGACAGAAGATGGAGGGTGACTGGGCGCCGGTGTTACGGGACATGGCCGCATGGCTTGGTTGAGCGACCGCAGCCGTCGCTTCGCAGACACGACAACGCCCCGGAAGCCTTTCGCTTCCGGGGCGTTGTGGACGATGCTCTTGACCGGGCTGCCTTCGCGCGCTGCTTACTTGCGGCGATACGATTCGACGAGAATCTCGCAGTTCTGCAGATGCAGTTGCAGCGCACGGTTCCACTCACGGCGCAACGTAGCCTTTGCCGCGCGCAGCCAGGAACCGAACGAAACGACCAGGGATTGTTGAGCGGTGGTTTTCATGTGCGTCTCTCAGGGAAAGTAGCTAGGGAATAACCCTAACTATACGCCTTTCTCGCTGCACTGCAACACGTTTTCAAAAAAGCAACAGGGTATTCCCTAGGTCGATCGGTCAATTTTTCTGCGGTGCGTCGGGCGCCAACTGCACGCCTTTTTTGAAAATGAAGCAGCCGTAACCCCGCGTCTCGCCAGTCGCGATCACGCAATACGCGTTTTTCGCACGCTCGTAGAAGGCGAAACGTTCGACTGACGCGAGCGGCAACGCGCGCCCTTCGGCGGCATCGACTTCGCGCTGGGCTTCGCGTTGCACGGCCGGCAGCGCGGCCGCATCGCCGACGACTTCCATGCGCTCGGCAGGATGCTCGACGAACGTATCGAGCGGCAACACCGACAGCACCGCCCGCACCGCGCGCGGCGAATTCACGCCGTCGAGTCGCAGCACGCGGCCGAGCACGGTCTGACGCGCGACGGAATCGGCGGGAAAATTGGCGTCGCAGATCACGACTTCGTCGCCGTGGCCCATCGCGCAGAGGGCGTGCAGGATGTCGGCGTTGAGCAGCGGATCGATGTTCTTCAGCATGTTTCTTGTTCTCCATGACGTAAGGCCAGCCGAATCTATGGTACCCGCCGCGCGGCGCCTAAGGCACGAGCAGATCGCCCTGCCGCGCCGCGTCCTCGCCCGCGATGCGCGCCACCAGCATTCCCGCCGTCGCGAAGCGTGTCCAGTGCCGCGCGTACAGCACGCCTTCCGTTTGCGCGACGAGCGGCACGAGGCGGTCGTCGAGCGGATCGAGCACCTCGGCAATAACGTCGCCCGCGCGAATCTTCTCGCCAATTTCCCGTCGATGCAGAATCACGCCCGACACCGGCGCCTGCACGTATTCGCATCCGGCGAGCGGCGTCGCGGGATGGCGCAACGGCGGCGGTTGCGGCGCATCGCCCGCGATCGCGCCGATGTGCGTCAGGTAGTCGACGATCGCCTGCGCATCGCGCGCCGCCATCTCGTGCGACACGTCGCGCACGCCGCGCAGTTCGAGCGTGACGGATCGCGCGCCCATCGGCACTGGAAAGCGCTCGGCGAACGCGTCACGCAGATAGCGCCACGCCGCCGTGCACGCCTCGTCGAACGGCTCGCCGCCCGACACATCCGAGAGCAATTGCGCCTCGCTGCCGAGATAGCGCGCGAGCGGCTCGATCGCGGGCCACGCGTGTGGCGTCGTGTAGAGATGCGCGACGGCTTCCCAGTCGCAATGCAGGTCGATCACGAGATCCGCGTCGCACGCGAGCTTCAACAGTTCGATGCGTTGCGATTCGAGTTCGGTCGCCGCTTCGAGCGCCGTCAAATGATCGCGCAGCGCCGCGCGGATCAGCCGCGCGTTCTGCGTCGCGTCGCCCGTCAGCCGATGCTTGAGATCGACAGCCAGTTCCGCCCCGAACTCGGGAAAGCGCCGGTTGAAGTCCTGCCCCGAGCGCATCTCGAAGCGGCCCATGTGCGCGCCGAACCAGTGCTGATTCAATCCCGCCGGATTCGCGACCGGCACGAGGACGACACACGCGTTCAGCTTCCCCGACGCCTCCAGTTCGGCGAAGCGCCGCTTCAAATACCACGCGACGACCATGCCGGGCAGTTCATCCGCGTGCAGCGACGCCTGGATATAAACCTTGGACGATGCATCGCCGTCGTGCGGGCCGAACCGGTAACTCGTGATCGCGCGCCCGGTGCCGAGCGACGCGCCGACGAGCGGATGGTGATGAACCTGCATCTTCGATTGGTCTCTCGTCGAAAGCGAAAAGAAAAGGCACCGCGAACGATGCCTTTTAGGTCTGCTGCGTGAAACGGCGATTACTGGATCGAGATATCCGTCTCGAAGTACTTCGCCATGATGCGCTTGAACGTGCCGTTCTTTTTGATCTCGACGAACGCGTTATTCAGGCCGTTCTTCAGATCGGCGTCGCCCTTGCGCAGGCCGATAGCCGTGCCCGGACCGATGATCGCCTTATCTTCGACGATCGGCCCGACGAGCGCGAACGGCTTGCCCTGCGGCTTTTTCAGAAAGCCGATGGCGGCTTGCGCGGCGTCGGTGAACATCGCGTCGATGCGGCCCGCGACGAGATCGGTCTCGACCTGTTCCTGATCGCCGTAAGGCACGACCGTCACGCCTTGCGGCTCCCACTTCACTTTCGCGTAACGCTCCTGCACCGTGCCCTGCTCCACGCCGACGCGCTTGCCCTTCAATGCCTGCGGCGTCGGCAGGATGCCGGAGCCCGCGCGCGCGACGAGTTGCGCGTGCGTGTCGTAGAGCGGTTCGGTGAAATCGATCTGCTTCAGGCGCTCTTCGGTGATACCCATGTCGGACAGCACGGCGTCGAACTTGCGCGCCTTGAGGCCGGGAATCATGCCGTCGAAATTGTTTTCGACCCACACGCACTTGACCTTCATCTGCGCGCAGAGCGCATTGCCGAGATCGATATCGAAGCCGGCGAGCTTGCCGTCGGCCTGCTTGGATTCGAACGGCGGATAAGACGGATCGACGGCGAAACGGATCTGCGTGATTTCCTTGGCTTGCGCCGAGAACGAAACGGCGGCGAGTGCGGCAAGCATCGCGCACGATGCGGACTTCTTGAATGACATGCTTTTCCTTCAGGACTTTCGATGAGAGCGCGAAACGTCGCGCGCGGACGCGCAAAAAACCGTGAATGGTAACAAAACCACACGATTCGCCGGACGACGCGCGTCAAGGCACGACTGAAAGAAACAGGAAAGCCGCGAAGATCACGAGATGGACGACGCCTTGCAGAACCGTCGAGCGGCCCGTGCCGAGCGTGATGACGGAAACGAGCAAGGTGAGCGCGAGCATGACGATTTCCTTGGGCGCGAGCCCGAGCGAAATCGGCTGGCCCATGAAGATCGACACGACCGCCACCGCCGGAATGGTCAGGCCGATGCTCGCGAGCGCCGAGCCGAGCGCGAGATTCAGGCTCGTCTGCAGCCGGTTCAGGCGGGCCGCGCGCAAGGCGGCGAGCCCTTCGGGCAGCAGCACGAGCGCGGCGATCACGACGCCGACGACGGCCTCGGGCGCGCCGGCTGCCGCGACGCCCGCTTCCACCGCGGGCGACAGCAGCTTCGCCAACCCGACCACCGACACCAGCGAAAGCACCAGAAAGATGAGCGCGGTCCACGCCTCGCGGAGGCTCGGCGGCGGTGCGTGCGGCACTTCGTCTTCGCCCTCGGTGTTGGCCGCGACCGGCGGGATGGACTGCAGGAAGTAATCGCGATGGCGGATCGTCTGCACGAACACGAACGTCACGTACAGCACGAGCGAAATCACGCCGACGAAAATCAGTTGCGACGTCGAAAGCGCCGGACCGACGACCGTGCTTGTGAAATTCGGCAAAACCAGCGTGAGCACGGAAAGCGCGCAAAGAATCGCGAGCGCGGCGCTCGCGCCTTGCAACTGAAAGTCCTGCACGTGATGCCGCAAGCCGCCGACGAGCAGACACAGGCCGACGATCGCGCAACTGCAGATCATGATCGCGGCGAACACGGTGTCGCGCGCGAGGCCGGCTTTCTCCGGACCGCCCGAGAGCATCACGGAGACGATCAACGCGACCTCGATCACCGTGACGGCGACCGCCAGCACCAGCGTGCCGAACGGCTCGCCGACGCGATGTGCGACCACTTCGGCGTGATGCACGGCCGCGAACACGGCGAACGCGAGCGCGACGGCCGCGAGCACGATCAGCGCGTTGCTATGAATGACGGCGGTCGCGGCGAGTACGACAAGCGCGAGAATCGGGGAAACGAGGGTCCAGTCCAGCTTGAATTTCATCGGCGCTCCAGGCGGATTGGGTAAATGGGATCGTCGGCTCATGCGATGTGGCCGCAAGGTCGCTAAAAATTGCGCCGAATGCGTCGGACCTGCGCGAGCGCTGCGCGTGCGAAAGAATTGCCGTGACAAAGGGCCGCAGTCCATCGGCATGATAGCGAAAACGCGGCCGCGCGCGTTCACTCGCGCGCCCGGACGTCAAGCGAACGAAACAACTGCGCAATTGTCGGAAAATAAAGCTTTCAGCGGTCACGCCCAAGTACGGAGACACATGCTCGTCGCACCGACACCCGAGAACGAATCTGCCCGCCTCGCCACCTTGCGCACGCTCGGCATCCTCGACACGCCGGCCGAAGAACGCTTCGACCGGCTGACACGCCTCGCGCGCCGCCTTTTCGACGTGCCGATCGCGCTCGTCTCGCTCATCGACGAAAACAGGCAGTGGTTCAAGTCGTGCGCGGGTCTCGGCGTGCAGGAAACCTCGCGCGACATTTCGTTCTGCGGACACGCGATCCTGCATGACGACGTCTTCGTGATTCCCGACGCCCGCGCCGACATGCGCTTTCACGACAATCCGCTCGTCACGGGCGATCCGGGCATCCGATTCTACGCGGGCCAGCCGCTCATGGTGCCCAACGGCAGCAAGCTCGGCACGCTCTGCCTCATCGACACGCGCCCGCGCGAACTCGACGGCGAAGAGCGCGGCTTGTTGCGCGACCTCGCGCATATCGCGGAGAAGGAGATTGCGGCGATCGAACTCGCGACCGTCGACGAGTTGACGCTGATCGCGAACCGGCGCGGCTTCGAGGCGCTCGCGCAGCACGCGCTGAACGTCTGCACGCGCCTGGGCCGCGACGCGTCGCTGCTGTTTTTCGATCTCGACGATTTCAAGCGCATCAACGACACGTTCGGTCACGCCGAAGGCGATCGCGCGCTCGTGACCTTCGCCGCCGCGTTGCGCGAGTCGCTGCGGGACAGCGATGTGATCGGCCGTCTGGGCGGCGACGAGTTCGTCGCGCTTCTGACCGACGCCCGCGAAGACGAAACGCGCCACGCGCTCGAACGGCTACGCGCGGCGCTCGCGGCCAGCAACGCGGTATCGGCGCGGCGCTATCGGATTCGCTTCAGCGTCGGGCAGACGCAGTTCGATGTCGGCGAACATACGTCGGTGATCGACCTGCTCGCGGCGAGCGACGGCAAGATGTACGCGCACAAGGCCGCGCGAAAGAGCGACCCGGCGCGCTAGCACGCCTCACTCGCTGCCGCTCTCGCGGAAGTAGAGACGGCGCGGCAGACCCCACACGATGAGCATCGCGCCGAGCAGACACGCGAACGCGATCGCGTAGAGACCGGGCGTCGCGCTGCCGGTCATCGTCTTCACTTTGCCGACCATGTACGGGCTGATGATGCCGCCGAACTGCCCGACCGAGTTGATGAGCGCGATGCCGCTCGCCGCCGCGATGCCGCTGAGAAAGCGCGTCGGCAAAATCCAGAACAGCCCGAGCGACGTGATGATGCCCGCCGCCGCGATCGTGAGGCCGATCACGAGCATTACCGTGTTCGTCGGAAAGAAGCCGCACAGCACATAACCGACGGTGCCCGCGAGCGCGCACGCGCCGAGATGCCAGCGCCGTTCGCCGGTGCGGTCCGAATGCTTGCCGATCAGAATCATGCTGATGCCCGCCACCGCGTAAGGCAGCATCGAAATCAGGCCGATCGTGAACGGGTCGCTCGTGCCGGCCGTTTTGACGAGTTGCGGCATCCAGAAGACGAGCCCGTAAATGCCCATCGCGAGAAACAGATAGATGAGCGCCATGACGAGCGTTACCGGCTCGCTGAATGCGGCCTTCAGCGAATGGACTTCGCCTACTTTCGGATCGCGCGCGAGTTGCGCTTTGAGCGCGCGCTTTTCGTCGGCGTCGAGCCATTTCGCGTGATCGACGTCGTCATCGACGAACGCGAGCACCACGAAACCGAGCAGCACCGACGGAATGCCTTCGAGCAGAAAGAGCCATTGCCAGCCTGGCATGCCGTAGAGGCCATCGCAGAACTTCATGATCGCGCCCGACAGCGGACTGCCGATGATCCCGCACAGCGCGATCGACGCCATGAAGAACGAGTTGATGCGCCCGCGCCGCGACGACGGAAACCACTTCGTGAAGAAGTACAGCGCGCCCGGCACGAAGCCCGCTTCGAGCGCGCCGATCAGAAAGCGCAGCACGTAGAACCACGTCGCGGTGTGCACGAACATCATGCACGCCGACGCGATGCCCCACGTGATCATGATGCGCGCGATCCAGCGCTTCGCCCCGACGCGATGCAACACGATGTTGCTCGGCACCTCGAAGAGAAAATAGCCGACGAAAAACACGCTCGCGCCGAAGCCGTACATCGCGTCGGAGAAGCCGAGTTCGCTTTGCATCTGCAACTTCGCGAAGCTGATGTTGATGCGGTCGAGATATGAAAACACGAAGCACGCGACGAACAGCGGCACGAAACGCCAGAACACCTTGCGGTAAATCTGGGCGTCGTCGTGTGCGGCGGCGCGCGGGGCGGCGATGGAATCCACGGTACTTGTCTCCTTGCTTTGCTTTGTTATGTGCCGTCTGCGGGTTTCAGTAAGTCGCGCGTCCTCCGGAAAGATCGAACACCGCGCCCGTCGTGAACGAGTTCTCCGACGACACGAGGAACGCGACCATCGACGCGATCTCGTTCACTTCGACGAAGCGCCCGCGCGGAATCTTCGACAGCATGTAGTCGATGTGTTCCTGCTTCATCTGCTCGAAGATTTTCGTGCGCGCGGCGGCCGGCGTCACCGCGTTCACCGCGATGTCGAGCCCGGCCGTTTCCTTGCCGAGGCTCTTCGTCAGCGCGATTACGCCCGCCTTCGCCGCGCTGTACGCCGACGCGTTCGGATTGCCTTCCTTGCCCGCGATCGACGCAATATTGACGATGCGCCCATAGCCGCGCGCGATCATCGTCCTGACAATGGCCTGATTCACATGGAACGCGGCGTTGAGATCGACGTCGATCACGCGCGACCATTCTTCCGGCGCGTAATCGGCAACCGTCGCATTCGCGCCCGCGATGCCAGCGCTATGCACGAGCACGTCGATTTGCCCGAAGCGTTCCTGCGTGCGCGACGTGGCTTCGATAACCGCATCGCGATCGGTCAGATCGACGAGCACGGTTTGCACGTCGCCCAGACGAGCGCGCGCCTCGGACAACGCGCCTTCGTCGCGATCCCACAGCGCGACGCGCGCGCCGCCTTCGAAGAGACGCTGCGCCACCGCGTAACCGATGCCCTGCGCGCCGCCCGTCACGACAGCCGCGCGATTCGTGAAGTCGTATCGGTTCATGCGTCCACCGTGCGTTGGCGTTGTTCGCCGAGACCTTCGATGCCGAGCCGCATCGTTTGCCCCGCGTGCAGATAGACCGCTTGCGGCTTCTGCCCCATGCCGACGCCCGGCGGCGTGCCGGTCGAGATGACATCGCCCGGTTGCAGGCTCATGAAGCGCGAAAGATAAGCGACGATCTCGCCGACCTTGAAGATCATGGTGCCGGTGTTGCCGTTCTGATAGCGCTTGCCGTCCACTTCGAGCCAGAGCGGGAGTTTGTGCGGATCGGGCACTTCGTCGGCGGTGACGAGCCACGGACCGATCGGGCCGAACGTGTCGCAGCCCTTGCCCTTGTCCCAGGTGCCGCCACGCTCGATCTGATACTCGCGCTCGGACACGTCGTTGATCACGCAATAGCCGGCGACGTGGCTCATCGCGTCGGCTTCGTCGATGTACGCGCCGCCCTTGCCGATCACGACGCCCAGTTCCACTTCCCAGTCGGTCTTTTTCGAGCCGCGCGGAATGCGCACGTCGTCGTTCGGGCCGACGACCGCCGAGAGCCACTTGTTGAACACGACCGGCTCCGACGGCACGGGCAGATTCGATTCCGCCGCGTGATCGGCGTAGTTCAGACCGATGCAGATGAACTTGCCGATGCGCCCGACACACGGCCCGATGCGCTCGCCCGACGGCACGATCGGCAGCGTCGACGGATCGAGCTTCGCGAGACGCGCGAGCGATTCGGGCAAAAGAGCGTCGCCCGCAATGTCGCCGATGACACCGGACAGGTCGCGGATCGCGCCGTTGGAATCGAGAATGCCGGGTTTTTCCTGCCCGGGCGCGCCATATCGCAGCAGCTTCATGAGTCGTGTTTCCCTTGACGGTTGAACGGAAACCCACAATGTAGAGAAGCCGCTCGCGCCTGGATAATGAAAGCTGCTGCCGAGGCGATAACTTTCCGTTATCTTCTCGTCGTCCCTTAGTCCTTTTCACTCATGCTGCCGAATGCCGATTCCATCGCCGCGCGCCTGCGGCTCAAGCAACTGCGCCTCTTGATCGCGCTCGACGATCACGGCTCGCTGCATCGCGCCGCCGACGAAATGGCGCTCACGCAGCCCGGCGCGACCAAGGCGCTGCGCGAGATCGAAGCGACGCTCGGCGCGACGCTCTTCACGCGCTCGGCGCAGGGCATCGAGCCGAACGAACTCGGGCGCTGCGTGATCCGCTATGCGCGCCTGATCCACATGGACGTCGCGCACTTGCGCGAGGAAATGGCGGGGATTCTGCAAGGCACGGGCGGGCGGCTCGCGATCGGCGCGATCACGGGCGCGGTCTCGGGCGTGCTCGTCGATGCACTTGCGCGCCTGCGCGAGCGGCAGCCCCTGCTTACCGTCGAAGTGGTCGAAGACACGAGCGCGCGTCTGCTCGCGCTGCTGGATCAGGGCCGGCTCGACGTCGCCATCTGCCGGGCGAGCGTCGCGCGCCAGCCAGATCATTACCACTATGTCGAGTTGCGCGATGAGCCGCTCGCGATCGTCGCGGGCGTCGCGCATGCGCTCACCGATGCGCCGCGCGTCGAACTGAGCGAGCTGGCGTCGAGCCGCTGGATCGTCTATCCGGCCATCATGCCGATTCGCAGCCTCTACGAGCGTGAGTTCAAGGAAGCGGGGCTGCCGCTGCCCTTGCATCCGATCGAAACGGCCTCGACCATCACGACCGTTCTGCTGCTGCAACGCGACCCGACGCTCGTCGCGATGATGCCGCTCGACATGGCGACGTTTCTCGCCGCACACGGGCTCGCGAAGCGGCTCGCCATCGCGGTGCGCTCGCGCACGGAGCCGTATGGCGTCGTGACGAGGAAAGGCGTGGCGCTGACGGCGCCCGCGCGGCTCATCATCGAAGAACTCACGCGCGAAAAAAACGCGGACGGCTAATGTGCCCGTCCGCGCTTTCTCTTTTGATCGCCGTGCCGGTCACGACACCAGGTCGGCATTCAACGTGATCTTCGCGTTGCCCGCGAACAGCTTCGACACCGGGCAACCTTCTTTCGCGGCCTGCGCGGCCTTGTCGAAAGCGGCTTTGTCGGCGCCGGGAATCTTCGCCTTCAGATCGAGCTGGCACGCGGTGATCGTGAAGCCGTCGCCGTCCTTGTCGAGCGTCACCGTGGATTTCGTTTCGAGGCTCTCGGCCTTCAGGCCCGCCAATTCGAGTTGCAGCGAGAGCGCCATCGTGAAGCAGCCCGCGTGCGCCGCCCCGATCAGTTCTTCCGGATTCGTGCCCGGACCTTCCTCGAAGCGCGACTTGAAGCCATACGGCGCCTCGTTGAGCACGCCGGTTTGCGTCGAGATGAAACCCTTGCCGTCCTTGATGCCGCCGCTCCATTTTGCCGATGCTGTCTTTTGCACGAGAGTTCTCCCGAAGATGAAGTGGAACTGACACGATCCGCACGCGCCGTGCCCGGTCCGGCGCACTTCGATAGCCCGGGCGGTTGCATCGTAGCCGATCGCGCGAGCGGGTGCAGCGGGGCTGCGCATTGGATATCATCGCCCACTCGCGATTGCCGATGACAACCTTCCACCGGGCAACATACGACATGGGTCCACCCACCGAACGCATCACCGAAGACCGCGCGCTTCCCGATCACGTCGATGTCGTCGTCATAGGCGGTGGCGTCATCGGCATCAGCACGGCGCGCTCGCTTGCCGAGAAAGGCCTGTCGGTTGCCGTGTGCGAGAAGGGTTACATCGCTGGCGAGCAGTCGAGCCGCAACTGGGGCTGGTGCCGCGCGACGCATCGCGACTTGCGCGAACTCGAACTGAGCCTCGAAAGCCTCAAACTGTGGCGGCGCATCGATGCGGAACTCGGCATCGAAACGGGCTTTCGCGAATGCGGCATTCTCTACGCCGCCGACGATGCCAAAGCCCTCGCCGATCACGAAGCGTGGCTCGCGCGCGCCGTGGCGCTCGTGGGCCGCGACGCGCTCGACTCGCGCATCGTCTCGCCGGGCGAGACCGGCGCGCTGATGTCCGGCACCTCGCGCCGCTTCGTGGGCGGCATCTACACGCCCGGCGATGGCCGCGCCGAACCGCAACGCGCCGTGCCCGCCATGGCCGCCGCGCTGCGCGAACGCGGCGTGAAAGTGCTCACGCCCTGCGCCGTGCGCGGCATCGAAACGAATGGCGGTGCGATCGGCGGCGTGGTCACTGAATTCGGACGCATCCGCTGTTCGAGCGTGGTGGTCGCGGGCGGCGCGTGGACGCGCTATTTCGCGGGCAGTCTCGGTGTGGACGTGCCGCAGCTCATGGTGCGTTCGTCGGTCATGCGCACGGCCCCGCTCGAAGGCGGACCGGACGTGAGCGCGTGCAATCAAGAGATGGGCTATCGCAAACGTCTGGATGGCGGCTACACGATCGCGAACGCGTTTCATAGCTATCACGATCTCACGCCCGACAGCTTTCGCCTGTTCGCCAAGTTCCTGCCAGCGCTCAAAAGTCAGATCGGCTCGATCAAGCTGGGGCTCAACGCACGCTTCTTCGAGGAACTGCGCCGCCCGCGCCGCTGGCCGCTCGACCGGCCGACCGTCTTCGAAACCGCGCGCACGCTCGACCCCGCGCCGGTCGAATCTTTCAACGAAGCGGCGCTCACGGAGTTCCGCAAGCTCTTCCCGGCGCTGGCCCAAATGCGCATCGAACAGGCGTGGGCCGGCTACATCGACGTGACGCCGGATGCCGTGCCGGTCATCTCCGGCGTCGATGGCAAACCGGGACTCTTCATCGCCACCGGGTTCTCGGGTCACGGCTTCGGCATCGGGCCGGCTGCGGGCAAGCTGATGGCCGACCTCGTCGCGAACGACGCACCGCTCGTCGATCCGCGCGCGTTTCGCCTGTCGCGCTTCTTCGACGGCAGCAAGATCGAGATCGACGGCGGCTTCTGATGCGTCGCGCGGGCGCACATCGGCCGCCGGCACGCGCTAACATACCGGTTTTGCGAACATCGCCTGCACGCGACGTTCGCCCGGTTCAGTCAAAACGGCGCACAGGCGCCGTTCGTTTTTGAGGCTCACATGGCATCCACGTCTGTTCTTTATATCGACGTCTGGTCGGACTTCGTGTGTCCGTTCTGCTATCTCGAAACGCCCGTGCTCGACCAGTTCCGCAACGCATACGGCGATGCGGTCGAGGTTCGCTGGCACGCGTTCGAATTGCGCCCCGAGCCGACGCCGCTCGTCGATCCCAACAGCGAGAAGATCGTCGAATCCTGGGAAAACTCGGTGCGCCCGCTCGCTGAAGAGCGCGGCGTGACGATGCGCATGCCGCCGGTCGCTCCGCGCAGCCGCAAGGCCTTCGAGACGGCCATGTTCGCGCGCGAATCCGGCCGTTTCGATGCAGTGCATCGCGCGATCTTCAAGGCGTATTTCGAGGAAGGCATCGATATCGGCGATACCGACTCGCTGCTCGACATCGCGGCGACCTGCGGCGTCGATCCCGAACTGCTCGAAGAAGCGCTCGACGACGGCACGTACACCGATCTCGTGATCGAAGACGAAGAGTTCGCGACGAAGCTCGGCGTGACGGGCGTGCCGTTCGCGGTGCTGTCGCGCGATGCCGCGCCCGGCCAGGAACCGCCGCCGCCGATCGCGCTGCGAGGCGCCGCCCCGATCCAGCATTTCGAAGCGGCCGTCGAGCGGCTCTTTCCCGACGGCTTTCCGGGCGTCTGAACCGCATAACGCGGCCGGCCCGATGAGACAGGCCGCGCCGCGATCCTAGCTGTGCTCCGCCATGAACGATTTCAGCGCGATCCGCTGCGACGGTTCGAGCGTTTCGAATTCGAGCCCGTACGCCGCGCTGCCATCGGCCGGATCGGTCGCGCCAACATGGCGCACGATCGCGATGGTCTCGATCTTTACATCGACGCCGTCGGTCTTGAACTGAAACGCGAGTTGCAGACGGTCGCCCATGTGCGCAGCCGGATTCGCGACGGTCAGCGACATGCCATACGGACTGATGTCGCTCACGCGGCCTAACTGCAATGCGCTACGCGGCTCGCGTTCGGCGGCGAAATGCGCCGCGAGGCGAGTCGGCATCCGCGCGAATTTGCGCGTGCGCAATCTGCGGATCGCGCCCGGCGCCGACAGCACCGCGTAGTTGAACGGCTCACGGCAGGTTGCATCGACGGTGCAGGCGAAGCGGAACACGCCCCGCCCCGTGAGCGCGACGAGATCCACCTGCTCGCCGAGCGTCAGAACGAGCGGATCGAATCCCGCCATGAGCGGTTGCGTCACGAAGAGCGAACGCTCGCCGTTGCGGCGCGGCGTCGAAAAGCCGATCACCCGGCTCGCGTACATGGCCGAGCCCGTGCCGCCCGTACCGCGCAAGCCGACCCGCGCGCCGATGGTGAGTCCGATGTCTTCGAGCGTCAGCGGTCCGTCCTTCCCCGCGTCTTCCTCCGGCCCGCTCGGCGCAGGCTGCCGGATCGCACGATTCGGCTGGAAATGCCGGAACATGAATTCGCGCGCCGGGGCGTCCGGCACGATGCTGCCCGCGTCGAAAAGCAACGCGCCATCGGCGGCGACGATCGGCCATTCGAGCGGCGTGCCTAGCGGAATCTCGGAAGCTTCGAGGCGCACCAGTGTCTGGCGCGCGTCTACGACGGTTTCTTCGGTCATCTTATCGGACGATTCTTAAGTATTTTCCGCAATCGTCGTGCTTGCCGAGTTTGCCGTCAAGTGCTGCATGGCAAGTTTTACGTTAGCGCATGGATAATTCTTCCCGTGCCGGGGACTTCCTACCGGCGGCCGCGCCGGTCGAAGTTTATGCGCATAAAAGTTTTATGGAGATAACGCGTTCAGCGGATGCTCGCGCCGAATTCGGCCGAGTGAGAAACCGGCTTCGGCGACGCGCTCGTCACGCTTTCGATCGCGGCCAGCACTTGCGCCACGTCGGGCGGTGCGCCCTCTTCGCCGATCGATACGGAGCGTCCCGGGTCGTTCACGCCGAAATGCTCGCGCGAAGTCGCCGCGAATAGCATGACCGTGCGGCGCTGCAGGGCGTGCGCGAGATGCACGAGCCCGGTATCCGCGCCGATGACGAGCTCCGACGCCTGAATCCAGTGCGCACATTCCACGACGGAAAGTTTCGGCAGCACGATCGCGCCCGGCACGAGCGCCGCGATGGCTTGCGCCTCGTCCCGCTCGCGTTCCGTTCCCCACGGCAGCGCGATCGAATAACCACGCGCGCAAAGCCAGCGGCCGACTTCGCCCCAATGCGCCTTCGGCCACTTCTTCACGTCCGCCGACGTCGCATGAAACAGCATCGCGATACGTGCGTCGCGCGGAATATTCAGGTCGCGTGTGGGCGCGGGCAAGTGAATATTGAAGTCCGGCGTGTCCTCCAGCCGATAACCGAGCGCGTCGGCAACGCTCTCGCGCATGCCGCGCCACGCATCGGTGAGCGGACGCGGACCGAAGCGCGCGTTGTACGCGAAAGCCGCGCCGTGCTCGCCGAGATCCTTATTCAGATAGCCATAACGCCGCCGCCCGCGCGCGATGAACGCGATGATCGCGCTCTTGTAGACGCCATGAATATCGAGGATCACATCGTATTTTTCGGCCCGCAACTCGCCGATCGACGCGCCGATCTCCTTCAGGTCGTTCCAGTTGCGCGCCTTCTTGAACTTGCGCAACGGCGCGCTCAGCACGCGATCGACGCCCGGATTCCAGCGGATGATATCGGCGAAGGCGCCGTCCGCGGCCCAGTCGATTTTGGCGGATGGAAACGCGCGCCGCAGATCGGCAACGACTGGTAGCGTCTCGACGATGTCGCCGAGGGACGTGACTTTGACGATCAGAATTCGCTTCATGAATGGTACGAGAGTGCGCCGGCGCGAATGGCGGCCAGCGAAACGCTGGGCCAACCCCGAAAAACCAGCGATTCTAATGAATCTGTGACAAACGCGATGTCAGCGTTTGTAAGCACGAGTCTGTAAATACGATCCGGAAACCGCACGCGGCTGCGATTCAGAATAGCCCAATTCGCACCGCCGGGTTGCCGCGACGCGCGGCTGTCGATCAGAGCGAGCGCGCCGAGAACGTGTCGCATTGGCCGACGTCGCCCGTCGACATGCCGCGCCGCAGCCAGCGCTGGCGTTGCGCGCTCGTACCGTGTGTGAACGCCTCGGGCACGATGCGCCCTTGCGATTGCTGTTGCAGACGGTCGTCGCCGATTGCGGCCGCCGCGTTCAAACCCTGCTCGAAATCGCCCGGCTCGATCAGCTTCGCGTTGTCGCGTTGCGCGACGGCGGCCCAGACGCCCGCGAAGCAATCCGCCTGCAATTCGACGCGCACCGACAGCGCGTTTGCCTGCTCGCGCGTCAACCGCGAGCGCGCCTGATCCACCTTGTTCATGATGCCGAGCACGTTCTGCACGTGATGCCCGACTTCATGCGCGATCACATACGCCTGCGCGAAGTCGCCGCTCGCGCCGAAGCGGTCGCGCAACTCGCGATAGAACGAGAGGTCGATATACACCTTGCGGTCGTTGGGGCAATAGAACGGACCCATGGCCGTCTGGCCCGTGCCGCACGCGGTTTGAGTGGCGCCGGAGAACATCACGAGCCGCGGCGCCGGATAGTCCTGATTGAACTGGGCGCGAAAGATGTGCTGCCACGTCTGCTCCGTATTGCCGAGCACGCGGCGCACGAACACGGCGCCCGGATCGCTGGCCGGTTGCCCGTTGTTGCTCGGCGCGGCCTGCTGTTGCGGCGCGCTGCCCTGTAACACCTGCGCACCGTTGATGATGGTCATCGGATTGATGCCGAAGAAATACGATGCGGCGAGCGCCACGACGATCGTCCCGATGCCGATCGATCCGCCGCCGATCCGAAAGCCGCCGCCGCCGCCGCCGCGCCGATCTTCCACGTTCTGACTTTCTGGCTGGTCATCGAGGCGCATGTTGCTTCTCCTTCCTACTCGCGCGGTGCGCGTGTGCAAAAGCCATTATGTTACCCGCGCCCAACGCACGTCTCGTGCCGGGCCATCGTAAAACTTCTTTCTGAACCGACCTTTCGCGCGCGGCGATCCAGTGCGGTCGATTGTCGCGAAGGCGCATGTGCGCTCTTGCCGCACCGCACTATAACGGCATCTCGAAATCACCGAAAAATCAATCCGATACGGCCGCCAAGCCTTTAAATCTGCGGCATTTTCGCGCAATGCATATTCACTGACGCAGCGCAACACTTTCGCGAAATGGCGCTAAGCTCCGGCCCGTTACACGTCTGGTTCGGCATAGGACAAAGGCGCTCCCGAAAGCGGGCGCGCGTGAATTTCAAGGCACAAGTCATCATGCATTCGACTCCCGAAGCAATCGATCTGGCGCGTATCCAGTTCGCGTTTACCGTCTCGTTCCACATCATCTTTCCGGCGCTTTCGATCGGGCTCGCGAGCTTCATCGCGGTGCTCGAAGGCGCCTGGCTCAAAACCGGCAAGCCGGTCTACAAGGAGCTGTGTCTCTTCTGGTCCAAAGTCTTCGCCGTCGCGTTCGGCATGGGCGTCGTGTCGGGCGTCGTCATGGCTTACGAATTCGGCACCAACTGGGGCGGCTTTTCGAGCTTCGCCGGCCCCATCACCGGGCCGCTGCTCGCCTATGAAGTGATGACCGCCTTCTTCCTCGAAGCGGGCTTCCTCGGCATCATGCTGTTCGGCTGGAACAAGGTCGGGCCGAAGGCGCACTTCGGCGCGACGCTGATGGTCGCCATCGGCACGATCATCTCCACGTTCTGGATTCTCGCGTCGAATAGCTGGATGCAGACGCCGCAAGGCTTTCGCATCGAAGGCGATCATGTCGTGCCGGTCGACTGGTGGGCGATCATCTTCAACCCGTCGTTTCCGTACCGGCTCGCGCATATGGCGATCGCCGCGTTCATCGTCGCGGCGCTCGTCGTGGCGGCGACCGGCGCATGGCATCTGCTGAAGGGCCGGCGCGATCCCGCCATCAAAAAAATGTTCGCGATGTCGCTCTGGCTGCTGCTCGCCCTGACGCCGATTCAGGCGCTCGTCGGCGACGCGCACGGCCTGAATACGCGCGAGCATCAGCCGGCGAAGATCGCGGCCATCGAAGGCATCTGGGACACCGAGAAAGGCGGCACGGCGCTCAATCTCTTCGGCATTCCCGACATGGAAGCCGAAACGACGAAATACGCCGTGCGGATTCCGCATCTCGGCAGCCTGATCCTCACGCATAGCTGGGACGGCGAGATTCGCGGCCTGAAGGAATTCCCGAAGGAAGATCGTCCGAACTCAACGCTCGTGTTCTGGAGCTTCCGCGTGATGGCCGGACTCGGCGTGCTGATGATCGCGATGTCGTTCGCGGCGTGGTGGCTGCATCGCCGACGCAAGCTGTTCGATGCGCGCTGGTTCCATCGCTTCGTGCTGGCGATGGGCCCGACCGGATTCATCACGCTGCTCGCGGGCTGGGTCACGACCGAAGCCGGACGCCAGCCGTGGGTCGTGTACGGCGTGATGCGCACGGCCGACGCCGTTTCGCCCGTCACGGCGCAGCAAGTCGGCGTGTCGTTGCTCGCGTTCGTGATCGTCTACACGATCGTGTTCGGCACCGGCATCTACTACTTGCTGAAGCTGCTGCGCCACGGCCCCGCGTTGCCGGGATCGCCGGAGCAGATTTCCGACGGCAGCGCGCGACGTCCACTCAGCCTTGCGCAACAGTCCATCGAAGGAGCTTAAGAATATGGACCTCACACTCGCCTGGGCCGCGATCATCGCGTTCGGCCTGTTCCTCTACGTCGTGCTCGACGGCTTCGACCTCGGCATCGGCATTCTCTTTCCGTTCTTCCCGGACCAGCACGATCGCGACGTGATGATGAACACCGTCGCGCCCGTCTGGGACGGCAACGAGACGTGGCTCGTGCTCGGCGGCGCGGGACTGTTCGCCGCGTTCCCGATGGTCTATTCGACGGTGCTGTCCGCGCTCTATCTGCCGCTCGTGCTGATGCTCGTGTGCCTGATCTTTCGCGGCGTGTCGTTCGAGATTCGCGCAAAGGCACAGCGCACTAAGCACCTGTGGGACCTCGCGTTCATCGGCGGATCGGCGGGCGCGACGTTCTTTCAGGGCGTGGCGCTCGGCGCGTTTCTCGGCGGCATTCCCGTCGCCGATGGCCGCTTCGCCGGCGACGCCTTCGGCTGGTTCTCGCCCTTCTCGATCTTCACGGGCGGCGCGCTCGTCGTCACTTATGCGCTGCTCGGCGCGTGCTGGCTGATCGCGAAAACCGAAGGCGATCTGCAGCGGCGGATGTATCGCGTCGTGTGGCCGCTGACCGTTTTGCAGCTCGCGACGATCGCGGTCGTGAGCATCTGGACGCCGCTGCAGGACGCGGGCATCGCGTCGCGCTGGTTCGATTCGCCGCTGTTTTATCGGCTGCTGCCGGTGCCGGCGCTCGTCGCGGCCTGCGCGTGGGCGATGCGCCGCTCGATCCGCTCGCGCCACGAGAAGCGGCCGTTCGCGGTGGCGCTCGGCTTCGTGCTGCTCGGCTACGCGGGACTCGTCGCGAGCATTTCGCCGCACGAGATTTTCCCCGGCGTATCGATCTGGGATGTCGCCGCGCCCCGTTCGAGCCAGCTCTTCACGATCGTCGGCGCGGCGGTGATTCTGCCTGTCATCGTCGTCTACACGACGCTAGGTTATTGGGTCTTCAGAGGAAAGGTGCGTCATGGCGAACATCACTACCATTGAGCACGCGAGAAAGGTGTTCTGGTTCGTCGCGTTGTGGATCGCGGGCGTCGGCGGCGCGATGCTGCTCGCGCTGCCGTTCAAGTTGCTGATCCGGGCCGGAGCGGCGATTCACTGAGCCGTCGGCTCAGAACCACGCCGCCGCGATCAACCCGCTCACGATCCCGAACACCACGACCGACGCCGCCACCAACGCCAGCACGCGCGGCGGAAACGACCGCGCGAGCATCGCCAACGACGGCACGCTGACGGGCGGCAAGGTCATCAGCAGCGCGCCGGCCGGTCCCGCCGCCATGCCGAGCGAGAGCATCGCCTGAATGATGGGCACTTCGCCCGCGGTCGGAATCACGAAGAGCGTGCCCGCGACGGCAAACACGACGATCCACAACATGCCGTTGCCGATATCCGGGCCGATGTGCGGAAAGAGCCACGCGCGCGCCGCGCCGAGCAGCAGCACGAGCACGATGTATTCCGGCACGAGCCGCAAAGTCATGCGTCCGAGGATCTTGATCCAGCGCGAGAACGCCGTGCCCGGCTCATCCTCGTCGATCAGCTTCGCGAGGGCCTCGCGCGAGCTCGCCGCCTGCGCGGGCGTCACCATGCGGTTGATCGCGTAGCCGAGGCCGAACACCATCAGCACGCCGAGCACGAGGCGCAAACCGGTCCACTGCCAGCCGAGCACGAAGCCCATGAAAACCAGCGCCGCCGGATTGAGCACCGTATTGCCGAGCCAGAACGCGACGGCGGCGCCCGGGGCCGCCTCGCGCGCACGCAGGCCAGCGACGACGGGCGCGGCGCAACATGTGCACATCATGCCCGGCAAGGACATGAGCCCGCCGTTCACGACGCTGCCGAAGTTATGCTCGCCCAGTGCCCGCGCGACCCAGCGCGGCGGAATCAGCGCCTGCACCGCGGAGCCGAGCAGCAGGCCGAGCACCATCGCTTGCCAGATCGCGCGGCCGTAGGCCATCGCGTAATCGAGCGCGGCTTGCCACGAAGGCGCCGGCGCGCTCGCCGACGTGCCCATCAGAATGGACTTGCCGATCGAATGCTGGCTCGCCGCGACGAACGCACGGTTGTAGTACGGAAACCATTTCACGTAGAACAGGCCCACGACGGCGATAAGCACGAACACTATCCAGCCGTGTGCGACGCGAGGTTGTCTGAGCGTGGTCATATCTTTCTTCTTTCGGGTGACGGGATTGGGTCAGAGCGCGGGCGTCGTCTCGGCGAGCCGGGCGAGCAAGGCTTTCGCCTGTTCGACGCTATCCGTGTCGTTCGGACGGAACAGCACGTGCGCCGCGTGCGGCAGTTCGGTATAGAGCGCCTGGCTGCTGCGTCCATACGCGGGATCGTAGTGACGGTCGATCAGTTCGGCGAAGAGTGCGGCGCGCTGGTTCTCATCGATCAGCCGATGCCAGTGCCCGACGCGCTCACGGCTATGCAGCGCGACGAGTCTCGACAATTGCGCCTTGAAAAACGCGGGATTGTCGAAGAGATGCGCGTAGTCCTCCAGCAAAAACGCGATGCGGTCCTCGCGCCGCGCCTCGACCTCCACGCACGGCGCCGCGTGGAGTTGGTCGAGAATGGCATCGGGCATCGTGATCGAGCCGATGCGCCGCCCCTCCGCTTCGACGAAAACCGGTTTCGCCGGATCGAAGCCCGCAAGCGTCTGCACGAGCGCCGAATCGAACGCCTTTTGCGTCGGCTGCGCGCGGCCCGGCAGCGCGCCGAGCAAGGAGCCGCGATGCGCGGCGAGCCCTTCCAGATCGAGCGCCTGCGCGCCGGCCGCGTCGAGCGCCTTCAAAAGCCGCGTCTTGCCGCTGCCCGTATGGCCGATCAGCGCGACGTAGCGAAAACGTCCAGGCAGCGTGGCGAGCCGTTCGATCACGTCGCGCCGATAGCACTTGTAGCCGCCGTCGAGTTGGCGCGCCTGCCAGCCGATCATGTTGAACCACGTCGTCATCGAGCCGGAGCGCTTGCCGCCGCGCCAGCAATAAATGAGCGGACGCCAGTTGCGCGGCTTTGCGGCGAAGATCGTGTCGAGGTGCATCGCGATATTGCGTGCGACCATCGCCGCGCCGACGCGCGTCGCCTCGAACGGCGAGACCTGCTTGTACATGGTCCCGACGATCACGCGCTCCTCGTTGCTGAGCACGGGCGCGTTGATCGCGCCGGGAATGTGGTCCTCGGCGAATTCGAGCGGCGTGCGGACGTCGACGATTTCATCGAAATCGCTCAGACGATCGATGGGAACGAGCAGATTTTTCACGGGCGTGCGGGCGGGGTTTCGCTGAATCGGGCGAAAAATTATCGCACGCGGACGGATTTCGGCTCGGGCGCGCATTTTTGGCCGCCCCGCCGCACGCCCGAAAGCGGCTAAAGTGCTTCAATCGATCCATCCGGGAGGGAGCGATGACCTATCACGAAACGATCGGCGCGCGCCGCTACCGCTTCGACGATCTGAAGACGCTGCTCGCGCGCGCAAGCCCGCGCCGCTCCGGCGACGAACTCGCGGGCGTGGCGGCCGCGACGGAGGAAGAGCGCGTCGCCGCGAAAATGGCGCTCGCGCAGGTGCCGCTCGCCGCGTTTCTCGACGAGGCGCTCATTCCCTACGAGGACGACGAAGTCACGCGCCTCATCGTCGACACGCATTCGCGCGAAGCCTTCGCGCCGATCGCGCATCTGACGGTCGGCGAATTCCGCGAGTGGCTGCTCGCCGACACCACCGATACCGCCGCGCTCGAAAACATCACGACGGGCGTGACACCTGAGATGGCCGCGGCCGTCTCCAAGCTGATGCGCAATCAGGACCTGATCCTCGCCGCCAGAAAACGCCCGGTCGTCACGCGCTTTCGCACGACGATCGGCTTGCCTGGGCATCTCTCGGTGCGCCTGCAGCCGAATCATCCGACCGACGATCCGAAGGGCATCGCCGCATCGATGCTCGACGGCTTGCTCTACGGTTGCGGCGATGCCGTCATCGGCGTGAATCCGGCATCCGATTCGCCGGCCGCCATCGGCAAGTTGCTCACGATGATGGACGACTTTCGTCAGCGCTACGACGTACCGATGCAGTCGTGCATCCTCACGCATGTCACCAACACGCTCGCCGCGATCGAACAAGGCGCGCCCGTCGATCTGGTGTTTCAGTCGGTGGCGGGCACGGAACGCGCGAACGCGAGCTTCGGCGTGTCGCTCGCGTTGCTGGCGGAAGCGCGCGACGCGGCGTTGTCGCTCAAGCGCGGCAGCGTCGGCGATAACGTCATGTACTTCGAGACCGGGCAAGGCAGCGCGCTCTCGGCGAACGCGCATCATGGCGTCGATCAGCAGACCTGCGAGGCGCGCGCGTATGCGGTCGCGCGGCGCTTCGAACCGCTTTTGACGAACACGGTGGTCGGCTTCATCGGCCCGGAATATCTCTACGATGGACGGCAGATTATTCGCGCGGGCCTCGAAGACCACTTCTGCGGCAAGCTGCTCGGCGTGCCGATGGGTTGCGACATCTGTTATACGAATCACGCCGAAGCCGATCAAGATGACATGGACACGCTCCTCACGCTGCTCGGCGTGGCGAACGTCAACTTCATCATGGGCGTGCCGGGCGCTGACGACGTGATGCTCAATTATCAGAGCACGTCGTTTCATGACGCGCTCTACATTCGCCGCGTGCTGAACCTGAAACGCGCGCCGGAATTCGAAGCGTGGCTCGCGAAGATGCGCGTGACCGATGGCCGCGGCGATCTGCTCGCGGCGTCCGCGCAACCTCTGCTCGAATGGATCGACTCATGACGAACGCGGATGCCTGGGACGCGCTGCGTCGCTTCACCAACGCCCGCATCGCGCTCGGCCGCGCGGGTAGCAGCCTGCCGACCGCGCCTTTGCTCGCGTTCGAACTCGCGCATGCGCAGGCGCGCGACGCGGTGCATCAGCCGCTCGATGCGGCCGCGTTGC
Source organism: Caballeronia glebae (assembly GCF_001545035.1). Lineage (GTDB taxonomy): Bacteria > Pseudomonadota > Gammaproteobacteria > Burkholderiales > Burkholderiaceae > Caballeronia > Caballeronia glebae. The sequence goes on from NZ_FCOJ02000030.1 coordinate 63,514, forward strand.
GTGACGCGATTCGCGCCGCCGGCTTCGACACGCTCGACGTGCAAAGCGCCGCGCCCGATCGCGAACACTATCTGCGCCGGCCGGATCTCGGCCGCGTGCTCAACGATGAAAGCGCGCAACGGCTCGCAGCGTGCGCTTGCGCAAGCGACCTCGTCTTCGTCGCCGCCGATGGCTTGTCGGCCTTCGCCGCGCAACGGCACGTCGCGCCATTGCTCGCGACCGTGCGCGCGCGGCTCGACGGCTGGAGCGTCGGTCCCGTCGTGATCGCGACGCAGGCGCGCGTCGCGCTCGGCGATCGCATCGGTGAGCTTTTACGGGCGCAGATCGTCGTCGTAATGATCGGCGAACGGCCGGGGCTCAGTTCGCCCGACAGCCTCGGTCTGTACGTGACCTACGCGCCACGCGCCGCGCGCCACGACGCCGAGCGCAACTGCATTTCGAACGTGCGGCCTGAAGGACTCGACTATGAAACCGCTGCATTCAAGTTGATGTGGCTGCTCGAAGAAGCGCGCAGGCTGAAGCTCACGGGCGTCGGTCTGAAGGACCATAGTGGCGCGTTGCCCGCGCCGGACGCGGGAACGCTCGAAGCTTAGGGTTCCTTCATATATAAAACGGCTCGCGCGCAATACGGCGCAACGCCTGACCGTTCCAAATTTGAACGGCCACTAAACGCGCAACTTCCGATACAGCGTCGTGCGCGATATGCCGAGCGCACGCGCCGTCGCCGACACATTGCCTCCGTGCGCCCTGAGCGCCGCGGCCACCGCGCTCGCTTCGATGTCCACGAGACGCGCGCCCCTTGCGGGCTGCATCGGCGTTGGCGTTGGCGTGTCGTCGGCGAACTGAACGCGTTCGCGCAACTCATCGAGAAAATCATGCGGAAGATGCTCGATGCGGATATGCGTGTCGTGATCGTCGAGCATGGCGGACGCCGTGCGAAGGACGTTGCTCAACTGCCGTATGTTGCCGGGCCACGGATGACGCGCGAAGAGCGCGAGCACGTCTTCGCCGATGCGCACGACGCGGCCCGCGAAGCGCTCGCGCAGCAAGATCTTGTCGACGACCGCGCGCAGGTCGGTGCGCCCGGCGAGCGGCGGCAGCGTCACCGAAAGACCGTTGATGCGGTAGTACAGATCCTCGCGGAATTCGCCTTGCGCGACGCGCTCGCGCAACTTGCGATTGCTCGCGCACACGAGCATGAAATCGACCGGCACCGCGCGCCCGGCGCCCAGCGGCTCGACGACGCGTTCCTGCAGCACGCGCAGCAGGCGGCTTTGCATCGCGAGCGGCATGTCGCCGATTTCGTCGAGAAAGAGCGTGCCGCCGCACGCCTGCACGATCTTGCCGATCGCGCCGCGCTTCGCCGCGCCCGTGAACGCGCCCTGCGCATAGCCGAAGAGCTCCGATTCGATCAGCGTCTCCGGCAGCGATGCGCAGTTCACCGCGACGAACGGCCCCACGCGGCGCGGCGAATCCGCGTGAATCGCGCGCGCGAGCATTTCCTTGCCCGCGCCCGTTTCGCCGCCGATCAGAATCGCGATGTTCTTGCCGATGACCCGGCGCACGCGCGCGACGATGTCGTTCATCTGCGCGTCGCCGGTGCAGAGATCGGCGAGGCTCGAACCCGCCTCTTCGCGCACGGCGATCGCGGTCGTCGCAAGCGAGACGTTCGACGGCGCACGCGCATGAAAATCGACGCTCGCGAACACCGCCACGCCGCTATGCAGTTCGAGCCGGCACGGCGTTTCGCCCGCGCACGCGATGAGCGCATCGACGCGTTCGCCAAAGAGCGCATCGAGCGTCTGCGAACGCAAACGCCCGAGTTCGAGGCCGAACTGAAACTGCGCGCTGCGATTCGCGCACAAGAGACGCCCGTCGAGATCGAACACGGCGATGCCTTCCATCAACGTGCCGATAAACTCGGGCCGGCTGTGGAAACGGATACGCAGGCCGTCGCCGAAGCCGCTCGCGATCAGCCGGTTTTCGATCATCTGCGCGGACATTTTCACGAGCGCCATCGTGTGCTGGTGATAGCCGCGCCGATCGCCGGTGACATCGAGCACGCCGGAGAGATTGCCGTGCGGATCGAGGATCGGCACGCTGGAACACGTGAGAAAGTGATTGGCGCGCAGGTAGTGCTGATCGCCGTGCACGGTGACAGCGGCGCGCTCGGCGATCGTCGTGCCGATCGCGTTCGTGCCCTGATGCTCCTCGCTCCACAGCGCGCCCGCCCGCAGCGCGACTTTTTCGGCGCGGGCGAGGAAGTCGTCGTCGCCGAGCGAATGCAGGATGAGCCCGCTCGCATCGGTCAGCGCGATCATGCTGTGCGTGTTGGCGATCTGTGCATACAGCGTTTCCATCACCGGCAGCGCGTGCGCGAAGAGCGCGCGGCTTTCATCGAGCTTGACGGCGAGTTCCGCGCCCGACAGCACGGCGTAGTCCGGGCGCATGGTCTCGACCAGGCCAAAGGTGGCCGAGCGCTCGTGCGAATGACGGATCACGTCGCGTTGCGCAGGCTGCAAGGCCGCGCCGATGGCATGCTGCATCGCCTCCTCCTTTTCGATTCACTTCGCGTGAATGTCTCCTCGGGGGCAATGTATCACCGTCGCGGCACGCGGGTCGATTCGAGGAATCACGCGGTACGGCGCTTGATTCGCTCAATGCGCTCAAGCGTTAGAGCACGAGCGAGCCCGCCGAAATCGCGATGACCAGGAAGACGACGAACAGTATCAAGAAGATGAAGAAACAGATCTTGGCGATGCCGGCCGCGCCGGACGACACGCGCGTAAAGCCGAAGAAGCCGGCAACGACGGAAATGATCGCGAACAGGATGGCGAGTTTGAGCATGGCAGGTCCGATTTTTGTAGTGATCGATCCTGTAAGCAAGGCGTGTGCCTTGCGGACTCGTTTGCGGTTGTCGAAATTTGCGGCGAAATCAGACCGTTAGTTGCATCGTAGAAGCCAAATAAAAGCGGGCTGCGAATGAGCAGCCCGCTCCGAAAAAACCTCAACGCACGCTGCGCGCCCGAGTGTCGGTTGCCGCGACCGTCGCTGGTACGGGCGGACGCGTGCCGAGCCAGTTCGTCACTTGCCGATGCACATGCGGCACGGCGAGCAGCGCGCCGATTGCGATGGCATCGGCGGCAAGTCCGGCCGGCACGTTGATGAGTCCGTCGGTCCACGTAAACAAGATCGAATCGACGACGAGCGAAATAACCGTCCCGGCGACGAACGTCACCATGCCGGCGCGCCCCAGTGCGCCGACCCATGGCAGCCGCAGCGCCACCGCTTTCACGACGCCATAGCGCGCGAGATTCGCGCCGATCCATGCGATGGCGAGGAAATTCACCACGCGCGGGCCGGCGAGGTCGCGTTTGAAGGCGCTATCCAGCACGGGCGGCAGCACGAGCAGCTTGTAATAGGCCATGCCGGCGATCAGCGCGACCGCGCCCGCACTCACGATCCAGCCGAACCGGTGCGCGCTCACGCGTTGGTAGACCGGCTGGCAGCGCGCCAGAACGCCGAGCACGAACATCAACTGCCACGCGGCGGGATTGAAGTCCCAGAGATTGTCGTCGACGGACGGCATGTATTCGCCGATCTGCGCCGCGAACGCCCACAGCGCGAGGCTCAAACCCAGCAGCAACCACGGCTTGCTGCGCGCGAGCGGCAGCATGAGCGGCACGGCGAGCGCGAAGAGCGCGTACATCGGCAGGACGGCGGCAAGATACGGCTGGCGCTCGAACGCGAGGATTTCCGCGACCGACGAAACCGGCTGCGACATGAGCGTGTCGAGATCGTGCAGCGCGAGATTAGGTGCATGACCGAAAAAGGGCCGCAGCAGAAACGATGCAACGAGCATCAGCGCGGCGGTGACGAGAAACGCGCGATACAGTTCGAACGCGCGCTTCAGGAAGCGCATGCGCGCCGCGCTCTCGGAACGGCGCTCGGCGAGCGACACATACGCGGTCGCCGTGGCGAAACCGCCGAGGAACACGAAGACTTCGGCGGCGTCGTTCAGCGCGAACGCGTGCAGCGTGAAGCGCGACACCATGCTGCCGCCGATGTGATCGACGACGATGATCAGCAGTACCAGTCCCCGAAAGAAGTCCAGCTCGACGAGACGTTTTGATTTTCCCTGCATGCGGCTTAGCTCGAAGTCCTGCGGCGACAGGAGGTTAGACGGCAACCGCGGACGCGGCGCGAAAGAATGAGAGTTTACCCTTAAATGCGGCAGCGCATCATCGGAACAGGCGCAAATATGCGTTTCAAATCCGATGTTTGTATGGAAGACGTAAAATCTCGTCGCCGACCTTACCGGTGCGATACCGGTGCGACCCGCGCCGCGTTTCGACTGGCCTCAAGCTTTCAAGTTCATTTCATTTCTGGCCCTAAACAGGCTAATATCTCGCCCTCACCTGTTGAACGATTCCCGGACCATGGACTATCTCGTTGCCCTTCTCGCCGATCCCGCCGCCTGGGCCGCCCTCGCGACGCTTGTCGTCATGGAAGTCGTGCTCGGCATCGACAACCTGATCTTCATCTCGATCCTGACCAACAAGCTGCCCGCGGCGCACCGGGAACGCACGCAGCGCATCGGCATCGCGCTCGCGCTCGTGATGCGGCTCGGACTGCTCGGCACCGTCGCGCTTATCGTCCGGCTCACGACGCCGATCTTCGAAGCGTTCGGACACGGCTTTTCCTGGCGCGATCTGATTCTCGTCGCGGGCGGCGTGTTCCTCGTCTGGAAGGCGACGACGGAAATCCATCATCACGTCGCGCACGACGCCGACGAGCACGCCGGCACCGCATCGGTCAAGCGCCTCACGCCGCTGTCGGCGATCGGCCAGATCCTGGTGCTCGACCTCGTGTTTTCCATCGACAGCATCGTGACGGCGGTCGGCATGACCGAGCACATTCCGATCATGTTCGTCGCGGTGATCGCCGCCGTGACCGTCATGCTGTTCGCCGCTGGCCCGCTGTCGCGCTTCATCGAGCGCAATCCGACTATCGTGATGCTCGCGCTCGGCTTCCTGCTCGTGATCGGGATGACGCTGATCGCCGAGGGATTCGGCTCGCACGTGCCGAAGGGCTACATCTATGCGGCGATGGCGTTCTCGGCGCTGGTCGAGGGGTTGAACATGCTCGCGCGGCGCGCGAAGGGGCGCGTGCGCGAGTAACGCGGTCGGTTGAGTCGTCGCTAAAGTTCCGCCGCCATCCGCCGATATCGGACGGATGAGCACTCAACCCGTTTCCGCCGAACACGCTCCCATCCGACGCTGGCTCAACGGCTCGCGCGTGAGCGCGTATTGCGCGACCGTCCTCGTCGTTGTGCAGTGTTTCGGGTTCGTTCTCAGCGCGCGGCATTCCGTGGCGGAGAACGGCCATCCGGGCGGCTGGGACTTCCTGACCTTCTGGGCGGCGGCGCGTCTCGCGCTCGACGGAAAGCCGCTCGACGCGTATTCGCTGCACGCGATCGAGCATGTCGCGCAGCAACTCGGGCCTCACATCATCCTGCCGGGGCCGTGGTTCTACCCGCCCAACTTTCTGCTGCTGATGCGTCCGTTCGGCTGGCTTTCAGCGCCGCTCGCGTATGCGCTATTCGCCTCGATCTCATCGGTGGTTTTCGTGCTGCTGGCCCGCCGCGCCCTGCCGGTCCGCGACATGATCATGTGGATCGTCGCGTTTCCGGGCCTCTGGCTGAACGCGGCGCAGGGACAGAACGCCGCTCTCACCGCGAGCCTCGCGCTCGCCGCCTTCCTCTCGATGCGCAACCGGCCGGTGCTCGCGGGCGTCTTCATCGGCCTGCTGTCGATCAAGCCGCATCTGGCGATCCTGTTTCCCGTCGCGCTGGCGTGCGCGGGCATGTGGACGACTTTCATCGCCGCCGCGCTGACCACGATTCTGTTCACGGCAATTTCGATCGCTGTCTTCGGCCTCGACATCGCGCCGGTCTTTCTGCACGGACTGCACGAAGCCAACGGCCTCACCGCGGGCGGCCGCCTTCCCTGGTTCCAGATGGCGAGCCTCTTCGCGAGCCTGCGCATGGCGCACGTCGCGACCGGTCCCGCCTATGTCGCGCAGGCGTGTCAGGCGGTCGTCGCGATCTGCGCGGTCGCGTGGGTGTGGCGCAACGCGAAAGGGCTGGAAGTGCGCGCGACGGCGCTGGTTGCCGCGACGTTCATGATCAGCCCCTACATCTATAACTACGACTGCGTATGGCTCGGCGTGCCGCTCGCGCTCATCGCCGCGCGCGCGCTGCGTGACGGATGGCTGCGCGGCGAACCCGCGATCCTGCTCCTCGCGTGGATCTATCCGCAACTGGGAAACTACATGGCCAAGTACCACGGCGTGGGTCTCGGACCGCTGGTTTTCGCGTCGCTGATCTTCGTAGCGGTACGGCGGGCGCGTCTCGAAACGGCCAGCGCCGGTGTGACAGGAACCGCTCCGGCCATCGATCGGGCGCGCTGAAGGCGACGTCAAAAAGGCAATTCGCGCTGCGGATCGTCGAGCGCGTCCGGATTCGCCGCCGGCAGCGGTTGCGCGCGCAGCCAGCGCTCGATTGCATCGACGACATGTTGGCGCTCGGCGTCGTCGAGCACCTTGCCCGCCGCGATGCCGTGCCATTTCGCGAGACACGAGCGGCAGCACGTCGCCGTCGCGTGCTGCGCGATGAACACTGGATGCCCGCGAAACGGCGTCTGCTTGCCGTCGTTCAAAGGCGCTTGCGGCGCGAGCCTTTTGCCGATCAACTCACGCGCCTGCGCGACGACCGTCTCGACGCCCTCCTCCCGCAGATATTTCCCCTCGCGCACGCCGAGCGCGAAGCGCCGCCGGAATGCGGATTTCGCGAGCGCGTCGAACACGGCGTCGAGTTCGCGCATGGCGTGATCAGTCCTTCGCGTAGAGCGACGAATCCGCGAAACCCTCGGCGGCCAGCACGCGCCCGACGAGGATCAGCGCCGTGCGCTCGATGCCCGCCGCGCGCACTTTCGGCGCGATGTCCGCGAGCGTGCCCTCGACGCGCGTCTCGTCCGGCCAGCTCGCGCGGAACACGACCGCCACGGGGCAATCCGCGCCGTAGTGCGGCACGAGTTCGGCGACGATGCGCTCGATATGCCGCACGCCGAGATGGATCGCGAGCGTCGCGCGATGGCGCGCGAGATCGGCGAGGCTTTCGCCTTCGGGCATCGACGTTTTCGTGGCGTAACGCGTGAGGATCACGGTCTGGGAGATGCCGGGCAGCGTCAGTTCGCGTTTGAGCGCCGCCGCCGATGCCGCCGTCGCCGTGACGCCCGGCACCACTTCGCAGGGAATCGCGAGCGCGTCGAGCCTGCGCATCTGCTCGCCAATCGCGCCGTAGAGCGACGGATCGCCCGAATGCACGCGCGCCACGTCGTGCCCGTTCGCATGCGCTTCGCGCAGGAGCGCGACGATAGCGTCGAGATCAAGCTCGGCCGTGTCGATGCAGTCAAGCGCGCGATGTCCGTCGAGCACTTGCTTCGGCACGAGCGAGCCGGCGTAGAGAATCACAGGGCACGTGCGGATCAGCCGCTGCCCCTTCACGGTGATGAGTTCGGGATCGCCCGGTCCGGCGCCGATGAAATAGACAGTCATGTTTTCGATGTGTGGATTTGGTCGAGCCAGTGCAAAAGCGCATCGCGCGCGCTCGCGGCGTCGTCGAAAGTCTGGTCGGCGTCGGGCAGCGCGGGCCGCGCGAGCATCACGACCGGCAAGCCGCGCTCGCGTGCGACGGCGAGCTTCGCCTCGGTCGCGCGCCCGCCGCTGTTCTTGCTGACGACGACATCGATACGCGCCGCCTCGAACAACGCGCGCTCGCCGCCGGTATCGAACGGACCGCGCGCATCGATAATGCTCGCGCGCGCGTTGCCCGGATGCGCTTCGAGACAGCGGATCGTCCAGTGCTGCCATGCGGGAATTTCATGCAGATGCGCAAGCGCCTCGCGCCCGAGCGTGAAAAGCGGCCGCGCGAACGGCGCGATGCATTCGACGATTTCGCGCCAGTCCGACGCGGCGCGCCAGTCGTCGCCCGCTTGCGGCCGCCACGCCGGACGGCGCACCGCCCAGAGCGGCACGCCCGCGAGCGCGCATGCGTCGAACGCGTGACGGCTCATTTGCGCGGCATACGGATGCGTCGCATCGACGACGAGCGCGATGTGCTCGTCGCGCAGATAACGCACGAGCCCGTCGATGCCGCCGAAACCGCCGACGCGCACCCCGCAGGCCAGATCGCCCGGCACGCGCCCGAGGCCCGCGAGACTGTAGACATGCGCGGCGGGCAGCGCGCGCGCGATGGCGAGCGCATCGCCGGTGCCGCCGAGCAGAAGCACGCGCGTCATGCCGCGCTCCCGACGATGATCCCCTGCCGGTCGATCGCGAACGTTTCGACTTCGATTCCCGGCGGCAGCGCGTCGAGCGCGACCTCGCGCGCGCGGCGGCACACGATGTCGCCGAGCGCGACGCCTTCGGCGCGGGCGAGCTTGAGCGCTTCCTGACTCGTGTTGGACGCGCGGATCGACGCGAGCAGCGCGTCGCTTGCGCCCGCGTCGGCGGCCCAGACGGCGAGCAGCGGCAAGTCGATGCTCGAATTGCGGCTATGCAAATCCATGTGCCCCGCCGCGAGCTTGGACAGCTTGCCGAAGCCGCCGCACAGACTCAGCTTGTCGACGCGCGCGCGGCGCAAGTGCTTCAGCACCGCGCCCACGAAGTCGCCCATTTCGATCAGCGCGATGTCGGGCAGGCCGTAACGCGCGCGCATCGCGTCCTCGCTCTGGTTGCCGGTGCACGCCGCGATATGCCGATACCCGTTCGCCCGCGCGACATCGATGCCCTGATGAATCGACGCGATGTACGCCGAGCACGAAAACGGTCTGACGATGCCGGTCGTGCCAAGTATCGACAATCCGCCGACGATTCCGAGGCGCGGATTCATCGTTTTGAGCGCGAGCGCTGCGCCGTTTTCCACGCCGATCGTCACATCGAAGCCGCCGCGATAGCCCGCGTTTTCAGCGAGCGCATCGAGATGTCCGGCCATCATCTTGCGCGGAATTGGATTGATCGCCGGTTCGCCGACGGCGAGCGCGAGCCCCGCGCGCGTCACCGTGCCGACGCCCGCGCCCGCGTGAAAACGCACGCCCGGTTCATCCGACAAACGCACGCGCGCGAACACGAGCGCGCCGTGCGTGACATCGGGATCGTCGCCCGCATCCTTGATAACGCCGGCTTCGGCAGCGTTTTCATCGGGCACGCGGCGGCAGTACGCGAGCGCCATCGTCACGCGCCGGCCCTTCGGCAAAACGATCTCCGCGCGCTCGCTCGCCTCGCCGAGCAGAAGCAGGCGCGCGGCCGCGAGACTCGTCGCAGTCGCGCAGCTTCCGGTCGTGTAGCCGCTGCGAAGCGGCGCGGCCTGTTCTTGCGTTTCTTCACGCATGACGCATCACGGTTTGCTCGCGTGCAACAGCGTGATCGGCAACGCCTGGCGCCACGTATCGAAGCTGCCGAGCGGCTCCGCCTGCGCCACGCCGATGCGCGTCAGTTCGCCGCCGTGCCGCGCGCGCCATTCGACGAGCGCCGCTTCGCTTTGCAGCGTCACCGCGTTGGCGACGAGCCGGCCGCCCTGACGCAGCCGCGCCCAGCACGCATCGAGCACGCCCGGCACGGTCAATCCGCCGCCGATGAACACGGCATCGGGCGCGGGGAGGCCGTCCAGCGCGGCGGGCGCCTCGCCCTTGACGAGTTGCAGCGCGGGCACGCCGAGCGCGTCGCGGTTGTATTCGATGAGACGCTGCCGGCTTTCATTGGCTTCGATCGCGATCGCGCGACACGCGCCATGCGCGCGCATCCATTCGATGCCGATCGAACCGCAGCCCGCGCCGACGTCCCACAGCAACTCGCCCGGCTGCGGCGCGAGGCGCGCGAGCGTCACGGCGCGCACGTCGCGCTTCGTCAACTGACCGTCGTGGCGATAGGCGTCGTCGGCGAGACCGGGCGTGAGCGGCGGCCCCGCGTGACCGGCGTGCGTACGGCAATCGATGGCGATGAGATTGAGCGCGGCGACGACGGGCTCGCGCCAGTCGTCGGCGCGCTCGTCGATGCGGCGCTCGTCGTTTCCGCCGAGATGCTCGAACACGGTCATGCGGCTCGCGCCGAAACCATGCGCGGTCAGGAGCGCGGCGACGGCGGCGGGCGTCGAGCCGTCGGCGCTCAGCACCAGCAGACGCACGCCGCGATGCAGGCTCGCGAGCAGCGACGCGGCCGGCCGGCCCAGAAGCGATACGCACACCGCGTCCTGCAGCGCCCAGCGCAGGCGCGCCGCTGCGAGCGACAACGACGACGGCGCGGGAATGACGCGCATTTCACCGTCGGCGACTTCACGCGCGAGCGTCGCGCCGACGCCGAAGCACATCGGATCGCCGCTCGCGAGCACGCAGATGCGAGTCTTGCCGTCGCCGCGTCCGGCGAGCACGGCATCGAGTGAAAACGGCTTGGGCCACGGCACGCGGCGCGCGGCGATACGATCCGGCAGCAGCGCGAGATGACGTTCGCCGCCGTGAATCGACTGGGCGTCGAGAAGCACGCGGCGCGCGGCGCGGGAAAGGCCGTGCCAGCCGTCTTCGCCGATCCCCACCACGGTCAGCCAGTTCGACATGCGCGACCTCCACGTTGCGATTCCGAACGCGCTCCCGGATGCTTGCCGGAAGCGCTCGGAGGGGCGATAAAAGCGGGCATAATACAGGTCCGTCGGCGCCCGGGGTCGTGAGACCGAGGGCTTAAAAGGGAACACAGCAAAACTGTGGCTGCCCCCGCAATTGTACGCAGCGAGTCCGCGCTCCACTGCCACTGGTTTTTACCGGGAAGGCCGGCGCGAATGTCGACCTGCCAGCCAAGAGACCTGCCGACTCACCGCATTCGCGCGACGCCAACCGGGCGGGGTGTACCGGTTCGCTCATCATGCGCGAAGCCCAACGGGTCACGCTCTTGAATTCTTTCGACCGCTCATCGCTCACGACCGCTTCGCGCGCTTGCGCGTGCCCGGGCCTGATGCGCATCGTCCCCGCGCGCGACGGCGGCCTCGCGCGTCTGCGGCTCGCGGGCGGCGTGCTGAGCGCGAACGCGGCGCGGGCGGTGGCGCGCGCGGCGCGCGTTTGCGGCTCGGGCGTGATCGAAGTGACCAATCGCTCGAATCTGCAACTGCGCGGCATTCGCGACGACGCCCACGCCGCGCTCATCGAGATCGCGCTCGAAGCCGGTCTCGGTCCGTCGACGGCAGGCGGCGACGACATCCGCAACGTGATGCTGAGCCCGCTCGCGAGCGACGACACGCGCGCGCTCGCCGCGCAGATCGTCGATGCGATGCAGGCCGACGTCTCGCTGCACGCGCTGTCGCCCAAATTCGCGCTGCAACTCGACGCCGGCGAGCGCCTCGCGATGCTCGATCATCCGCACGATCTGTGGCTCTGTGCAATCGACGACGGCGCGCGTTTCGCGTTCGGCTTCGCGGGAACGATGCGCGAGCGTGCGCTCGGCGCGATTTCCCGCAGCGATACGGTGACGTTCGTCGTGGACGTGCTGCGCCATTTCCTCGCGCAGGCCGCGTCCGAAGAACATCGTATGCGCGATCTGCTTGCGCGTATCGGCACCGCGCGCTTTCTCGACGCCCTTCACTTCGATACCGACATCGCGACATGGCAACGCGCACCCGCCGATGCATCGCTGCGGCTCGGCGCGCACGAAGAGCCGTATCGCGCGACGTGGTACGCGGGCGCTCAAACGCCGCTCGGACGTCTCGATGCAACGACGCTCGAAGCACTCGCCGATCTCGCCGATTCACACGCTGAAAGCCGCCTGACGATGACGCCGTGGCAAAGCGTGCTGATACCGGGCATCGCGCCGCATGCAGCGCATGAAGCGCTGCAGCGCCTGCGCACGCTCGGCCTTGCAACCGACGCGCGCGATCCGCTCGCGCGCCTCGTCGCGTGCGCGGGTTCCGAAGGCTGCGCGAAGGGCCGCGCCGACACCAAAGCCGATGCGCATCGTCTCGCCGCGCTGCTGCCTTCGGATGACGAGCGACAGGTGCATCTGAGCGGCTGCGAGCGTTCGTGCGCGGCGGCGCATCCGGTCCCGGTGACGCTCTATGCCGTCGCGCCGGGCCGCTACGACCTACATCGCGACGCACGACGCGTCGCGTGCAACCTGACCATCGAAGAGGCGGCCGCACGGCTCGCCCGGAGCCATGCCGATGCTTGACTACATCCGCGACGGCGCGCAGATCTATCGCCAGTCCTTTGCGACGATCCGCGCCGAAGCCGACCTCGCCGCCATTCCCGCCGATCTGGAAAAGCTCGCGGTGCGCGTGATCCACGCGTGCGGCATGGTCGATATCGTGAGCGATCTGCGCTTTTCTCCCGGCGCGGGCATCGCCGGAAGAGAAGCGCTCGCGGCAGGCGCGCCGATCTTGTGCGATGCGCGCATGGTCGCCGAAGGCATCACGCGCGCGCGGCTGCCCGCCGATAACCGCGTGATCTGCACGTTGAGCGATCCCTCGATTCCCGAGCGCGCCCGCGCCATGGCCAACACGCGCTCGGCCGCCGCGCTCGAACTATGGCGGCCGCGACTCGAAGGCGCGATCGTCGCGATAGGCAATGCGCCGACCGCGCTCTTTCATCTGCTCGACATGCTCGATGCCGGCGCGCCGAAGCCCGCGCTCATCCTCGGCTTTCCGGTCGGTTTCATCGGCGCGGCGGAATCGAAGGCGATGCTCGCCGCCGATAGCCGAGGCGTGCCCTTCGTCGCCCTGCTCGGCCGGCGCGGGGGCAGCGCGATGGCGGCGGCCGCCGTGAACGCACTTGCTTCGGAGACCGAATGATGCGCGGACGTCTGTATGGATTGGGCGTCGGTCCGGGCGATCCGGAACTGATCACCGTGAAGGCGCTGCGCTTGCTGAAGGCCGCGCCGGTGGTCGCGTATTTCGTCGCGAAGGGCAAGAAGGGCAATGCGTTCGGCATCATCGAGTCGCATCTCGACGATACGCAGACGCGCCTGCCGCTCGTCTATCCGGTGACGACCGAGGCGCTCGAACCGCCGCTTTGTTACGAGACAATCATCAGCGCGTTCTACGATGAAGCCGCGCTCACGATCTCGGGCCATCTCGAAGCCGGCCGCGACGTCGCCGTGATCTGCGAGGGCGATCCGTTTTTCTACGGTTCGTACATGTATTTGCACGACCGTCTCGCCACGCAATTCGATGCGCATGTCGTGCCGGGCGTGTGCTCGATGCTCGGCGGCGTGGCCGTGCTGGGCGTACCGCTCGTGTATCGCAACCAGAGTCTGTCGGTGCTGTCGGGCGTGTTGCCGGAAGACGATCTGAAGCGCCGTCTCGAAGCGGCCGATGCAGCCGTCATCATGAAGCTCGGCCGCAACTTCGAGAAGGTGCGGCGCGTGCTCGGCGAACTCGGCCTCGACGACCGCGCGTTGTATGTCGAACGCGCGACGATGGCCAATCAGCGCATCGTGCCGCTCGATGAAGTCGATCCAATGGCTTCGCCGTATTTTTCGCTGCTCGTCGTGCCGGGGAAAAAATGGCGCGCGTGAGTGCTTCGCGGCCGATGGCGATCGTCGTGCTCGGTGCAGCCGCGCTCGATACCGCGCGTCGTATTCAGGCGAGCTTTCCGGAATCGCGCGTGCATGGACTCGCTGGCCGCGTGGACGCCGACATCGCCTATGAAGATTTCGGCGCGCACGTGCGCGGTCTGTATGCATCGGGCGTGCCGATCGTCGCGCTGTGCTCCGCGGGCATCGCGATTCGCGCGCTCGCGTCATGTCTTGCCGACAAGGGCAGCGAGCCTCCGGTGCTCGCCGTCGCGCAGGATGGCAGCGCGGTCGTGCCGCTGCTCGGCGGCATGAGCGGCGTGAACGTGCTCGCGCGCGAGATCGGCGCGGCATTACGCGTCGCGCCCGCGATCACGACGAGCGGCGAATTGCGCTTCGGCCAATGTCTGCTTGCGCCGCCCGAAGGTTATGCGCTCGCCGACATCGAGCAAGGCAAGCGCTTCGTGTCCGACCTGCTGGCGGGACAGACGACGCGTATCGAAGGCCACGCGCCCTGGCTCGACGATGCCGCCCTGCCGCGCGCGGGCGATGCGCGTCTTGCCGTGCGCATCACGCCGTTCGTCACGCGCGATGCAGACAGCCTCGTGATTCATCCGCGTTGCGTGCTCGCGTGGATCGAAGATATCTCGCGCGAAGATGATATCGCCGAGCGCGTGCGTATCGCGTTACGCGAACGGCATCTCGCGCCCCTCGCGCTTGCGGCATTGACAGCGCCCGCGCGTCACATGGCTTCGCAATCGCTCGAAGATGCGGCGCGCGCGCTGAATGTGCCGCTGCGCTTTTGCAATGCCGCGCCGTTCGATCGCACCGACGCGAAAGATGTCGCGCTGCACGTCGGCGATGCGCCTATCGAAGCGCAATCGATCGGCCGTGCGCGCGGCACGCTGACCGTGATCGGCCTCGGCCCCGGCAGCGCGGAACTGATGACGCCCGCTGCAAAAACTGCGCTGAACGACGCGCAAGACGTGCTCGGTTACGAAACCTATGTGCGCATGGCCGGGCCGTTTCGCGCCGATCAACGCGTACACATGACCGACAATCGCGAGGAGTTGCAGCGCGCGCGTCACGCGTTCGAACTGGCGAGCGAAGGACGCCGCGTGATCGTGGTGTCGTCCGGCGATCCGGGCGTGTTCGCGATGGCCGCAGCCGTGCTCGAAGCACTCGACGCGGGACGCGCTACGCATCCCGAATGGAGCGCGGTGAAGCTTGCCATCGTGCCGGGCGTGTCGGCATCGCTCGCGACCGCCGCGCGCGCGGGCGCGCCGCTGGGCCATGACTTCTGCGTGCTGTCCTTGTCGGATAACCTGAAACCGTGGAGCGTGATCGAGAAGCGCATCGCGCATGCGAGCGAAGCGGATCTCGTGATGGCCTTCTATAACCCGTTGTCGAAGGCGCGCCCGTGGCAGTTCGATCGCGCGATCGACATCGTGAAGCGGTATCGCGATTCGAACACGCCTGTCGTGCTCGGAAGAGATATCGGGCGTCCGGCCGAGGCATTGCGCGTCGTGATGCTTGGCGAGTTGAAAAGCGAACTCGTCGATATGCGAACGATGGTGATCGTCGGATCGTCGACGACGCGTGTCGTCGGAGATTGGGTTTATACGCCGCGATGGTACGAATAGAGCGCGCGTTCGTTGAGCGTGTCAGCTTGTCAGCGAATTGGCAGTGACGTACCGCGCATCCCAGTCGTTCGCGAGCATCTCGCCGCGTCCGGCTCGAATCGCACCTTCCTCGAAATCGACGACGACGATCTCGTTCGCCGCGCGCGGGGCCCGCGGCCGCTCGTTCGTTCGTCCATCGGTGAGCACCCACAAGCAGCGCCGCTGTGACGGCCTGCGCCGCGCCGCTCTTTCGAGCAGCGTGCCCGCACTCGCCAACCCGAGCGCGAGCGGCGTGCCGCCTCCGCCACCGATCGGCGCTACCCAACTCTCGTTGAACCAATGCGCCGCGCCCGGCTGACGACGCACTTGCGCGCGCGCGCCGCCGAAGCACACGAGCGCGATTTCCGCCCGTTCGCGATAAGCCCGGTCGAACAACGCGACGAGCATGCCCTTCGCGCGCGCAAGCCGCTCGCCCGCGAGCATCGAACCGGAACAATCGAGCACGAAGCAATACAGCACCGCGCCGTCGCCTTGCGTGCGCCGGTATCGCAGATGTTGCGCAGCGAGGCGCGCGGAACGCTTCGCGCGCAAGGTCGCCATCCAGTCGATCGACGCGGCGGGATCGCCCTCGCGCGTCGCATAGCGACCTTTCGCCAGCGCTTCGTTCCATCGAAGGCGATGCCTCGTGTCGAAGGCATCCGCGTCGCGCCTTCGATGGTTCAGGCTTTTTTTGCGGCGAGCGGCCTCACTTGCTTGACCTTCGCGGTTCCCGTCGGCTCGGGCGGCATGTAGCCCCAGTCCGCTTGCGCCGCGCCCGCTTCGCGCGATGTGGACTCGCGCCCCGACGGTTCACGCGCAGGCGCTTCGGCCTCGCGCCGACGATGCTTCAGCACCGCATCCGCGACGCGCTCGACATGCGTCACCGTCACGCACGATGAATCTTCCAATGCAGCCAGCGCCCGAGCCGCGCGCAGCATCACGATGTCCGCGCGCAAGCCGTCAACCTGCGCCTCGATGCAAAGCTCGCTCACGCGCGCATGAACCGCGTCGTCGAAATCGAATGACGACAACGCCGCGCGCGCTGCGTGAATGCGCGCTTCGAGCGATGCCTGTTCGCTTCGATGGCGCGCACGAAACGCGTCGGGATCGGCATCGAATGCAAGGCGCGACTTGACGATGCGCTGCCGCACACTCGCATCGAAGCAGTTGCTCATCTCCACGGCCAGACCGAAACGGTCGAGCAATTGCGGACGCAAGTCGCCCTCTTCCGGATTCATCGTACCGATCAGCACGAACCGCGCGTCATGCCGATGCGAAATGCCATCGCGCTCGACGATGTTCACGCCGCTCGCCGCGACATCGAGCAACTGATCGACGAGCGGATTCGGCAGAAGGTTCACTTCATCAACATACAGCACGCCCAGATGCGCCTTCGCAATCAGGCCCGGCGAAAACTTCACGCCGCCGTCGCGCAACGCGCTTTGAATGTCGAGCGTGCCGATCAGTTGTTCCTCGCTCGCGCCGAGCGGCAAAGTCACGAGTGTCCCTTCGGGCAACAACTCCGCGAGCGCGCGCGTGGCGGTGGACTTCGCCGTGCCGCGCGGCCCGCTCACGAGCACGCCGCCGATAGAAGGATCGACAGCCGCGAGCAAAAGCGCTTGCTGCAAGGGCTCTTGTGCAACAAGCGCCGCGAATGGAAACACCGGAGATGAGATGGATTCGGTCAAGACTGTCGGCCTTCGATGCGTTGTTCGACATCGAGCAGATGCCGTTCGACCTGCTCGCGATAGCCAGCGGGTTGTTGCCACAGACCGCGCTGCATCGCTTCGAGCAAACGCTCGCAGATCGATTGCAGCGCGTGCGGATTGTGCTGCGCGATGAACTCGCGCGTGTCGGCGTCGTTCACATAGGCGTCGGTGACGAGCGCATATTGATGATCCGACACGACGCGCGCGGTGGCGTCATAGCCGAACAGATAGTCCACCGTTGCGGCAAGTTCGGACGCGCCCTTGTAGCCGTGCCGCTTCACGCCATCGATCCATTTCGGATTGACCACGCGTGACCGCACCACGCGCGCGATCTCTTCATTCAGCGTGCGCACGCGCGGCGCGGCGGGATTGCTGTGATCCGCGTTATACGTCTGCGGCTGCACGCCCGACAGATAACGCACGGCCGCCACCATGCCGCCCTGAAACTGGTGATAGTCGTTCGAGTCGAGCAGATCGTGTTCGCGATTGTCCTGATTCTGCAGCACGACATCGAGCGTCGATAGCCGCGTGCCGAAGCTCGCGCGCGCTTCGACGCCATCGCCCGATTGCGAATACGCGTAGCCGCCGGTGCTTTGGTAGGCGGCTGAAAGATCCGCGTCGGTCTGCCATTGCCGCGCGTCGATCAGCTCTTGCAGACCCGCGCCGTATGCGCCCGGCTTCGTGCTGAACACGCGCCATCCGGCACGACGCCGCGCTTCCCCGGCTTCGATGCCGCGTGCGATCAGTTCGTCGCGTTCACGCTGGATGCGTGCGCGAATCGGGTTGACGTCAACGGGCTCGTCGTCGAGTTCCGCCACGGCCTGAACCGCTGCATCGAAGAGATGGATGAGGTTTGCGAACGCGTCGCGAAAGAAACCGGACACGCGCAACGTCACGTCGATGCGCGGCCGGTTGAAGATGGCGATCGGCAGAATCTCGAAGTCGGTCACGCGATGGCTGCCCGCCGCCCACTTCGGCCGCACGCCGATCAACGCGAAGGCTTGCGCGATATCGTCGCCGCCGGTGCGCATCGTCGCCGTGCCCCATACCGACAGGCCGATTGCGCGGGGGAAATCGCCATTATCCTGCACATGGCGTTCGACCAGTGCATTCGCCGACTTCACGCCGAGCGACCATGCGGCTTGCGTCGGTAGCGCGCGCGTATCGACGGAATAGAAGTTGCGGCCCGTGGGCAGCACGTCGGGCCTGCCGCGCGACGGCGAACCGCTCGGACCCGGCGGCACGAAACGTCCTTCGAGACCGCGCTTCAATTGCGTGAGTTCTTGCGGGCCACACGCATCGAGACGTGCGAGCACGTCGCCACGCAGACGTTTGAGCACGAGCGATGCATGCGGTCCAGGCGGCGCGGCATCATCGCCGGACAATAGTTGCATTGCTAACCATTCGAGGCGCTCGCGCGTATCGCCCTGATGACGCCACGGCGCATCGCTGACTTCGGCGAGTGCTGGCGGACGAGGCCCGTTCCACGGCGCGGCCCAATCGGCATCGAGTGGATCGAAGGCATCGGGCAAGCGCAGATCGCGCGCGATCGCCGTGATGAGGCTCGCGTTCGCGCCCTGCCCGTCGCCGACCGGAAAGCGGCCGAGCGCGAGCAACGTGTCGCGTCGTTGCACGCCTTGCGGCGAGACGCCGAATATATGCAGACCGTCGCGAATCTGCGCTTCCTTCAGTTCGCAGAGATAGGCATCGGCGCGCGTGAGCAACGCGTCTTCGCCGACGATATCGCGTGGCGCATCGAGCCCGAGTTCCTCGTGCAGCCGGTGTTCGACGATGTTCGCGAGAATCGACTTGCGCAACAGCTTCGCGCGGCGCGCATCGACCATTAATGCTTCGTAGTACTCGTCGACCTCACGCTCTAGATCCTGCAACGGCCCATAGTTCTCGGCGCGCGTGAGCGGCGGCATCAGGTGATCGATAATCACGGCCTGCGCGCGGCGCTTCGCCTGACTCCCTTCGCCCGGATCGTTGACGATGAACGGATAGAGATGCGGCATCGGCCCCAGAATCGCATCGGGCCAGCACGACGAAGACAACGCGACGCTTTTGCCCGGCAGCCATTCGAGATTGCCGTGCTTGCCCACATGCACGAGCGCATGCGCCTGAAAGCGCGAACGCAGCCAGAAATAGAACGCGAGATAGGCATGCGGCGGAACGAGCTCGGCGTCGTGATAGCTCGCGTAATCGTTGCGCTCGCGCGAACGCGAAGGCTGTATGCCGATGAACACTTCGCCGCAACGAAAGCCCGCGATCATGAAACGCCCGCGCCTGATTGTCGGGTCGTCTTCCGGCGCGCCCCAGGTCTTTTCGAGTGCGGCGCGCGCATCGGCGGGTAGCGTGCGATACGCATCGAGATATGCATCGAGCGAAAGACTCTGCAGCGCGGGACGCAAATCGCGCACGACGGGATCGTTGGTCACGCCTTCGGTCAGGGCTGCGATGAGCGCATCGCCATTCGCTGGAATGTCGCCGACGCGATAGCCTTCGCGCGCCAGCATCGACAGAATGCCGAGCGCCGATGCGGGCGTATCGAGCCCCACGCCATTGCCGATGCGCCCCTCGCTCGCGGGATAGTTCGCGAGCACGAGCGCGATGCGCTTTTGCGCGTTCGGCGTATGACGTAGCGCGCACCAGCGGCGGCTCAGCTCGGCCACGAAGCGCACGCGCTCCGCATCGGCCTGATAGCGCACGACATCCACTTGCGTATGCTTGCAGTGATACGCGAGGCCCTTGAAGCTCACGGCGCGCGTGATGATGCGCCCATCGACTTCGGGTAGCGCGACATGCATTGCGACGTCGCGCGAATTGAGCCCGTGATTGTCCTTCTGCCAATCGTCGCGATTGCCGCCGCTCAGGATGACTTGCAGCACGGGCGCATCGCCCGCGACTTCGAATGCTTCGTCCTCGCCGATCACGCTCGCCGCAAAAGCCGTCGTGTTCAGCACGAGCGATGCGCGATACTGCGTGCACAAACGTTCAACCACCTCGCGACTCACGCTTTCCTTGAGCGACGAAATCGCAATCGGCAGCGGATTGATCCCTTCTTTTTCGAGCGCTTCGATGAGCGCATCGAACACGGCCGTATTGCCCGATTGCAGATGCGCGCGATAAAAAAGGATCGCGGCGACGGGCGCGCCTTCGTTCCAGCGCGCCTGCCAGTCTTCGATAGCCGCGATATCGCGTTCGGGATGATAGATGGCGACGGCCGGCAGCGGACTCGGCGGCCGCGGTTCGCACCCGAAACCGAACGCGCGATGCGCAATGGTGCGCAGAAATTCTTCCGCATTACGCGCGCCGCCTTCGCGCAGATAACGCGACAACTCGCGGCAAAACGCTGCGTCCGCCGTGCTCTTGGCGGTGAGATTCGGGTCTTCGCTCAGATCGCCCGAAAACATCGCGAGCATCTGCTTGCGCTCTTTCGCGAGCGCGACCAGCCGCTCGATGCCATAAGGCCAATACGATTCGCCACCGAGATGATCGACGATCACCACCTTCGCGTGACGCAATACGTCGTCGACATAGAAGTCGATCGACGCGGGCTGACGCAGGAACGACTGGTTCGCGAGCCGCACCTCGGGAAAGCCCGCTTCGAGACGCGGAAACACGCTCGCGAGCAACGCGAGCGTGGTGTCGGCGGAACTGAGCACGACGATCGGCGCGCTCGTCTGATCGATACGCATGACGCCTTGCGTGTCGTCGACGAAGCCTCCCGGCGTCGTGCGGAGCAGATGCATTGCCGCTATGCCTGCACGGGCGCGCGGGCGAGCGCGGCGTCGAACGCGCGTTGCAGCGCCTCGCGTTCGAGATCTTCGCCGATCAGCACGAAGCGGCTTTGCGTCTTCGCTTCATCGGCCTTTTCGTGTGCTTCCCAGCGGCGGTCGAAGTAACTGTCGAAGCGTCGTCCGACGCCTTGCACGACGAGCCGCATCGCCGCGCCCGGCAACGCGGCGAAACCCTTCACGCGATAAATCGTGTGCTGCCCGACGAGCGCATGCAATGCGGCCAGCGCCTGCTCGCGCGATTCGACGTAGCCATGCACGACGATCGAATCGAACTCGTCATGATGATGATCGGCATGACCTTCGTCATCGACCGAGCCATGATGATCGTGCCGCAAATGAATCGTTTCTTCCGACGCCGATTCGAGGCCGAGCAGCGTATGCACATCGAGCGCGCCCATCTGCGCGGGCACGATCTTCACTTCGGGCGGAACCTCGGCTCGCACGAGCGCTTCGACCTTTTGCAGCGCGGCGTCGTCCATGAGATCGATCTTGTTGACGATGACGAGATCCGCGGACGAAAGCTGATCCTCGAACAGTTCATGCAGCGGCGATTCGTGATCGAGATTCGGATCGGCCTTGCGTTGCGCATCGACCGCGACGGGATTCGACGCGAACTGACCGCTCGCGGCGGCGGGACCATCTACCACGGTCACGACTGCATCGACAGTGAATGCGCTTTTGATCGACGGCCAGTTGAATGCCTGCACGAGCGGCTTCGGCAAAGCGAGGCCCGATGTTTCGATCAGCACGTGATCGATGCTATCGCGCCGCTCGACGAGTTGCTCCATCACCGGATAAAACTCTTCCTGCACGGTGCAGCAGAGGCAGCCGTTCGCAAGCTCGTATAGATTGCGATCCTGCGAACCGGCTTCGTCGTCGCAACCGATGCCGCAACCCTTCAGGATCTCCCCGTCGATGCCCAACTCGCCGAATTCGTTGACGATCACCGCGATGCGCAAGCCGCGCGCGTGAGACAGGATATGCCGCATCAGTGTGGTCTTGCCGCTGCCGAGAAAGCCGGTCACGACCGTGACGGGAATCTTGCGGGTTTGCATCGTAGCTCCGTGGCTTCAGTTGCGTGCGCTTCATGTCGCGCGGTGCGTGGCCACGCGGCTGGATGAAAGGGGAAACGCACGCTTCGATGGATCATGGGCCGCGTCGCATCCCCGCGACAGCGAGCCCCGCTGAAAGTCTGGCCGGTATCCGGGCTGACGACGACGCCGCTTCGCCTTCCCGCGCAATTCTCACGCGCAGTGGCCTCGAAGCCGGCTTTCCGAACGCGCGATGAAAACATCACGCGCGGAATCGCTTACCGTTGCGGGGGCAGCGCAGGTTGGCGCACGTTCGACGAATCGAAAGGAACGCGCCCTGCTTCCCGTTTAACTGCGCGCGAGAGAAATCCGCGCGCGAGCACCAAAACTGCGTGAAAGTCTAGGCCCGGCGCGCGCGAGCGTCAAGAAAGGACAGCTCGCGCGAGGCATATTTTCGATGCGTCATGGTAATGTTGGCCCGCTCGAAATGCCTGCGAATCGCCATGGAAACCGTCATCGCTCACATGAATCCGCCCGCTGCCATGCGCCTCGCGATAGGCATAGGCTGCAAGCGAGGCACGAGCGCCGATGCGATCGAACGTGCCGTGCGCAGCGCGCTGGGCACGCGTGGATTCGGCGATATCGCCATCGTTGCGAGCATCGACGCAAAACGGCACGAAGTGGGACTGCTCGCATTCTGCGAACGTCATCGTCTGACGTTGCGCTTTTATAGCGCTGAAGAAATCGCGCACGCGCCACGCACGGCTGTATCGCATCATGCAATGAAGCATTTGAACGTCCACGGCGTATGCGAGCCCTGCGCGCTGCTCGCGGGCAACGCGCAAACGCTCATCGTGCCAAAGACGACCGATTGTGGCGTAAGCGTCGCGATCGCAATGGTGCATGCGTCACGCGCGAACGGAACATGAACAGCGGCTTGACCGTCGTCCGCGTGCGCGCCGTTTCGGCGAGCGGCTTCGCGACGACCGGTTTGAACTTGTCGCGGCACAGCCAGACGAGTATGGCGAGCGCCACGAGTTCCAGATAGAGATAGAACGCGTCCATTTCCGGCTCCTGAGTTCGGTGATTGCGTGATTGCATGATGCCCACCGACTCTTAGCGCAAAATTAACCGCGCGCGGCCTGTTGCCGCCTGTTGTACGATACGGCCGTCTTTCTCTGGAGATCCCGTGAAAACCGATACAGAATCGCATCTGCGCATGACCCAGCGCCGCAAGGAAGGCCACGAGAAAAAGCAGGCCGCGGCCGATCACGAGAAAGGCCTTCTGATCGTGAATACCGGCAACGGCAAGGGCAAGACCACGGCCGCGTTCGGCATGGCCGTGCGCGTGCTCGGGCACGGCATGAAGCTCGGCGTCGTGCAGTTCATCAAGGGCGCGCTGCATACGTCCGAGCGCGATTTCCTCGGCGCGATCGCGCAATGCGATTTCGTCACGATGGGCGACGGCTATACGTGGAACACGCAGAACCGCGAGGCCGACATGGCCACCGCGCGCAAGGGCTGGAACGAAGCGCGCCGCATGATCGAGAGCGGCGAATATCAGATGGTCGTGCTCGACGAGCTCAACGCCGTGCTCAAGTACGAATATCTGCCGCTCGATGAAGTGCTCGACGTGCTGAAGGCGCGGCCCGCGATGCTGCACGTCGTCGTGACGGGACGTCATGCGCCCGACGCGTTGATCGAGCTCGCCGATCTCGTCACGGAGATGCGGATCGTGAAGCATCCGTATCGCGAGCAGGGCGTGAAAGCGCAGCGCGGCGTCGAGTTCTGAGC
Organism: Caballeronia glebae; assembly: GCF_001545035.1. Lineage (GTDB taxonomy): Bacteria > Pseudomonadota > Gammaproteobacteria > Burkholderiales > Burkholderiaceae > Caballeronia > Caballeronia glebae. The sequence continues at coordinate 87,117 of NZ_FCOJ02000030.1, forward strand.
GCGATGCCCGACTGCCCCGCTCTCTTCATCGGCGCGAGCGCGTCGCATCAAGGCAAGACCACGGTGACGGCCGCGCTCGCGCGCCATCACACGCGTCGTGGCCTGAAAGTGCGCGTGTTCAAGACCGGCCCGGATTTTCTGGACCCGATGATTCTCGAACGCGCATGCGGCGCGCCCGTCTATTCGCTGCATCTGTCGATGGTCGGGCTCGATGCGTGCCGCGCGTTGCTCGCGCAGGCCGCGCGCGAGGCCGATCTCATCCTCATCGAAGGCGTGATGGGTCTGTTCGACGGCACGCCCAGCAGCGCCGATCTCGCCGCCACGTTCAAGGTGCCCGTGCTCGCGGTGATCGGCGCGCACGGCATGGCGCAGACGTTCGGCGCCATCGCGTTCGGGCTCGCGCGTTATCGTGCCGATGTGCCCTTTCATGGCGTGCTCGCGAATCGCGTCGCATCGGCGCGTCACGCGCAGATGTTGTCGGAGACCATTCCTGACGGGCTGCGCTATTGCGGTCATCTTTCGAATACGGACGATATCGCTTTGCCTGAGCGCCATCTCGGCCTCACGCAGCCCGATGAAGTCGCGGGCCTCGATGCGCGGCTCGACCGCGCCGCCGACGCGATCGCGCAAACGGCGCTTGCCGAACTTCCGCCGCCCGTTCATTTCGATGCGGCGACGTTGCCCACGCCACCGCGCCTGCTCGACGGCATGCATATCGCCATTGCGCGCGACGCCGCGTTCTCGTTCGTGTATCCGGCGAACGTCGATCTGCTCATCGCGATGGGCGCGCGCATCGGCACGTTCTCGCCGCTCGCCGACGAGCCCGCGCCGCACGATGCCGATGCGCTCTATCTTCCCGGCGGCTATCCCGAGTTGCACGCCGCGATGCTCGCTTCGAACGAACGCACGCGCGCATCGATCGCCGCGCACGTCGCGCGAGCTAAGCCCGTGGTCGCGGAATGCGGCGGCATGCTGTACTTGCTGGACACGCTGACCGACATCGAAGGCACGCGGCACGCAATGCTCGGCATACTTCCCGGCGACGCCGCGATGCAACGCAAGCTGGCGCGCCTCGCGATGCAGCGCATCGACACGACGCACGGCGCGTTGATGGGCCACACGTTTCATTACTCGACGCTACAAACTCCGATGCAGGCCGTGCTCACCGCAGCCCACGCGAGCACTGGCACATCGGGCGAAGCGCTTTATCGACACGGCCCGGTGACGGCCACCTATATGCACGCTTACTGGCCGTCGAATCCGGCCGCAGCCGCGGCGCTCTTTCGCGGCGAATCACTATGACGATCACGCAAAACAGTCTCGCCGTCACGATCGAGCGCGCGAAAGCGCAGGAACCCATCGGCTCGCCATGCACCGACGTCTGCAAGCTCGATACGGAAACCGGTCTATGCCTCGGCTGTTTCAGAAGCCGCGAGGAGATCAAGACCTTCAGATCGATGAACGATGCCGCGAAGCTCGATCTATTCGATGAACTGCTTGCGCGGCGCGCGGCCAAAGAGCAAGCAAAAAGCCCGCGTTCCTGAGAAACGCGGGCCTCGCAAGCGACCAGGCAAACCGCTCAAGCCGCGGCCATTCTCCTCACCGCCGGCCGCTCCAGCTCACGCGCGGCGAGCGCGCCGAACACGAGACCGAGCGTCGTCCATAACAGCGCCTGAATGCCGATCGCGGCCAGGCGGAAATTCCATAGCAGCGAAGCGGAGAAATCGGCGGGCACTTCATCGA
>NZ_FCOJ02000017.1 GCF_001545035.1 Caballeronia glebae
GCGCGTACCTTCTAAGGAAAGCGCAAGGAAATCGAAATGGCAAAGAGAATTTTTGAAGTCTATCGCTACGATCCGGACAAGGACGCGGCGCCGCGCATGCAGAGCTACGAGCTCGACATCGACTCGCACGAACGCATGTTGCTCGACGCGCTGGTGAAGCTGAAGTCGGTGGACGAGACGCTGTCGTTCCGCCGCTCGTGCCGCGAAGGCGTGTGCGGCTCGGACGCGATGAACATCAACGGCAAGAACGGTCTCGCGTGTCTGACGAATCTGAATGACTTGCCGCAGAAGATCGTGCTGCGTCCGCTGCCGGGTCTGCCGGTGGTGCGCGATCTGATCTGCGATTTCACGCAGTTCTTCAACCAGTATCATTCGATCAAGCCGTACCTGATCAACGATACGCCGCCGCCCGAGAAGGAACGTTTGCAATCGCCGGTGGAGCGCGACGAACTCGATGGCCTCTACGAGTGCATCTTGTGCGCGAGCTGCTCGACGTCGTGCCCGAGCTTCTGGTGGAACCCGGACAAGTTCGTGGGTCCGGCGGGCTTGCTGCAAGCGTATCGCTTTATCGCGGATAGTCGCGATCAGGCGACGGGCGAACGTCTCGACAACCTGGAAGATCCGTATCGTCTGTTCCGCTGCCATACGATCATGAATTGCGTCGACGTGTGCCCCAAGGGGCTCAATCCGACCAAGGCGATCGGCAAGATCAAGGAATTGATGGTGCGCCGGGCGGTTTAAGAGCCGGATGTGCACGAAGAAATGGCGCGGCCTCGAAAGGGGCCGCGCCATTTTTTTCGCGCGAGATTTTCCGGCGCGGTGAAGTGATTGCATAGCTAATCATCGCCTTCGCGAGTCGACATTTCGATCTTGTAATGAGACTGTTGTCTCACTAGAATGCATTGGAAAGCGTGAGAGCAAGGAGGCAATCATGACGCTGACCGCTGTCGAGATGGACCGGAAGATCGAAGAGCATTTCGGCTTCGAACGTTGCGACGATGTCGAAGGCGTCCTCGCGACGCTTGCGGACGATGTCGAGCATGACGTCGTTGGCTGGCCCGAGGGGCCGGCGAATGGACGCGCGAGCGCGCGGCCGTTCTACGAAGCGTTGTTCGCGGATCTGTCGGAGAGCCGCGTCGAGTGCTTGCGTCGTCTTTATGGCGAGGGCTTCGTCATCGACGAATCTTTGTGGCGCGGCAGGGCGCCGGGCAGGCCGTTCGGACTCGAAGGCCGTGGGCGTCCGCTGGAATTCCGCATGCTGCATGTCGTCGAGTTCAGCGAGAGCGGGCAGATTCGGCGCGAGAACGTATGGGTCGATCTGGCGGCGATCATCGGCCAGTTGCCGCAGACCTGACATGGCGAACTCCGCAACGAAGTCCCGCGAGAATCAGAAGCAACGCACGCGCAAGGATCTGCTGCAGGCGGCATCGGCGCTCATGAAAGAGGGGCGCAAGCCGAGTCTCGAAGAGATCGCCGCAAAAGCGCTGGTGTCGCGCGCGACCGCGTACCGGCATTTTCCAAGCATCGATACGCTCTGGCTCGAAGCATCGCTCGATGTCGACACGCCGGAAGCGGACGCACTCTTTTCCGCGCGCGCATCGGCCGATCCGGTCGCGCGCCTGCTGCGTGTGGATGCGGCGCTCCACGACATGATTCTCGCCAACGAAGCGCCGCTGCGCATGATGCTCGCGCATTCGCTGGAGCGCGTGGCAAAGGGCGATGCCGGAGACGAAGTGCCGCTGCGGCAGAATCGTCGCACGCCGCTGATCGAGGCGGCGCTGGAACCCGCGCAAGACCGGTTCAGGCCCGCCGCGCTCGACACGCTGAGGCAAGCGCTCGCGCTCGTGATCGGCACCGAGGCGATGATCGTCTGCAAGGATGTGCTGCAACTCGACGACGCACGCGCGCGCAAGGTGAGGCACTGGGCGATTCGCGCGCTGGTGGAGGCGGCGAGGCGAAACGGAATGGACGAAGCAGGTATGTGATAATTCGAAAATTCGCGCCCGCCCGGCCCAAAAGGCCGCGGACCCCGGCGCACAAGGGCCCTCACCCTCGTGGCCCGCTTTCATCCCGCGATATTCCAACAGCAACCACGATGCCCACATACCGTTCCAAAACCTCCACCGCCGGCCGCAACATGGCGGGCGCGCGCTCGCTCTGGCGCGCCACCGGCATGAAAGACGAAGATTTCTCGAAGCCGATCATCGCCGTCGTCAACTCGTTCACCCAGTTCGTGCCGGGACACGTGCACCTGAAGGACCTGGGCCAGCTCGTCGCGCGCGAGATCGAGGCCGCCGGCGGCGTGGCGAAAGAGTTCAACACCATCGCGGTCGATGACGGCATCGCGATGGGTCACGACGGCATGTTGTACTCGCTGCCGAGCCGCGACATCATCGCGGATTCGGTCGAATACATGGTCAACGCGCATTGCGCCGACGCCATGGTCTGCATCTCGAACTGCGACAAGATTACCCCGGGCATGTTGATGGCCGCGATGCGCCTGAACATCCCCGTGATCTTCGTTTCGGGCGGCCCGATGGAAGCGGGCAAAACGCGCCTCGCGAATCCGAAGACGAAGGCCATCGAACTGAAGAAGCTCGATCTCGTCGATGCCATGGTGATCGCCGCCGACCCGTCGTATTCCGACGCCGATGTCGCCGAAGTCGAACGCTCCGCGTGCCCGACGTGCGGCTCGTGCTCGGGCATGTTCACGGCCAACTCGATGAACTGCCTGACCGAAGCGCTCGGCCTTTCGCTGCCCGGCAACGGCACCGTGGTCGCGACGCACGCCGACCGCGAGCAGTTGTTCAAGCGCGCGGGACGCGGCATCGTCGAACTGGCGCGCCGTTACTACGAGCAAGAAGAGTCGCGCCTGCTGCCGCGCTCGGTCGGCTTCAAGGCGTTCGAGAACGCGATGACGCTCGATATCGCCATGGGCGGTTCCACGAACACCATCCTTCACTTGCTGGCCATTGCGCGCGAAGCCGAGATCGACTTCACGATGAAGGACATCGACCGCTTGTCGCGCACCGTGCCGCAACTGTGCAAGGTCGCGCCGAACACGAACAAGTACCACATCGAAGACGTGCATCGCGCGGGCGGCATCATGGCGATCCTGGGCGAGCTGGATCGCGCGGGCAAGCTGCACACCGACGTGCCGACCGTGCACGCGCCGACGCTGAAAGACGCGCTCGCGCAGTGGGACATCAAGCTCACCGACGACGAAGCCGTCAAGACCTTCTACATGGCGGGCCCCGCCGGCGTGCCGACGCAAGTCGCGTTCAGCCAGAACACGCGCTGGCCGAGCCTCGACACGGACCGCGCCGAAGGCTGCATCCGCTCTTATGAGCACGCGTTCTCGAAGGAAGGCGGCCTCGCGGTGCTGACGGGCAACATCGCGCTGGATGGCTGCGTCGTGAAAACGGCGGGCGTCGATGAAAGCATTCACGTGTTCGAAGGCACGGCGCATGTCACGGAGTCGCAGGACGAGGCCGTCGAGAACATTCTCAGCGACAAGGTCAAGTCGGGCGATGTCGTCATCGTCCGATACGAAGGTCCGAAGGGCGGACCCGGCATGCAGGAAATGCTTTACCCGACGAGCTACATCAAGTCGAAAGGTCTCGGCAAGACGTGCGCGCTGTTGACGGACGGACGTTTCTCGGGCGGCACCTCGGGTTTGTCGATCGGTCATTGTTCGCCGGAAGCGGCGGCGGGCGGCGCGATCGGTCTCGTGCGCGACGGCGACAAGATTCGCATCGACATTCCGAATCGCACGATCGACGTGCTGCTCTCCGACGAAGAACTCGCGCGCCGTCGCGAGGAGCAGAACGCGAAGGGCTGGAAGCCCGCCAAGCCGCGTCCGCGCAAGATCTCGGCGGCGCTGAAGGCGTATGCGAAGCTGGTGATGTCCGCGGACAAGGGCGCGGTGCGCGATCTGTCCCTGCTCGACGACTGACGCAGCGTTCGTCAGACGCAAGCGTTCAAAGCCGCTCTCCGGAGCGGCTTTTTCTTTGATCGCGCTTCAATCGCCCAGCAAGTTCGGCAACTCCAGCAACGTGCGATGCGCGCCGCCTTGCTCGACCGCATCCGCGTATGTCGCGCGCACGGCGGCGGCGATCGCATCGACCGAGTCGGTGTCGCCGGCCATCGTCACGTAGTAGCCGAGATCCTTGAGCGCGTTGGACATGTGAAACGGCATGCCCGACGGATCGCCTTCCACGAGCGATGGACGCAGCCGCTCCAGCGCCGCGCCGCCGCCGCCGCCTTTCGCGAGCACATCGACGAAAGTCCGCGCATCGACGCCCGCGCGCTTCGCGCAGGCCGCCGCTTCCGAAATCAGCGCGATCGTTCCGAGCGACACGAAGTTGTGCAGCAGCTTCATGCTGTGCCCCGCGCCGAGACCGCCGACGAGCGTCACGTTCTCCGCATACGTGCGCAGCAACGGCTCGATTCGCGCGAACAGTTCGGCTGAAGCGCCGACCAGCAGATTCAGCCGCCCGTCATGCGCTTCCTTCGCGGTGCGTGTCATGGGCGCATCGACGAATAAGCCGCCCGCTTCCTTCACGAGCGCCGCCATGCGTTGCGTCGATGCGGGCACCGCCGTCGAGCAGTCGATGACGATCGTGCCCGGGCGCAATCCCGCGAGCACGCCGTCGGGCGCGGTCAGAACCGCTTCGACTTCGGGCGAGCCCGTCACGCACAGAATGACGATGTCCGATTCGCGCGCGAGCGCCTCGCCGTTCCTGACGGTCTTCACGCCGCCCGCGAGGAGTTCGTCGAGCGGCTGATTGCCGGGATGCTCGACCACCGTCAACGGATAACCGTGCTTCATCACGTTGCGCGCGATGCCGTGCCCCATCAGGCCGACACCGATCATGCCGATTCGTTGCTTCATGCCGTGTCTCTTCGTTCGTGTTGTCGTGACTGGTTAAAAAGCTCAGCGGTTCACGAGGCGCTTCGGCAACAGCATCGTGAGAACGATGCCGAGCACGAGGCAGGCGACCATCGAGATGATCGGCAGCGTCATGCCGCCCGAAGTCTGCTTCAGGAAGCCGACCGCATAAGGACCGAAGAAGCCGCCGAGATTGCCGAACGCGCTGATCCACGCAATGCCGACCGCCGCCGCGGCCTGCCCGAGCACGGCCGTCGGCATGCTCCAGAAGAGCGGCGGAAACGACAGCAAGCCCGCGTTGGCGATGCACAGCGCGATCATGCCGAGCCACAGGTTGTCGTGCCAGAGCACCGAGAGCGACAAGCCGACCGCGCCCATCAGCAGCAACGCCGCGACGTGCATGCGCCGCTCGCCGCGCTTGTCCGCGCTGCGGCCGAACATCACCATGACGACGACGGCGACCGCGTTGGGCAACGCCGCGAGTGCGCCGATGGCGAAGTCGCCGGAGATGCCCATCGACTTGATCATCGTCGGGGCCCAGAACGTGTAGCCGTAGATGCCGAAGACATCGAGAAAATAGATCAGGCAGAACGCCCACACGAGCCCGCTCGTGAAGAGGCCCTTGTGATTCGATTGCGCCGTCACCGCGCGATCCTCGGCGAGCACGCGCGATAGAAACGCGCGATCCGTCTCGCTGTAGCGCGGGCTTTTCGTGACGTCGTCGTCGAGGCCCTTCCATGTGTAGACCGCCGCGAGAAACGCGGGCAACGCCTCGATTATGAAAATCCACTTCCAGCCGGGCAACTGCATGAGGCCGTCGAAGTACTGCATGATGAAGCCGGTCAGCGGCGAGCCGATGAGACCCGCGAGCGCGAGCGCCGCATAGAACATGCTGAGGATGCGCGCGCGCCGGTTGCGCGGAAACGACTGGCTGATATGGAACACGATCGCCGGAATGAAGCCCGCCTCCGCGACCCCGAGCAGGCAGCGCATCACGTAGAACTGCATCGGCGTGGAGACGAAGGCCGTCAGCCCGGACACGATGCCCCACGACAGAATGATGCGCGTGATCCATCGGCGCGGGCCGACGCGTTGCAGGATCAGATTGCTCGGCACCTCGAAGATCACATAGCCGAGAAAGAAGATGCCCGCGCCGAAGCCGAACACGGCATCGGAGAAGCCGAGTTGCTGCGCCATCTGCAGCTTCGCGAAGCTCACGTTCACGCGATCGATGTAGGACGTGATGTACGCGAACATCAAAATCGGCAGGATTTGCAGCGCCAGGCGGCGAAAGATCCGGTCCGCGGTGGCCGCATCGTGTGACGGGGCGGGCGATGCCGCGCCTTGCGGCATGTTGGTCGCATCGATTTCCACGTCTGTCTCCGTATATGTTTTTTGAGTCCGGCTCGCGCGGGACGCGGCGGGACAGGAGAAATGTAGCGGCTGCCGGGCTCGGGTGATATGCGAAATCGCTGAAGCGGGCTTTCGAATACTTCGAACACGTGCGGCGCGTCAAGGTGCGCGCGTCGATCAGGGTTTTCACGTATCCGGGCGCGAGGCGGCGAGCGCGGGCGAATGCCATACTGCGCGGCATGATCTTTCGCGGAGCATCCGGTTTTGTTCGATCTCACGTCGCTGGCTCTTTTTCTGCGCGCCGTCGAAATGGGCAGCCTGTCCAAGGCGGCCCAGCAATCGCACATGTCGCTGTCGACGGCGAGCCGGCGCATCGCGCTGCTCGAACATCACTTTCGCGTGGTGCTGTTGAATCGCACCTCGGCGGGCGTTGAGCCCACGCCAGCGGGCGAAGCGCTCGCGCGTCACGCCACGGAACTGCTGCTCAAGACCGACGCGATCTATAGCGAGCTGTCCGACTATACGAAAGGCTCCGTGGGCCGCGTGCGCGTGTTCGCCAATATCTCCGCGATCAGCCAGGACTTGCCCGATCACCTGCGCACGTTCTCGCAGCGCTATCAGGACATCAAGCTGCATATCAGCGAATTGCGCAGCATGGATATTCTTCAGGCCTTGCGCGAAGGGCGAGCGGATGTCGGCGTGGTGACGTCGCAGAGCGGCATGGAAGGCATTCGCCTCGCGCCGTATTGCAGCGATCGCATCAGCGTGGTCGTGCCGGAGGATCACGTACTGCAGGGCGAGCAGATCGATTTCGCCGCGCTGCTCGAACACGATATCGTCGGCCTCGACGACAAAGCCGAAGTCACGCGCATGCTTGTCAAGGAAGCCGCGCTCGCGGGCCGCACGATCCGCTTTCGCGTACAGGTGCAGAGCTTCGAGGGCATGTGCAGGCTGATCGCGGCGGGGCAGGGCATCGGCGTGCTGCCCGAAGGCGCGGTGCGGCTTTTTCGCGAGCCCATGCGCCTGCGTTTCATCCGCCTGACGAATCCGTGGGCGGAGCGCGTGATGTCGGTCGGCATACGCGTCGGCGCGGCGCCTTTGCCCGCGCGCAAGCTCTTCGATTACTTAAGCGCACTCGCGCCCGCATCGCTCGTCGCGCCGGGCGGCGAACGCTCGGCCGGCTAGCGTCTTGCGGATATTCGAAGACTCCCGTTTCCGGATTCGCACTTCCGCCACGCGAACGCGTCCGCTAGATTGCTCCTCTGAATAGTCCGATGCCCGGGCATGCCCGCATCGAAATCGAGGAGACATAGCGCAATGGCAACAACGCATCACATCGCCGTCATTCCGGGCGACGGCATCGGCAAGGAAGTCATGGTCGAAGGTCTGCGCGTGCTGAAGGCCGCCGCCGCGCGTTACGACATCGCGCTCGATTTCGACGAATTCGGGTCTTGGTGCACCGAGCATTACGTGCAGCACGGCACGATGATGCCCGCCGACTGGGACAAACAGATCGGCAAGCACGACGCGATTTTCTTCGGCGCGGTCGGCACGCCCGACATCGTGCCGGACCACACGGCAGTGTGGGAATCGATCATCAAAATCCGCCGCGAGTTCGACCAGTACGTGAATTTACGTCCGGTGCGGCTGATGCCCGGCGTGCCTTCGCCGCTCGCCAACCGCAAGCCCGGCGACATCGATTTTCTGGTCGTGCGCGAGAACACCGAAGGCGAATATTCGTCGGTCGGCGGACGCATGTTCGAAGGCACCGAACGCGAGTTCGCGACGCAACAGTCGGTCTTCACGCGCACGGGAGTCGACCGCATTCTCGACTTCGCGTTCCAGCTCGCGCAGAGCCGTCCGAAGAAGCAGCTCACCGCCGCGACCAAGTCGAACGGCATCTCGATCACGATGCCGTACTGGGACGAGCGCCTGGCCGAAGCCGCGAAGCGCTATCCGGACATCGAGACGCGCAAGTTCCACATCGACATTTTGTGCGCGCATTTCGTGCAGCATCCGGATCGTTTCGATGTGGTCGTCGCGTCGAATCTCTTCGGCGACATTCTTTCGGATCTCGGGCCCGCATGCACGGGCACCATCGGCATCGCGCCTTCGGCGAACCTGAATCCGGAGCGGCGCTTTCCGTCGCTTTTCGAACCGGTGCACGGGTCGGCGCCGGATATCGCGGGCAAGGGCATCGCCAATCCGATCGGGCAGATCTGGTCGGCCGCGTTGATGCTCCAGCATCTCGGCCGTGGCGACGCGCGCCATGAAGCGGCGGCGAAGAGCATCGTGTCGGCCATCGAGAGCGTGCTCGAAAACGGCCCGCGCACGCCCGACATGGGCGGCACCGCGAACACCATCGAAGTCGGCACGGCGATCGCCGCGGCCGTCACGCAACACGCACTGATCACGGAGTAAGCATGGAATATCGTCACTTCATCGGCAATGCATGGAAAGCGGGCGACAACCGCGAATCGCTCGATGTGATCGACCCGAGCACCGGCGAGCCGTTCGCGGCGATCGCACGCGGCAATGCCGCCGACATCGCCACGGCAGTCAACGCTGCACGCAACGCGATGGGCGACGCGCTCGACGGTCCGTGGGCGAAGCTGTCGCCGGTCGAACGCGCGAATCTGCTGTTCGCGTATGCGGCGGCCGTGCTGAACAACGCCGACGAACTCGCGCAACTCGAAGCGCGCGACACCGGCAAGGCGCTTAAAACCGCGCGCACCGACGCGGCCGTGCTCGCGCGTTATCTGCAGTATTACGCCGGCTGCGTCGACAAGCTGCACGGCGAAACGCTGCCTTATACGACGGGCTTCACGGTGCTGACGGTGCGCGAGCCGATCGGCGTGACGGGCCACATCATTCCGTGGAACTACCCGATGCAGATTTACGGACGCAGCGTCGGCGCATCGCTCGCGGCGGGCAACGCGTGCGTGGTCAAGCCCGCGGAGGACGCGAGCCTGTCAATCTTGCGTCTCGCCGAAATCGCCGCCGACATCGGCTTTCCGGCGGGCGCGATCAACGTCGTCACGGGACTCGGCAGCGAGGCGGGCGCGGCGTTGTCGGCGAACGAGGGCGTCGGTCATATCTCGTTCACCGGCTCGACCGCGACGGGCGCGCTCGTCGGACGCACGGCGGCCGAACGTCATTGCCCGAGCGTGCTCGAACTCGGCGGCAAGTCGCCGCAACTCGTTTTCGACGATGCCGATCTCGACGAAGCCTTGCCCGTGATCCAGAACGCGATCGTGCAAAACGCCGGACAAACGTGCTCGGCGGGCAGCCGTCTGCTGGTCCAGCGCGGCGTCTATGAAACTGTGATCGAACGTCTGGCACAACGCTTCGAAGCGCTGCGCGCAGGGCCGAGCGCGATGGATCTCGACCTGGGCCCGCTCGTCAACGCGAAGCAGCACGCGCGCGTGCGCGGCATCGTCGAGCAGGCCGAAGCCGAAGGCATTCGCGTCGCGGCGCGCGGCAAGATCGTGGTGGAAGCATCGCGCAACGGCTTCTTTCAGGAAGCGGTGCTGTTTCGCGACGTGCCGCCGCAAAGCCGGCTCGCCCAGGAAGAAGTCTTCGGCCCGGTGCTCGCGATGATGCCCTTCGATGACGAAGCCGAAGCGGTGAAGCTCGCCAACGGCACGAACTACGGTCTCGTCGCGGGCGTGTGGACGCGCGACGGTTCGCGCGGCCTGCGCCTCGCGCGCAAGCTGCAGGCGGGACAGGTTTTCATCAACAACTACGGCGCGGGCGGCGGCGTCGAGTTGCCGTTCGGCGGCGTGAAGGCGAGCGGGCATGGACGCGAGAAGGGCTTCGAGGCGCTGTACGGCTTCACGAGCCTGAAGACCATCGCGATCAGGCACGGCTGAGCCGCGCGCGCTCTCACATCGTCATGGCGACTCTGAACATCATCGGCGCGGGGCGTGTCGGCGCGACGCTCGGCAATCTGATCGTCGCGAACCGCGTGCTCGTTATCGGCGACGTATGCGACACCGATATCGCGCATGCCCGCGACGCGGTCGATTTCATCGGCGCGGGCCGCGCGCTCGACGATATGGCTGCGTTACGCCCCGCCGATATCTGGCTGCTCTCGGTGCCCGACGCGCGTATTGCGGACGTGGCGCAAGCGCTCGCGCGGCATCGTAACGATGACGCGACCGCGGTCGCCGTGCATTGCAGCGGCGCGCTCGATACGGACACGCTCGCGCCCTTGCGCGCGATCGGCTGGAGCGTGGCGAGCGCACATCCGATGCTGAGCTTCGCCAAGCCCGGCACCGCCGTGTTCCAGTTCGAAGGCACGCCGTGCGGGCTCGAAGGCGATCGCGCCGCGCGGGCTGCATGGAGCGAGATTCTCGCGGCCATCGGCGCGCGCTGCTTCGTTATCGAGCCGGGCAGCAAGGCGCTTTATCACGCGGCGGCGGTCGTCGCATCGAACTTTCTGCCGATACTTGCGGCGATGTCCGTCGAGATGTGGCAAGCGGCGGGCATTCCGCAAGCGCTCATCGAAGACATGATGCATACGCTCACACGCAACGCGGCCGCCAATGTCGTTTCGCTCGGGCCGAAGGATGCGTTGACCGGCCCGGCCGCGCGTGGGGATCACGCGGTGGTCGAAGTGCAATCGCAGGCGATCGGTGCGTGGGACGCGGTGTCGCGCGATGCCTACGACGCGCTCTCGACGCTCGCCGCGCGATTCGCGCTCACGGGCAAAGTGCGGGAGACGTGATGCGCGCGTGATCGTCGTCGTCGTGAGCAGAGGATCGGAAGGCGCGAGCACATTCGGCGCCATGCGGAAGTCGGACAGCGTAGATGCCAGGCGAGCGCGACCGGCAGGAGCGCGGGCGATCAATGCGCGCAGGCCGCGCGACGCGCCCGTGATGAACCAGACGCGAATCGTCGGGGCGCTCCATGAGGGAGGTCCGCGCAATTTCGATCTTCGCGCGCACCGCCGCGCTCGGCAATTTCCGGGCGCGCGGCCATTGATCAGAGGATATCGCCGCAGGCGCGAGTCATGCGGTGACGCAACTCCGCGAAGGACGCCTCGTGCCCTTGCTCACGCGGCATCTGGCGCAGCGCGAATCGATCTACATCCACTACCGGCATCGAACCGAGCAGCCGCTTCGCGTGCGAACGTTCATTGATTTCGTGATCGGAAAGCTCGCGGATAACGGCGATCTCTTCCTGTCGCCCGCGCAGTTGCGCGCGTTTGCGAAATGAACGGCACGATTCCCTGCGCTATGGCGAAGCGCCGACTAGAATTCATCGTGCCCTCGTAGCACTCCAAGCCACGCAAGCCACCGGAGCCCAAGCGATGAAGACGATCAATGCGCTCAGATTTGCCGCCGTTGCATCGGCGATAGCCTTCTCAGTCAACGTGTGGTCGCAGTCCAGCGATGCGGCCTCGACCCAGTCCACCGCGCCCTCGGCCAGTGCGGGAAGCTCGAAATCGACGGCGCGCAAAGCCAATCGCGCGCTCAGCAAGAAGGTGTCTCAGGCGTTGCAGAAAGGCGGCGTCGACCCGGTAGGCATCAACGTGATTGCGAAGAACGGCGCGATCACGCTTGCCGGTCATGCCGCCGATGCCGAGCAGATCGACAAGGCAGCGTCGATCGCGAAAGGCGTGGACGGCGTGAAGTCGGTGAAGAATGTTCTGACGATTCAGGAAGGCGGGCAGTAACACGCCGCACGCGGGCAAGCGAGAAAAACGCGTGCCCGAAGCTGTCATGAACTCGCTCATGGACGTTCACGATCGCGAGCGGCAACGCCTGCCGTTTCGCGAATCGCTGCTCGCGATGCTCGGCATCGCCTTCGTCACGATGCTGGTCGCGCTCGACCAGACCATTGTCGGGACCGCGATGCCGCGCATCGTCGCCGAGCTGAAGGGCTTCGACCTGTACGCGTGGGTCGCGACCTCGTACATGCTCGCATCCGTCATCACGATTCCGATCTTCGGGCGGCTCGGCGACCTATACGGACGCAAGCCGTTTCTGCTCGCGGCGATCGTGCTGTTCACGGCGGCGTCCGTGCTGTGCGGATTCGCGGGCAGCATGCTGTTTCTGGTGATCGCGCGCGGCGTGCAGGGCATCGGCGGCGGCATTTTGCTCGGCACGGTGTTCGCCGCCGTCGCCGATCTCTTTCCCGATCCGAAGCTGCGCCTGCGCTGGCTCGTGCTCGTCACGTCGACATTCGGCGTCGCCAACGTGATCGGCCCGACGCTCGGCGGCATGCTCACGCAGATGCGCGGCTGGCGGCTCGTGTTCTTCGTCAACGTGCCCATCGGCATCGTCTCGCTGATATTCGTGCTGCTGTTCGTACCGAACCTGCATCATCTGAAGGCGCGCGGGCGCATTCAGCTCGACTGGCTCGGCGCGTGCGTCGTCGCGGTGACGCTCGGCGCACTGCAATTGCTGATCGAACTGTTGCCGAAGGAAGGCTTGAGCCGCACGACGATCGTGCTTGCGCTCGTCACGCTCGTCTTCGGCGCGACGCTGTACTTCTGGGAAAAGCGCATGGGTTATCCCGTCGTGCCCGTCGACGTGCTGATGGACCGCAGGCTCGCCGCGCTCTTCGCGATCTCCGTGCTCGGCGGCTTCGCGCTCTTCTCGATGGCCTTCTATATTCCGTTGCTGTTTCAGGGCGGCTACGGCATGTCGCCGCACGATTCGGGCATGCTCATCACGCCGCTTTTGCTCGGCACGACGGTCGGCAGCATGCTCAACAACCGCATCGTCACACGCATCCCGCGCGCCAACGTGCTGATGTATGCGGGCTTCGCGCTCTCCGTGACCGGCTGCCTCGCGCTCGTTTCGCTCGACGGTCACGAGCCGCATGCCGTCTGGATGGCGTGCATGGGCGCGAGCGGACTCGGCCTCGGGCTTGTCGCGACGAATCTCACGATCTGCTCGCAACAGATCGTCGCGCGTGAGCAGATCGGCGCGGTCACGGCGTTGCTGCAATCGTTGCGCATTTTCGGCGGCATGCTCGGCACCGCGATCACGGGCGCGTTGCTCGGGCATCTCTATGCGCAAAACGTGCACCGTCCGCTCGATTCGTATCAGGCGACGCAGTGGCTCAAATCGTTCGCAAGCCCTGATCTGCTGATCGACCGCGCCGAACAATCCGCGCTGATCGAACGCCTCGTCGCCGCGGGCCAGTCCGCCGACGCGATGACGATGATGCACTCGGCGCGCATGGCGCTCGTCGCGTCGATTCACGTGGGGCTCGTGGTCGCTGCAATGGCGGCGTTCGTCGGCTTGTGTCTCGCGTGGTTCGTGCCCGCCGTGCGCGTCGTTTATGGTGACGCGAAAGGACAGGGCGCGTGACGCAAGGCTTCACGCGAAGGTCAGCGCTTGCTGCGATTGCCGCCGAGCGCCTTGACGATCAGCTTGGTCGGCGCGCTCGTGGCGAGCCGTTGTATCTCCGACATGTGAACCCAGCGGCATCGCGAGATTTCATTGCTCGCATGCGGCTTCGCGCTTTTCGGCACATCGCAGAAAAAGACGTGATGATGCTTTTGCCTTCCTCGATGCTGAAAGAGAAATTTCGCCGATTTGCCGGCAAGACGCGTCTCTTCCTTGAGCTCGCGCAGCGCGGCGTCTGAAAGATGTTCGCCGCGTTTGAGCATGCCGCCGGGTAGCGCCCATTTGGCGCTACGTCGCGCAACCAGCAGAATCCGGTTGCCCTTTCGACAAATGACCGTGGCTCGCTTTCTCACACCCGCTCCGATATTCGATTCTTCTGTTCGTGACTGCGCAGGCGTGTCCTGCAAGCGGGTCATAGTGTACCCAACCGTATTTTGTCGTGAAGTGGCTGGTGACAGCGGAATTTCCCGTATTGCGCGTAAGCAAGACGTGTTCCGCATTTTTTCTGTGCATCGATTTGGGCGGACGAAACGGGTACGCATGTTGCGTGAGCAAGGCATTCGGTAACAGGGAGCGATCATGGACGATCGAACGCGCGCAACGGCCGAAATGAGATTCAGCGATCTGGCGTCGCCGCTGATCGACGAGGCAATGCACCATGCCTCGTCACTCGACGGCAACACAGACCCGGAAGTGCTGCACAAGCTTCGTGTCGCGCTGCGCAGGCTTCGCACATTGTTCTGGGCTTATGAGCCCTTGCTGGAAGATGAATTCGACACGCGTCAGCGCGCGTTGTTCAAGTACCTTGCGACCGCGGCGGGCAGCGCGCGGGACTGGGACATCCTGCTCGAATTGCTGCATGAACTCGATGTCGAAGGGCTCGACGAGCCCGTGCGAACGCATCGTGCAACCGTGCTCGCGACGAGCATCGAGAATCTGGCCAACGCGGACGTCAAGCACGTGTTGCTGGGCGGATTGAAGGAGGCGAATCATCAACTCAACACGGGACGTCGTCGCGTGTCGGTCGAGCGGTTCGCGAAAGAGCGCATCGGCGCGGCGCGCGGTCAACTGAAAAAGCGCATCAAGCGGGCGCTGCGCGCGAAACAGTCGGACTATGCCGCTTATCACGAAGTGCGCAAGGCGGGAAAGAAAGTGCGCTACCTGATCGAGCTATTCGAGCCGGATATCCCATCTGGTTTGCGCGCCAAGGTGAAGAGCCTGAAGCGGCTGCAAAAGCGCTTCGGCGCGTTGAACGATGTAGTCGCGAGCCGAACATTGCTATCGAACTCGAAAGACACGCTTGCCGATAACATCGACACAAAGCCTGCGCTACGCGCGCTGAAAGCCGAGCAGAAGCATCGTTTCAAGGCGGCGAGAAAGGCGATTCGTTGATATCGGCGTGATTCGCGCCTTGATCGGAAGGATGTCACACTTGCCGCGTTGAATGGTCGCTCACTTTCAGGGAGCAGCATCATGGCGCGCAACGAATACGTTCTCTTCAAGGGCACGGTCAAGCTCGGCGTTCCCTTTCTTCAGGGTTATAAAGGCGATCCGCATTACGTGATCGTCAGCGAAGACACGAACGGCAAGCCGTTCAATATCGTCACCAACGTGAAATCGGATAGCTCGCTGACCGGACCGGCGGGCTATCTCGTGCTGTATCTCTGGAATCAATACTTCGATCATCCGATGACGGCCGATCTCGACAAGCTGCCCGCGGGTGTTGCGACATCGAACTTCCCGAAGCTCGATTATGTGCACGACACGCGACTGCTCGATCTCGGCGCCATGCGCCCGATTCCGCTCGACACCAAAGACGAGAAGAACGATATCAATGCGCTTCTCAACGAGATGCTGCAACTCGACATGTCGGCGAGTGGCGTCGATTACGTCTATAAAACGCCCGGCTACAGCGACGATCGCCTCGGATGGAAGCCCACGAAAAACGTGACCGTCTACGGCTTCGGCTTCCTGTTCGAACCGGGGAAGGACGGGTTGCACGAAACGCATATGAACCAAGGCAATCCGAAGCCGGGCAAGGGCAGTCATATCAAGGACCACTCGAACGAGAACGGCGTGCTTCAGGACGGCGCCGTGATGGTCGAGGTGGACGGCAAGTTCCAGGCGCTGTTCGTCGCGTTCCAGACGCAGCTCGTGCCGACGGACAGTCGCGGCCGTCCGATACCGGGCCAGTCGCATCCCATTCTGAATGGCAAGACGTGATTGTTATCCGCATCGGCATCGGGATCGGCATTGCGCAAGCCGCGAATATCGACGTGACCATGAAGAACAAGTGACGCTCGCGCTGATTAGCTAACGCCAATGCATTCGTTGGGCAGGCGCTTAGCCCGTACTAGCATGAACCGCTCGCAGGCTTTTTCACGGACCTTTCATGCGATACAAGGGATATGACGTCGAGCCCTCGGCACGGGCGTTGCCGAGCGGCCTCTTTGCGGCGAACCTGATCATCGAGCGCGGCGCGTCACCGCATGCCGCGTCGTTCACGTTCGACGCGCTCGATTATTTTTTCGAAGCCGATCACGCGATTGCGTATGCGCGGCGCTGGGCGCGTCTGTGGATCGATCAGCAGGGCAAGCGCGCCGGTTGACGTACGCGCGACGTGGGCTTTATACGGTTTCGCGCGATGACAGGCACAATACGATGAATCCGCCATCCGGATTGGCCCGCAGAGGCCGCCGGCCTTCGCTCATTCGTCGTTGTCATGAACCACGCTCATCCTTCGAAGAATTCCCCACGTTTTCTGCTGTTTCTGGTCTGCCTGTTCGCGTCGGCGGGACAACTCGCCATCGATATCTACGTGCCCGCGCTACCCGCGATGGCGCGTTACTTCGCGACCTCGCCCCAGGCGATCCAGTCGAGCGTTTCCGGCTACATGGCGGCGTATGCGATCGGTCAGCTGGTCTTCGGGCCCATCGCCGATGCCTACGGGCGCAAAAAAGTACTGGCGTTCGGACTCGTCATCTTCACGCTCGGCTGTCTGCTATCGCTCGCCGCGACGAATCTCGAAACGTTCCTGCTTGCGCGCGCCCTGCAGGGCTTCGGCATCGCCGCCACCAATTTGCTCGCGAAGACGATCATCACCGATTCGTTCAAGGGCCAGGCGCTGATACACGCGTTCACCTACATGTCGATCGCGTGGGGACTCGCACCGATCGTCGCGCCCGTGATCGGCGCGCACTTGCAGGAATGGTTCGGCTGGAAGGCGTGTCTCGTGTTCCTGCTCATCTATTCGATCGTGATGTGGACGCTCGTATGGCGTTATCGCGAGACCTTGCAGAAACCGGTGCATCTCGCGCCGCGCACGCTTTTCACGAACGCGGGCAAGGTGTTGTCGAGCCCCGTGTTCCAGAGCTGTTTTCTCGCGCAAGGCCTGTGCTATAGCATTCTGCTCGTGTTCAATATCGTCGGTCCGTTCATGGTGCAGAACACGCTGCACAAGCCGCCGACATACTTCGGCTATCTCGCGCTCGCCATCGGCATGATGTATTTCCTCGGCGGACTGTCGAACCGCTTGTATGGCCGGCGCCTGCCGAGCGCCGAGCAACGGTTGCGCATCGGCTCGCGCGTGATGGCGGGCGCGTCGGTCGTCATGCTGGTGCTCTCGTTGACGATTGGCCTCACCGTATGGACCTTGTCCGCGCCGGTCCTCGTGATGGGCTTTTGCGCCGGCGCGATGTATCCCACGCTGATGGCCAAGGGCAACTCGCTCTTTCCGCATATCGCGGGCCTTACGGCGGCGATTCTCGGTTGTTCGCTGTTGCTCGTGTCGTCGGTGATGATGGGTCTCGCGGGCTTCGTGTCCGTGCATATCCTCGCGCCGCTCGCGGCGTTCTTCGTGATTCTCGCGTTCACGGTCGTCATGATGGTGACGCTGCTGCTGCGCCATCTGGAGCAGTCGCAGGCCACGCGCGCGGTGCGCGAAGGTGTCGATGCGGCCTGATGCGCCAAAGCGGTGCGGCCTGCAATGCATTGCAGAAAAGCTTGTTTGCCGAAGCGTTTTTGACGGCTTAGATTCGAGCTATTCATGCATCGAGGAGGCGAGTCATGCCGCACTTCCTGACTCAGTACTGGCAGGCGCTGTCGGCGCCGGCGGGGCGCGTGCGTAAGCGCTTCACGAAAGACGCGGCGGCGCAGGACGCGCACGCCGTGATCGAAACCACGCGCGCCGAGCAACTCGAACATATATCCGTCTATGCCCGCGCGGGATATTTCAACATGGGTTATACCGTCGACGCGTTTCAGTTGCCCGGAGAAACGCCGCTGCATTGAAACGCAAGAACGAAATCCGCGCCAAGCTCGCCTCGTGCCAAACTCGCCGCGCGCGTGCCTCTTATGCTTTATCGCCTTCCCGCACTTCCTCCGAACCATTCATGACACATCGACCCGCTCCGACCGATATCGCCATTCATCCGCTGATCGCGGGACGATGGAGCCCGCGCGCTTATGCGGATCGCGAGATATCGCACGCGCAGGTGGTCGCGTTGCTCGAAGCGGCGCGCTGGGCGCCGTCGGCGTATAACGTGCAGCCGTGGCGCTTCGTCGTGTTCGAGAAGGCGCAGGACCCGGAAGCCTTCGCACGCGCGTTCGCCTTGCTCGTGCCGTTCAACCAGACATGGAATGCGAATGCACAAGTGCTGATCGCGGTGCTCGCGGACACGTTGAACGCGAAGGGCGAAACTAACCCGAGTGCAGCCTACGACGCCGGCGCGGCCGCGATGGCGATATTGCTTCAGGCGCACGCCCAAGGACTCGCCGCGCACGCGATGGGCGGCTTCGATGCGCACGGCCTCAGGCAGGCGTTCGCGCTTCCCGAGCGCTTCACGGCGCTGTCCGTGATTTCCGTCGCGCATCACGGCGATGCCCGCGCATTGCCGGCTTCTCTGGCCGAGCGTGAGCTTGCGCCGCGTGCGCGCCTGTCGCTCGACGATATCGCGCAGTTCGGCGGATGGAGCGACACGCGCTGACGGAATTCACCGTGTCGCGCGCATCGACAGACTGTTCAGCAACCTTTGAAGTTCGTCGATATTGAACGGCTTCGCGAGTATCGTGAAGCCCGTGCGACGCGCCTCGTCGAGTTGATCCGCGTAACCCGTCATCAGCGTGACCGGCTGCGTCGGGCGCGTCGACTTGATCCATTCCGCGAGCTTGATGCCGTCGTAGCCGCCGGGCATCTGGATATCCGAAAGCACGAGATCGAATTCATTGCCGGCTTCGAGCATCTGCTTCGCGGCGTCGCCGGAAGATGCGTGGCGCGCGTGCCAGCCGAGCACGTCGAGCACGGCGCACAAACCCGCCGCGACTTCCGCGTTGTCTTCGACGAGCAGCACGGTCGACGAGGACGCCTCGCGCGCGATGGTCTCGACGGGCGGCGCCTCCACGGGCTCTTCCGCTTCGCCGGTCCAGTGCGGCAGATAGATGTCGATGGTCGTGCCGAAGCCCCACGCCGAATTCACGCGCGCCGTGCCGCCCGCCTGCTCCGCCATCGCCAGCACTTGCGCGAGGCCGAGCCCCGTGCCGGCGCCCGCGCCCTTGGTCGTGAAGAGCGGTTCGAACGCCTGCCTCGCGACGTCGGACCGCATGCCGATGCCGCTGTCCTTGCACGAGATCACGACGTATTCCCCCGCGCCGAGACCTTCGTGCGCAGCGTCAAGGCGCACGTTGCTGCATTCGATGCGAAAGTCGCCGCCGTGCGGCATCGCGTCCTTCGCATTCACGGCGATGTTGATGAGCGCGGAGGTCAGCTCGGTCGCATCGACGCGCACGGTCCACGTCGCATCCGACACGCGCGTGCCGAGCGTGACCTTGTCGCCCACCGACGCACGCACGAGCGGCTCGGAGTCCATCATCCAGCGATCGAGCCGTATGACCTGCATCTGCAACGGCTGGCGGCGAGCGACGCTCAGCAGGCGGCGCGCGAGCGACTGCGCATTCGCCGACGCGCGCTCGACCGCGCTGACTTCCCGTTCGAGGCCGTTGAAGCCCTTGCGCCGCGCCATTTCCATGTTCGACGTGACGACCATCAGCAGGTTATTGAAGTCATGCGCGACGCTCGCGACCAGATTGCCGAGCGCGCCCATGCGCTGCAAGCGCCGCGTCGCCGCGACGGCCGAGCGGCGCAGCGCAAGCTCGCCGCGCCAGTTGTGCCACGCGGCTTCTTCGGCCTTCAGGCGTTGCAGCGAGAAGCCGATCAGCACCCACAGCGCGACGCACGGAATCAGCGCGATCGACGCGATCGACACATCGCGCCGCCACCACGCGCGCCGCACGTCGTGAATGGAAAATCCCGCGGCCGCATAGACCGGATAGTCGCCGACGCGCCGCCACGCGGAGAGCTTTTCATCGTTGTCGAGCGGCGACACGTAACGCATGAGACCCGTGGGCTTGCCTTGCGCGAATGCGTTGGCGAGCACCGAATGGCGATCGGGCGCGTTCGGCGCCAGCGCCTGCGGAAAGCGCGCGAGCACGGCGCCGTCGTCGCGATGCAGTGCGAGCGTGAGCGCGGGCTCGCTCGCGGCGAGTTCGCGATAGAAGTCGATCAGATAGTCGCGTCGCACGGCAATCGAAATCTCGCCGAGAAAGCGACCGTCTTTCGCATAGCGCGCGCTCAGCGTGTTGACCATGTCCGTGTTCTTCACGCGCCCGCGCTCGGGCATGGAAACGTGGAAGGTCGCATGCGAGTCGCGCGTCGCGATGAAGTCGGCACGATCGCCCACGGATACATTGGGCGCAGGAAAGAAACGGCTGCTGAGCAAGAGCCTGCCGTGACTGTCGAGGACGGACAGCGCCGCGATCTGCGCGTGAGTCGCGGCGAGACGCGCGAGCTTGTCGTGCAACTCGGACTGACTGCGCGCGATGAAGTCCTCGTCGCCGCTGCCGAGCATCTCGTCGATACGCGAAATCAGTTCGCGGTTAATGCCGAAAACGGTGTTCGCTTTTTCATCGACGATGCGCACGAGCCGTTCGAGCGACTCGCCGGTTTCGGTGAAGGCGCGTCCGTAAGTGTAGTAGCCGTACAGGCAGAAAAATGCGAACGGAATGACGATTGACGCAACGAGTGCAGCGAAGAGCCGCCTGCGCGCCGCGCGAAAGTCGAGCGGAGGCAGCGAGGGCAGAGCCTCTGCGGTGCCGGGTGCGGAGTGTTCTTCCGATTCGTTCATGACGCGGTGCGAGGCGTGCGCGAGCGGCGGCGCGGGCCTCGCCGGACGGCTGCGAAACGCTCGTTTCGATGGTAGCACGCAGGTCTGTCGTCGCCCTGCACGGTCGTACCTTGTACGACGCGGGGTCGTCGCGTAATCGAGCTATGGTATAAGCACCGCATGCACGCGCCCGCTCGCGGCGCGCAACGAACGTAACAGGAGCATGCAGTGAGAAGGACCGCCGAAAACAAGTTGAAGGTGGTCGCAGTGCGCGTCGATCCACAATTCGAGCAACGGCTGCGACTTCTGGCGGAAGTAACGGGACGCAAGCAATCGTTCTTCCTCCAGCAGATGATCGAGAACGGCATCGGCGCAATGGAAGAAACATGGCTGCCGCCGGACGTCCTCGAACAAGTGAGGAGTGGCGCGTTGCCGCCATTGCAGCAGGATCGCACCGCGACTGCGGACCTCTTCGGCGACCAGGCCGATGAATAATCGATGATGTCGACAATCGCGTCGCGCTTCATCGCTCACGACGCGACATGCGAAGACGATGTGCTCGCACGCATCGTCTTCGGTGCGACGAGCGGCCCGCCATGCATCGAAAACGGCGTGCCGACGCTGCACCTCGCGATGTACGACGACGCGCGCGACGGCTTCGCCGAAATATGGACCTGCGCCGGGCCGATCCGTAGTGGACGCTTCAACGATCTCGTCTTCGCGCACGACGACGAGTTCCTGTTTTGCGCGGGCTTCATCCCGTCGTCCGGCCAATACACGGAAGCCACGCGAAAAGCCTATGGCGATGCGTTCGCGCTCGTCGGCGAACTGAACTTTCCGAAGATTTTCCGCATGTGGAATTTCATCCCGCACATCAACGGTGCGAATCGGGAAGGGCTCGAAGTGTATCGGGATTTTTGCCGTGGACGCGCCATTGCGTTCGAGCGCGATTACGCGGACGCATCGGGCATGCCGGGGCGACGGGCATCGGCACATGGGGCAAGGGCGTCGGCTTCTATTTTCTGGCGTGTCGCGCGAATTCGCCCCGGCATATCGAGAACTCGCTTCAGACGCCCGCGTATGCGTATCCGCAGCGCTACGGTCCGAAGCCGCCGAGTTTCGCGCGCGGCACCTTGCTGCGCGATGCGCTGTTCGTCTCGGGCACGGCCAGCATTCTCGGACACGAGACCGTGCACGAAGGCGATCTCGACGAGCAATGGCGCGTCGCGATCGGCAATATCGCGCATTTGATCGGCGTGGAAAATCTCGAAGCGCAGAAGGTGGGCGGCGGTTGTACGCTGCGCGATCTCGACTGGATCAAGGTGTATTACCGGCATTCGACGGACTTGCCACGCGTGATGAAACTCGCGCAAGACGCGTTTCATCCGAATGCGAGCATCCGCTATCTGAGGGTCGATATCTGCCGTGCCGATCTGCTTGTCGAGATCGAGGGCATCGCTTCATATCGGCATCCATCAGACTGACGCCGATTGCCTGAGCGTCTTCACGAGCAGGCTGTGCAGACTGTCCACCGCTTTGGAGCCGCGCGAGTCGCGGCTTCGGTGCACCGCGACTTCCATCGGTTCGAGCGGTCCCAGACCTTCATCGTTGCCCAGAATGCGAAGATGTTCCGGCGCGCTGCATTGCGTCAGCACCGCCACCGCCAGGCCGCTCTCGACGGCGGCAATCTGCCCGGCGAGACTCGAACTGTTGTAGACCACCTTGTATCGACGCCCCTGCTGCGCGAGCGAATGAATCGCGCTGCGCCGCGCGAGGCTCGCGCTTTCATAGACCGCGATCGGCAGCGGGTCGCGCCGCCATAACTCGAACTGCGCGGCGCCGACCCAGACCATCGGCTCGTGGAACAGCAACGTGCCGCGCCGGCCGTGATCGCGCGACACGAGCGCGATATCGAGTTCGTTATTCGCGATGCGCGGAATGAGCGACGTCGATTGCTCGCAGATCAGCTCGATCTCGACACCGCTATGCCGCGGCGCAAAACGCTTGAGCACGGGCGTCAGATATTTTGCCGCGTAGTCGTCGGGCACGCCGAGACGCACGCGGCCGGTTAAGTGCTCGCCCTGAAGCGCGACCTGCGCTTCGGCATGCAGATCGAGAATGCGTCGCGCGTAGCCGAGCAGCGTCTGCCCGTCGTGAGTCAGTTCGAGCGTGCGCGAGCCGCGTTCGATGAGCCGCAATTCCAGCGCGCTTTCGAGCTTCTTCAACTGCATGCTCACCGCCGATTGCGAGCGATGCACTTCGCTCGCCGCGCTCGACAGCGAACCCGCATCGACGACGGCGACGAAGCACTTGAGCCAGTCCATTTGCAAATCGTGTTGTTTCATCGGCTTGATTGATGATTTCGAAAATCGAATAGACGAGGTTCGAATTATGCGCTTTTCGTTGCCTCCGTCTCGGCACAGACTTCGGGCATGAACACGAACGCGTCATCATCTTCCCGGCCGGCTGCGCACAGTGAACCACGATCTGCGGCGGGCGCATGGTCTTTCATCCTCGGTTGCGCGCTGCTCGGCACGATCGGCGTTTTCCTGCACGAAGCCAAAGCCGATCCGCTGACCGCGACGTGGTTTCGCTGCGCATTCGGCTTGTTGGGCATGAGCGCGTGGGTGATCTCGCGCGGACAAACACGCTTGCTGCGCCTCACGCGCGGCAATGGTCCGTGGGTGCTCGCCGCCAGCATGCTCATGGTGTTGAGCTGGGCGTTGTTCTTCAGCGCGGCCGAGCGAATATCGGCGGGCGTCGCGATCGTTCTCTTTCACGTGCAGCCGATGTGGGTGCTGCTGTTCGCATCGCTATGGCTGAAAGAGGCGATCGGCGCGCGGCGCGTCATCGCCGTTGCGTTCGCCATGTGCGGGCTGGTGCTGGCGACGGGCATTGTCGAGCACACGGCGGGCGGTTCG
Source organism: Caballeronia glebae (assembly GCF_001545035.1). GTDB lineage: Bacteria > Pseudomonadota > Gammaproteobacteria > Burkholderiales > Burkholderiaceae > Caballeronia > Caballeronia glebae. The sequence goes on from NZ_FCOJ02000017.1 coordinate 23,687, forward strand.
TTGCAGCCGGCGTACTGGATGGGCGTGGCCGCGTGCCTGGCTGGTTCGCTGTGCATGGCGTGCGTGACCATCATCGCGAGACGGCTGCGCGACTTGCCCGCGGGCGTGCTCGCGTGGTGGCAGTGCGCCGTCGGCACGCTGCTGTTATGGATCTGGCCGATGCAGCAGGGCTGGCCCGCGTGGGGCACGTCGTGGGCGTGGCTCGCGGGCCTCGGGCTGATTCACACGGGCCTCGCGTACACGCTGATGTATATCGGCATGGCGCGGCTCGATACCGCGCGCGTCGCGGTGCTTCAGTTCGTCTATCCGGCGGTGGCCATCGTCATCGACTGGCTGGTTCTGGATCAGCGCTTGAGCGGCGTGCAGATGACAGGCATCGCGTTGATGTCGGTGGCGATAGGATTTGCGCAGCGCGGCCGGAAAGCGTAAGGCCAGCGCTTCAATGCCGCGCCTTCTGCGAGCGGTCGAGCATGAACTCGATGAACGCCAGCGTCGCGCGCGTGTGATGCCGGTTCGGCATGTACAGCATGTACATGTGCGTCCCGAAGATACTGAGCCGCCATGGGTCGAGCGCGGTGACGACTTCGCCGCGCCGCATGTCTTCCATCACGACGTAATCCGGCACGATGCCGACGCCGAGACCCGCGAGAATCGCGTCGCGCAGAAAGAGGAAATTTTCGGAGATGAGGCTCGGTTCGAGGAGCACTTCGTGACGCGCGTCGTCTAGATAAGCGGCGACGCGCGTCTGCTTGCCGACGACCGTCGCGGTGATCACCGGCACGACGCCCAGCTCTTCCAGACGCATGGGCATGCCGTGCGCCTCGGCATACGCGGACGATGCGCATGCGACATACCGCACCGGCCCCATGTCGCGGGCGACGAGACTCGGCGGTGGTTCGGGCATCACGCGCACGGCGATATCGACTTCATCGCGCAGCAAGTCTTCGACGCGATTTTCGAACATCACGTCGAGCACAATATCCGGATACTCGCGCTTGAACGCGATCAGCCATTCCGACATCACGAGTTGCCCGTAACCGCTCGGCACCGAGAGCCGCACGCGCCCCTGCAACCTTTGCCCGAGCGTCGCCACCGATTCCTGCGCGGCGAGCAGCGCGTTGCGAATCGAACGGCCGTGCTCGTAGAGCCTGAGGCCGAGTTCGGTCGGCTCGACACGTCGCGTCGTGCGCCGCACGAGCTGCAAACCCACGGACTTTTCAAGCTGATTCAGGTGATAACTGACATTGGCGCGCGTCATCTTGAGGCGTCGCGCCGCTTCGCTCAGATTGCCCGCATCGAGGATTTCGACCAGCAGCGTGAGTTCGTTGACGTCCACGGCAAGGTTCGATTGTCAAAGGCGATTTGACAGTCTGTCAATCGACGCTGTGATTGTCAAGGATGCCTGTCCCCGCGAAAATGCTTCCACGCCAAACTGGAAATAACGACTCAGGAGAGACTTCATTCATGACGCTTTCGAGCGCGCCCGAAACCACCGCCCCCGTCCAGCACGAATTGCGCGGCAGCGTCCTGGTCGTGACGATCGATCACGCGCCCGTCAACGCGCTCAACGCGGCGGTCCGGCGCGGTCTGATCGATGCAATCGAAGCCGCCGATGCCAATGCGTCCGTGCGCGCGGTGCTGATCGTCGGCGCGGGCCGCAACTTCATCGCGGGCGCGGATATCCGCGAGTTCGGCAAGCCTGCCGTGCCGCCGTCGCTGCCCGAGGTGTGCAACCGCATCGAACGTTGCGACAAGCCGGTTATCGCGGCGATTCACGGCGCGGCGCTGGGCGGTGGACTCGAAGTGGCGCTGGCGTCGCATTACCGGATCGCGGTCGCCGGCGCAAAGCTCGGTCTGCCCGAAGTGCAACTCGGCCTTTTGCCCGGCGCGGGCGGCACGCAGCGCTCGGCGCGTCTGATCGGCGCGCAGGCCGCGTTGTCGTTGATATTGAGCGGTCGTCACGTCGACGCGCAGGAAGCGCAGCGCTTGGGACTCGTCGATCGCATCGGCCAGAGCGATGACGTGTTCGCCGAAGGCCTCGCCTATGCGCACGAACTCATCGCGACGCAGGCCGCGCCGCGCCGCACGAAGAACGCACGCGGACTCGCGGACAAAGAAGCCAGCGCGGCCGCGATTGCCGCCGCGCGCGTGGAGACGCAGAAGAAGTCGCGCGGATTGTTATCGCCGCTGAAGATCGTCGACTGCGTGGAAGCGGCCTTGAATCTGCCCTTCGACGAAGGCCTGTGCTTCGAGCGCGAGCGATTCATCGAATGCCGCGAGAGCCCGCAGCGCGCGGGTCTCGTGCATGCTTTCTTCGCCGAGCGCGAAACGCAGAAAGCGCCTGAAACGCTCGACGCGCAGCCGCGCGCGCTCGATCGCATAGGCGTGATCGGCGGCGGGACGATGGGCGCGGGCATCGCCGTCGCGCTGCTCGATGCGGGTCTCGCGGTGACGATGATCGAGCGCGACGACGCATCGCTCGAACGCGGGCGCGCGCATGTCGAGAAGGTGTACGACGCGCTGATCGCGAAAGGCCGCATGAAGCAGGAAGCGAAAACGCGCGCGATGCAACGCTTCGACGGCGACACGCGATACGACGCGCTCGCCGACGTCGATCTCGTCATCGAAGCCGTGTTCGAGGACATGGCCGTGAAGAAGGCCGTGTTCGCGGAACTCGATCGCGTATGCAAGCCGGGCGCGGTGCTCGCAACCAACACGTCCTATCTCGACATCGACGAGATCGCGGCGAGCATCTCGCGCCCGCAAGACGTGCTCGGGCTGCACTTCTTTTCGCCCGCCAACATCATGAAGCTGCTCGAAGTGGTCGTGCCCGCGCGCGTGAGCGCCGATGTCGTGGCGACCGGCTTCGAGCTTGCACGGAAGCTGAAGAAGGTCGCGGTGCGCGCGGGCGTGTGCGATGGTTTCATCGGCAATCGCATGCTCGCGGTGTATCGCGCGGCGGCGGATCATCTGATGGAAGACGGCGCGTCGCCGTATCAGATCGACCGAGCCGTGCGCGACTTCGGCTTTCCGATGGGACCGTATCAGGTCATCGATCTGGCGGGCGGCGATATCGGCTGGGCGGCGAGAAAGCGGCGCGCCGCGACGCGCGATCCGAAGGCGCGCTACGTGCGTATCGGCGATGAATTGTGCGAGCGCGGCTGGTTCGGCCAGAAGACGGGACGCGGTTTCTATCGCTACGAAAACGGCGCGCGCACGGGCACGCCGGATGCGGACGTGGAATCGATCATCGACGCCGAGCGCGAGCGTGCGGGCGTGACGCCGCGTGAATTCAGCGATGAACAGATCGTGCGCCGCTATCTCGCCGCGATGATCAACGAGGGCGCGAATATCGTGCATGAAGGCATCGCGCAGCGTCCGCTCGACGTCGATGCCACGTTGATGCATGGCTTCGGCTTTCCGCGCTATCGCGGCGGCCCGATGCATTACGCCGATACCGTGGGCCTCGATAACATCCTCGCGGATATCCACGCGTTCGCGAAGGAAGATCCGCTCTTCTGGCGCGCATCGCCGTTGCTCGTCGATCTCGTCGCGCGCGGCCAGAATTTCGCGAGCCTGAACCGTTCGGCCTGACGCGTGGTCTTCGTCAATCTCTTCAAGGAACCGCAGTCATGGACCTGACATTCACCGCAGACGAGGAAGCATTTCGCGCCGAAGTGCTGACGTTTCTGCGCACCTCGCTTCCGGAGCATCTCGCGCGAAAAGCGCGCACGGGCGAGCGCCTGACGCGCGACGACATGGCGCAATGGCACGGCATTCTCAACGCGAAAGGCTGGCTCGCGAATCACTGGCCGAAGGAGCATGGCGGCCCGGGCTGGACCGCCGTGCAGAGGTTCATCTTCGAAAACGAATGCGCGATTGCGGGCGCGCCGCGTATCGTGCCCTTCGGCGTGAACATGCTCGGGCCGGTGCTCATCAAATACGGTAGCGACGCGCAGAAGCGCCATTGGCTGCCGCGCATTCTCGATGGCGCCGACTGGTGGTGTCAGGGCTATTCGGAACCGGGCGCGGGCTCGGATCTCGCATCGGTGCGCACAACAGCCGCTCGCGCGATGGAGAACGGCCGCGAGTTTTACATCGTCAACGGACAGAAGACGTGGACCACGCTCGCGCACTACGCGAACATGATCTTCTGCCTCGTGCGCACGTCGCAGGATGCACACAAGCAGGAAGGCATCAGCTTTCTGCTCATCGACATGAATACGCCCGGCGTCGAAGTGCGCCCGATCATCACGCTCGACGGCGAGCACGAAGTCAACGAAGTGTTCTTCACCGACGTTCGCGTGCCCGTTGCGAATCTCGTCGGCGAGGAGAACAAGGGCTGGACCTATGCCAAGTATCTGCTGACCTACGAGCGCACGAACATAGCGGGCGTGGGCTTTTCGGTAGCGGCGCTGGGCCGTCTGAAAGCGGTGGCGGGCAAGGTGCAGAGCAATGGCCGCGCGCTCCTCGACGATCCTTTGTTCGCCGCGCGTCTCGCGCGTGTCGAGATCGATCTGGAGAACATGAAGACGACGAATCTGCGCGTGCTCGCGGCGGTCGCGGGCGGTGGCGTGCCGGGCGCGGAAAGCTCGATGCTGAAGATTCGCGGCACGGAGATTCGCCAGGAAATCTCTTCGCTGATGCGTCGCGCGATGGGTCCGTATGCGCAGCCGTTCATCGATGAAGCGCTCGAAGAGGACAGCGACGGCGAAGCATCGACTGCGGCCGCGCAGTACTTCAACAATCGCAAGCTGTCGATTTTCGGCGGCTCCAACGAAATACAGAAGAACATCATCGCGAAGATGATGCTCGGGCTCTAAAGGATTTCGCACGATGAATTTCCAGCATACGGAAGACCGGCGGATGCTCGCGGATTCGTTGAACCGCTTCATCGCCGAGCAATACGCGTTCGATGTGCGCGACAAGATCGCGCGTTCGCAGGAAGGCTTCAGCCGCGATATGTGGCGGCGGCTTTGTGAGCTTGGCATCGTCGGCGCGTTCTTCGATGAATCCGTTGGCGGCTTCGGCGGCGATGGGTTCGATATCTCCGTCGTGTTCGAGGCGCTCGGGCGCGGACTCGTCGTCGAGCCGTTTCTCGATGCGCTGATCGTCGGGCGCGCGCTTGCCTATGCGGGCGATGAAAGGCAGCGCGAGACGATCGCGAAGATGATCGACGGCACTGCGATCGCGGCGTTCGCGCATGACGAACCCGGCTCGCACTACGAGCTTGCACGCGTGAACACGCGCGCGACGCGGCATGGCGAGCGCTGGATGCTCAACGGCGCGAAGGGCGTCGTGCAGCAGGGCGAGCATGCCGATGTGATGCTCGTGTCGGCGCGCACGTCGGGCGAAGCGCATGACGATGCGGGCATTTCGCTCTTCATGGTGCCGCGCGATGCGCAAGGCGTGAACGTGCACGGCTATCGCAAGATCGATGGCGGGCGCGTGGCGGAGGTGTCGCTCGATAACGTAATGCTCGATGCGGATGCGCTCGTCGGCAATGAAGGCGAGGGATACGCGACGCTCACGCACGCGATCGGATATGGACTCGTCGCGCTCGCGTCGGAAGCGCTCGGCGCGATGGATGTCGCGAAGGAACATACGCTCGACTATCTGCGCACGCGTAAGCAGTTCGGCGTGCCTATCGGCTCGTTTCAGGCGCTGCAACATCGCATGGCCGATGTGCTGCTCGAAATCGAGCAGGCGCGTTCCGCGGCGATCAATGCGGCGGCCGCGGTCGGTGCATCGGGTGTCGCGCGTGAACGTGCGTTGTCGGCGGCGAAGTATTCGGTCGGGCGCATCGGCGCGCTGGTTGCAGAAGAGGCCATTCAGATGCATGGCGGCATCGGCATGACGTGGGAATTGCCGCTTTCGCATTACGCGAAACGGCTCGTGATGATCGATCATCAACTGGGCGATGAAGATCATCATCTCGCACGGTATATCGCGCTGGGGCGTGTCGCGTCATGACGAATCGCTAAGAGGCCACGACGACCATGCTGGCGATCATTCAAGATCAGGTTCGGAGCGATGCGGCCAAGCAAGCCGACAAGGAGGACGCGACGCTCTGGCGCTGGTTCTCCGATCTTTACGAGGAAGGACGAATCCGCTGGTGCCGTTCGGCGCAAGGATGGCTCGTGAGCGTGGATCACAAGCATCTCGCGACGGAGCCGGATTTCGATGCTGCGATTCGGTGTTTCGCGTGAACGCTTTTTTAATGCCGGGGACATTCGCCGCTCGATCTCAAATCGCCTCCCCGCACCCAATTCATACAAATAGGAGAGAATATCGGCCTAGCGCGCTGACTGAGGACCGTGCAGAGCAAAGATAAACTCGCGAGCCAGGTTTCCGGGACCTCCAAATAGTGGCAACCGAAAATATCTACAACCCGAGTCGCAACGCACACGCGCCGGCGCGCGCGCGAACCTCGACGCCGAACATCATCGTGCTGTGCGGCACGCTCATCGCGCTCGTCATGGTGGGGCTTTGCGCGCTGGTGCTGTATCAGGGCAGGGTCGATGCGCTAGAACGCGCGCGCGACACGTCGCGTAACCTCGCGATGCTCGCCGAACGCGACATCGAACGCAATTTCGAACTGTACGAGTTGTCGCTGCAGGCTGTCGTGGAAGGCGTGGAACGCGAAGACGTGATGAGCCTGCCGCCCCAGCTACGCAACGACGTGCTGTTCGACCGGGCGGCGACGGCCCGCGATCTGGGCTCGATCCTCGTGCTCGACGAGAACGGCAAGATCGTTATCGATTCCGGCAGCCTCGTGCCCCGCTCGGGCAATTTCGCGGATCGCAGCTATTTCGCGGCGCAGCGCGATCACCCCGACACCGGGCTTTACATCAGCGGCCCGTATGCGTCGCGATTGCGTGGCGGCGCGCCCAGCATCGCGTTGAGCCGCAGGCTCTCGTATCCCGACGGATCGTTCGCGGGCGTCGCCATGCTCGCCATCAACCTCGAATACTTTCGCAATCTTTTCGCGGGGCTTTCGCTCGGGCCGCACGGCGCCGTCTCGCTGATCAACCACGACGGCGTGATGATCATGCGCCAACCCTTCGATGCCCGCGTGATCGGCCGCGATATCAGCCACGCCGACACTTTCAAAAACTTTCGCGCGGCGCAGAAGGGCAGCTTCACCGAGACATCGTCGATCGACGGCAGACGCCGCCTTTATTACTTCAGCAATTTTCCGAACCTGCCGCTCATCATCATGGTGGCCGAAGGGGAAGAGGACATCTACGCGGCGTGGCGGCGGCGCGCGATCATCATCGGTTCGTCGATGGGCGTGCTCGCGATCGGCTTCATCATTCTTTCGTTCGTGCTCGCGGCGCAATTCAGGCGGCGCATGCGGGCCGAGTCGGAACTGCAATTGCTCGCGCGTACAGATGGACTCACCGGCCTGCACAATCGCCGCACGCTGGGCGAGATTCTCGATCAGGAGTGGCGCAGGGCGCGCCGCACGCGCAGTCTCTTTTCGCTGCTCTTCGTCGATATCGACCGCTTCAAGGCGTTCAACGATGCCTACGGCCATCAGGCGGGCGACGACGCGCTCGCGGCTGTCGCGCGCTGCATCGGCGATAACATCCGGCGGCCTGTGGACACCGCCGCGCGCTACGGCGGCGAGGAATTCGTCGTCGTCTTGCCCGACACGCCCGCCGACGGCGCCGCGAAAGTCGCCGAGAAGATTCGCGCCGCCATATGCGATCTGTCGATCGAGCACGCGGGCAGCGAGTTCGGCCGCGTCACGGCGAGTATCGGTCTCGCAAGTTGGCGGCCGGAGCGCGACGACGACGTGAGCGCGCTCATTCGCGCCGCCGACGAAGCGCTCTACGATGCAAAAGCCCGCGGACGCAACCGCGTCATGCAGGCGGGTCCCGCCTGAAACACGGCGGGTTCGCGTTATCGCCGGCAAGAGAAAAAGGCGCGCTCACTGCGCTTCGCCGCCCGCCATCGACTCGATGATGCTTTCGAGTTGCGCGCTCATCGGCATGTCGAGGCTCTTGCCCGACGGCAAACGTCGCAGGAACCAGCGCTTGTATTGACGCTCGATTTCGCCATCGGCGGCGAGGTTCTGAAACGTGTCTTTCACCACTTGCGCGAGCTGCGGATCGTTCTTGCGATACATGATGCCGTACGGGTCATACGACAGATAATCGCCGATCACCTGATACGCGCCGCCCTTCGCCGCGTTCTCCGCGATGAGGCCGTAGAGCAGCACGTCGTCGGTGGCGAATGCATCGGCCTGGCCGTTCGCGACGCGCGCGAAGCCTTCCGCGTGATCCGGCACGACCTGCAACTGCAGGCCGAGCGCGAACTTCCTGTCGAGATCGCGCAGCGCCTTTTCATTCGTGGTGCCCGCCGTCACCGCGACTTTCTTTCCCGCCAGATCGCGAAACGAGCGGATCGGCGAGCCTTTTTTGACCATCACCTTGGTGCCGGCCACGAAGAAGATCGGCGAGAAGGCCACGCGTTTTTGCCGCTCGACGTTGCTCGTGGTCGAGCCGCATTCGAGATCGACACGGCCGTCGACGACCGCATCGATACGATTCTCCGGCGTCACGGGCACCCACTGAATCTTCAGGTTTCGATGCACCGCATTGCCGATCGCGGCGACGATCGACTTGCACAGTTCGATCGAATAGCCGATCGGCTCCTTGCGCGCATTGAGATACGAGAACGGCACCGAAGCGTCGCGATAGCCGAGCGCGAGCGTGCCCGTGTCGCGCGCCTTGGCAAGCGTGCCCGTCAGCGTCGCGGGCGCGTAGGCGTCGTTGTCCGGCGGCGCTGTCTGCACGTCGTCGGCGGCGTGCGCACCGAGCGTGATCGCGATGAGGCTGGCCGAAACCAGCGCGGACCAGAAGCGCTGCGTCTTCATGGCTCGCCTCCGTCAGACCTGCGCGGGATGGGCCAGCGACGCGTCCTGTTCAGCCTCGATGCGCGCCGCATTCTTCGCCGCTTCCGGCTCCGACAACAACTCGCCTTCCCACTTGGCGACGACCGCGCTCGCAATCGAGTTGCCGACCGCGTTGGTGGCGGAGCGGCCCATGTCGAGGAAGGTGTCGACGCCGAGAATCAGCAACAGGCCCGCCTCGGGAATGTCGAAGTGATTCAGCGTGGCCGCGATGACGACGAGCGACGCGCGCGGTACGCCGGCCATGCCCTTCGATGTCAGCATCAGGATCAGCAGCATCGTGATCTGCGTGCTGAGCGGCAGATGGATGCCGTATGCCTGCGCGATGAAGAGCGTCGCGAACGTGCAGTACATCATCGAGCCGTCGAGGTTGAAGGAATAGCCCATCGGCATCACGAAGCTGGAGATCTTGCGCTTCACGCCGAAGCGGTCGAGTGCATCGAGGATCTTCGGATACGCGGCCTCCGAGCTTGCGGTCGCGAACGACAGCATGAACGCTTCCTTGATGAGCGACAGCAGCCTGAAGACGCGCCGGCGCAGAAACGCAAAACCCGCGAGCACGAGGATGCCCCACAGCAGAAACAGGCTGAGATAGAAGTCGGCCATGAAGACGGCGAACTTCAGCAGGATGCCCAACCCGTTGACCGCGACGGTGGCGGCCATCGCGGCGAGCACGGCGAGCGGCGCGAGCTTCATCACGTAGCCGGTGATCTTGAGCATCACGTGCGAGAGCTGATCGATCGCGGCGAGCAGAATCTTGCCCCGCTCGCCGAGCGCGGCGAGCGCAACGCCGAAGAACATCGAGAACACGACGATCTGCAGAATCTCGTTGTTGGCCATGGCTTCGGCGAAGGAGCGCGGCACCATGTGACTGACGAAATCCTTCAGCGTGAACTTCGATGTCGCGAGATTCGCCGATGCGCCGATGTCGGGCAGCGGCAAGCCGAGGTTGTCGCCGGGCTTGAGCAGGTTCGACATCAGGAGCCCGAGCAGCAGCGAAATGAGCGACGCGGTGAAGAACCAGCCTAGCGCCTTGGCGAACACGCGCCCGACCGAGGCGGCGTCGCCCATGTGCGCGATGCCGACGACCAGCGTGGAAAACACGAGCGGTCCGATCAGCATCTTGATGAGGCGCAGAAAGACGTCGGACACGAGCGAGATGTAACCGGCTATCTCCGTGGCGCTTTTCTTGTCCGGAAAGCTCGTGAAGATCATGTAGCCGACCGCGATGCCGATGACCATCGCGACGAGAATCCAGATGGCTGAGGAATTCTTCTTCATGTCGAGGCCTCCATTGACTTCATATCGAGCGATTGCAACTTCAAATTTCCTATGAAACAGGCGATGCGAAACGAAAGCGGCGCCGCTCAGTATAGAGCGGCGCCGGGGCGTGTGTCCGTGAACACCCGAATGTTAGCGGCGTCCTTCGATCTCGGCTACAAGCGCGTCACGCGTGCGCGTTTCGAATGCGGCAAATGCGCGCGATGGCTTCAACCAGGCGTGCGTTCCGGTACCGTTTCGCGTCGGACGTTGTAGGAAGGCGCGCGGGTATCGTCGGGCAGCGTCGAGCTTTGCGCGGCCGAGAGCAGGCCTTCCACCGAGGGGCCCATCGCGTCCGTGAACGTCTTCGGATGCACGCCGATCGCGAGCACCAGCACGGCCATCGCGCCGAACAGCGCGAGTTCGCGCTTGCCGAGGTCGTGCAGACCAGCCACGCGCTCGTTGTTCACTGCGCCGAAAATCACGCGCTTGACCATCCACAGCGTGTAAGCCGCGCTCAGGATCAGCGACGAGGCGGCCGCCGCGCCGATCCAGAAGTTCAGGCGGATCGCGCCCATCAGCACCAGAAACTCGCCGACGAAACCCGACGTGCCCGGCAAGCCGACGTTGGCCATCGAGAACAACATTGCGCAGACGGCGAAGCGGGGCATGGTGTTGGCGACGCCGCCGTAAGCATCGATCGAGCCGTTTTGCGTGCGCTCGACCAGCACGCCCGTGCACAGCAGCATCGCGCCGGACACGATGCCGTACGACAGCATCTGCACGACCGCGCCTTCGGTGCCGAGGCGGTCGAAGGTGAACAGGCCGAGCGTGACGAGCCCCATGTGCGCGACGCCCGAGTACGCGAGCAGCTTGCGCATGTCCGTCTGCGCGAGCGCGACGAGGCTGCCGTAGATGACGGCGACGAGCGACAGCGCGATCATCGCCGGGGCGAAGAAATGGGACGCGTCGGGCACGATCGGCAGCACGTAGCGCAACATGCCGTAGCCGCCAATTTTCAGCATGCCGAGCAGCACGGCCGCGCCCGTCGGACCTTCCGAGTTCACGTCGGGCAGCCACGTGTGGACCGGCCACATCGGCACCTTGACCGAGAAGGCCGCGAGCAGGCAGAGGAAAACCGCGATCTGCGGCGTGAAGCCGAGCTTCAGATGACGCCATGCGTCGATGTCGAAGGTATGCGCCTGCGTCCACAGATAGATCAGCGCGGCCAGCATCGCGAGCGAGCCGAGCAGCGAGAAAAAGAAGAAGCGGATCGCCGCATACACGCGCCGCTCGCCGCCCCACGTGCCGATCAGCAGATACAGCGGAATCAGCGAAGCCTCGAAGAACACGAAGAAGAGCATGCCGTCCAGCGACGCGAACACGCCCTGCATGCAGCCCGAAAGCACGAGAAACGCGCCGTAGTACTGCGCGACCTGCTTCGTGACCGAGCGCCAAGACGCGACGAAGATGATGAGCGTGGTGACGGCCGTGAGCACGGTGAACCAAAGCGAAATGCCGTCGATGCCCAGATGGTACGAGATGCCGAACTGCGGCAGCCACTCGACGCGCTCGACGAACTGCATCGCGCCGGACGACGCGTTAAAGCGCGACAGGAGCGGCGCGAGCGGCAGCAGGCCGAGAACCGCGCCGAACAGCGCGACGGCGCGCGCGAGCGTCGCCGATGCGCTGAAGGTCAGCACGAAGATGCCCGACACCACTGGAATCCAGATGAGAAAGCTGAGTACTGACGGCAGATGCATAAGCTTGGTCGAAATCGGGCGCAAAGCACGGCGAGCACGCGAAGTGCGTGCTTGCTGGAAAGGCGCGCTGACAGTGGAATGTAAGGCTGGGCGAGTGCGCGAAGATATGAATCTGGATGCGCAGCCCGAATGACTTAGGGGCAATCCTAAGGGTTAACGAGGATAACCCAAAAGAATAGATTTTGGGGCGTTGCGGCGTATCAAATTCATTGCGTCGGACCGTCTTGACATTTTTTCCAAGCGTCGCTCCGGCCGATGCCGCGATGAATAAATCGTTCGTTCGCTCCGGGCTTGCCCGGATTTGCCCCGAGCCGCCTGGCCCTTAGCCTAGAGCGCAAGGAGACCAGCATGAAGAAAGTATTCAAGGCCGTCGTGTTCGCGCTTGTCGCCTATCTCGTCGCCGATCGCGCCATGCTCCACGCGCAGGGCCGCGATCTGGCCGCGTCGGCGTGTGCACAGAGCGCGGCGCAAGTCGAGTTCGATGCGCTGAGCAAGGGTTTCAGCCATGCCGCCGCGAGCAGCCAGCGCGACGCATTCAGATCGCAATGCCTCGTGTCGGGCCGCTCGCAGTCCGGCGAAACCGTGGCGATGAAGTGACTGGCGTGGTCAGTTCAGCTTTACCGTCGGTCGCACGCGCTCGCGAAGCCATTGGCTCGCGGCGTACATCAGCGCCCGCTTGACGCCCGTGAGCCCCATGATGTGCCGGCGATACAGATGCCGGTAGCACGACGCGGCGAACCATCCGTCGATGAATAACGGCCGGCGCAGCAACTCGCTCATCAGCGCGCCCGCCGCGCCCGCGCGTCCGAAGGAGACGAGCGTGCCCTGATCGCGGTAGGCGAAATGCGGCACGGGGCGATCGTCGAGGCGGCGGGCGAGTGCATCGGCGAGATAGACGGCTTGCTGATACGCGGCCTGCGCGCGCGGCGGCACGAGCGCGTCGCCCTTCGATGCCGTACACGCGGCGCAGTCGCCCATCGCATAGATGCCCGCGCCGGGTTCGATCTGCAATGTCGCGTCGACGAGCACTTGTCCGAGCCGGTTCAACGGCAATCCTTCGAGCGTGCGCAGCACCGGCGCGCCTTCCACGCCGGCGGCCCAGATCGTGATGTCGCTCGCGAGCGTTTCGCCATCCGCGATGGATACGGCGTGCGCATCGACCGAACGCACGCGAGCGCCGAGCCGCACTTCCACTCCGAGTCCGGCGAGCACGTCCTGAGCGCGCGTCGAGATGCGCTCGGGCAGCGCGGGTAGCACGCGCGGCGCGCCTTCGAGCAGACGAATGCGGATGTCGCTGGCCGGATCGAGCGACGCGAGGTGATAGTCGCGCAGCATTTCGGCCGAGCCGCGCAACGCGGCGGCCAGTTCGACGCCGGTCGCGCCGCCGCCGATCACCGTCACCGAAACCGGCGTGCGGGCGGCGCCGGGCGTCGCCTGCCGCGCATGACTCGAACGCAGCAGGCTCGACAACAAACGCCGCCTGAACGTCTCCGCCTGCTCCACCGTCTCCAGCGTGAGCGCATGTTGCTCCGCGCCCGGAATCGAGAAGAAGTTCGTCACGCTGCCGAGCGCGAGCACGAGCGTGTCGAAGGCGAGCGTTCGCTTCGGCAGCAGCGCACGGCCGTCGATATCGGTCGTCTCGTCGATGACGATCTCGCGACGTCCGCGATCGATGTTCGCGAGCGCGCCTTGCTCGAAGCGAAAGTGATTCCACTTCGCGTGCGCGGCGTAGTCGATCTGATGACTCGATGCATCGATCTGCCCTGAAGCGACTTCGTGCAGGAGCGGCTTCCAGAAGTGCGTCGGGAATCGGTCGATGAGGATCACATCGGCGCGCCGGCGCTTGCCGACGCTGTTGCCGAGGCGCGTCGCGAGTTCCAGTCCCGCGGCGCCGCCGCCCACGATCACGATGCGATGGGGCGAATCGACCTGGTGTTGTGCATAAGGATTCAACATCATGGTTCTCCCGGAAGTGCTGTATGGATGCTTGACGACCTCGTTGGGAAAAATATAAGGTCCCGAAAACATATGCGCTATTTAGTATTTATCGCCGACCTATAAGTTTTCACTAATGTTAAAGACGACGACCTTCCGTCAATTGCGCACGCTACAGACCGTCGCGCGCGTGGGCAGCATCTCGGGCGCGGCCGAGGAACTGCATCTCACGCAGCCGGCGGTGTCATTGCAGATTTCGTTGCTCGGCGAGGCGGCGGGCACGCCGCTCTTGCGCCGCGTGGGGCGCGAAGTGCAGCTCACGGCCGCGGGCGAAGTCATGGCGCGTTACGCGAACGAAATCCTGAGCCTCTGGAACGAAGCGGGCGAAGAAGTGGCGGCGTTGCGCGGCGAACTGGGCGGCACCTTGCGCATCGGCGCGATCACGACGGCGGAGTATCTCGTGCCGCCGCTGCTCGTGCGCTTCACGAAGGAACGGCCCGGCGTGAAGCTGCAATTTCGTATCGGCAATCGCGATGACATCGTGCGCATGCTCGCGACGAATGAAATCGATCTCGCGATCATGGGACGGCAGCCGCGCGAATTGCGCACGAGCGCCGCCGCATTCGCTAAGCATCCGATGGCTTTCGTGGCCGCGCCGTCGCATCCGTTGATGCGCGCGAAGCGTCTGCATCTCACCGATCTGGAAACGGCGAACCTGCTTGTCAGGGAGCGCGGATCGGGCACGCGTGTGGCAATCGAGGGGCTGTTCAAGGAAGCGGGTTTGAAGTTACATGCCGCATCCGAGCTATCGAGCAACGAGGCGATCAAGCAGCTCGTCGAAGCGGGGCTCGGCGTGGCGTTTCTTTCGCTCCACGCGTGCGCGCTCGAAATGCAGGCGGGCTTGCTTGCGACGCTTCCCGTGCCATCGACACCGATCGAGCGGGCTTGGCATGTCGTGCATATGTCGGAGCGGCGTCTGCCTCAGATCGCCAATGCGTTCAGGGAGTTTCTGATCCACTCGGGAGCGGCCGTTGCGGGCCTGACCGCGCCGCCGGAAATGCACAAGGCGCGGGCGGGGCGCAGGGAGAAGAAGACGGAAGTTGTCGATGCGACTGGTGCCCAGGTCGGGACTCGAACCCGAACGCCTCGATAATCAGCATGACTCTCCGGCTTCGCATTGTCCTTATGTTGTCATCTACGACTTTGGCTTTGCCGGCGGCGCGCCACGTGCCCAGATTCAGGAGTTGGCGAGTCTGGCGTTTATCGAACTGGCCGAGAATGTCGTGCTGCTGAGGCCGTCCGGGGTGGGCAAGACGCATATCGCGACCTCGCTTGCGTATCGTGCAGCGCAAGCGGGCATCAAGACGCGGTTCATCACGGCCGCCGACCTGATGATGCAACTGGGCGCCGCGCGACAGCAGAACCGCTTGCGGGAATTCATCAATCGCGCGGACATCGGACCCAGGCTGCTCGTCATCGACGAAATCGGCTACCTGCCATTTGGGCGTGAAGAGGCAAACTTGTTCTTCAATGTCGTCGCCAAACGCTATGAGCGCGGTTCAGTCGTCTTGACCGGCAACCTGCCGTTTACGCAGTGGGCGACGGCCTTCGCCGACGACCAGACGTTGACGGCGGCGATGCTCGACAGGCTTTTACATCACGCTCATATCGTGCAAATCAGCGGTGAGAGCTATCGACTGAAGGGCAAGAGAAAGGCGGGACAAACAGGCACGCGGGCAAGCGCGAAAGTAGCCTAGTGATAGAGGAACCAAGTGGGTCAGATTTACTTCGGCGATTATCCAGAAATGTGAGTCAGGTTTCAGTCGGCGTTGACAGCTATATATAAGAATGGCGCCGTTGCGTTTCAGGTTCAGGACTGAATCACTCCGACGACGGCATCGTCGCTGTCAGTTCAATCGTCTGCAATCGCTTCGCTTAACGGGACCGCGGACTATATAGAAGGATGGGGCTTCACTCCGGGAAGGTCGTTCAATGGCGGCGCATCTCTGACGTATATCGAGGCCTATTACATCGGCCCTTGACTGGAGCGTCCTATCTGTTATTATCGCGCCCGATATTCAAGATTGGGAGTTGACGTGGCGCAGCCAGCCGTGGTATCGAGCGCGAAAGCCGATGCTGATGTGAATTTTTTGCCGAAGCGCCTGTTCTTTTTGGATTTCATCAGGGCCGTGTCGGTCTTGATGATCATCCTCTATCACTTCGATCTGCAGCTCCTCGCGCAGGCCCCCACGGCGCACACGATCCCTGGCCTCGTCATTTTTCACCAAGCCATTGGCGATCTTGGCGTCACGCTATTCGTCATGATTTCGGGCGTGGGTTTGATGACCAGTTCGTCTACAGCATTCTCAGCTGCGGACTTCTACAAGAAGCGGTTCCTCGGCATATATCCATCGTTCTGGATCGCGTATCTGGCCGTCGGAGTCGTTCTATTCCTGATTCGAGGCTTTTGGGTTGGAGATGATCAGCACTGGAAGTTTCTGCTGACGCTGACCGGTTTCGATGGACTGTTGCTTTATCGTGGCACGAACTATTACCTGGTCGGCGAGTGGTTCATTGGCTTCATCCTGCTCTTCTATGCCATGTTTCCGCTCTTGCGACGGGGCGTCCTGAATCGCCCCGTCCTTACCTGGATAGCTGCGCTCGTTGTGATGTTCACGCTGCATCGACACTACGGGCGCATTTTCGATCTGAATGAAAACCGAAACCCGCTCATCCGGCTTCCAGAGTTTCTGTTCGGTCTTTGCTTTCTACGGTATGTCCTTCCGATGGGTAGGAAGGTCCTGATTTCCTCGATCGCGGCGCTGGTGGTTTTCGCCTTCTGGTATCCGCCGATCCACATTCAGTTCTACGGGATCCTGCTCGGCATAGTTGCGTTTTGTGCCTTAGCTTTTTCCGCCGAACTTATTGAACTGCCGCCGTCAGTGAGCCGCTTCGTTACGTGGACGGCGAAGTACTCGTTCCTCGCCTTCCTCGTGCACCACCAAGTCATATATGTTCTTCTGCCACACTTCAACGCGGCGCAGTTAACAACGGTCGAGGTGTATGTACTCTTTGCGATCGTGCTCGCCGTCAGTTTCGCGGTAGCTGCGTGCCTGTATCCGCTAGTCGAGAAATTCACAAACAAAATGCGCGCGCTCGTCTTCGCTCAAGCGGTCGGTCATCGAATTCAACGCTCGATACTCTCCGAAGCAAAGTTGGGCGGTTGAAACCAATCATTCCATTCCTGCCCGGCATGCCCGTCGATGGCATCGGCTTCTCGTGGATCATCTCAGTAAACGAGACGTTGGCGAGAGGCCTTATGTTCGGAAAAGACATTATCTTCACGTCGGGACCGCTCGCTCCGATCTACACCGCGTCATACTCTCCGCAGACTGACTGGATAGCCTTTTGCGGTGCGTCGCGGTATCCATCGCCGTTTATGGCGGGTTGCCTGATAGCGAAGCGTTGGGCCAGATAGCTTCTTGTTTTTCTTCCAGTCGCGGCGGCGGCGCTGCTGCGGGACGGCATTCCTTACTCGCTTTGAATGGTAGGTCTGCTGCTGGCGTTCCGCCTCACGCGGCCGGTTGGGCACCGGCTAAACTTGCCGTGGTCGCGCCCCTTTGGGACCGCGTTCCTCTAATTGATGGCAGTCCTCTGGTGCCTTCCGCTGGTTAAAGGGAGTTTCGGCGTCATTGGCACCGCGTTCGAGCCGACGCGCGTGCAGGCGGGCACGGCAATGTCATCGCCACTTTCCCGGTTCCTGCGGTTTTTCGTCATCCACCACGACCGCGCGGACCCAGAACGCATATCCATTCTGCGGCATCGCCGTCACTTGCTGACGTCCGCCGCGCGCGCAAACCGCGTTTTCCGTTCGCCACATCGCCGCCCCAATGCTCGCATTTGCGGCAATGGTGTGTGCCTGGTTCGGATTGGAAGAGGGCCAGCGCGCGCTGTCCAATGTTGGCGCTACGCTGTCATTTCGGTGGGAAAAACAGGGAAATCGACGGGCATTTTTTTTTGACAACGCTGGAGAAAAAAGCCAATTAATCAACGGCCTTATGGTGCCCAGGTCGGGACTCGAACCCGAACGCCTCGCGGCGCTACCCCCTCAAGATAGTGCGTCTACCAATTCCGCCACCTGGGCAAGGGGCCCGAATTGTAGCGGGAAAATCGCGCGATGCGAAGAGGCTTGCAACAGCGCCGGACTGCCGGCGAACAAGGCGACGCTACTACAATATCCGGCAAAGCAAGTGTCACGTCCGATTCGCCTGAACAATCACATCGGTTCGCCCATACGGGAGCGTCCATGTTCGGCAACACCTTGCGTTTCGAAGTGGGACCCGACTGGCAGGTCCACGTTGCCACCGAGAGCTGGCTCGTCGCGACCCTTCTCGTGGCCGCCTTGCTACTGGGGATTCTGCTGGCGAGCGTGATCTGCTATTACGCGACCCGTTCGATCATGCTCCTGATCGTCAACCGCCTCGCACGCAGGGAAGGGCGCAAGTGGCTGATCGCGGCGGAGCGTCATCGCGTGTTTCATCGGCTCGCGCCGCTCGTGCCCGCAGCCATCGTCTATGCAGCGGCGCCGTTGCTCACGGGCCTCACGTTTCCGGTCGTCCCGGCGCTCGGCAAGCCCCTGGCCATTCTCGCGGCCTGCTACATGGTGTACACGCTCGTGCGCGCGGCGCTCGCGTTGCGTGACAGCATCGACGAGCGTTATAGCCACTTTCCGTCCGCGAGCGAGCGGCCGATAAAAAGCTTTCTGCAGATCGCCACGATCGTCGTGTATCTCGTCGCGCTGATCGCAGTAGTCTCGCTGTTGCTGGAGCGTTCGCCTGTCTATCTGCTCACCGGTCTCTCCGCGATCACGGCGCTGCTCATCATCATCTTTCGCGACTCGCTGCTCGGCTTCGTCGCCAGTATTCAGCTCGCGGCCTACGACATGTTGCGCGTGGGCGACTGGATCGAAGTGCCGGGATATGTTGCCGATGGCATCGTGATCGACATCGCACTGAACACGATCAAGGTGCGCAACTTCGACAACACGATCGTCATGCTGCCAAGCCAGCTTCTGCTGACCAACAGCGTGAAGAACTGGCGCGGCATGATCGCGTCGGGGGCGCGACGTCTGCGGCACGCGATTCACTTCGACGTGGACACGATCCGCTATCCCGACGATGCATTGCTCGCGCGACTGCACGAAGCGATCGAACGGCCGCTCGTGACCGCCGAAGGCGAACGCCGCACGAACCTCGGTTTGTATCGGCTCTATCTCAGCGGCTATTTCCGCGAGCATCCGGCCGTGCGCCGCGACATGCCGCTCGTGATCCGCCACGTGCAATCCACGACGGCCGTCGTCGCACTGGAGATCTGCGTGTTCATCGATGAAATTCGCTGGGAACGTTACGAGGCTCTGCTTTCGGACATGCTCGATCACGCCTACGGCGTCGTGCCGTTCTTCGGTCTGCGCTGCTGGCAGCGCGAGCGCTCGGTGTCCGCGCCGTCATGAAGTCGATCAAACCGTGCTCGCGTGATCGACGCGGTGCTTGGGCACCGCTTTCAACGGCGCGAGCACGCGTCGAGCGTTGTCGAGTTCCTTCTTCATTTCGTCGATGAGCCATTGCGCCACCGCGCGCGTGCTCTCCGACGGATTCGACGAGCGATGTTCGAGCACGAAGTTGCAGCCCGTTTCGATATAGCGGTCCCACGCGGGGATGACCGTGCCTTCGTTCAGCGGCGCCGCGATCGCCAGCAGCCAGCCGAGCACGACGCCCTGACCGAGCATCGCGCATTGCACGGCGAGTCCGGGATCGGTGTGATGCACCGCTTCGCCGATACCCTTGTCGGACAGCCCCGTCGCACGATGAAACTCCGCCCATGAAAGCGTGGTCACGTCGAGATGAATATAGGCGTGACCTTCGATGCTCGCCGGTGCATCGAGCGGTCCGAACTCAGCGAGATAGTTCGGACTGCATATCGGAACGATGATCTCCGGGCACAGAAGAAAAGGTTCCTTCTCCGAGCCCGGACCATGCAGCCGGATGCCGAGATCCGCATCTTCGAGCGGTCCGTAAAGCCGCCCGGCCATCACCTGCAAGCGCAGATTGACGGAGGGAAACGCGCGGCGAAACCCGGCGTAACGCGGCAGGAGCCACAAAGCGGCGAAGCCGCTCGCGAGCGACAGCGTGACGATCTCGCCTTGCGCATGATCGCGCTTGAGTTCATCGATGGTGTCACCGATCTGGCCGAAGCCGGAGGCGACGGCGCGCTGCAATGTTGCGCCGCGTTCGGTCAGGGTTAGCCCTAGCTTCGTGCGATCGAAGAGTTTGAAACCGAGCGCGTCTTCAAGCCGCGCCACCATGCGGCTCACGGCGACGGGCGTCACGTTGAGTTCGCCGGCCGCCTTGGTGAAGCTCGAAAGCCGCGCGGATGTTTCGAAGACGAGTAGTGCCTGAAGCGAAGGAAGTCGCAGACTCATACAACACCATGTTATGGGGCATGCATCTATTTGTAATTTGACGGCGCATATTGACCTCCTTACCTTGAGTCCGACGCTCACTTCATCTGGCAGGCCATGACAATCCACACCGATAACCGCGCCGCCGCTACCGCTAACGCTTCGTCGGACCCTTTGCTGCAACCCTTCACGCTCAGGCATCTGCAGTTCAGAAACCGAGTGATGAGCACGAGTCACGCGAGCCGTCTCACGCGCGACGAGTTCCCGCAGGAGGTTTATCAACGGTATCACGAGGAAAAGGCGAAAGGGGGTATCGCGCTGACGATGTTCGGCGGCTCGTCGAACGTGAGCCTGGACAGTCCCAACACGTTCCAGCAGATCAACGTCGCCACCGATGCCGTGGTGCCGCATCTGCGGCGCTTTTCCGATCGCATCCATACGCACGGCGCGGCGCTGATGTGTCAGATCACGCATCTCGGGCGGCGCGGCGATGCCTACACGGAACCGTGGCTGCCGATGATCGCGCCTTCGCCCGTGCGCGAGACCTTGCACCGCGCCATGCCGCAGGCGATTCACGACGCGGACATCAGGCGCGTGATCCGCGACTTCGGCCTCGCGGCGAAGCGCTGCCGCGACGGTGGTCTCGACGGCATCGAAACGCATGCGGGCGGGCATCTCATCGGCCAGTTCATGGACCCGACCGTGAATCTGCGCACCGACAAGTACGGCGGCTCGTCGGCCAATCGCGTGCGCTTCGCGATCGAGGTTCACGAGGAGATTCGCCGGCAGGTGGGCGACGATTTCATCGTCGGCTTTCGCTTTGCGCTCGAAGACGGATGCAGCTTCGAGGAGGGGCTGGAGATGTCGCGCATCCTGCAGGGCACCGGTCTCTTCGATTTCTTCAACGTCACGTTCGGGCGCATGGATACGAAGATGTCGCTCGCGGTCAACTCCATGCCGGGCATGTTCGTGCCGTCCGCGCCGTGGTTGCCGAAGGCGGCCGCGTTCAAGCGCGCGGTCGATCTGCCCGTGTTTCATGCGGCGAAGATCGCGGACCTCGCCACCGCGCGCTACGCGATACGCGAAGGTCTGCTCGACATGGTCGGCATGACGCGCGCGCATATCGCCGAGCCGCATCTCGTGAAGCTCGTCGAAGCGGGCAAGGAGGATGAGGCGAGGCCGTGTGTCGGCGCATCGTTCTGCCGCAATTTTCGCGCGACGTGTATTCATAACCCGGCGACCTCGCGCGAGACATACCTCACGCACGACATACCGAAGGCCGCGCAGAAGAAGCGCGTGCTCATCGTCGGCGCGGGGCCGGCGGGTCTCGAAGCCGCGCGTATCTGCGCGACGCGCGGCCATGACGTCACCGTGCTCGAAGCGAATTCGACGGCGGGCGGACAGATGCTGCTCGCGGCCTCCGGAAGCTGGCGGCGCGATCTCATCGGCATCGTCGACTGGCGCGTGTCGCAACTCGAAAAGCTCGATGTCGATGTGCGCTACAACCACTATGCCGAATTGAGCGACGTGCTCGATCATCGCGCGGACGTCGTGATCGTCGCAACGGGCGGCTTGCCGAACCTCGACGCGTTGCCGGGCGGCGAGCTGTGCAAGTCCGTGTTCGATGCGCTCACGGAAACGCCGCCGCGCGAAGGCCGCGTGCTCGTCTACGACGGCACCGGCCGGCACAACGCGTATCTGTGCGCCGAGCGTTATGTCGATGCGGGCCTCGACGTATCGCTCGCGCTCATCGACAGCGTGCCCGCGCAGGAAACCGGCGGGCGCGGCGACGATCAGGTCTGGATGCGCAACATCGCGCGCTGGGACGTGCCGGTGCGCGCGAACGTCGAGCTGATCGAAGTGAGCGCGTCGGACGACGGCAAGCGCCGCGCCGTGTTCCGTCATCATCTGACGAACGAACTCGTGGAGATGGAGGCCGATCATGTCGTGGTCGAGCGCGGCATGCTCGCGGTCGAGGATCTCTTCGAGGCGGCGCGCATGTATTCCGTCAACGACGGCTACACCGATCTCGAAGCGTTCGCGACAGGCAAGCCGCAGCCCGAAGCGCAGGAACGCGAGGAAGGACAGTTCAATCTGTACCGCATTGGCGATGCGAGCGCGTCGCGCGACATCCACACGGCCATCTACGACGCCTACAGGCTTTGCCTGGCGCTGTGAAGGCAAGCTCATCCCATCCGCAGAACAACATGACCGAGCGAGGCTGACCATGACATTGCCGAAGGACTTCGTTGTTGCCGATCCTGGCCGCCGCAAGGCGATGAAAACGCTGGCCGCCGCCGGCGCCGCGACGCTGATCCTGCCGGGCGCATCGTCGCTTGTGTTCGCCGCGAGCGAGCCCGCGCCGCAACGCGGCGGACGTATTCGCGTGGCGCTCGCGAACCAGTCGCTGATGGATTCGCTCGATCCCGCGAAGGGCACGCATACCGGCGACTATTCGCGCGCGTACATGTTCTACAGCGGCCTAACCGAACTCGACGCCGACTTCAAGACGCAGAACGCGCTCGCGGAAAAGCTCGAATCCGACGACTTCCTCACATGGACCGCAACGCTGCGGCCCAATGTGCATTTCCACGACGGCAAGCCGTTCACATCCGACGATGTCGTGTTTTCGCTGATGCGCCATAAAGACCCGGCGGTCGGCTCGAAGGCGAAATCGATCGTGGATGGCATCAGCTCGGTGAAGGCGGCCGGGCCGCTGAAGGTCGAGATCACGCTGACCGAGCCGAACGTCGATCTTCCCGCGCTGCTCGCGATTCCGCATCTCGTGATCGTCGCCGCGAATACGACGGACTTCTCCAAGGGCAATGGCACGGGGCCGTTCACGTGCAAGGAGTTCGCGCCGGCGCAGCGCTGTGTCGGCGCGCGCAATCCGAACTTCTGGAAGCCGGGGCGTCCCTATCTGGATGAAGTGGAGATCGTCGGCATCGGCGATGACGCGGCGCGCACCAATGCGCTGCTCGCGGGCGATGTGCAACTCATCTCGCCACTGCCCGCTCGCGATGTCGATCGCGTGAAGCAGACGGGCAAGGTGACGGTGCTCGAAAGCCCGTCTCAACTCTATTCGGACCTCGCGTTGCGGCAGGACATGCTGCCGACGAAGAGCGCGGACTTCAACGAAGGCATCAAGTATCTGCACGACCGTCAGCGCATCGTGAACGTGATGTTGCGCGGACACGGCACGATCGCCAACGATCATCCGGTGCCCGAGTGGCATCCGTATTTCATGAAGGGATTGCCGCAACGCGCGTTCGATCCGGACAAGGCGCAGTTCCACTTCAAGAAGGCCGCCACGCCGGGCGCGCGCGCGGAGATCATCGCGCCGCCGTCGGTGGAAACGGCGCTCGATTCCGCGATGCTGATCCAGCAGGCCGCGAAGCCCGCGGGTATCGACATCAACGTGCGCCGCGTGCCCGCCGATGGTTACTGGACGACCTACTGGATGAAGTACCCGATGACCTACGGCTCGATCCTGCCGCGCCCGACGCTCGATCTTCTCTACACGCAGTTCTTTCGCTCGAACGCGAACTGGAACGAGTCCGGCTGGAAGAACGAGCAGTTCGATCAACTGCTCGTGCAGGCGCGCCGCGAACGTGACGAAGCGAAACGCAAGCGCGTATACGGCGACATGCAGACCATCATCTACGAGAAGAACAGTCTCGTGATTCCGGCGTTCATCAACTTCATCGACGCGCAAAGCTCGACGCTGCACGGCTTGAAGGGCACGCCGTCGGGACGCGTGATGGGCTATCGGTTCGCGGAGTTCGCGTGGCTGGAAAAGGCGTGAAGACCGGTTTCTCCGATGCCCACGCCCAAGCGCTTACCACACCGCCTGACTCGTCAGCGCGAACTGGGTAAGCGTTGCATCGGTGGACGGTTTGCCGTTCAGCGCCATCTGGTCGATGGTGTCGACGAGCGGCAGACCGAGCCCTTCGAGCCACGAGGAAAGCCCGTAACGCAACGGTGTATCCACGCGCACGAACATGCCCGCGTTCAGCGCGAGCCAATAGCTGATCAACGCTTTGGCGCGGCTCTGGTCCGGCGATTCGGGGGCGATCACCGGGCCGATCACATGGCCGTCGCCGAAACGCCGGAAGAGCGCGAAGCCGATCAGTTCGCCGTCGCGATCGAGCGCGATGCCGCTCGCGACATCGAGCAGTTGCGGCAGCAATTCCGTGCGATCCAGCCCGCTCGCGCGCGATGCCAGCGCGGCGAGACGCGGCGTGTCCTTTGCACCGATCGGACGCAGACGCTCGCCCGGCGGCAGCGAGACGAGCGGCGGCTGAAACGCCCCGCCCTGATGCTGTTGAATCGTGTCGATGTGTTCGAAGCCGCGCGCCTCGCACAACGGCTTGCCTTCGTTCGATGCATGGATCAGCAACATGCGCGGGCCGAGCTTCGCGCGGAGCCGGTCGAGCAGGCCGCGCCCGATGCCGCGCCGCTGATGTTGCGGCGACACGATGAACATGCCGAGCGTCGCCGCATCGGCGCCGAACTGAAATGCGAGCGCCGTGCCGACGAGCGCGCCCTGGCTGTCCACGGCCGCGAAGCCGTTGCCGAGACGCGCCGCGAAGCGCCAGTCGTCCGCGCGATGCCGCCATCTGACAGACGCGGACAACGCGTGCGCCGCGGGGATGTCGTCGAGCGTGAAAGCCCGGTATTCGACCACTTCGCTATTGTTCGAGCCAGGCACGCCGGCCTCCTCACTTTGAAGACATTTACCGTGACTTTGACATCGCGCAGCGCGCATGGCTAGGACGATCTTCCTGTCGCGCACGGTGCATGACGCCTTCGCGTGGTGCAACGCAAAACCGCGAGTTATCGCGGCAAGAACGCGCGCGCTGTGCTGAATCGGCAAATTTGTCGGTGCAATATGCCGGCCCGCTGGTCCTACGATAAAGCCATGTCAACGCAGCATCCCGGAAGAGGACTTACGCATATGGACCGGTTCGATCCCGCCAGCATCGTCATCAGAAGCGGGCACTTCATTGGCGGCGAATTGATCGACGCGGGCGCGTCGCGTATCGACGTATCGCGTCCGTCGGACGGCGTCGCGTATGCATCGGTGCCCATCGCCGATGAAGCGATGATCGACTACGCCGTGCAGAACGCGTATAGCGCGTTCAAAACGAGCGATTGGGCGCGACGTGCGCCACGCGAGCGAGCACGCGTGCTGCGCAAGTTCGCCGATCTCGTCGCCGCCGATGCGGCCACGCTTGCGCCGCTCGAAGCCATCGGCTCGACGCGTCCAGTGCGCGACGCATACAACTGGGACGTGCCGTTCACCGCCGAGAGCATCCGCTTCTATGCGGAATTTGCGGACAAGATCGGCGGCGATGTCGCGGCGACGGATCATCGGCATCTCGGCATGACGATTGCAGAGCCGTATGGCGTGATCGGCGCGATCGCACCGTGGAATTTTCCGCTCGTGATGGGCGTATGGAAGACCGCGCCCGCGCTCGCGGCAGGCAATGCGGTCGTGCTGAAGCCTTCGGAGATGACGCCTTTCAGCGCATTGCGTCTTGCTGAGCTGGCGCTGGAAGCGGGCGTGCCGCCGGGCATCTTCAACGTCGTTCAGGGCGATGGTCATACGACCGGCGACGCGCTCGTGCGTCATCCGCGCATCGGCAAAGTGACCTTCACCGGATCGACGCGCACCGGCGCCGCGATCATGGCCGCGTGCGCGCAAACCGGCACGAAGCCGGTCACGCTGGAACTGGGCGGCAAGAGCCCGCAGATCGTGTTCGCCGACGCGCCGCGCATCGATGAAGTGGCGCGACGCATCGCGGGTGCGATCACGGGCAACGCGGGGCAAGTGTGCGTCGCGGGCTCGCGTCTGCTCGTGCAGCGCGCCATCGCGGATGAACTCACCGATCGCATCGCGCATGCATTCGGCGAACTGAAAGCGGGCGCGACATGGGCGGCGGGCACGACCTTGTCGCCGATCATCTCCGAGCCGCAGGCGCAACGCATCGACGCGATCGTTCAGCGCAGCATCGCGAACGGCGCGACCTTGCGATGCGGCGGAAAACGCGCGGATGCGGCCACGCCCGGCGCGTTCTATTCGCCGACCTTGCTGTGCGACGTGACGCAGGAAAGCGACGCCGTGCGCAGTGAAATCTTCGGTCCCGTGCTCACGGTGCAGTCCTTCGACACGGAAGAAGAAGCGCTCGAACTCGCCGCGCATCCCGACTACGGACTCGCGGCGGGCGTGCATACCGCCGACATCGGCCGCGCGTTGCGCCTCGTGCGCGGCCTCGAAGCGGGCACCGTATGGGTGAACCGCTATGGCCGCACGAGCGACTTCGTGATTCCGACGGGCGGCTACAAGCGCTCGGGCATCGGCAAGGATCTCGGGCGGCAGGCTTACGAAGCGAATCTGCGCTTCAAGAGCGTGCTTATCGACACGGAAGGTTGAAGCGCACGATCGTTCAAAAAAGGCGCCGCATTATCTGCTGTGGCGACGCCTCAAAACGCATGACTTATAGCGTCGCGAGGCACGCATTCAACGCCAACAGTCATTTTTGCCTGGTTAAATTTTCTTCACACTTCGCTGTTTCTTGCTTTCAACTCTGAACTCCGGACGGGTTCATCACACGACAGGACTAAGACACCATGATCGATTTCGAGCCGAAGTACATCACGTTCGACTGCTACGGCACGCTGACGAAATTCCGCATGGCCGATATGGCCCGCGAGATGTATGCCGACCGCCTGCAAGGCGACGACCTCGAACAATTCGTCAAGTTCTTCGCGGGCTATCGCCGCGATGAAGTGCTTGGCGCGTGGAAGCCGTATCGCGACGTGATCGTCAATTCTGTGCGCCGCGCGTGCGAGCGCATGAACGTCGAATTCAACGAAGCGGAAGCTGAAAAGTACTACTTCGCCGTGCCGACCTGGGGCCCGCATCCGGACGTGCCGGAAGGCCTTTCGCGTCTCGCCAAGAAGTACAAGCTCGTGATTCTGTCGAACGCATCGAACGATCAGATTCAAAGCAACGTCGACAAGCTCGGCGCGCCGTTTCATCGCGTGTTCACGGCGCAGCAGGCGCAATCGTACAAGCCGCGCATGCAGGGCTTCGAGTACATGTTCGATCAACTGAACTGCAATCCGGAAGACGTGCTGCACGTGTCGTCGAGCCTGCGCTACGACCTGATGACCGCGCACGACATGGGCATCAAGCACAAGGCGTTCGTGAAGCGCGGCCACGAGCCGGGTACGCCGTACTACGAGTATTACGAAGTGGACACCATCGGCGATCTCGCCGGTCAACTCGGTCTGTAATCGAAGCCACTTCACGCGAGCAATGCCGATGAAACTCGACTCATACTGGCTCGATACCGCGCCCGCGATCGTCTCGACGTGCGAAGGCCCGGCCGATGGTGAGGCCGACGTCGCCGTGATCGGCGGCGGGTTCACGGGTTTGTCGGCGGCGCTCGCGTGCGCAAGACGCGGCGCGTCGGTCGTCGTGCTCGATGCCGGGCGCATGGGCGGCGGCGCGTCTGGACGCAACGGCGGCCAGTGCAATACGGGCGTCGCACAGGATTACGCGGCGCTGCGCGCGCAACTCGGCGCAGAGCGCGCGCAAGGTTGTTATCGCGCGTATGCGGCGGCCGTGAACACGGTCGAGCGTCTGATTCGCGAAGAAAACATCGATTGCGACTATCTCGCGTCGGGCAAGCTGAAGCTCGCCGCGAAGCCGCATCATCTCGAACACATCGCGACGACCGCCGAGCTGATCCGGCGCGAAGTCGATCCGGATATCGAACTGCTCGATCGCGAGCAGGTCCGCAACGAAGTGCAATCCGATGCCTTTTACGGCGGCTTGTTGCAACGGCACGGCGGCCAGATGCATATGGGCAAGTTCGCCGTCGGACTCGCGAATGCAGCCGTTCGGCAAGGCGCGCGTTTGTATGAGCACGCCGAAGTCACCGCGATCACGAAGGAAGGCGCGGCTTATCGTATCGATTCGAAGCGCGGCACGTTGCACGCAAAGCAAGTGTTGATCGCGACAGGGCCTTCGAAGCATGGCCCGTTCGCGTGGTATCGGCGCAGGCTCGCGCCCGTCGGCTCGTTCATCATCGTGACGGAGCCGCTGCCTGCCGATCAGCTTAAGCAACTGCTGCCGCAGCGCCGTTCGTACACGACGAGCCGCCTGATGCATAACTATTTCCGCGTGACGCCCGATGCGCGCCTGCTGCTCGGCGGACGCGCGCGCTTCACCGCGTCGGAGCGTCCGTCGGATGCGAAGAGCGGACGCATTCTGCAAGCCAATCTCGCGTCGATTTTCCCGAGTCTCGCCGATGCGCGCATCGACTATTGCTGGGGCGGTCTCGTCGATATCACCGTGGATCGCCTGCCGCGTGCGGGCCAGCACGACGGCATCTATTTCTCGATGGGCTACAGCGGCCACGGCACGCAGATGGCCACGCACATGGGCCAGATCATGGCCGACGTGATGAACGGCAACGCCGAAGCGAACCCGTGGCGCGATTTCGACTGGCCCGCGATTCCGGGACATACGGGCAAGCCCTGGTTTTTACCGCTCGTCGGCGCGTATTACTCGATCAAAGACGTGTTCTATTGAAGCATTGAAGAATCGAAGCATTGAAGCATCGATGTATCTGAAGCAAAGACAGGCGGCCTTCATTCAATGAGCAAGCCGTCGGACAACCACAGCCCCTATCGCGGAGAAGTTCATGAGCATCGACAAATCGCCTGAAGCACTTGCCCACGCCGATGCCGGCAAACGGCTCGAAGAACTGACGCATCGTGGCGCGTCGCGGCGCAACGTCCTTCGCGCGATGGCCGCGGGCGGACTGCTGTCGGTGACGGGCGCGGGGCTTCTCACCGCGAGCGGCGCGGCTTTCGCGCAAGCCAAGCCGAAGCAGGGCGGACGCATTCGCGTGGCGACGCAATCGTCGTCCGCCGCCGATACGCTCGATCCCGCCAAGGGCGCGCTCGGCACCGACTACGCGCGCGCGTTCATGTTCTACAGCGGCCTCACCGAGCTCGACAATCATCTCGGCGCGAAGATGGCGCTGGCCGAATCGCTCGAAACGAAAGACGCGACCGTGTGGGTCGTGAAGCTGCGCAGCGGCGTTCAGTTCCACGACGGCAAGTCGCTTGCGCCGCAGGATGTCATCTATTCGCTGATGCGCCACAAGGACCCGGCGGTCGCCTCGAAAGCGAAGACGCTCGCCGATCAGTTCAAGGAAGTGAAGGCGACCGGACCGAACGAACTCACGATCACGCTGTCGGGCGCGAACGCCGACTTGCCGGTGATTCTCGCCGACTCGCACTTTCTCATCATCAAGGACGGCACGACGGACTTCAAGACGGCGGTCGGCACGGGTCCGTTCAAGGTGAAGGAATTCTCGCCGGGCGTGCGCACGGTCGGCGTGCGCAACGAGAAGTACTGGAAGCCGGGCATGCCGCATCTGGACGAAGTGGAGCTGATCGGCATCGCGGACGAACCCGCGCGCGTGAATGCGCTCATGTCGGGCGACGTGCAGCTCATCAACGCGGTGAGCGCGCGTTCAACCGACCGCATCAAGGGCACGCAGGGCTTCGCGGTGCTTGAAACGAAGACGGGCCAGTACACCGATCTCATCATGCGCGACGATGGCGGCATCACGGGCAATGCGGATTTCCGCCGCGGCATGACGTACCTGATGGATCGCGAGCAGATGCGCAAGACGATCTTTCGCGGTTATGGCGCGATCGGCAACGATCAGCCGATTGATCCGAGCAACAAGTACTACATGGCGGGCCTGCCGCAACGCGCCTTCGATCCCGACAAGGCCAAGTTCCACTTTCAGAAGGCGAAGCTCGGCAGCACCCCGATTCAACTGTATGCATCGCCGGCGGCGGAAGGCTCCGTCGAAATGGCCATGTTGATGCAGCAGGTCGCGCCGCAGGCGGGCATCAATCTGCAAGTGATGCGCGTACCGTCGGACGGCTATTGGTCGAATCACTGGATGAAGCATCCGCTCGGCTTCGGCAACATCAATGCACGCCCGAGCGCGGACGTGATCTTCACGCAGTTCTTCAAATCCGATGCGCCGTGGAACGAAGCGAACTGGAAGAACGCGCAGTTCGACCAGTTGCTCGTCGCCGCGCGTGGCGAGCCGGACGATGCGAAGCGCAAGAAGCTCTACGGCGACATGCAGGAACTCGTGCACACGGACGGCGGCATCGGCATTCCGATGTTCCAGAGCTCGCTCGATGCGCATACGACGAAGCTGAAGGGCCTGGGCGGTATTCCGCTCGCTGGTCTGATGGGCTGGATGTTCGCGGAGAACGTATGGCTCGAAGCATGAGCGTGCTTTGACGCGGGACGCGCGCCGTCTTCCGGCGGCGCGCGCGGTCAACCCTTCAACGAGAAAGAGGCGTTATCCGATGAAATCTCATGCGCAACGACTCGTCGCAGCGCGCCTCGGCCTCGCGCTGCTCACGCTGCTGATCGTGTCGATGGTGGTGTTCGGCATCACCGGCCTGTTGCCGGGCGACGCCGCGCAACAGGCGCTCGGTCAGGCAGCGACGCCCGAACAGGTGACGGCGCTGCGGCATCAGTTCGGCCTCGATCAGCCCGCCGTCACGCGTTATTTTCAATGGCTGCTGCATGTGGTGACGGGCAACTTCGGCACCTCGTTGTCGAACAATCTGCCGGTCAGCGAACTGATCTCGACACGCCTGCCTAATTCGCTCGTGCTCGCCGGTTTGACCGCGCTCGTCTCGGTGCCGGTCGCGCTTCTGATCGGCATTCTCTCGGCGATGTATCGCGGCTCGCTCGTCGATCGCGTGCTCAACGTGCTCACGCTTTCGACCGTCGCCGTGCCCGAGTTCCTCGTCGCGACCATCGCGGTGCTGATCTTCGCGGTGAAGCTGCGCTGGCTGCCCGCGTTGTCGTATCTGTCGGACGTGTCGTCGTTCGGCGCGCTGGTGCGCACGTATGCGATGCCCGTGATGACGCTCTGCTGCGTGATCGTTGCGCAGATGGCGCGCATGACGCGCGCCGCCGTGCTCGACCAGCTCAACGCGTCGTATGTGGAAATGGCGTTGCTCAAGGGCGCATCGCCCATGCGCATCGTGTTGCGGCACGTGTTGCCGAACACCATCGGACCGATTGCCAATGCGGTCGCGCTGTCGCTGTCGTATCTCTTCGGCGGCGTGGTGATCGTCGAATCGATCTTCAACTATCCCGGTCTCGCGAGCCTCATGGTCGATGCCGTCACCAATCGCGACATGCCGCTCGTGCAGGGCTGCGTGATGGTGTTCTGCGCGGCCTATCTCGCGCTCGTGCTCATCGCCGATCTGGCTCAGATCGTCTCCAACCCGAGGCTGCGTCAACGATGAATCGGAACGTTTCTTCTCACGCCACGACCGTGATATACGATCAACCGCCCGCCGATGCGCCGCAGGAACAAGCGCCTGTCGTCGTCAAGCGCGGCCTGCTGAGCCGCCTCGTCAGCCGCTTTTCCGTGCTGGGGCTGATCGGCCTGTTCATCGTCGTGTTCTGGCTCGTGGTCGCCTTCGTCGGGCCGGTCGTCGCGCCGTACAAGGGCGGCGCATTCACGTCGACGGAAGTGTTCGGCTCGTATAGCCCAGCGCATCTGCTCGGCACCGATTATCTCGGCCGCGACATGCTGAGCCGCATTCTCTACGGCACGCAGTACACGGTCGGTCTCGCGCTCGCCGCGACGGTGGCCGCGAGCGTCATCGGCACGTTCTTCGGTCTCGTGGCCGCCGTGTCGGGACGCTGGGTCGATGAAGTGCTGAGCCGTCTGTTCGATGCGCTCATCTCGATCCCGAGCAAGATTCTCGCGCTCGTCGTGATCGCCGCGTTCGGCTCGTCCATCCCGATGCTGACGATGGTCGCCGCGCTCGCCTACATTCCCGGCGCGTTCCGGATTTCGCGCTCGCTCGCGGTGAACATCATGACGCTCGAATACGTGCAGGTAGCGAAGGCGCGCGGCGAAAAGCTCTTCTACATCGCACGCGTCGAAGTGCTGCCCAACATGATTCACCCGATGCTCGCGGACTTCGGCCTGCGCTTCGTCTTTATCGTGCTGTTGCTCTCGGGCCTGAGCTTCCTCGGTCTCGGCGTGCAGCCGCCGAACGCGGACTGGGGCTCGCTCGTGCGCGAGAACATCGGCGGGCTTTCGGAAGGCGCGCCCGCGGTGCTGATGCCGGCGGTCGCCATCGCGACGCTGACCGTCGGCGTGAATCTGCTCATCGACAGCTTGCGTCGTCATAGCGCGCGTTCACATGGAGGCGCCCAATGAACATGATCGAAGTGAAAGGCTTGCGCGTGGTCGCGGGCACGGCGCCGGACCCCGTCGTCGAGATCGTGAAGGGCGTGGACTTCACGGTGAAGAAGGGCGAAGTGCTCGCGCTGATTGGCGAGTCGGGCTCGGGCAAGACGACCATCGCGCTCGCGCTGCTCGGTCATGCGCGCGGCGGTTGCTCGATCGCGGGCGGCTCGGTGAAGATCGGCGACACGGACGTGTTGTCGCTCGATTCGAAGGGCCGTCGCGCATTGCGTGCCCGCAGGGTCGCGTATGTCGCGCAGAGCGCGTCGGCGGGCTTCAATCCGGCGCGCACGATCATGGATCAGGTCATCGAGCCCGCGCTGCTGCACAAGCTCATGACGCCCGCCGTCGCGCGTCAGAAAGCTATCGATCTCTTTCGGTCGCTTGCGTTGCCGAATCCCGAAACTATCGGCGATCGTTATCCGCATCAGGTATCGGGCGGCCAGTTGCAGCGTCTGATGGCGGCGATGGCGTTGATCACCGATCCGGCTGTCGTCGTGTTCGATGAACCGACCACCGCGCTCGACGTGACCACGCAGATCGAAGTGCTCGCCGCATTCAAGGGCGTGGTGCGCGAGCTGGGCACGACGGCTGTCTACGTATCGCACGATCTCGCGGTCGTCGCGCAGATGGCCGATCGCATCGTCGTGTTGAACGGCGGACGCGTGCGCGAGAACGGCACGACCGTGCAAGTGCTCGATGCGCCCGTCGACGACTACACGCGTCAATTGCTCGCGGCGACGCGCCGTCCCGAACTGGAACTCACGACGCCCGATGAAACGCGCGACGTCCCGCTGCTCGAAATCCGCAATCTGAGCGCGGGCTATGGACGCGTCGATGCGAACGGCGTGCCCGCCGTGCGCGTGCTCGACGACGTGAGCCTGAAGATCGCGCGCGGCACCACGCTCGGCGTGATCGGCGAATCTGGCTCGGGCAAGACCACGCTCGCGCGCGTGATCGCGGGCCTGGTCGATCGCGCGCACGGCGACGTGCTGCTCGACGGCAAGTCCTTGCCCGCGAAGTTGTCTCAACGCACGCTGGATCAATATCGTCGCGTGCAGATCGTGTTTCAAAACGCGGATACCGCGTTGAACCCGAGCCGCACCATCGCCGACATTCTCGCGCGGCCGATGAACTTCTATCACGGTCTGCGCGGCGCGGCGGCGCAAAAGCGCATGCTGGAACTGCTCGATCTCGTGAAGTTGCCTGCGTCGATTGCGAAGCGTCAGCCGGGCGGTTTGTCGGGCGGACAGAAGCAGCGCGTGAATCTCGCGCGTGCGCTCGCGGCCAAACCCGAACTCATTCTTTGCGACGAAGTGACCTCCGCGCTCGATACGGTCGTCGGCGCGGCCATTCTCGATCTGCTCGCGGAATTGCGCCGCGAGTTGAACGTGTCGTACATGTTCATCAGCCACGACATCTCGACGGTGCGCGCCATTTGCGATGAAGTCATCGTGCTGTATGCGGGTCAGTGCGTCGAAGCGGGCCAGCGCGATGCGCTGTCGCATCCGCCGTATCACCCATACACGGGTTTGCTCGTCGATTCCGTGCCCGCGCTGCGTCCCGGCTGGCTCGATTCGCGTCGCGCGATGGCGCTCGGCGCGCTGCCCGTGCTCGGTCCGGAAAGCGATGCGCCCGAGCTATGCAGCTTCCGTTCGCGTTGCGCTGCGCGCATCGACGGCAAGTGCAACATCACGCCGCCCGCGAAGAAGACCTTGCCATCGGGCGCGCAGATCTTATGTCATCACAGCGCCGACGATCTCGCGCGCATGCAGTCGATGGAAACGGTGACGGCATGAGCGGACGCTTCGTGAGAGTCGCCGAGAAAGGGCGCAAGACATTCGAGATCGTCATCGACGGCAGACGCGCGCTCGCAGCCGAAGGCGACACGCTGATGGTCGCGTTGCTCACTTCGCAGGAAGACCTGCGCGATTCGGAGTTCGGCGACGGCCGGCGCGCGGGCTTTTGCGTGATGGGCGCGTGCCAGGACTGCTGGGTGTGGACGGAACACGGAGAGCGCTTGCGCGCATGCACGACGCCAGCCGCCGAAGGCATGTCGATCGTCACGCGTCTTGCACGCGCACAGGAGGGCGTATGGCCGCGACTGTAATCGTGATCGGCGCGGGGCCGGCGGGCGTGCGCGCGGCGCAGGCGCTGGTCGAAGCGGGCTTGCGTCCCGTCGTCATCGATGAAAGCAGGCGCGACGGCGGGCAGATCTATCGTCGTCAGCCGGACGGATTCTCGCGCACGTATGAGACTTTGTACGGCACCGAAGCGCCACGCGCGCGCGCATTGCATGAATCGTTCGATGCCTTGCGACCGAAGATCGACTACGTGCCCGACACGCTCGTGTGGAACATCGAGCCGAATGCGGTGCACACGGTAAGCGGCGCGCGCCATCGCAGAATCGCGTTCGATGCGCTCATCATCTGCAGCGGCGCAACCGATCGACTGATGCCTGTTCCCGGCTGGCATCACGCGGGCGCTTATAGCCTGGGCGGTGCGCAGGTCGCGCTGAAATCGCAGGGCTGCGCGATCGGCTCGCGCGTCGTGATGATGGGCACCGGCCCGTTGCTCTATCTCGTCGCCGCGCAATACGCGAAGGCGGGCGCGACGGTCGCCGCCGTGCTCGATACATCGACGCTCGCGCAGCGCCTTCGCGCGTTGCCGCAGTTGCTCGCGATTCCTTCGACGTTGAAGAAA
The DNA here is from genome assembly GCF_001545035.1 of Caballeronia glebae. GTDB lineage: Bacteria > Pseudomonadota > Gammaproteobacteria > Burkholderiales > Burkholderiaceae > Caballeronia > Caballeronia glebae. Next base: position 59,057 of record NZ_FCOJ02000017.1, read on the forward strand.
GGCATTGCGTTGATGCGCGTGCTGAAAGAGGCGCGTGTGCCGATTCATCGCGGCATCACGCCGGTCGAGATTCAAGGCACGCCCGAGCGTGGCGTGCAAGGCGTGCGCGTCCGGCAAGCCGATGGCGCGATGCTGAACGTGGCATGCGATGCCGTCGCGCTCGGCTATCACTTGCGCTCCGAAACGCAACTCGCCGATCTCGCGGGCTGCGAATTCCGCTTCGATCAGGCGCTGCAACAATGGCTTCCCATCGCCGATCAAGACGGCCGCAGCAACGTGAAAGACGTCTATCTCGCGGGCGATGGCGCGCGCGTGCGCGGCGCCGATGCCGCCGAGCGCGCGGGACGTCTCGCAGCGCTCGCCGTGTTGAAGGACATCGGCATGACGCGTAACGAAGCCGAAGCCGACAAGTTGCGTACGCAACTAAATCACTTCACACGTTTTGCTTCCGGCTTGCGCACCGCATTTCCGTGGCCCGCGCGTTTCGCCGCCGCATTGCCCGATGAAACCATCGTGTGCCGTTGCGAAGCGATTACGGCGGGCGACTTGCGACGCGTCGTGAACGACATGGGCGCGAAGGAAGCGAATCGCGCGAAGGCATTTTCTCGCGTCGGCATGGGCCGATGCCAGGGGCGTTTCTGCGCGCACGCGGGCGCGGAAGTTATCGCGGCCGAAGCGCGCGTGCCTCTCGAAGCGGTCGGCCGTCTGCGCGGGCAGGCGCCGGTCAAACCTCTGCCGATGGCGCTCGCGCCGCACCAGGACCTGGAGACGAGCGAATGAACGAGCGCGCCGATGTGATCGTGATCGGCGGCGGCATCGTCGGCACGACGACCGCTTTCTTCTTGCGCCGCCGCAATCGTTCCGTGATTCTGCTCGAACGCGGTCTGACGGGACAGCAGGCGAGCGGCGTGAACTTCGGCGGCGTGCGTCGACAAGGCCGCGCGCTGGAACAACTCGCGATGTCGAATCGCGCGCTGCAAACATGGCGGCATTCGCGCGAACTGCTCGGCGAAGATATCGAGTTCCTGCCATCGGGACATACGCGCGTGTGCTATCACGCGCATGACGCGGAGTACTTTCATCGCTATGCCGCCGATGCGCGCGCCTACGGCCTCGATCTCGAAGTGCTCGACGGCGCGGCCATGTTCCAACGCTTTCCTTTTCTCGGCCGCGACGTGCTCGCCGCATCCATCTCGCCGCTCGACGGCCACGCGAATCCGCGTCTCGCCGCGCCCGCGTTCGGGCGTGCGGCGGCGCGACTCGGTGCGCGCATCGTCGAGAACACGGAAGTGGTGCGCGTAGAAAAGGAAGCGGACGGCTTTCGCGTGGAAAGCGCGACGGGCGACGTGTATCGCGCCCAGCAAGTGCTGATTTGCGCGGGCGCGTGGGCCAACACGCTATCGAAGCAATTCGATGAACCCGTGCCGCTCGTCGCGCGCGGTCCGCAAATGGCCGTCACCGAACCCGTGCCATACGTCTTCAAGTTTTCGATGGGCGTCTACACGTCGGTCAAGGAAGAAAGCGTTTATTTCCGGCAGGTCGAGCGCGGCAATATCGTGCTCGGCGGTGGCACGCCCGGTCCTGCCGATGCCGACACGAGACGCGCATCCGTGCTGCCCGGGAACACCATCGCGCAGATGGCGCAGTTCCGCCGCATGGTGCCCGCATTGCGCCCGCTACACGTGATTCGCGTGTGGAGCGGCGTGGAAAGTTATCTGCCGGATTCGGAGCCGGTGATCGGCCCGAGTTCGAAAGCCGATGGCCTGTTCTACGCGTTCGGCTTCAGCGGATCGGGTTTTCAGATCGGACCGGGCGTGGGCGAAACGCTTGCCGAATTGCTCGATACGGGAAGCACGCCCATCGATCTCTCGTCGTTTTCCATCAGACGATTTCAGCGCGCTTCGCCGACGCACGCGGAATCGGCCACATCCGAGACTTCGCCATGAGCCAGGCCAATCTGCTCGACGCGCTTGCCTATATCGAAGCCAATTTCGACAAGACCGTGAGCCTCGCGCAACTCGCGGATCTCTCGGCGCTGAGCGTATCGCGCTTCGCTACCGTGTTTCGCGAGCGATTCGGGCTTTCGCCGTACAAGTACCTGTGCGAGTTGCGCGTGCGGCGCGCGCAGACCTTGTTGCTTGCCGGCGTGCCGGGATCGGTCGTCGCGAGCGAAGTGGGCTTCTTCGATCAGAGTCATCTGGCGCGGCATTTCAAGCGCTTGTGCGGCATGACGCCGAGTGCTTTCGTCGAGCGCGCGCGCAGGAAAGCGCGTTCAGCCGAGTTCGACGCCGGTCTGGGCAAGCGCGTCGCGCAAACCCAGCCGCGGGTATTGGCTTTCGACAATGCGCATGTCGCTTAACGCTTCCTGAATAATCCATTCGCGCACGCTGGCGACGATGGGCCGCATTGGTTTGTTCGGCGGCGTGAGCAGACAACAACGCCGGCTCGTGACGAGCAATTCCTCTTCGGCCGGCACGAGCGCGCCTTGCGCGAGCCAATGCGACGTCACGTTCAGCCAGCCGAGCGCGATGCCTTGCCCGAGCAAGGCAGCCTGCACGACGATTGCGTAATCGTTGAAACGCAACATACCTGCCGCATGACGCTCCTTTGAAGCGAACGCATGAAAACGCTCGTGCCAGCCGCGTTCCTCGTCATCCATCACGATGACCGTATCGCCGTGCGCGCGCGCCGCATCCGTCTGCGCGAGTTCGTGATAACGCGGATTGCAAAGCGGCAAAAGCATTTCGGGCATCACGAGCACGGCATGCTCGTCGATCTCTTCATCGTGCACAAAACGCATGCCCAGATCGACATCGACGAGCGGTCCGCCGATACGCCCCGATATCAATTGAAATCGCAAATCGACGGAAGGAAACGCTTCGTTCAGGCGGCTCATGCGCGGCATGAGCCAATGCGTGGTGAAGCCGGTCGACACGGAGAGCGTGACTGTTTCGACGCCCGTCGCGCGTGCCTCGATTTCGCGGATCGCACTCTCGATGCCGCTAAAGCCCTCGGAAATCTTGCGATAAAGAATCTCGCCGTTTTCCGTGAGTTCGATGCCGCCGCGCACGCGCTCGAAAAGCCGCACGCCGATATGGTCTTCCATGCGCGCGAGCATGCGGCTGACCGCGGGTTGACTCACATAAAGCTCTTGCGCGGCGCGCGTGAAATTACCGCAGCGCGCGGCCGCTTCGAACACGAAAAGCGCATTGGCGCTCGGCAGTTTCTTGCGAAGGTTTGGCATGACTTCATGTTATGCCCGATCCAACAATTTTGGAATTGCCGTCAAAAACATCGCGACTTAGTATTTTCCCAACCGCTCTATTTTCGACGAGACGAACGACATGGACGCACGCGCTAAAACCGGAGTGTCGATAAGATCCGCGACCAAGCACTACGGCGCGGTAACGGCGCTCGATGACGTCTCGCTCGATATCGCGCCGGGCGAATTCGTTTCGCTGCTCGGGCCTTCGGGTTCGGGCAAGACGACGCTGCTCGGCATTCTCGGCGGCTTCGTGCAGCCGAGTTCGGGCAGCGTGTGGGTGGGCGAGCGCGACATTACATTTGCGCCGCCGCACAAGCGCGATATCGGCATCGTGTTTCAGAACTACGCGCTCTTTCCGCATATGACCGTGGGCGAGAACGTCGCGTTCTCGTTGCGCGCGCGTCGCGAGCCGAAATCGACGTGGGCGAAGCGCGTCGCCGAAGCACTCGCGATGGTCGAGCTAACAGGTTATGAAAGTCGCGGCATTCATCAGCTTTCCGGCGGACAGAAGCAACGCGTGGCGCTCGCTCGCGCGATGGTGTTTCAACCGCAACTGATCCTGATGGACGAGCCTTTGTCCGCGCTCGACAAGCAATTGCGCGAGACCATGCAGATCGAATTGCGCAGGCTGCATCGCCAGCTCGGCGCGACCATCGTCAACGTAACGCACGATCAGCGCGAGGCGCTCACGATGAGCGATCGCGTCGCCGTGTTGAAAGACGGCAGGCTCGTGCAGATCGATACGCCGGAGCGCCTGTATGACCGCCCTTGCGATGCGTTCGTCGCGAGCTTCATCGGCGAAGCGACGATGCTCGACGTCACGCGCGCCGGCGACGATGCCGTGCGTCTCGGCGATACGATTCTGCGCACCGCGCATCCGTTGCCGCGCGGCGAAAAGTTGCTGCTCGCGGTGCAGACCGAAAAGCTCGTCATCGACGGCGACAACCCTCATGCGCATACGAACCGCCTGTCGTGCCGCGTGACCGAAGTGCTTTATCAAGGCGAGAGCCTGCGTGTGTTCGCCGCGCTCGCCGACGGCACGCCGATCAGTCTGCGCCAGCCCGGCAGCCACGAAGCACGCAAGCGCATTCCCGCGCCGGGCGCGTCGATGACCGTCGCGCTCGATCCGCAAGACACGATCGTCGTGTCGGCCTGATTTCCTCTCACCGCCCGTGCACGGGCGATTTCGACCGCAAACGTAGATACGCAACCCGCAAAGGATGAAGCAATGAATCTCACCGATTTCAAGGTCCTGACGTTCGATGTCGTCGGCACGCTGATCAACTTCGAAAAGGGCGTGCTCGATTCCGTGCGCCGGCTGGGCGGACCGAAGGCGAAGGACCTGACCGACGATCAGATCTTCGAGCCGTACATGGAAGGGCGCGCGAAGCATCCGGGCCGGTCGAGTCATGAAATGGCGAACGTGTATCTGCATCTCGCGAGCAAACTCGGCTTGTCCGACGACGCGCAATCCGCCGCGGCATTCCAGCGCGATGTGCTCGAATGGCCCGCATTCGAAGACTCGGTCACTGCATTGAAGCGCTTGCGCAAGCACTTTCGCCTCGTCGCAATGACCAATGCGGATCGCGTCGCGTTGTCGGCATATGCCCACACGCTCGGCGATCCGTTCGACGATAGCGTCTGCTGCGATGAAACGGGCGTTGCGAAACCCGATCCGCAATTCTTCGCCTATAACCGCGGACGTCAGGGCGCATTCGGCTACAAGTTCGGCGAGATTCTGCATACGGCGCAGAGCCAGTATCACGACATCGGCATTGCGACGAAGCTCGGTTATTCGACGTGCTGGATCGAGCGGCGTCAGGGCATGAAGGGTTTCGGCGCGACGCCCGTGCCCGAGGCCGTGACGACGCCGACCTGGAAGTTCGCGACGCTCGCCGAGCTCGCGGACGCCGTCGACGACGAAGTGCGCGCCGCCGCATAACATGCGCGCCCCGACGACACCTGCGCGCCCGCAACCCGAATCGCTATGGCGGGCGATGGCCGCGCGCGCGCCCGCCTCCGCGATGGACGCTCCGGTGAGCACGGGCTCGCCGCTCGCACGCGATCTCGATGTCGAGGTGGCGATCGTCGGCGCGGGGTATTCGGGCTTGAGCGCCGCGTATGCGCTGCAAAAGCGCGGCGTCGAATGCGCGGTGCTCGATGCGAATCCTGTCGGCTGGGGTGCGAGCGGGCGAAATGGCGGCGTAGTGTCGTCGAAGTTTCGTCTGTCGTTTCCGGCGATCGCCAGTGCGCATGGCGTCGATGTCGCGAAGCGCATGCATCGGCTCGCGCATGAAGGCGTGCGCACCGTCGAGGCGTTCATCGACGAGTTCAAGCTCGAACGCGCGCAATTCGAGCACACGGGCAGCCTGCGTTGCGCGCATACGCAACGCGCGTTGGAATCGATATGCGCCGAAGCGGACTGGGTTCGCACGACGCTCGGCGATACCTCGATGACCGTGCAGTCGAGCGCCGAAGTGGAACACGAAACGGGCTCGAAGAGCTTCGTCGGCGGCGTGTTGAGCGCGGACGCGGGCACGATCCTGCCGCTCGAATACGTGCGCGGCATCGCGGCGGCTTTGACCGTGCGCGGCGTGCCCATCTTCGAAGCGACGCCTGTCATCGAGATGTCGCGCGCGCAAGACGGCCGCGTGCTCTTGAGAGCGCCCGGCGGCACGGTGCGCGCGAAGCAGGTCATCGTCGCGACGAACGCGTATTCGAATCTGACCGAGGCCACGGCTTCGTATCATCGCGAGGTCGTGCCGTTCAGGAGCGCGATGATCGCGACCGCGCGTTTATCGCCGGAACTCGATGCGCAATTGATGATCAATCGCCGCAGCTACACCGAAACGCGCCGCATGATGAAGTGGTTCCGCAAGGTCGATGGGCGCATGCTGTTCGGCGGTCGCGACGCGTTCGGCAAGGAAGGCGAGCCGACCGGATTCGATGCGCTGCAACGCGCGATGGTCGCGCTCTTTCCGCAACTGCGCGACGTGCCGGTGGAATATCGCTGGTCGGGTTATGTCGGCATGACCTTCAACGCGCTGCCGCACGTGGGACGCAGCGACGATGCGACCACCTTCTGCCTCGGCTACAACGGCGCGGGCGTCGCGATGGCAAGTCTGATCGGCCAGCACGCCGCGGCGCTCGCGTTGGGCGAAAGGCCGGAACTCGCGTTGCTCGCGCAGGACGGTTTGCGGCCCGTGCCGTTTCATGCGTTGCGCGCGCCGGGTGTGAGACTCGTCGCCGCGTGGTATCAGTTTCTCGACGCCGTAGGTGCATGATGACGACAGCGAAACGGATTCTCCAGGACAGCCCCGCGATGCAGACAGCGACGATCGATCCATCGGTGCGCCATCAGCGTCGCGAAGACCGCGCAATGCTGATGTTGATGGCGCCCGCGTTGTTCGTGGTGGTCGTGCTGCTCGTCGTGCCGCTCGCGTGGTTGTCGTGGCAATCGTTCTATCACGACGGCGTGTTCTCGCTCGTGAACTACAGACGCGTTTTCACGGGCGCGTATCTCGACACGTTTCTGCTGACCTTCAAGCTCAGTCTCATCGTGACAGCCGTTACGCTGCTGCTCGGCTATCCGGTTGCGTATTTCGCGGCATCGATATCGCCGCGATGGAGCGCGCTCGTGCTCGGCATGGTCATCCTGCCTTTCTGGACCAGTGTGCTCGTGCGCACGTATGCGTGGCTCGTGCTCTTGCAGCGCACGGGGCTCATCAACAAGTCGCTGCTCGGCATGGGCCTGATCGAGCGCCCGTTGCAGCTTTCGTATAACCAGTTCGGCACGATCATCGCGATGGTGCACATTCTTTTGCCGTTCATGGTGCTGCCGCTTTACTCCGCGATGCAGAAGATTCCGCCGAATCTTTCGCAGGCGGGCGCGAGCCTCGGCGGTTCGCCGCTGCACGTGTTCTTGCGCGTGTTTCTGCCGCTGTCGATGAGCGGCGTGCTCGCGGGCGTTACGCTCGTCTTCGTGCTGTGCCTCGGCTTCTATATCACGCCCGAACTGATGGGCGGCGGCAAGTCGATGATGGTCTCGATGATCGTGAGCCGCAACGTCGAGATCTACAACAGTTGGGGCGCGGCAAGCTCGGTGAGCGTGGTGCTGCTCATCTGCGTGTTCGCGATCTTCTATGGCGTGAGCCGCGTGATTCCGCTCGAAAAGACGCTGGGAGCGAAATGATGCAAATGAGGCATTCCATATCGCTTGGCCGCGTGACGCTCGGTGCATCGGTCATGCTGATACTCGCGTTTCTGATGATTCCCGTGGTTATCGTCGTGCCGCTGTCTTTCTCCGATGCGCGCTTCCTGACGTTTCCGCCGCCGGCTTATTCGTGGCGCTGGTATCACGCGTTCTTCGATAACCCCGCGTGGATCGATGCGGCCAAGACCACCTTCGCGGCATCGACGTGCGCGGCCCTTATCGCCACGCCGCTCGGCATTGCGGCGGCATACGGCATCCAGTACGGATCGCACTGGTCCTTGCGGTATTTGCGCACCTTGCTGATGCTGCCGTTGATGGTGCCGATCATCATCGTCGCGGTGGGCGTGTTCTTCGTCTTCACGCAGATGGGCTATGTGAATACGCTCGGCGGTCTCGTCATCGCGGATACGATGCTCGGTCTGCCATATGTGCTGATTTCCGTCGGCGCGGATTTGCGCACGTTCGATCGCACGCAGGAGATGGTTGCGCGCAGTCTCGGCATGAATCGCTTTCGCGCGTTCATGGCGGTGACGTTGCCGCAGATAAAAGCGAGCGTGATTTCCGGCGCCGTGTTCGTGTTCATTCAGGCGCTCGATGAAACCGTGGTTGCGCTCTTCATTTCGGGCGGCAACAATCAGACGCTCACGCGTCGTATGTTCGTCACGTTGCGCGATGAAATCGATCCGACTATCGCCGCCATTAGCACGATGCTGACGGCGTTGACCTTGTGCCTCGTGATGATCGTCGTCGTGAGCCGGCGTTCTTCGGCGGCGGCGCGAGCCTGAATCTTTTAAATCAAAAGTTATGCGACATCTACAGCAGTTCTATATCGATGGTGAATGGGTCGAACCGTCGGGCAACACGCGTATGCCGGTTATCGATCCGTCGACTGAAGAAGTTATCGGCGAAGTCGCGCTAGGCGATGCGCGCGATGTCGATCGCGCGGTCGCGGCGGCGCGGCGTGCGTTTGCATCGTTTTCGCAGACGAGCGTGGAGGAGCGCGTCGCGCTGTTGAAGCGCCTGCTCGAAGCGTATGTCGCGCGTTACGACGAAATGGCCGACGTCATCTCGCGCGAGATCGGCGCGCCAACGAAGCTCGCGCATGCGTGGCAGGCCGCGCTCGGCAAGCGGCATATCGAAGAGACCTTGCGCACGGTAGAAAACTTCCCGTGGCAGCGCAGGAAGGGCACGACGCTCGTCAATCACGAACCCGTGGGCGTGGCCGCGCTCATCACGCCGTGGAACTGGCCGATCAATCAGATCGTCTGCAAGGTCGCGCCGGCGCTCGCGGCGGGATGCACGGTGGTGTTGAAGCCGAGCGAAGTATCGCCGATGAACGCCGTGCTCTTCGCGGAAATCGTCGATGCGGCGGGCGTGCCCAAAGGCGTGTTCAATCTTGTCAACGGCGATGGTCCGACGGTCGGCGCCGCGTTGAGCGCGCATCCGGATGTCGATATGGTGTCGTTCACCGGATCGACGCGCGCGGGCATCGAAATCGCGAAGCTGGCCGCGCCGACGGTGAAGCGCGTGCATCAGGAACTCGGCGGCAAGTCGGCGAACATCCTGCTCGACGATGCCGATTTCGAAGCCGCCGTTACCGCTGGCGTGAATTCATGCTTCAGCAATAGCGGTCAATCGTGCAACGCGCCGACGCGCATGCTCGTGCCCGCATCGCGTCACGATGAAGCGGTCGGCATCGCGTTGCGCGCGGCGCAAAAGCATCGCGTTGGACCGGCCAGCGATCCGGCGACGACGATGGGCCCGGTCGTAAGCGACGTGCAGTTCGGCCGCGTGCAAAGGCTGATCGATATCGGCATAGAAGAGGGCGCTGCATTGGTTGCGGGCGGCGCGGGACGCCCCGATGGATTCGAACGCGGCTACTTCGTGAAGCCGACCGTGTTCGCGAACGTGAATCCGTCGATGACCATCGCGCGCGAGGAAATCTTCGGGCCGGTGCTCGCGATCATGCCGTATCGCGATGAAGAAGAAGCGATCGACATTGCAAACGACACGCCCTATGGATTGGCGGCTTATGTGCAATCCGGCGATCAGGAACGTGCGCGGCGCGTTGCGATGAGAATGCGCGCGAGCAGTGTCTACGTGAACTATCCGGCGTGGGACCCGGGCTCGCCGTTCGGCGGCTATAAGCAGTCGGGCAACGGGCGCGAGTACGGCGAGTGGGGGCTGGAAGCGTTTCTCGAAGTGAAGGGAATCGTGGGTTACGGCGCGTAGTTCACAGCTTGCGAGGCCGGTTCCTGTTTGCCCGGGACCGCGCCGCGCAGCGTATCAGCCAGGCGTTCCGCGATCATGATCGTCGGCACGTTCGTATTGGCGCATGGAATCGACGGCATCAGCGATGCGTCGCATACGTGCAGGCCTTCGACGCCATGCACCGCGCCGCGTGCATCGGTCACGGCCAGCGGGTCCTTCGAAGAACCCATGCGGCACGTCCCCGATGGATGCCACGTGCCGCCGACATTGCGCATGACGAACTGCGTCATCGCGCTATCGTCGGAAAGCAATTCGTCGATGGTAATGCCCTGCGTCACGACGCTTTTGATCAACGCGCCGCGCAGCGGTCCGGCGATATCGAGCAACGCGCTCAACGTGCCGCGCTGCAGCGCATTCCATTTCCCCGGCACGGCCACCGCCGCCACGCGCGGTGAATAGCTCGACGCAAAGATCACATCGCGACGTGCGTCCATCGAAGGCGACGCGAGAATGGAAGCGCCGAAACGCAACGCGAGCTTGAGCCGTTCGAGATCGCGGGAATCGGAGAGCATCGCGAAATCGACGCTGGGTTCATCGAATGCACTTGCGGATGCAAGCGTCACGCGCCCGCGCGAATAAGATTTGTTGACCCAGAAGAAGATCGTGCCCAGCCGATAACCCACCGAATGCCAGCCCGAGCGCGACAGGATCGCGCCGTGCATGTCACCTTGAACGGTATTCGCGAGGCCCGACGAGAAGCGCACGATCGCCTGCTCATGATGTTCGTCGGGAAACGGCGTGCGTGCGGCGCGCGGCAAGAACGCGGACACGGCAATCGACGGATGCTCCATCAGATTGCGCCCGACGCCCGCGCGATCCGCCACCACGTCGATGCCGAGCGCGGCGAGTTCGTCGCCGGGGCCGATGCCGCTTCTCATCAGCAATGCGGGACTGTGAATAGCACCCGCCGATACGATCACGCGACGCGCCCGCAAGTCTTCACGCGTGCCATCGGCGCGAACGATGCGCGCGCCGACCGCGCGTTTGCCATCGAACAGAATGCGCTCGACGACTTCGCCGGTGCGTATCGTCAGATTGCTGCGTGCGCGCGCGGCGTCGTCGAGATAGCACACGGAAGTCGGGATGCGTTCGCCCTTCGCGCTTACCGCGATCGAACCGATGAACGTGCCGTCTTCCCAAGGCCCGTTCTGATCGTCGTGCAAGGCATGGCCGCGCTCGGCGAGTGAGCCGAGCACCCCGCGCACGAACGGAGAAATGCGCGGCGATGCGGTGCGTTGAATGCGCAACGGACCATCGTCGCCGTGCAACGGGCCTTGAAAATCGCAATCCGTTTCGAGTTTGCGAAAGTAGGGAAGGCACGCTTGCCAGTTCCAGCCATCGGCGCCGAGCGTTTCCCATTCATCGTAATCGGATGGCGAACCGCGATTGGCCATCAGCGCATTGATGGCGGAGCCGCCGCCTAAAAGCCGCGCCTGTTCATAGCGCCGCGTCGCAACGCGTTCGCTCATGCGCGCCTTCAAGGTCCGCCAGATGTTGCGCGTGTCGAGATACGCGCGGCCCGGATAGCGGCTGCGAATGGCATCGGGCATCGTGCGCGCGGAGATATCGCGGCCCGCTTCGACGAGACACACCGTTGCGTGCGCATCTTCGGAAAGGCGCGCGGCCAGCACACAGCCGGCCGAGCCGCCGCCCAGAATCAGAAAGTCGAACACGCAGGCGTCATTGCATGAACTTGAGCCAGCGCGCCTTCGCCTGAACGCCAGGCTCGGAGGCCCACCATTCCTCCGACAGCAGCGCCTGCTTCGCGGCATTCGCGGGCGCGCTCGGCAGTTCGGATGCGCGCTTGTCGGTGATCTTGCCGGTCTTGAATGCGGCCGGATTGCCGGGACCGTAATCGATATAAAGCGGCAGATTCGCCTGCAATTGCGGCGATACGGCCGCGTTTAGAAAGCGCACGGCATCGTTCATGTTCGGCGCGTTCTTCAGAATGCAGAGCTGCGTGTTCTGCAGAATGCCGTCGTTGAACGTAAAGGCGACGTCCGGATTGTCCTTCATCACGGCGCTCGCGCGACCGTTCCAGATCATGGTCATGTCGACTTCGCCATCGTGCAGCAATTGGGCCGACTGTCCACCCGAGGTCCACCATACCGTGACATTCGGCTTGATCTCTTCGAGCTTCTTGAACGCACGATCCACGTCGAGCGGATAAAGCTTGTCGCGCGGCACGCCGTCCGCGAGCAGCGCGGCTTCGAGCACGGTCATCGGATCGTTGCGCAGCGCGCGCGTGCCAGGGAAGTTCTTTACGTCCCAGAAGTCTTTCCAGCTTTGCGGCACTTTCTTCAGCGTCTTCTTGTTATAGCCGATGACCGTCGAATAGAACTCGTACGCCACTGAATACGGCGTGCGATATTGTTCCGGAATGCTGGCGGCGTTGGGGATCTTCGAGAAGTCGAGCTTTTCGAGCAGGCCTTCTCGTCCGCCGCGCAAGCAGTTCGACGTCGGGGTATCGACGACGTCCCAGATCGGCTTGCCGGTCGCGCCTTGCGCCTTGATCTGCGGCCACGCATCCGGAATGCTGTCCTGATTGATCGTAATGCCCAGCTCTTTCGCGGCAGGATCGAGAATCGCCTTGGTCTGCGCTTCCTGATACGCGCCGCCTTGCGATACGAACGTGATCTTGCCCGCCGCGAACGCGGAAGTCGTGCCCGCGATGCACAGCAGCAATGTCATGGCCAGCGGGCGAACGGAAAAGTGCGGACAGCGGAACCTTGCAATCTTCATCACGGCGTTTTCCTCGACAAGATTGAAGCAGTGGACGTCCTGCAGATCGCGGTCCCGTCCGGCTTCGAGCGAAGGCGGGGACGGCGCGCATGAGTAGGATCTGTTCACCTATAAAACGGCCATGCGAACGCCCGAAATCGGCTGCTGTGCAAGGAGCGCGTCGCGCCGTTTGGCCGCCCCAAACAAGCGACGCGCGACGCCGCAATACGGCCGATTTCGGGCGTTCCCCCAAATTGAATTTTTGGTCAGGGGTTGCCCCATAAAGGGCCGCTCGCGGCGTCATGCTCCTTGCAATATTCCCGATATTCGCTTCGTCGCATTCCTTGCGATCGGCCCTTTATGGGGCAACGCATGGCCGTTTTATAGGTGAACAGACCCTACAAATATATTGAGTCAAATACGCGGGGGCAACGCCGGAATTGTTGGAGTGACCATGACCTGATGTTATGTCAGTGCAATGGCCACGTCCTGTCGCCTTTAGAAGATCACGTAGACCTTGCGCATGGTCTGATCGACTTCCCATGTACCTTCGGTGTTCGCTGCGAAGAAGAGCGTATCGCCGCCGGTGAAGTGGATCGTATCTTCGCCATCGGGCGTGAAGCGGCCGCTGCCCAACAGAAAATGCATGACTTCGGCCTCTTTCACCGAACGCCGATAAGTACCCGGCGTGCATTCGAATACGCCGGTATCGATCGCCTCGCTTCCCGGGATAACTTTCTGCACGCCCGATATCTTTATGTCCTGCGTGCCCGGAAGTCCGGCCGTGCCCCAGTCTTCCAGTCCTTCAATAGCAATGCTCTGCCTGATCTGCTGAACTTTCATCGCTCGCCTTTAAGTGGATTGAATGCGCCGTTCGATCTTGCCGAAACGCACGACCGTCACGCCCGGCCGCAACTGTCGCAGCGACGGCATCACGAGCATGCAATCGTCATAGGGCGTCTTGACCGCAACGCCCTCCGACCAGCCGATCACGCTGCCCGCTTCGGGAAACACTTCGAGGCCGGTGTAGGCATCGGCGAAACGGAAGTCCATGCTCTTCGCGACGACCGGTTCGGTCACGCGCACGACGAGCATCTCTTGCGGCGATGGCTGAATCCAGCCGGCGGGAAGATCTTCCTCGTCGATCACGCCCGACAGCCGAAGAAAGCGCGCGGTCACATCGCGTGCGACCGTTACCGCATTCGCTTCCCAGTGCTGGCCGCATTCGATGAGCAACGCGTTCTTGCTGCTTGAAGGATCGCCGAAGCCTTCGTAATCGCGCATGCGCCGGCCTTCGGGATGGCCTTCGTCGCAAATCACGGTGGCGGGCGTGCCGAGCTTCACCGACAAGTCGATGCCTTTATCGAGCGGCCCCGCGACGATCAACGGCTTGCTCCTCTCATGCATCGAATGAAGATCGAGCAACAGATCCACGGTATCGATCACGGGCCGCATTGCACGGGCGCGGCGCAACTCGCTCGAATCGCGCGACGCGTCGTCGAGCGCTTGCGCGGTCCATACGCGATTGAAGTCCTGATCGACGAAGCGCGACGCATCGGGCGTGCTCGCATCGAAACGCGCGTAGGCGTCGACGTTCGCGAACGCGAGCGTGAGCTTGCCGCGTCGCGGGCGCAGCCGGGCACGCAGCAATGCATCGACGACGATCGCGCCGCTTACTTCGTTGCCGTGCGTGAGCGCGTTGATCATCACATGCGCTCCGTCGACGCCCGAATCGAACGTATGCACATACGGCACGCCCGCGTTGCCCGACGCATGCGCGCCGATATCGGGGAACGTGATCTCGATCGGGTATGCGTTCAAATGCGCGCTCATTCGAGACCGCCCTGGCAGAGATATTTGATCGAGAGGTAATCGTCGAGGCCGTACTTCGAGCCTTCGCGTCCATAGCCCGATTCCTTGACGCCGCCGAACGGCGCGGCCTCGCTCGAAATCGCGCCTTCGTTGATGCCGACGAGACCCGCTTCGAGCAGACGCGAAACGCGGTCGATGCGCTTCAGGTTCTGGCTGTAGAAATACGCGGCGAGGCCGAACGGCGTGTCGTTCGCGACGCGGATCGCTTCGGCTTCGTCGTCGAAACGAAAGAGCGGCACGACCGGGCCGAAGGTTTCTTCGCAACTCAGTTGCATGTCGGGCGTGGCGTTGGCGAGCACGGTCGGCGCGTAGTAGTTGGGGCCGAGTTCGGTAAGCCGCTTGCCGCCCGTGAGCGCGCGTGCGCCGCGCTTCAAGGCGTCGTTCACATGACGCTCGATCTTCTCTACCGCGCGCGCGTTGATCATCGGGCCGATCTGCGCATCGGCATTAGTTGCAGGTGCAACTATCAATGCGGCGACGCGCTTCGCCAGCAGATCGGCGAACTTGTCGTACACGGCCGACTGCACGTACACGCGATTCGGGCACACGCAGGTCTGTCCGCCATTGCGGAATTTCGACGCCATGAGGCCCGTGACGGCGGCATCGAGATCGGCGTCGTCGAATACGATGAAGGGTGCATTGCCGCCGAGTTCCAGCGACAGCTTCTTCAACGTGCCCGCCGACTCGCGCGCGAGGTACTTGCCGACCGGCGTCGAGCCGGTGAAGGTGATCTTGCGCACACGGCCGTCTTCGAGCCAGTCGGCGACCGCGTCCTGCGCGTTCTCGCGCGATGCGACGATCAGATTCAGCGCGCCCGCCGGCACGCCCGCTTCGTGCGCGAGC
Organism: Caballeronia glebae; assembly: GCF_001545035.1. Lineage (GTDB taxonomy): Bacteria > Pseudomonadota > Gammaproteobacteria > Burkholderiales > Burkholderiaceae > Caballeronia > Caballeronia glebae. The sequence goes on from NZ_FCOJ02000017.1 coordinate 74,242, forward strand.
ATGACGAGAGCGAGCGCCGTGAGTGGCGTGTCTTCGGCCGGTTTGCCCACGACGGTGCAACCCGCCGCGAGCGCAGGCGCGATCTTGCGCGCGATCATCGCGAGCGGGAAATTCCACGGCGTGATGGCCGCGACGATACCCACCGGTTCCTTCACCGCGCTCATGCGCTTGCCACGCTGCTGCTGCGGAATGATGTCGCCGTAAATGCGCGTGGCTTCGTCCGCGAACCATGCGACGTAGGACGCGCCGTACATCACTTCGCCGCGGCCTTCCGCGAACGGCTTGCCTTGTTCGAGCGAGATGAGACGTCCGAGCGCATCCGCGTTCTCGACGATCAGCGCATGCCAGCGATGCAGCACGGCCGCGCGATCCTTCGGCAGCGTGTCGCGCCACGCGGGGAAAGCGCGCGCGGCGGCATCGGTGGCGGCGCGGGCATCGGCGGGACCGCTGTCGGCCACTTGCGCGACGACTTCGCCGGTTGCGGGATCGGTGACGGCGAAACGTTGGCCGCTTGCGGCGGCAACCCATTTACCGTCGATGAAATTGTCGGCGCGAATCAGGTCGCCGAGTTCGTATCGTTGCGTCATGATGTCTCCAGAAAAGTCAGGCGAGCATTTGCGCGATGGCCGCGCCGACTTCCGCCGTCTTTGCCTTGCCGCCGAGATCGCCGGTATGCGGGCCTTCCTTCAATACGGCCGAGATCGCGGCGAGCATCGCGTCGTGCGCGTCGCGTTCGCCGAGGAAGTCGAGCATCATCGCGGCCGACCAGATCATCGCGACCGGATTGGCGATGCCCTTGCCGGCGATATCCGGCGCCGAGCCATGCACCGGTTCGAACAGCGACGGGAAGTTGCGCTCCGGATTCATGTTCGCCGAAGGTGCGATGCCGATCGTGCCCGTGCATGCCGGACCCAGGTCCGAAAGAATGTCGCCGAAGAGGTTGGTCGCGACGACCACATCGAAGCGATCGGGGCTCAACACGAAGCGCGCGCACAGAATGTCGATGTGCTGCTTGTCCCATTTGATCTCGGGATATTGCGCGGCGATTTCGGCGGCGCGCGCGTCCCACCACGGCATGCTGATCGAAATGCCGTTGCTCTTCGTGGCGACCGTGATTTTCTTCTCGCGCTTTTGCGCCAGGTCGAACGCAAACTTCAATACGCGCTCGGCGCCCTTGCGCGTGAAGATCGACGTCTGCGATACGAACTCGCGCTCGGTGCCCTCGAACATCGTGCCGCCGACCGACGAATACTCGCCTTCGGTGTTCTCGCGCACGATCATGAAGTCGATATCGCCCGCCTTGCGATTCGCGAGCGGCGAGGGCACGCCGTCGAAGAGGCGCGCGGGACGCAAGTTGATGTATTGATCGAACTCGCGCCGGAATTTGAGCAACGAGCCCCACAGCGAGATATGGTCCGGAACCGTGTCGGGCCAGCCGACCGCGCCGAATAGAATGGCATCGGCGTCTTGCAGTTGCGCCTTCCAGTCGTCGGGCATCATCTGGCCGTGTTGCGCGTAGTAGTCGCAACTCGCCCACTCGATATGCCGGTACTCCAGTTCGATATCGAAGCGCTTGCTCACGGCGTCGAGCGCGCGCAATGCTTCGGGCATGACTTCGACGCCGATGCCGTCGCCCGGAATCACGGCAATACGATATTTGCTGGACATGTGCTACTCCGCGTGAAAATGATCGACGATAAAAAGCACGCGCGTGCAGAAGGCGCGTGCGTCCGTTCGAGGCAAAAGAGTTAGAGGCGCGCGCCTCAGTGATGGTTCTGCGAGAAGAGCGTTTCGAGCGGATAGTGCGTCTTCACGAACGACGTCTTGATGATGACGTAGCTGAAGTACTTTTCGATGCCGATGCCGCGCTCCAGCAGCCCTTCGATAATGCTTTGATAGTGACTTACGCTGCGCGTGACGAACTTGAGCAGATAGTCGTAGCCGCCGCTCGCGAGATGACATTCGACGATCTCGTCGACATCTTTCACCGCATTCACGAACTTGATGAAGTCTTCGCGGCGATGATCGGCGAGCGTGACTTCGGTGAAGACCACCTGCACGTCGCCGAGCTTTTCGAGCTGAATCTGCGCGCCATAACCGACTATATAACCCGCTTTCTCCAGCCGCTTCACACGAATCAGGCAAGGGCTGGGCGACAGGCCGACCGCATCCGCGAGCTCCACGTTCGTGATGCGCCCGCGTTTCTGCAATTGCGAGAGGATACGCAGATCGATTCGGTCCAGCTTGCTGTCGGTGCTCATCGCGGCGGGTTCGGTCTCGCATGTCGGCGGTCGGTCGATGTTATCACGCAGCCGCGCGGGAACTGAAACCTGATCCGCCTTTCAGCGCGTCGCGCACGTCGCTTTGCGCGAGTACATCGTCGAGTGTCTTCCTGAGCCGCTCGAACAGCATGTCGAAGTTAGCTTCGGTATAGCAGAGCGCCGGCGCGAAGCCGAGAATGTTATCGCCGAACGCGCGAAATACGAGGCCGTTTCCATAAGCCGCTGCAGCGATGCGGTCGGGCAGTTTGAGCGATGCATCGAAACCCTGCTTGCTGTTCTTATCGGCGACGAGTTCGAGCGCGCCGAGCAAGCCGCGATGCCGCGAATCGCCGACGAGCGGATGATCCAGCAACGCATCGAGCCCTTGCGCGAAACGCGGCGCCTGCGCCTGGGCATTCGCGAGCAGGCCGCCTTCGTGATAGAGCCGCATGACTTCGAGGCCGATAGCCGCGCTCACCGGATGCGCCGAATACGTATGACCATGACCGATGGCCGCGGACACATCGCCGCCATCCGCGATACCTTGATAGACCGCATCGGACATGAGCACCGCGCCCATCGGCGCATAGCCCGCGGTGAGTCCCTTGGCGACCGTCATAAGATCCGGCTCGACGCCTTCGCCTTCGCATGCGAAGAGCGGTCCCGTGCGGCCGAAGCCGGTAATGACTTCATCCGCGACGAAGAGGATATCGAGCTTGCGGCACGCTTCGCGCATCGCCTTCAGCCAGCCGAAAGGCGGCACGATCACGCCGCCCGATCCTTGAATCGGCTCGCAGAAGAATGCGGCGACGTTGTCCGCGCCCAGCTCCGCGACCTTGGCTTCCAGCGCCTGCACCGAAGCCGCGATGAGCGCGGTGTCATCGGCGTAATCGTTGCGATACGCATACGGCGACGCAATGTGATGCTGCGTCGGTAGCGGCAAGTCGAAGTTGCGATGGAACGCGGGCAGCGCGGTCAGTCCCGCGCCGATCGAGGACGAACCGTGATAACCGCGTTGCAGCGCGATGAAATGCTTCTTCGACGGCCGGCCCGTCGCGTTGTAGTAGTGCGTGATGAAGCGCAGCGCGGAATCGACGGCATCCGAGCCGCCGAGCGTGAAGTACACGTGTTGCAGCGACGCGGGCGCAAGCTCGACGAGCTTCGCGGCCAGTTCGATCGCGGGCTCGGAGCCGAAGTGAAAATAACCCGTGGCGTAGGGCAGTTTCGCCATCTGCTTCGCGGCGGCTTCGACGATGCTCGCGTGTCCATAACCCGTGTTCACGCACCACAGGCCGGAGAAGGCGTCGAGCAGTTCGCGGCCTTCGATATCGCGCAGGAATACGCCGTCGGCGGAATCGAGCACGGTGACGCCGCGCGCTTCATGCGCGCGATAACTGACGACGGGATGAATCAGATGCTTACGGTCGGACTCGACAAGCGACTTGATCGACATAATGCGGCTCTCTCTTCGCGAAGGGGGCGGAATGGCTCTTGACCGTTTCATACTATCGGCAGAACCGTATCGCGCGCATCGCCAAAAAAATCGCCAAAAAGCAAATTCGCGGCGTTTTACGGGGTGCTCGCAGCATTTTGTGCTGCGAGGTCCGCGAGGCGGCTCAGTAACCGCGCGCGCGGTCGATCTCGCCGATCATGCGCTCTCCCGCGCGATGACGGCGCAGATTCTCCAGCACCATTTCGACGGCTGTTTCGGGCCGCGTCGCGCTGGCGATATGCGGGCTCAGGCGCACGCGCGGATGCGTCCAGAACGCATGCTCGGGCGGCAACGGCTCGGGATCGGTGACGTCGAGAATGGCGGCATGCAGATGGCCGCTGTCGAGCGCATCGAGCAGATCCTGTTGAATCACCTGCGGACCGCGCCCGACGTTGATGAACGAAGCGCCCTTCGGCAAGAGCCCGAACACGCGCTTGTCGATGAGACCGCGCGTCGAATCGGTGAGCGGCAGCAGGCACACGAGGACATCGGTGCGCGCGAGAAACGCATCGAGCGACTCGACGCCCGCATGACATTCGACGCCTTCGATCTCATGCGCCGAACGGCTCCAGCCCGCGCAATCGAAGCCGAACGAACGCAGCGTTTTCAGCACGGCTGTGCCGAGCATGCCGAGGCCGAGCACGCCTACACGACGCGTCGAAGCCGCGCGAACGGGCAGCTCGCGCCACACGCGTTCGCGTTGCTGCGCGGCGTAATCGAAGAGATCGCGATGAATCGTGAGCACGGCCTGCGTCACATACTCGACCATGCCTTCGACGATGCCCGGCTCGGTCATGCGCACGACCGCGACATGCGGCGGCACGCCGGACAGATCGAACTGATCGATGCCCGCGCCGACCGAGAAGATCACTTCGAGATTCGGGAATGTGCGCATGACATCGGCGGGCGGCTGCCATGCGGCGAGATAACGAACGGCGTTCGCATCGCCGATATCGGGCCATACGCGGAACGGCACGTCGGGCGCTTTTTGCGCGAAATGCCCAGCCCATTGCCTGCCGCGTTCGGGGTCGGCCTTATAGAGGATCGTCATCGTCTTAGCCTAGCGCCTGATTGATGATCGCGAACTGCGCGACGGACGCATCGTGCGGCGGCGTGCCGTTGCGCGCCATCTTGATGACCGTATCGACGCACTTGAGTCCAATGCTTTCGAGCCACGCGGAAAGGCCGCTTTCATCGGGCGTGTCGATGCGCGTGAACTTGCCTTCGCCATGCGCGAGCCAATGTGCGATGAGCGCCTGCGCGCGCCGCGTGTGCTGCGCGTCGGCGGTGACTGAAACGACCGGACCGATGGCGCGCCCCCGGCCGAACTCGCGAAGGAGCGAGAAGCCGAGCAATTCGTCGTCGCGTTCGAGCACGACGCCTTTGGCGACTTCGAGCAGCGCGGGCAAGAGCGCGCTTCGGTCGAGTCCGCTTGCGCGCGACGCGAACGCGACGAGCGCATCCGTATCGCGCGGTTCGATCGCGCGCAGACGCTCGCCTTGCATCAGTTCGATGCGCGGCACGGCGAAATCGGCGGATTGATGTTGATGAATCGCACCGACGCGCCTGAACCCGAGCTTGGCGTAAAGCGGTTCGCCTGCGGGCGTCGCGTGCAGCACGGTGATGCGATTGCCGAGCGCTTCGAGCAGCAGTTCCATCAGCTTGCGGCCGATTCCCTTGCCCTGACAATCCGGCGCGACGATGACCATGCCGAGCGATCCGCCGTTGCCGCCGTACATCCAGCACAGCGCCGTGCCGACCACGCGCTCGCCGATCTGCGCGATGAAACCCGCGCCGGCATCGAGCACGAAGCGCCAGTCGTCGGCGCGATGCGGCCATTTGACTTCGACGGAAAGCGCGTGCGCCGCGGCGATGTCGTCGGCGGTGAAGGGGCGATAGATGAGGGCGGATGTTTCGGCGGCGGGCACGGCATGCTCCACGGTAGAGGATGCTCGCCACTGTGACACGCACTCCAGCGCGCGGATAGGACGATCCTGTTGCCTAGGCTTCAGTGTTATCGGTGTTATCGGTGTTATCGGTGTTATCGGTGTTATCGATGTTATCGGTGTTATTGGCGGGATAGCGAACGGCGTTCGGTGAATCGAGTGATGCGCCTTTAGTCAGATGCGCTTCTTCGATCCGGTCGTCGCCCATGAGATGAAATACCGTCTCGCCGCGAGCAAGGAGATAGTCCGCGACGATGCGCCTGTGACAACGCCACCAGACCGCCTCCGAGCACATCACGGCGCAGCGTTGCTTGCGTCCGAGTGTTATCAGTTGGTCGAGACCGCGATGGAAGTTATCCGAGAGCGCATAGTCGGCGTAATTGTGAAAGCTTTGATTTTCCCAGAAGCCGTTCACATCGGGCGAGATAGCTTTCGATTTGCCGCGCAATCCGCCGAGTTCCACAATCCGCTCGTATCCTATGCCATAAGATTCGAGGCTTTCGGGCAAGGCGTCCGCGTTGAATTGCGGATTTGTTCGCGATTTCGGAACCGTGCGGATATCGACGACCAGTCTCACCTCCGCCGTTTGCAAAAGCGCGGCGAGTTCTTCCACGGTTCGAGTGGAATGACCGACTGTGTAGAAAGGCAACTTCATGCATCGTGCTCCGCGCGTTTTTCCCCGATGATACTTCGCCGTCTATGCAGCACGCGCTGTGGCACGAAGCCCCAGCCAGATCAGACCGGCCGCACCGAGTCCCAGCGCCGCCACCGCGATCCACAACGCGATGGAAAACGATCCGGTGCGCGCGGCGATCGGCGCGGCGACGAGCGGTCCCGCGATCTGGCCGAGTCCGTATGAGGCCGTCGCATAGCCCATCAGACCGGCGGCGGACTCGCCACGCAAGCGTCGCGCCTCGCGCATCGCGAAGAGCGTGATGGCGGTGAACGGCAAGCCCAGCAGCAAACTGCCGATACCGAAGCCGAGCACGCCCGGAAACACGATGCCCAGCCATATGCCCAGCGCCTGGATGAGATAGCACGCGGCGCAAAGCAGCCGGTTGTCCCACGAGAGCGGCAGCCGCGCGGCGACCAGCGCGCCGACGATCAGCGCCAGCCCGAACGCGGGCCAGAACAGATCGGGCCACGGCGAGCCCGGCAAGGCCTGTCGCGCGATGACGGGCAGGAAGGTCGCCGTGATGATGTAGCCGAATCCCGCGAGACCGTAAAGGCCGACGAGCCCGATCGAATCGGCACGCGCCGGTGCGTTCGCCACGGGAGCGGCGACATGCGCCCGGCCACGCATCGCCGACGGCCGATGGGCGAACGCCTTCCAAACGAGCGCGCCCGCCACGGCCGAGCAGAGCGCGAATCCGGCCCACACGGACGGCGCGCTCACGCCGAGCGCCGCGGCCGCCGCACCGAGCAGGCCGGTCGCGACGATGCCGACGCCCGGCCCCGCGTAGATCACGCCGGCGAGACCGTGCGCGTCGAGTTCGGCGAGCTGCCGCAAGCCCCATTGCGACGCGAACACGAAGGCCCACGCGCTGACGACGCCCGCCGCGAACCGTATCGCGGCCCACAGCGGGAAGAGATGGACGAGGGCCATTGCGAGCGTCAGCGCGATGGTCCACGCGAGCGCGAGACGCACCATGCGCGCGTGATCGATGCGGATCGCCGCGCACGACAACGCGCCGACGAGATAACCGGCGTAATTGGCCGATGCGAGCCAGCCGCCGTGACGGATATCGAGCGCGCCGCTTTTCAGCATCAGCGGCAAGAGCGGCGTGAACGCGAACCGGCCGACGCCGAGCGCCACCGCCAAGACGACGGCGCACGCGAGCGCGGCGTTTCGCGCGTGATGTGCAGGCAGCGACGAAGCTTGAGCGGTTGAAGCCATGAGTCGATGACGGTGAGCGTGGCGGGAATACGCGCATCCTAGCTTGACCGATGTATCTTGAAAAATGAATAATCGAGATGCGATCAATCTTCGGAAAAGATTATGGATCTCTCGGCATTGACCATTTTCAGGGCTGTCGTGCGCGAAAACGGCGTGACGCGTGCGGCCGCGAAGCTCAACCGCGTGCAGTCGAACGTGACGACGCGCATTCGTCAGCTGGAAGAAACGCTCGGCACGGACCTCTTTATCCGCGATGGCCGGCGTCTCGTGCTGACGCCGGCCGGCGAGACCTTGCTGCCGTATGCCGAACGTCTGCTCGCGCTCGCGGATGAAGCGCGTCATGCGGTCAGCGAGAATCGTCCGCAAGGGCGTCTGCGGCTCGGGACGATGGAAAGCACCGCCGCGAGCCGCCTGCCGCGCGTGCTGGCGGCGTATCACCAGCGCTGGCCGCAAGTGACGCTCGAACTGACGACGGGCGTGACGCGCGCGCTCATCGAAAGCGTGCGTTCGTTCGAAGTGGACGCGGCGGTGTTGGCGCGGCCCATCGAGCCCGACACGCTTCCCGCCGAGCAATTCGAATTCGTGCCGGTGTTCGAGGAGGAACTGACGCTCGTCACGCCGCGCGGGCAGCATCCGGCTTCGCTGGCGCGGGAGGTTGCGGGCCTCACGCTGATTGCGTTCGAGCGCGGCTGCGCATACCGCTCATACGCGATGCGCTGGTACGAGCAACAGGGCATCCGGCCCGCGCGGGTGCTGGAATTAGGCTCGTATCACGCGATCGTCGCGTGCGTGGCGGCGGGGGCGGGCGTCGCGGTTGCGCCGCGCTCGGTGCTCGAACTCGCGCGTCTGGATGACGAAGTGGATCTGCATCCGATGGGCGAGTTCGGGCGGATCGACACCTTGCTCGTGTGGCGCAAGGGACACGCTTCGGCGGCGCTTGGCGCGATGCGGGAGTTGCTGGTGAATGACCGGACTGCGGCGGCGAGTGACCGCGAAGTAACCACGTGAGCATAACTTTGCGCAATGGATGATCGATCTTCATCGGCACAAAGTTATGCCGAGCGGTTTTCGCAACGCACGAGATCAGGATTGGAAATGGACGGACATCTAAATGAACTGCGAGCTTTTCACGCAAGCCTGATGGCCGCGGCCAGCGGCTCCGTCGACCCGCGTCTCGCGCGCGTATTCAAGCTCGTGCCACGCGAAGCATTCCTGCCGCCCGGGCCGTGGAAGATATCGGGACCCGATGGCCGCTATTACGAAACGCCGAGTGACGATCCCGCTTATATCTATCAGAACAACATCGTCGCGCTCGATGCGTCGCGCGAGATCAACAACGGCGAGCCCTTTTTGCACGCGTCGTGGATCGGCGCGGTCATGTTGCGTCCGGGCGAACGCGTATGCCATATCGGCGCGGGCTCCGGCTATTACACGGCTATTCTCTCGGTGCTGGCCGCGCCGGGCGGAAGCGTCGAAGCATTCGAAATCGATGAAACGTTGGCGCGCGCGGCGCGACACAATCTTGAACCGTACGAGGGCGTCAGCGTCACGCACGCGAATGCGACTGAGGCCGATATTCCGGCGTCGGATGTCATCTATGTGAACGCGGGCGTGCTTGCGCCGCCGCCGGCCTGGCTGCGCGCCTTGCGCCCAGGCGGACGCCTGATCTTTCCGTGGCGTCCGTCGGAAGAAACGGGACTCGCCATGCTCGTGACGAAACTCGCAAGCGGGAAGCTTCGGGCAAGGCCGCTTGCGCCGGCGTACTTCATTCCATGTACGGGCGGCGCGTCGGCTAGGGACCGTCTCGCGGCTGCGCCCGACGCCCACGCCGCCGCGACGATTCGATCGATCTGGCTGACTTCGGAGCGCACGCCGGATGAATCCGCGATCGCCGCATACGAGCATGTGTGGTTCTCGTCGCTGGCCGTTGAATAACTTCTGCGACGAAGCTCACTTCACCAATGCCTTGATGGCCAGTTTCTTTGCCATCTGAAATGTCTTCGGGAACGTCGTTTCGATACCCAGCACGACGCGGCTGGACAGCCGCTCCATGTCTTTCGGGCAGTTGAACGCCATACCGTTGAACTCGCGCAGATTCAGCGGCTTGATCTTCGACTGGAATTGCAGGAACCGGTGAGAAAGCGGGATGAAATGCGACGTGAGGGAACTGCGCGAATATTGCGGACGCGTCGTGCGCAAGCTGCCATGAATCGTTTTCGAATTCCAGAGAAGCACGTCGCCTTTTTGCAGGAATGGCGCGCGAAATTCGAGTTGTTGTTCGGATAAGATCTTCTTGACGAGTTCCTTGTATTGACCATGATTGAACGCGACGTCAAAGTTCTTTCCGTTCTTCACCATGTCGATACGGTGACTGCCTGGAACCACGAAGAAGCGCCCGGCGCCCGCGTCGATATCTTCGAGGGCGTACCAGCATCCCACCATCGTGCCGATCAACTCGCTGTCGAGGTAGTACGTATCCTGATGCGGCCACGTCTCCGCGTTCCCTTCGAAATACATGCTCTGCACGAGCTTGCCTTCTTCCGAAAAGAGTTCGCGTGTGATCGCTTTGATATTCGGGCTCGCGAACGCCTTGACCGCCAGGTTCTTGAGCGGCGCGAAACCTACGTCACTGAGGGACTGAAGATTGAGCAGCGGATTCATCACGAAACCGTACTCGTTGATTCTGTTCTTTTCCGGATTCGCCGTAGCCTGCCGGTATATATATCCAGGGTATTGCTTGACCGTTTTATCGAACGCATTGCGAATGGAATCGCACGCGGCTTGATCCACTACTTTGCGCACGACGACATAGCCGTTTTCTTCGTAGTATTGCTTCGCGCCAGCGAGATCGGTCAAATCGAATGTAGTCGAGTTCTGATCGACCGTTTCCGGGATTTCTATTTCGGTTCCAATCGGACTAAGGATTTTGTGCATGATGGCCCCAAAGGCGGAATAGACCGTGCTCCCCCAGCCTATGTCGAACGAATGGGCCCGCGTCGCGCCTGACCGATTCCGCCAAGGGATTGGCCTCTGGCGGCAACAATCCGAATGCTCACGCATGCAAGCGCGAACAAAATATGCACTCGCACCCCTTCACTGAAACGCGAAGTTGCGCCTTGAATAGAAACGCTGAAGCTCGTGTTTCTTCGGCCGCACGCCCGTGAACACCTCGACGTATTCCGGAATGCGCGACATGCGCGCCGCCATGTCTTCGTCGGGCTTCGTCGACACATAACCCGCCTGCGTGAAATACGCCACGCGCGCGCGGACATCGGCGGCGCGCGGTTCATAGCCGAAGCGCGCGAACAGGTCCGTCAACGCCGCGATGCGTTGCGCGTCGTCCTGCGCCATCTGCGCGGCGATCTCCGGCGATTGCTGCGCCCAGCTGCGCATCGCGGCCTCGAAGCGCGAATCGAAGAGCGTGTCGTCGAACCAGCAGTCGAAGACATTCAGCATCGCTTCGCACACGCTGTCCGCATACGCCTGCGTGCGCTCGATCCAGTTGCCCGTGTTTTTCTCCTTCCATCGGCCGAGCAGGAAATCGAGCAGTTCCTCACGGTCCTTGAAGAACCAATAGAAACTCGTGCGCGAAAGATTCAGCTTTTTTGCAAGCGGAAGTATGCGGACTGCGTCCACGCCTCCTTCGAGAAGGCCTTCGTACGCCGCGTCCAGCCACATGTCGGCGGAGCCGCGCACTACGTCGGGCGTCTGGTCCATTGCGTCGTTTTCCTGGTTTTTGACGTTCACGTACACCATTGTCTCCCTACTTGACACATGTGTACAGTGGTTCTACTCTTGGTTCACAACGGTCGTTCGTCCCCACTTGCTTCGAAGAGGCGCTCATGTCCACGGATCCGCTGCTGCAGCCTTACACGCTGAAACATCTCACTTTTCGAAACCGGATCATGACGACCTCGCATGAACCGGCCTACGCCGAGGACGGGATGCCGAAGGAGCGCTATCGCGCTTATCACGTCGAAAGGGCGAAGGCGGGCATCGCATTGACGATGACGGCGGGCTCGGCGGCTGTTTCGAAGGACAGTCCGCCGGTGTTCAACAACATCCTCGCGTACCGGGACGAAGTTGTGCCGTGGATGAAGGATCTCGTCGACGAATGCCACGAGCACGGCGCGAAGGTGATGATCCAGTTGACTCATCTCGGCCGGCGCACGCGCTGGGACAAGGGTGACTGGCTGCCCGCTGTGTCGCCTTCGCACAATCGCGAGCCGGCGCATAGGGCTTTCCCGAAGAAGCTGGAAGACTGGGACATCGAGCGCATCGTGCGCGACTTCGCGGATGCGGCCGAGCGCATGAAAGCGGCCGGGCTCGACGGGCTGGAAATCGAATCGTACGGTCATTTGATGGACCAGTTCTGGTCGCCTCTGACGAACACGCTCGAAGGTCCTTACGGCGGCTCGCTGGACAATCGCATGCGCTTCACGTTCGATGTGCTGCGCGCGATTCGCGAGCGCGTCGGCGAGCGCTTTCTCGTCGGCATTCGCTATACGGCCGATGAAATGCTCGCGGGCGGCATCACGAAGGAAGAGGGCATCGAGATTTCGAAACGCCTGAAAAACAGCGGTCTCGTCGATTTCCTGAACGTCATTCGCGGGCATCTGGAAACGGACGCCGGACTCACCGACATCATCCCGATCATGGGAATGAAGAGTGCCCCGCATCTCGACTTCGCGGGCGAGATCCGGCGGGTGACGGAGTTCCCCACGTTTCATGCGGCGCGCATTCAGGACGTCGCGACGGCGCGCCACGCGATCGAGTCGGGCAAGATCGACATGGTCGGCATGACGCGCGCGCACATGACCGATCCGCATATCGTGCGCAAGATCATCGAGCGCCGCGAAGACGACATCCGGCCTTGCGTGGGCGCGAATTATTGTCTCGATCGCATCTATCAGGGCGGCATGGCGCTGTGCATTCACAATGCCGCGACGGGCCGCGAACTGGAGATGCCGCAGACGATCAAGCCCGCCGCGATCAAGCGCAGGATCGTGATAATCGGCGCGGGGCCGGCGGGCCTCGAAGCGGCGCGCGTGGCGGGCGAGCGTGGGCACGATGTCGTCGTGCTCGAAGCGATGAACGATCCCGGCGGGCAGATTCGTCTCACCGCGCAGAACGTTCGCCGCAAGGAGATGATGGGCATCATCGACTGGCGTATGGCGCAGTGCGAAAGGCTCGGCGTGCAGTTCAGATTCAACACGTGGGCGGATACGGAGACGGTGCTCGCGGAAAATCCCGACGTGGTGATCGTCGCGACCGGCGGCATGCCGCACACAGAGGTTTGCAGCACGGGCAACGAGCATGTCGTCTCGTCGTGGGACATCATTTCGGGCGACGTGAAGCCCGGCGCGAACGTGCTGATTTTCGACGACGCCGGCGATCACGCCGCGCTTCAGGCTGCCGAAACCATCGCGCAGGCGGGCGGCAAGGTGGAAGTCATGACGCCCGACCGCTCCTTCTCGCCCGAAGTGATGAGCATGAATCTCGTGCCTTATATGCGCTCGCTGCAAAAGCTCGCGACCACGTTCACGGTGACGTTCCGGCTTGAGTCGGTGCGTCGCGAAGGCGGCGATCTGGTGGCGACGATCGGCAGCGACTACGGCGGCGTCACGAAAGAGCAGCGTCACGATCAGATCGTCGTCAATCACGGCACGATTCCGATGGACGAGCTTTACTTCGAACTCAAGCCGCTTTCGAAGAACCGCGGCGCGGTGAATTACGACGAACTCATCGACGGCAGGCAGCAGAGCGCCGAGACAAATCCGGAAGGACGCTTTCAGCTTTTTAGAATCGGCGATGCGGTGGCGGCGCGCAACACGCACGCCGCTATCTACGATGCGCTGCGGCTGGTGAAGGATCTTTAAGCACGTCGACGCGCGATTACGCGCGTCGCGTGATTAAAAAAATCAGGCTTACTTTTCGATCTGCTGATTCCAGCGCTGATCCCACTGCGCGCGATTCGCGTTGATCGTGTCCCAGTCCACGACGCTCACTTTCTTCACGAGCGAATTCAGATCGCCGAGATTCTTCTCCATCTCCGGCGTCATCTTCGCCTTCGTGTTGGTCGGGATCTGCTTGCCGGCTTCGGCGGCCTTCGTTTGCGCGGGCGCGGACAACAGGAATTGCGCGAGCTTCTGGGCGAGCGCCGGATCGGGATTGTTCTTCACGACGCACGCATCGACGAGCAGCAGCACCGCGCCTTCCTTCGGCGCGACATACGCGACCGGCAGACCCTTGTCCTTCAGATCGCCGATGGCGGTCGGCGTGAGCGGGAAGAGGCCGGCTTCGCCGGTCGTGATCATCTCCGAGAGCTTCGCCGAGTTCGGAATGTATTCGACGACGTTCGGTCCGACCGTCGTCGCCCATTTGGAGAATCCCGGCTCGACGTTCTTTTCGCTGCCGCCGAGGATGCGGTTGATCGCGAGGAAGCCGTGCAAGCCGAACGTGCTGCTCGACGCCGACTGGAATACGACCTTGCCCTTGTACTTGGGATCGGCGAAATCCATCCACGAAGTGGGCGGCGCCCAGCCCTTTTCCTTGAAAAGCTTCGTGTTGTAGCCGATGCCCGTCATGCCGAGCTGCACGCCCGCGCCCATGTCGTCCTTCAGGCGCGCGAACGGATAGAGTTCCTTGAGCACCGGCGAATCGTCGAGCTTCTGGCACACGCCCATGCTGACGGCGCGCGCCATGACGCCGTCGTCGAGGAACGCGACGTGAATCTGCGGACTGTTGCGATTGGCGAGCAGCTTCGCGAGCACGTCCGAAGACGTGCCCGGCACCACGACGACCTTCACGTTGTTAGCCTTCTCGAAGTCGGGAAGCACCTGGCTCGTGTAGGCCTTTTCCATCGGTCCGCCGTTCATGCCGATGTAGATGGTTTTGGTTTGCGACCAGGCGGGCGACGTCATGCCGAACGCGACGAGCGCGGCGAGCGATACGAGTGTGCGGGGCAGCTTCATCGTGAGTTTTCCTTGTTCTGGCTAGTGTGTGGCGGATAGAGGCATCGAACTGAAACGTGCGATCGAAAACGCGTCGATCGGCGTGCTCGTCTCGCCCTGCGTGACGAGTTCGGCGAGCACTTCGCCGACGCCGGGCGCGAGCAGAAAACCGCCGCCCGAGAAACCGAAAGCATGCAGCAGACGCGGCGTCGTGCGGCTCGGCCCGATAACCGGATTGCTGTCCGGCGTCTCGCCTTCGACGCCGCTCCAGGTGCGGATCAAAAGCGCATCGCGCAGCGCGGGCAGGAGCGCGCATGCGTCGCGCATCACGGCGCGCGTCGTGGCGCTCGACGGCTGCGCGTGCTCGCCGTCGCCATGTCCGCGCCCGCCGCCGATCACGCAGTTGCCGCGCTCGACCTGCCGCGCGTAGATGCCGCCGCCGACGACGCCGAGGCTATGCCCGATAAAAAGCGGCAGCGGCTCCGTCACCCACATGTTCGGATAGATGGGCTTCATCGGCGCGCTTTCGCCGAAGCTCCCCGCGATGCGATTCGCCCACGCGCCCGCGCTGTTGACGAGCCAGTCGGAGCTGATGCGCTCGCGGCCCGCGCGCATCTGAAAGCGCGCGCCGTCGAACGCGATATCGGACAGTTCGGTCTGTTCGCGCACGTCGGCGCCCGCGCGTCGCGCGGCGTGCGCGAAACCCGGCGAGACGAGACGCGGATTCGCGTGGCCATCGGAAGGACAGAGCGAGCCGCCGATCGCCGCGGGACCGAGCCACGGATAACGCTCGCGGAACGCCGCGCCGCTCATCACCTGCGATTCGACGCCGTGCTCGCGCGCCATCGCGGACCATCGATCGAGCACGTCGAGATCGGCTTCACGACGCGCGATCCGCAGATGACCCGACACGACCATCTCGCCGTCGATGCCGATAAGCTCGGGCAAGCGGCCATAGACACGCCGCGCGCGCACCGCGAGCGGCAACTGTTCCGCCGTGCGTCCCTGCGTGCGCACGCCGCCGTAGTTCACGCCGCTCGCCTGCGCGCCGCAGAAACGCCGTTCGATCAGGGCGACGCGCATGCCGGCTTTCGCGAGCGCGAGCGCCGTCGACGAGCCGACGAGCCCGCCGCCCGCGATCACCACATCGTAATGGCGTGCGTCACTCATCGTGGGCTTCCTCGGGCTGCACGCGCACGCCGTCGTCGTAGAGCATCGGCGTGATCGGAATGGGTTTGATGGGCGCCTGGCTGCGCAGACGGCCGACATCGGCGAGCGGCTTGCCGGTTTCGGCACTGAGCAGAGCGATGGCGGACTCGCCGCACATGCGGCCCTGACAACGGCCCATGCCGATGCGGGTGAGCGCCTTGAGGCGATTGACTTCGGTCGCGAGCCCGCTACGGATGCACGCGCGCATCGTGCCCGCGGTGACGTCCTCGCAGCGGCAGACGGTCATGTCGTCGGGCCAGTTTTGCGCGGTGTTTTCGGGCGGCGCGAACGCATGCTCGATGCCTTCGCGAAACGCCGCGATGCGTTGCAGTTCGCGTTCGAGCTTCGTTGCGTCGGGCGGGACGCGCTCGTGGGCCACGATGCCGATGTCCTCGATCAGCGCGAGCGCGGCGCGTCGTCCAGCCAGCTCGGCGGCGTCCGCGCCGGCGATGCCCGCGCCGTCGCCCGCGAGATAGACGTGGCGCACCGAAGCGCGGCCCGCCGCGTCGCGCTCGGGCAGCCAGCAGCGATTGAGCGCGTCGAAGCGAAAGCGGCATCCGGCGAGATCGGCGAGTTGCGTTTCGGGACGCAGGCCGAAGCCCATGCCCACGGCATCGCAATCGAGCGTGCGTGGCTCGCCGCGATGCGTGCGCCAGCGCATGCCGCGCACGGCGTCGTCTCCATCGATGCCGTCGAGCGTCACGCCGCGTTCGATACGCACGCCGTGCGCCTTGAGCCAGCCGACGTAGTACACGCCCTTGGCGAACGTCGATGGCTGACTGAGCATGCGCGGCGCGGCGGCGACCTGTCGCGCGAACGGACTCGTGTCGAGCACGGCGACGACCTGCGCGCCCGCCTTGACGTACTGATACGCGACCAGATACAGCAGCGGCCCGGTGCCCGCGAGCACGATGCGCGAACCGATCGCGCAGCCTTGCGCCTTCAACGCGACCTGCGCGCCGCCGAGCGTGAAGACGCCCGCGAGCGTCCAGCCGGGAATCGGCACGATGCGATCGGTCGCGCCGCTCGCGATGATCAAATGCGTGAACGGCACGCTCGCTTCGCGCCCCGCGTGAATCGTGTCGAGGCGGTTCTGCTCGCACGCCCACACGAGCGTGTCGGGACGATAGTCGATCTGCGGCAACAGCTTCGCCATCGTGTCGTGCACGGCGGCGGCCTTCTTCGCCTCGAAGCCGTAGAGCGCGGCCTTGCTGCGTCTGAAGCCCGCGTCGGCGGGCGGCTGGCGATAGATTTGCCCGCCCCAGCGTGCGTTTTCATCGATGACGACGGGACGCACGCCCGACGCGACGAGTGTTTCCGCCGCGCGGATTCCGGCCGGTCCCGCGCCGACGATGACCACACGATGCGCATCGCTCATCGCGCATCCTCCGTGCACACGCGCATGCCCGCTTCCACGCGCGTCGAACATGCGCGCATGCGCTTGCCGTCCTCGCCGCGCACCCAGCAATCCTGACACGCGCCGATGAGGCAGAAGCCCGCGCGCGGCTTGCCGCTGAATTCGCTATGCCGCACGTGACGCTGCTGCATGAGAATTGCGGTCAGAAGCGTGTCGCCCGCGAGCGCTTCGGCGGGCGCGCCGTCGAGCACGAAGGAAATGCGCGCGCGCTGCGTCTCGACGAGACGGACGAATTGCGGCGCGCGATGAAGCGTTTCGGTGCTCATGAGATTGGGTTCAGTGCTGGCCGATCAGAATGCGGTTGAGCCCATACACGCGGTCGAGAAGCAGCATCGCGCCCGCGGTGATGAAGATGACGAGCGCCGAGACCGACGCCATCATCGGGTCGATGGATTCGGTCGCGTACATGTACATGCGCACGGGCAGCGTGACCGTTTGCGGTGACGTGACGAAGACCGACATCGTCAGCTCGTCGAAGCTGTTGATGAACGCGAGGAGCCATCCGCCAGTGATGCCGGGCAGGATCATCGGCAGCGTGACGCGGCGAAAGGTCGTCCACGCACTCGCGCCGAGCGACGAAGCGGCGTGCTCGATGCTGCGGTCCATGCCGCTCACCGACGCGAGCACGAGCCGCATCACGAACGGCGTGATGATGACCATGTGCGCGAGAATCAGCCACGCGAACGAGCCGGTCGCGCCGATCATCGCGAAGAAGCGCAGCATCGCGATGCCGAGCACGAGGCCGGGTATCACGAGCGGCGACAACAACAGCGCATTGAGAAAGCCGCGCCCCGGGAAGCGCGCGCGGCCGATCGCGAGTCCCGCGGGCAACGCGACGACGAGCGACAGCGTCGCCGATGCGAACGCGAGCTTCACGCTGTTGAAGAACGCCGAGATGAAGTCGGGATAATCGAGAATCGCGCGGAACCAGCGCAGCGAAAGACCGCGCGTGGGCAGCGTGAGCGTTTCCTCCGGCGTGAACGCGACGAGCACGACGACGACAAGCGGCGCGAGCACGAAGAGAATCACGAGCGTGTGAAACGCCAGCGCGAGCGGACCGTTTTTGCGCATGATTGATCGCCCTCGTTCAGCCCATGCTGCGCGTGTAGCGCCGCTCAAGCACGCGGTAATAGGTGAGCATCACCACCAGATTGGCGACGAGCAGAAGCAGCGCGATGGTCGCGCCGAGCGGCCAGTTCATCGAACTGAGGAACTGGTCGTATACGGTGGTCGCCGCGACCTTCAAGCGTCTTCCGCCGAGCAGGCCGGGAATGGCGAAGGCGCTTGCGGAAAGACCAAACACCATCAGGCTGCCGGAGAGGATGCCCGGCACGAGTTGCGGCAGCACGATGCGCCACAGCGTCACGGCGGGCGAGGCCATTAGCGAGAGCGCGGCGTTTTCGGTTTGCGGATCAATACGCTGCAGCGCGGTCCAGACCGGAATCACCATGAACGGCAGCATCACGTGAACCAGCGCGATGACGATCGCGAACGTCGTGTAGAGCAGCTTGTACGGGCCGAAGCCGAACACGCCGAGCAACTGGTTCACGAGCCCGTTCACGTTGAGCAGCATGCTCCAGCCGAACGCGCGCACGACCACCGAGACGAGCAGCGGCGCGAGAATCACCAGCAGAAAGACGGATCGCCAAGGATCGCCCATGCGCGACAGGATGTACGCCTCGGGCGTGCCGATCGCGACGCACAGCAACGTGACCAGCGCCGCGATGCCGAACGTGCGCGCGAAGATCGTGTGGAAGTACGACGAGCCGAGCACTTCGGCGTAGTTGTGCGGATCGAACGCGGCGACGGCGCCCATCGACGGATCGAAGCGATAGAACGTGAGCGCGAGCGTCATCGCGAGCGGCACGATCACGAGCACCGCGAAGAGAATAAGCGCGGGCGCGCTCATCATCCACAAGGGCGCGTAGGCGTGCCAGGGCGCGCGGCGCGCGTGTGCCTGCGCGGGCGTCGCGGCGGGCTCGGAAGAGCGCAACGTGCTATCCACGGGCGGCCTCCTGCTGAATGAAGCGGATCGATTCCGTATTCCAGTCGATGCCCACGTGCGCGCCTTCTTCGAGCGGATCGTCGCCGTGATTCTGGCAGCACACGAGCATCTCGCCCGCGCGGCTGTCGAGCCGATAAAGCCATTGGCTGCCGAGGAAGAAGCGGCTCGTCACGCGGCCCGGCAGACGCCCGCTGCCCGCCGCGCCGAGCCTCAGTTTCTCGGGACGGATGCAGACCGTGACCGCATCGCCGACGCCGATGGCGCGCTCGCGTTCCGGCAGTTGCGAAGTGGAGCCCGTCTCCGCGAGATCGTGGCCGAGATCGATGCGAATGGCGTCGCCATCGCGCGCGACGATCGTGCCGCGCAGCATGTTGGCCTTGCCGATGAACTGCGACACGAAACTCGTCTCGGGACGTTCATACGCGCGATAAGGCGTGTCCACCTGCGTAATGCGGCCCGCTTCCATCACGACGACGCGATCGCTGATCGACAGCGCTTCGGACTGGTCGTGCGTGACCATGATCGTCGTCGTGCCGATCTTGCGCTGAATGCCGCGCAATTCGAACTGCATGTCTTCGCGCAACTTCGCATCGAGGTTCGACATCGGCTCGTCGAGCAACAGCACGGGCGGCGCGATGACGATGGCGCGCGCGAGCGCCACGCGCTGACGCTGTCCGCCGGACAACTCGCGCGGAAAGCGCTGCGCCAACTTGTCGAGCCGCACGAGCGACAGGGCTTCCTTCACGCGCTCGCGGCGTTCGCTCTTGTCGATGCCGCGCATCTCAAGGCCGAAGCTCACGTTCTGCTCGACGCTCATGTGCGGAAACAGCGCATAACTTTGAAACACGATGCCGAGGCCGCGCTTGTTCGGGCGCATGTGCGTGATGTCGCGGCCATCGAGCATGATGCGGCCGCGCGTCGCTTCGATAAAGCCCGCGATCATCTGCAAGGTCGTCGTCTTGCCGCAACCCGACGGCCCGAGCAGCGACACGAACTCGCCTTTCTCGACCGACAGATCGACGTCGGCGACGGCGTGCAGATCGCCGAACGATTTCGACAAATCCGTCAATGTGAGGAACGACATGGCCAGCCCCTTCGACGCATCGCGCGCCGGCAATATGCGATTGATTCGATGAGCGACTCTAGCCAGCCAAAATCCGCAGCGTCAATTTCGAATTCCACTGACTGAGACAAACTTGATATTGAATTCCGTTAAACGGAATATGCATCGAATAATTTCCGGAATCGTTCCACTGATCGGGACTTGGGTATTCCCTTAGATTGCGCATTGCGGCCGAATCGGGTCGAATGGTGGCGGCGAAAATCGCACGGCGCGCACATTCCATTAAATGGAATAAATGAGGCGAAGATGAAGGCTTCTGACGAAAAAAACGGAACACCCGCGCCGGATGCGCCGGGCGTCGGCATGCTTCAACGCGCGTTCGCGGTAATCCGCGCGCTCGGCGAAGGGCAGGCCGAAGGCAGCCGCGTCACCGCGCTCGCGAAAGCGGTCGGACTGACGCAGGCCACGGTGCATCGGATTCTGCATGCGCTGATCGCAGAGGGCGTCGTCGAACAGGACGAAGCAAGCAAGCGCTATCGGCTGAGCGTCGATTTCTTTTCGCTGGCGGCGCAGGCGGGCAACCCGAGCCGCATGCGCACGCTCTGCCGGCCCGCGTTGCTTCGACTATGCGCGAGTCTCGGCGACACCATCTTCCTGCTCGTGAAGAGCAGTTTCGATGCGGTGTGCCTCGACATGTGCGAAGGCCCGTTCCCGATCCGCTCGTTCACCGGCGACGTGGGCGGACGCGTCGCGCTGGGCGTCGGGCAGGGCAGTCTCGCGATTCTCGCGTTTCAGCCCGAGGAGGAGCGCGAGGAGATCATTCGCTATAACGTGCCGCGTCTGCATAACTATGGCGTCTTCGACGAGGTGTATCTGCGCACCGAAATCGAGCGAGTGCGCGCGCAAGGCTATGCGGGCCGCAACAGCGGGCTGATCGATGGCATGGCGGGCGTCGCGGTGCCGATCCTCGATCGATCGGGGCATGCGCTCGGCGCGTTGAGCGTCGGCACGCTATCGACGCGTCTCGGCGAAGACCGCTTGCCGATGGTCGTCGAACTGCTCAAGCGCCAGGCGTCGACGATCGGCCCGCAGATCAATCCGTTCGATGTGGCCGTGCGTCGTCCGGTCCACGGTCTCACGCGGGCGATGGCGACCAGGCCCTTGTCGGGCCCGGCGCAGTAGCGCTCAGGGACTCAGCCGGCTGACCTTGGTGCCTTCGAGCGACACGCCCGCCATGAGACCGGCGTTCGTCAGTACGAAGACCTCGACGGGATCGGTGGCCGTGGTCGTATCGAGCTGGCCGTTGGCGCCGAGCCTGACCACGGCGACAGTGGCGTCGGTGCCGACCGCCCAGCCGTCGCGCCGACGGAATTGCGCGAGGGCATCATCGGTCAGGAACACGTAGATGAGCGCCTTCGACTGCGCGCCGATCTGCAAGCCGAATGAACCGCCTGCCGTGTTGTAGTAGCCGTCGGTGCGGCCATCGATACGCAGCGCGCCTTCGCCGTACTGCGCGCCCAGCCAGAATCCCGCCGCGATCACGCGAGGAAAGACCAGCACGCCGCGCGCCTTGTTCACGAGTTCGCGCGAGCCGCTCACGGAGACGTATAAGCGTTGCAGCGTGGCATCGACGGCGGCGTCGATGGCGCGATCGCGATCGGCCGTGCCGGCTGCGGTCTCTCCGGACGACGGACCCGTGGTCGTGCATCCGGCGATGCATAGCGCCGCCGTTGCCATGCCGCCGGTGAGCAGGAGACGCCTCTTGTTCTTCAGATTCATGTGGTTCCTCTGATCGACAGTTCGTGGGCTCTCGCACTATACAAGCTGTTATCCGCCGTGTGTGCAGATCGAGGGGCCGGCGTATTGAGCAGAAGGAAACGGCCCGAACCCTGCTACCCGATGCATGTCGACGTCGAGTTCGAGAGGACAGATATGAAGCGGCTTCGGGCATTCGTATGCGTGATCCTGTCGTGCTGTGTGAGCACGGCTTATCCGGCGCACGAGAAGGCGTCGGCGCATCAGCATCATCGTCACGCGAAGGCGAAATCCGCGCATGAAAGCGGACTCGACCGCTCGGGCAAACCGCGCAAGGGCGAGGCTTCGTACTACGGCCGCAAGTTCTACAAGAAGAAAATGGCGGACGGCACGCATATGAATCCGCAATCCAACGTGGCCGCGAGCAAGACGCTTCCGCTCGGCACCAAGGCGCGCGTCACGAATCTGGAGAACGGCAATAGCGATGTCGTCGAGATCAAGGATCGCGGTCCTTATGTGAAGGATCGGATCGTCGATGTATCGCCAAAAACGGCGGACAAGCTCGGGATCAAAAAGGACGGCACGGCTCCCGTCGAGGTGAAGCCGATCGAGCTTCCGCAGGCCGATGGAACGGTGAAGCCGGGCGTCGACGCACGATAGCGGCGAAGCGATCTGATTCTGCCGCATGACGTGACGTGGCCGTGCTGCGACGCGCGCGGGATACACTGTGCGGCACGAACGCGACGAACCGGAAGACACTCTGACGATGAAAGGAAAGGAGAGAGCCCTCATGCCGGGCGTTGACCAAGCGCGACCGGCTACGCTTATCGACTCTGTGTGGCGCGTGATGCTTCGCCTCGGATTCCGGCTTGCACGCGCATGGTGGCGCCTTCGACGGCCTGACCATGAAGGCGCGCTGGTTGCGATCTACGTCGGGCGAATGCTCTTGCTGGTGAAGCCTTCGTACCGGTCCGAGTGGAATTTGCCCGGCGGCAGCATCAGTCCCGGCGAGACGCCTCATGCGGCGGCGCTGCGCGAACTGGAGGAAGAGATCGGACTCACGTCGCACCCGTTACGCCCTGCGGGTAGCGCCTGCGGTATCTGGGACGGAAGAAGAGACACCGTCCATTTCTTCGAACTGCACCTCGATTCCGTGCCTGAACTGCGGCTTGATAATCGCTAAATCGTCGCCGTGCATCTGGCGTCGCCGGAGGAATTGCGCGGCTTATCCTTAACCGAAGCGGCCGCCGCGTATTGCCATTCCCGGTGAAACTGCTTCGGCATCCAGATTAATTCTCGATGTCGTCCGACTGCGCGTCGCGCCCCGGAATCTTGAACTGCCGAAGCTTGTGATACAGCGTCTTGCGCGGCATGCCGAGCGCTTCACTCGCCGCGCCGACGTTGCCATTGTGACGCCGCATCATGTCATCGATCAGCACGCGCTCGATATACGCAAGCTGCTCGTTGAGCGGAACATTGCCGCGCGGCCGGTCGCCGGACGGAATCAATTGATCGTCGGCGAGACCGAGCACGAAACGATCGGCCACGTTCTGCAATTCGCGCACATTGCCGGGCCATCCATGCGCGGTCAACTCGGAAACCTGCGCGGCCGTGACCGTCGGGGCGTCCGTGCCGAAGCGCTGCGCCGCCGCGAGCACGAAGTGCTCGAAGAGCAGCGGCACGTCTTCACGGCGTTCGCGCAGCGGCGGCACGTCGATCAGCGCGACATTCAGCCTATACAACAAGTCGGCGCGAAAGCGCCCGTCCGACGAGAGCAACGCAAGGTCGGCCTTGGACGCCGCGATCACGCGGCAATCGACCGCGATCGATTCATTGGTCCCGAGCCGTTCCACGCGCCGCTCCTGCAGCACGCGCAACAGCTTGATCTGCAGCGCGACCGGCATGGTTTCGATCTCGTCGAGAAAGAGCGTGCCGCCGTCGCTCCATTCGATCTTGCCGATGCGGTTCTTCGTCGCCCCGGTGAACGCGCCCGCTTCATGCCCGAAGAGCTCGCTCTCGAAAAGCTGCTCCGGCAAGCCGCCGCAATTGAGCGCGACGAAGTGATGCTCGCGCCGTCTGCCATAGTCGTGCAGCGCCCGCGCGATCAGCTCCTTGCCGGTGCCCGTTTCGCCCGTGATGAGCACCGACACGGACGTGTCCGCGAGCCGCAAAATCTTCTTGCGCACGTCGGCGATGGCGGGCGACTTGCCGAGCACGAGCGCCTCGATGCCGCGTCCGTTTTGCAGCGCGGCGCGCAGCCCAGCGACCTCCAGCGTGAGCCGGCGCTTCTCCACCGCGCGCGCGACGCGTCCGGCAATGTGCTCCGACGAGAACGGCTTCTCGATGAAGTCGTAAGCGCCCACGCGCATCGCGCCGACGGCCGTGGAAATATCGGCATGACCGCTGATCAGCACGACGGGAATTTGCGCGTCGATGGCGATCACGCGTTCGAGCAACTGCATGCCGTCGATACCCGGCATGCGCAGGTCGGAGACGAACACCACGGGCGCGCCGGGCACGGCGGCGGCAAGCGCGCTCGCGGCGCTCGCGTGCGATTCCACCGGGAAGCCCGCGAGCGCCACCGCCTGTTCGACGCCGACGCGCACGTCCTCGTCGTCCTCGACGATCACCACGCGGATGTCGTCGCTCATGCTTTTATTCACTATCGATGCTCCCGCCGTTCGCCGCTACGAATTCGATGGTGAATTGTGCGCCACCGCCTTCGAGATTGACAGCCGCGATCCGCGCGCCGAAGCCCTCGATGATGCGCGACGTGATCGCGAGCCCGAGGCCGAGCCCATGCCCGCGCGGCTTGGTCGTGACGAACGGTTCGAAGAGATGCGCGAGCACGTGCGGGTCGATACCGGGGCCGTTGTCGGCGATGAAGAAGGTCACGCGAGCGGGGTCGTCGGTGCGGCTTGCGCCGATTCGAATGCGCGGCGCTTCGCGGCCGGCGAGCGCATCGAGCGCATTGCCGAGCAGGTTGACGATCACCTGCTGCAAGCGTCCCGGTTCGGCCGCGACGATGGCGTCGGGCGCGATGTCGATATCGAGTCGCACTTGTTCATCGCGGATGCGCGCGTCGACCATGAGCCGCGCGTGCGCGAGCGCATCGGCGAGCGAAACCGGAACCGTGTTCGCCTCGGGCTTTCTCGCGAAGGCCTTCAACTCGGCCGTGAGCTGCGCCATGTTCTCGACGAGCCTGCCCACGCGCTCCAGATTGGCGAGCGCCTGCGCGCTCTGGCCACGCTCGAAAAACGTGCGCGCGTTGTCGCACAGCGTGCGAATGGCGACGAGCGGCTGATTGATCTCATGCGTGAGGCCGGCGGCCATCTGACCGAGCACGGCGAGCTTGCCGGCGTGCACGAGTTCCTGTTGCGAATCGCGCAGCTTCTGCTCAGTGAGCACGCGCTCGTCGATCTCCTGCTGCAGCGCCGCGGTGCGCTGCAACACGGTCGCTTCGAGACGATCGTTCGCGCGCTGCAACGCGTCCTGCGCCTTGAGCCGTTCCACGATCACGCGGCGTCGCTGCACGGCGTAGAGCGCGTACAGGCCCGCGATCAGGAACGCGCCCGTCACGAACGCGAACGCCAGTTGTTGCTGACGCCGCGCCGCCGAGAGATCGAGCGCCACCATGATCGCGTCGCCTGCTTGCGGCGCGCTGCGCGACATCACGAGATAACGCCGCTCGCGGCCGGGATGCGACCAGTCGGGCAGGCGCGCGAACCACGCGCCGTTGCGCCAGTCGTCGAGCCGTTCGTAGCCGAGCTTGTCGACCTTGCGGCCCGCATACTGGCGCGATGCCTGAATCTGCTCCTGCTTATGCGCGGCGATCGGCGCGAGCGCGGTGAACTTCCATGCGGGCACGGTCGAAATCACGACGACGCCGTTGCCATCGACGACCATGGCCGCTTCGTTCGGCACGCGCCACGCCGATTCGAGCGGATCGACGCTGATCTTGACGGCCGTCGCGCCGAGCACTTTTTGTCCGCCGCGCACCGCGCTCGCGAAGTACAGCCCCGGTTGGCCCGTGTTCGTGCCGATGCCGAAGAACCGGCCGCTGCCGCTCGCGAGCGAATCGGTGAAGTACGGACGATACGCGACGTTGGTGCCGACGAAGCTCACCGGCCGGTTCCAGTTGCTCGCGGCGATCACATCGCCATTCAGGTCGATAACGTCCACCGCGACGCTGCCCGCGTCCGCGTTGACCGCTTCCAGATAGCCGTCGACAGCCGGAAGCAGCGCGCGCCGCGCATCGGGCGACGCGGCGAGCAGGGTCTTGATGCTGTCCTGCCGCGCCGCGATGGCGGGAAGGATTTCATAGCGGCCTAGCTCGCTCTTGAGGCTCGCGGCGTAGAGATCCAGCCGGTGCGCGCCGGCTTCGGTCAATGCGTCCAGTCCGCGATGCCAGGCGAACTCCATCGCGGCGGCCGCCACGGCGAGATAAAGCGCCGCGCTCGCCACCACCGTCCACAAGGGAACGCCCAGCATCGTCATACTCGATCATCCGAAATGCGCCAGGATCAGCAAGGTCAACGTGACGACGATCGCACCGCCGATGCGCGTCGCGATTTGCGCGAAGGGCATCAGCGTCATTCTGTTGGCGGCCGTCAGGATGGCCACGTCGCCGGTGCCGCCCTGGCCGCTGTGGCAGGCATTCACGATCGCGGTGTCGATAGGGTACATCTTCAGCAACCGGCCGACCACGAAGCCCGTGCCCATCAGCGTCGCCACCGTCACCACGATCGTCACGATGTTGGCCAGCGTGAACGCCGCCATCAGCTTGTCCCACGGCGTCATCGCCACGCCGATCGCGAACAGCAGCGGATAGGTGACGGCCGTCGAGAAGAACTTGTAGACGACGAACGCGCCTTCCTGAAGCTGCGGCGAAACCGCCCGCGCGAGCTTCACGAGCACCGCCAGAAACAGCATCGCGACCGGCGCCGGCAGGCCGAACATGTTGCGGCACATAAGGCCGAGCAAGTACAGCGTGATCGCCGTGATGCCCGCCGCGGCGATGTGCGTCACGTCGATATGCCCGCCGACCTCTTCCTTCACCGGGTCCATCTCGTCCTGCTCGCCGACCTGCAGACGGCCGCTGCCTGTCAGATGCGGATAGCGGCGGCCGATCATGTCGAGCACGCCCGACAGAAGAATCGCCGTGAGGCTGCCGAGCATCACCGGCGGCAACACCTGCGCGAAAAGCTCGCCCTGCGGCAGATGCATGATCTCCGAATAGCCGATCGAAAGCGGAATCGCGCCTTCGCCGACGCCGCCCGCCATGATCGGCACGACGATGTACAGCAGCGTATGGCGCGCCCCGAGACCGAGCGCCGTGCCGACGAGCGTGCCCACGATCGCCGCCACGATCGAACCGGTCGCGAGCGGAATGAAGATCTTGATGAAGCCTTGGATCAGCACGCGCCGGTCCATGCTCAAAATGCTGCCGACGATGATCGACGCGATGAAGAGATACAGGAAGTTGGTCTGCTTCGTGAACTCGGTGGTGAGATTCAGGATCGGCTTGGGCAGCAGATGGTAATAGGTCAGCGCCGACGGAATGAAGGTCGCGAAGATGGCCGCCGCGCCGATGTTGCGCACGAGCGGCATGCGCTTGCCGATCTCGGCGCACGTGAAGCCGAAGAACGCGAGCACGGCGATCGCCATCGAGATTTCGCCCGGCACCTTGCCCGTCACCGCAAAGCCGACGATCAACAGGAGCAGCAGCACGTACACCGGCAGCGGAATGATGCCGATGCGCGTTTCCATCAGCTTCCACCAGCCTTCGGGCCAGAAGCGTTCCTTTGCCTTGTTCGTCGATGCCTGCTGCGCGTCGTCGTGCTGCGCGCCATGAGATGTGATGTGCACGAGTGTCTCCTTGCTGTTTGTGTAGTGCATGTGCTGCGGTCCTCGTGCGGGCGTGCGAGTGCAGCGCCGCGCCGATGATTCGGGATGCGTGAGGGATGCGTGAGGGATAAGCGGGTGGGACCGGTTATCGGAATGCCGGCGTGCGCCGAGCCGATGGCAGGATCAAGATGTCGTCTCCGTTTTGGCCTTGAGTCGCGAAGGGCCTTCGCGACGGGTCTATGCCTATAACAAGGCAAGGCCCGTGCCAAGCGAGACGTGCCGAGGCTGCCTCTTAAGCTACTGATTTTGCTGATATTTTTTTGTGGCGATTCACGCCGGCCGCGCGCCGTTCCGAAATTTCAGAATCGCTCGATTTTCGATGGCTGAGCTTTTAGACTGCGAATTCCCCTATCACGCAACCGGAGCCTCCGACGCATGACGAGAACCAACGAGTATCAGCAGCCCATCGGCGAAGCGGTGACGGACTGGAAAGCGCGCGAGCGTCCGGCGCGCATCGGCATCGACGGCAGACATTGCCGTATCGAGCCGCTCGACGTGGAACGCCACGCGGCCGATCTTTTCGACGCCTACGGCCGGGCGCCGGACGGCAGCGACTGGACTTATCTGTTCGTCGGACCGTTCGCTAATTTCGAGTCCTTCCGCGACTATCTGACGAAAGCCGAGGCGTCGGCCGATCCGCTTCACTACACCGTCATCGATTCCGCGAGCGGCAAGGCGGTCGGCACGCTCGCGCTGATGCGCATAGAGCCCGTGCATGGCGTGATCGAAATGGGCAGCGTCACGTTCTCGCCTTTGCTCAAGCAGACGCGCATATCGACGGAAGCACAATATCTGTTGATGCGCTACGTTTTCGAAGACCTCGGCTACCGGCGTTACGAATGGAAGTGCGACAGCCTGAACGCGCCTTCGCGCAAGACCGCGCTTCGGCTCGGCTTCGAGTTCGAAGGCATCTTCAGGCAGGCGATCGTCTACAAGGGACGTAATCGCGATACGGCGTGGTACGCGATCATCGACCGCGACTGGCCGCGCATCCGGCGCGGCTTCGAACGCTGGCTCGCCGACGATAACTTCGACGCGAACGGCAAACAGCGTGCCTCGCTCGCGCAATTGCGCGACGAAAGCGCCGGCTGAATTAAACGTCGAACGCGCTCGCGGTGAAATGCTTTTCACGTTTCGCGGCGTCAGCTAATCAGATTTGCTTCGTTTGATCGTCTCACGGCTCGCGTGAGAATGAGGGAGCACGGCGCCGCCCGTCGCGCGGCGCCACACCGATTCCACCTCCTGCTCCTCATTCCAATCCTATGAAGGCGTCTTTCTCGAACTACCGGTTCCACGCGGCGTGGATAGCCGTCACGCTCGTTCTGCTGAGCGGCTGCAAGCCTCATGAAGACGAGGCGCAGGCATCGTCCGCGAAAACCACGCAGGGCGCGCGGCAGGAAATTACGTACTTCAAGTACCCCGACAATCCCGCGTTCGATCTCGTCTATCTCGCGGACAAGCTCGGCTATTTCGAAGGCACGAGCACGCGGCCGAAGTACGTCGGCAAGATTTCCGCGCCGCAGATCATTCCGCTTGTCGGCACCGGCGAGATCGATTTCGGCACGCGCATGGTGCCGCTCGTCATCTCCGCGATCGCGAGCGGCGCGGATGTCAAGGTGATCTCGGCAGGCGGCGAAACATTGCCCGATGCGCCGCATATGAAGTATTTCACGCGCAACGATTCGGGCATTCGCGGGCCGAAGGACTTCGAAGGCAAGACCGTCGCGTTCAACAGTTTCGGCGCGTGCGCGGAGTTCGTGACCAAGAAGTATCTGTCGCAGCATGGCGTGGACGTGTCGAAGGTCAACTGGCTCGTCGTGCCGGACAACCAGTCGCAACAGGCGCTCGTCACGAAGAACGTCGATATCGCGATCATTCATCCGCCGTTCTCCGGCGCCGCCGAAGCCGATCCGCAATTGCACAAGCTCTGGAGCGACTGGGACGAGGACCACGGACTCGGCGGCATGGCGCCCTACAGCGTGAACGGCGCGTTCGCGCGGGCGCATCCGCAAGCCGTGAAGGACTTCGTGACGGCTATCGCGCGTGCGGAGAACTGGGTCAACGCGCATCCCGACGAAGCGCGCCAGTTGACGGCGGAGCGGCTCGGCATCGACGTGAAGCTCGTCGAACGCTATGCCTATGTGAAGGATCTCGTCGTGACGGAGCCGCCGATCCAGTACTACATCGACATTCTCGAACAGGCGGGCAAGATCCCGAAGGGCAAGGTCCAGGTCAAGGACGTCTACACGAACGACTACAACCCGCTCGCCGCGAAGCAGTCGCAGGCGAGCGCGACGCCACGCGCGAACGGACAGCCGTCATGAGCGGCGCGGTTTCGGCACGCGAGAAGATCGTCGCGCGCGATCTGTCGCTCACCTATGTCAACGAGTCGAGCCAGTCGAGCCGGACCGTGCTCGACGGCTTCGATCTGAGCGTGCGCGAAGGCGAATTTCTCGCGCTGCTCGGACCGAGCGGATGCGGCAAGTCGACCTTTCTCAACCTGCTCGCGGGCCTCGTGCCGCCGACTTCGGGCTTCATCGCAATCGACGGCGAACCCGTGAGCGCGGCGCGCCGCAAGCTCGGCTTCGTCTTTCAGGGCTATGCGCTGTTTCCGTGGCGCACCGTGCGCAAGAACGTCGAAACGGGGCTGGAGATTCGCGGCGTGAAACGCGCGCAACGGCGCAGCGAGGCCGAGCGGTTTCTGCGTCTCGTCGGCCTGCTCGATTTCGCCGATCACTATCCGCATCAGCTTTCTGGCGGCATGCGCCAGCGCGTGGCGATTGCGCGCGTGCTGGCCTACGGTCCCGAGATCCTGTTGATGGACGAGCCCTTCGGCGCCCTCGATGCGCAAACGCGCGAAGCGTTGCAGCAGGAACTGCTCGACATCTGGGAGCGCAGCGCGAAGACGGTCGTGTTCGTCACGCACAGCATCGACGAGGCGATCTTTCTGGCGGATCGCGTCGCGGTCGTCGGGCGCAGGCCGGGCCGCGTGAAGGAGATCATCGAGATCGGCTTGCCGCGTCCGCGTCCGGCTTCGATACGGCACAGCGCGGAGTTCGTCGCGTTGCGGCAGCGCGCGTGGGCGAGTCTCAGCTCGGAACTGGACGCGCCGCGCGAACGTGTTGCCGAATCACTGGCCGAATCATTGACGGGAGCGTGAAGTGGCGGAGCAAGAAAGTGTGCGCGGTATGGCGGTGCTCGCCGCAGCGAAAAAGCGCGCTGCGAGCGCGTGCGGTGTGAGAAGCGGTGTAAGAAGCGGTGTGCGAAGCGGCGTGCGCTGGTCGATTGCGTTCGAGCGTTCGATCGCGCTCGTCGTGTTCGCGCTCTTGTGGGAATTGCTGCCGCGTCTGGGCATCGTGAGCACGGCGTATCTGAGCCCGCCGTCGCAAGTGGCCGTCGCCATCGCGCATCTGTTCGACAGCGGCGAAGTGTGGAAGCATCTCGCCGCGAGCGCGCTGCGCTCGATCAGCGGTTTGCTGCTGGCGGTGGCCGGCGGTGTGGTGTGCGGCTTCGCGCTCGGATGGTTCCGGCGCGCCGAGCGCATCGTCGATCCGCTCTATCAGTTGCTTCGGCAAGTCTCCGCGTTCGCGCTCTTTCCGGTGTTCATGCTGTTCCTCGGTATCGGTGAATCGTCGAAGATCGCCATCATCGTGTGGGCTGCGTTCTGGCCGGTGCTGCTCAATACGATATCCGGCGTGAAGCAGGTCGAGCGCACGTACATCGATTGCGCGCGCACGATGGGCGCGTCGCAAGGCTTCATCTTCGCGAAGGTCGTGCTGCCCGCCGCGCTGCCCGAGATTCTCACCGGCATACGGCTCGCGGGCGCGTACAGCATCACGGCGCTGGTCGCGGCGGAGATGATCGGCGCGCGATCGGGGCTCGGCTTCTACACGCTCAATTCGCAGGAGACGTTCCAGATTCCCGACATGTACGCGGGCATCGTGCTGCTCGCGCTCTTCGGCCTGTTGATCAACAAGAGTCTGTCGCTGCTGGAGCGGCATCTGCTGCGCTGGCGCGTGGGGCTCGCGCAGAATGGCTAGGCACGCAGCCGCGGCCGCGCCACGGCCCGGTCGATGGATGCGCTGGTTCGTCGCGGCCGTCATGGCATCGGTGTCGCTGTCGGCGTTGCCGTGGCGCGACGGCTTCGGCGACGACCGTCCGTTCGCCGCCGCCATCGCGCGCGGCACGCTGATCGTCGCGGTGCCTTCGCGCCCGGCGCCGACGTTGAATGTCGGCCGCGTCGATCACTTCGCGCGCGCACCGGACGGCTTCGCGGCGGCGCTCGCCGAAAACATCGGACGGCGCGCGGGGCTTCCCGTCGTGTTGTTGCTCTCGACTCCCGCACAAGCGCGCGATGCGTTGCGATCTGGCCGGGCGGATGTCGCCATCGCGGACCTTGCGTTCGGCGCGGATCGCGAACTCGCCTACGCTTCGAGCGCGTACACGTCGGGGCGCGGCATGGCGCTGGTGCTTCGGCACGGCGCGGTGCGCGCATACGGCGATCTGGCGGGGCGTTCGATCTGCGCATCGCGAGGCAATCCGTTCGCGCGTGACGCGGCGCGTCGCGCGCACGCGAACGTGCAGCACTACGACCGTCCGCTCGATGCCTTGCTCGCGTTTCAGGCCGGCGAATGCGCCGCGCTCGTCGATGACGAGTACGTCATCCACAAGCTGCTCAGGCAGCCGGACTGGGCCTATTACCGCGCGCTGCCCGGCACGCTCGCGCCCACGCGCGCCTTCATCGCGACGCGCGGCGGCGATGTCGCGAGCGCGGCGTTCGTGGATCGCATCGTGACGGACTGGCGACGCCAACGCTGGTTGTCGGCCGTGCGCGAAGATCAGGCGACGCAGCTCGCCTTCGACATGTTCAACGCGCAGAACGATCTGTATTGCCACTAAAAACCGAAGGATCATCCGGACATGACACGACGAAGCGGACATCTGCACCTCGGCGCCTTTCTCTATCCCACCGGCCATCACATCGCGGCGTGGCGGCATCCTCACGCGGTGGCCGACGCGGGCAGCAATTTCGCGCATTACGCGCAACTCGCGCAGGCGGCGGAAGCCGCGAAGTTCGATCTCGTGTTTCTCGCCGATGGCTCGGGCACGCGCGGCGACGACGCGCAATTCCTGAGCCGCACCGCGCACAGTTACGTCGCGCAGTTCGAGCCGCTCACGCTGCTGTCGGCGCTCGCGGCGCTCACAACGCGCATCGGTCTCGTCGGCACCGCATCGACCTCGTTCAACGAGCCGTATCACATCGCGCGCAAGTTCGCGTCGCTCGATCACATCAGCGGCGGACGCGCGGGCTGGAATCTCGTGACGTCGTCGAGCGAGCATGAAGCGCGCAACTTCGGCTTCGACGCGCATCTCGCGCACGCGCATCGCTATGAGCGCGCGGAAGAATTCGCCGATGTGGTGACGGGCCTGTGGGACAGCTTCGACGAAGACGCGTTCGTGCGCGACAAGGCATCGGGGCGTTACTTCGATCCGGACCGGCGTCACGTGCTGAATCATCGTGGCGAGTTCTTCAAGGTGCGCGGGCCGCTGAACGTGGCGCGCGCGCCGCAGGGACATCCGGTGATCGTGCAGGCGGGATCGTCGGAGGCGGGCAGGGCGCTCGCCGCGCGCACCGCCGAGGTGATTTTCACGGCGCAGCAGACGCTGGACGACGCCGTTGCGTTTTATGCCGACGTGAAGGGCCGCATGGCGCGCTACGGCCGTCATCCCGATGCGCTCAAGATCATGCCGGGCGTGATGCCGATCGTCGGCCGCACGGAGGCCGAAGCCCGCGCGAAGTTCGACGAATTGCAGGCGCTCATCGATCCGGCCGTGGGACTCGCGATGGTCTCGACGCTGACGGGCGGCTTCGATCTGTCGGCGTATCCGCTCGACGGACCCATTCCCGAATTGCCCGAGACCAACGCGAGCAAGAGCCGCCAACTTTTGATGATCGACCTCGCGCGCCGCGAGAATCTCACGATACGCGAGTTGTATCGGCGTATCGCGGGGGCGCGCGGGCATTGGCAAGTCGTCGGCACGCCCGCGCAGATCGCGGATGCGCTGGAGGAGCGCTTCGTGAATCACGGCGCGGACGGCTTCAATGTGATGCCCGCATTGCTGCCCGATTCGCTGAACGATTTCATCGAACTGGTGCTGCCGGAATTGCGGCGGCGCGGTCTCTTTCGCAGCGAATACGAAGGGCGCACGCTGCGCGAGCATCTCGGCCTCGACGTGCCGCGCTCACGGCATGCACGCGAAGAGGCCGCGTAGAAAGCGCAACGCCCGCGAGAGCGCGGGCGTCGTTCACTTCTTGGATTATTTCTCGATTACTTCTTGATTTCGAGCAATTCGACTTCGAAGGTCAGGTCGCTGTTCGGCGGAATCGCGCCCACGCCGCGGCTGCCATAAGCGGTCGCCGCCGGGCAGGTGAGCTTCGCTTTGCCGCCGACCTTGATCTTCTGCACGCCTTGCGTCCAGCACGGAATCACGCGGTTGAGCGGGAAGGTGGCGGGGCCGCCGTGCTTGCTCGAACTGTCGAACTCGGTGCCGTCGGCGAGCGTGCCGCGATAGTTGACGCTCACCGTGTCGTCGGCCGTGGGTTGCGCGCCGGTGCCTTGTTTGATCTGCTCGACGACGACGCCCGACGGCAACTTCTCGGTGGTGCCGGCGGCGAACGCGGTCGTTGCAATGGCGGATGCGGCGAGCAAAGCGAGAACTGATTTCATGCGATGACCTCTTTGAGCGGAAGGGCCATTATATCGGCAGCCCTTTCGTCTCAGTTCGTCCGCGCCTCCGGGCATTCCGCCTGATACCAGCGATCGACCTGGCGCTGCGCCGCGTGCAGATCGTCGGGGTAGTACGGATCGAAAAACTTCGACGGGTCGTATCCCGCTCGTTCCAGCGCCGCCAGTTCGCTCAGATTGCGCTCGCGTGTCAGAGGCGCGTGGTTCCTCAGCGCGGTGAGATCGCGGCATTGCGTCGCGCTCAGGTTCGGCGCGCCTGGCTGCGCGCCGCCCGTGGCGCAGCCCGCGAGCAAGATGGCCAGCGCGGCGATCGTCGATTGGAGTCTTAGTGGTTTGCTCATGTCGCATCTTCCTTTGATTCGTAGCGTCCATCCGAAGTATCCCTAGTTGAGCCGAAATCCGCACGATCCGCCAGCCCTGATGCCGGCCCGCGCTACGGCCACGTCATTGTTTGCATTTCGCAAATGACGCATTCGCCGGTCGGGCCGTTCTTTTCAAAACGCGTCTGAGTCACCCTTTGTTGCGTCGACGATGCCGCATTTCAACGAAGCGGCCGCCGATTCTGACTCAGGAGACAAAGATGACCTCGAACCGGTGGGATACGTCCTACGAATGGAAAGCCGTGACGCTGCTTGCGCTCGGATTTGGCCTCGTCGGCCTCGATCGGTGGCTGATCGCGCCGCTCTTTCCGGCGATCATGAAGGATCTGCATCTCACCGCGCAGGACGTCGGCAACTGCATCGGCATTCTGGGGTTGTCGTGGGGCGTGTTCGCCGCGCTGATGGGCGGCATCTCCGACAAGATCGGGCGGCGCAAGGTGCTGATCCCCGCGATCATCGCGTTTTCGCTGCTGTCGGGTTTCTCGGGCGTCGCGGGCGGCCTCGCCAGCCTGCTCGCCGTGCGCTCGCTGATGGGCGTCGCCGAAGGCTCGTTCTGTCCGACGAGTTTCGCCGCGACCGCCGACGCGTCTCATCCGAAGCGGCGCGGCTTCAATCTCGGTTTGCAGCAAAGCGGCTTCGCGCTTTTCGGGCTCGCGCTTTCGCCGATCATCGCGACGCAATTGCTCGACGTCGTCTCGTGGCGCTGGGTTTTTGCGCTCGTCTCCGTGCCCGGCCTGATTCTTGGGCTGCTGATGTTCTTCGTGATTCGCGAGCCGCGCGCGACGGAATCGGAACCGGCGTCGGCGGTTCCGCAAGCGCAGACCGCGAAGGGCAACTGGCGCGACGTGCTGAAGAGCCGCAACATTCCCGTCGCGATGGTCGCGCTCTTTTGCGCGATGACCGGCGTCTTCGTGCTCGGCGCGATGCTGCCGCTTTATCTGACCGAATACCTCGCGCTGGACACGCAGCGCATGGGCATCGTCGTGTCGGCGATCGGCTTCGGCGGTTTCGTCGGCCAGTTCGCTCTGCCGGGATTGTCCGATCTCGTGGGCCGGCGGCTTGCGAGCATCGCCGGTTTCGCGGGAACGGCGATCATGCTGTACGTGTTTCGCGGCGTCGGCGCCGAGCCGCTCGTCTTGTTCATCGTGCTCTTCGTTGCGTCCTTCTTCACGCTGGGCCTCGTTTCGCTGCTCTCCGGGCCGGTCGCGACGGAGGCGGCGCCCGTCGGCATGGTGTCGACGGCGATCGGCATCGTCGTGGGCGCGGGCGAGATTTTCGGCGGCGGCGTGGCCCCCGCGCTCGCCGGCTTCGTCGCCACACATTTCGGAATCCAGAATATTCTCTGGCTGCCGATTTTCGCGGTGCTCGTGGGCATCGGCGTGAGCCTGCTGCTCGAAGAAACGGCGCCCGCCCGGGTGCGCCGGAACGCGCGCGCCGTGGAGCTTGCCGGCGGCGAACAGCCCGAGTAAGCGCGCTCGCCTGAAGCCACACGCTGCGGATAAACTGACATGCTGGGCACGCTCGAAAGGGACCGGCATGGATCGTTTTCTCAGCATCGAAGCCTTTGTGCGCGTGGCGGAGACCCATAGCTTCGCCGAAGCGGCGCGGCAACTCGGGGTCGCGAGCTCGGTCGTCACCACGCGCATCCAGCAGTTGGAGAAATTCCTCAACGTGCCGTTGTTTCATCGCAGCACGCGGCACGTCAGGCTGTCCGACGTCGGCGAGGCTTTCTATCGGGATTGCGCGGAGGTGGTGGGGCGCGTCAACGAACTGACCGACCAGATGCGCGAGTTGCGCGCGACCCCAACCGGGCGGCTTCGCATTCAGATGCTGCCCGGTTTCGCGCTGGGTCACTTCGGCGCATCGCTTGCCGAATTCAATCGGCGCTATCCCGGCATCCAGCTCGACGTGATCGTCAATGACCGGGTCGTGGACCCGATCGAAGAGGGCTTCGACGTCGCGTTCCAGATCTTTCCGCCGATTTCCGATTCCCTCGTCGAACGGCGTCTCTTCACCGTGCGGCGGCTTTTCTGCGCCGCGCCCTCATACGTGAACGAGCATGGCGCGCCGCGGCATCCGCGCGATCTGCTGGATCACCGGACGGCGCTCTATTCGGGCTATCCGTCGCGCAATCGCTGGACGATGACGCGCGCGGGCGAGGTCGTCGAAATCGAACTGCCGGGCATCGTCCGCTCGAATTCGGTCCACTTGCTGCACGACTATGCGCTGACGGGCGGCGGCGTGGTGTGCCTGCCGACGCTCGTCGCGAGCGCGTCGCTGCTGAATGGCGCGCTCGTGCCGATTCTGCCGGACTACGCGCTCTCGCCGATGAACTTCGCAGCCGTTTATCCCGCCACGCAACGGCAAGGGCTCAAGGTGAAAGCGCTGGTCGAATTTCTCGCCGAGCGGCTGGGACCGGAGCCGGCGTGGGACGTGCCGCTCATTGAACGGGGTTGGATTACTTAGCGATGCAACTAACTGTCTGAGCCGTCCGACACCTTGAACATCGCCAGCATAGACTCGACTAACGACGCTGCGGCCCGAACATGCGCGACAACGCGCGCGCGAGTTCCTTGACGACGGCATCGGCGGTCGGGCGGTGCAACAGCGCGATATCCATCGTCTCGATGGCGGGCAGCCCGCTTTTCGTCGTCAGAACGACGTGATCCGGGGAAACCGCGCGCGCCGGCAGCAGGCTGATGCCGAGACCATCGGCGACGGCTGCCTGGATGCCGCTCAAACTCGAACTGATGAAGCTCAGCCGCCAGCGTCGTCCGATGCTTTCGATCGCGTTGGTCATGTCGTCGCGATACAGCCCGCGCGGCGGAAACGCGACGAGCGGAATCGGATCGAGTTGAATCGACGGATTTTCGGCGCTGTCGATCCATCTCAGTTGCTCGGGCCAGGTCGCGACGGCCTCGCGGCTATTGCGACGCTGTTTCACGAGGATCAGGTCGAGGTCGCCGCGATCGTAGCTATTGCTCACATCGCGGCACAGTCCGCTCGTCACTTCGAGCTTCACTTGCGGATGTTTGCGGTTGAACGCCGCGAGCATGTGCGTCGTCAGTCCGCCGACGAAGTCTTCCGGTAGGCCGAGCCGCACCGTCACGCCGACGTTCGCGCCCGATAGCGCCTCGATCATTTCATCGTTGAGCGCGAGCATGCGGCGCGCGTAAGCGAGCAGGGTTTCGCCGGCATCGGTCGGGCGAACGTCGCGGCTGCCGCGTTCGAGCAGCTTGTGTCCCGCCATCTCCTCCAGACGCCGGACCTTCTGACTGATCGTCGATTGCGTCGAATGAAGCCGCGCCGAAGCGGCGGTGAAGGTGCCGCAATCGGCCACCATGACGATGGCCTTTAGCAAATCCAGGTCGAACAGCGGCGTGCGTGTTTGGGGAACGTGTTTCATCGAGCTGTTCGATTAGCGAATTGGACATCGACTTCTATCACGCACGACCGGCAGTGGCAATCGCACGGCGACGCTTGTTCCGGCATTCGATTTCAAACTGACCTTCATACGAACATTTAATTTTCGAATGCAAGGCTTGATGGATAACATCGGTTCACGTCGATGCGAATGGCTGGCTCTCGCGCTTCGACGTCAGATAAAAAGGCTCCGATGGGGAAAGGACGTATCGCGCTGCCGCTCTTCACGCCGGTCGTCGTATTCTTCGTATTGCGCGGCGGCGCGACGTTCGTCGCGTTGTTTGCGAATGCCGTGGTCTTCGTTGCAATCAGCGGCGCGCAATGCATGCTGCGCTCGCGTATCGATACTGCCGTGGAATCGGCATCAGAATCATGACTCGTTCACTTCATCTCTCGAATGTCCGGCTGGCCGATGGCCAGCGAGTTGCCGTATCCGTCGTCGATGGCCGTATCGAGGCGCTCGGCGCGCACGTTGCAGCGCCACGCGATGCGCATATCGAAGACGGCGGCGGCGCGTTGCTGCTGCCGGGCTTCGTCGAAGGCCATACGCATCTCGACAAAAGCAACTGGGGCCGCCCGTGGTATCGCAACGAAGTCGGCCCGCTGCTCACCGATCGCATCGGCAATGAACGCGAGTGGCGCAGGGCTTCGGGGCACGATGCGGCCGCGCAATCGCTCGCGCTGTCGCGCGCGTTCGTTGCGGCCGGCACGACGCGATTGCGCACGCACGTCGATATCGACACCGATGCGCGCCTGCGCCATCTCGAAGGCGTGCTCGCGACGCGGCAGACGATGCGCGACACGCTCGACGTGCAGATCGTCGCGTTTCCGCAGTCGGGCATGCTGATTCGCCCGGGCACGGTCGAACTGCTCGGCGATGCGCTCGCGCAAGGCGCGGATGTGCTCGGCGCACTCGATCCCGCGTTGATCGACGGCGATCCGGTCGCATCGCTTGACGCGACTTTCGCGCTCGCGCAACGCTATCGCAAGCCGATCGATATTCATCTGCACGAGCCCGGCGAAATCGGCGCGTTCACGTTGAAGCTGCTGCTGGATCGCGTCGAAGCGATGAGCATGCAAGGACAGGTTGTGATCAGTCACGGCTTCTGTCTCGGCGCGTTGCCGGAGCGCGAGCGCGATGTCCTGCTCGATCGCATCGCGCGTTTGCACGTGGCGCTGCTCACGAGCGCGCCGCCTTCGTGCACGGTGCCGCCGCTCAAGCTGTGCCGCGACAAGGGCATCACGATGTTCGGCGGCAACGATGGCGTCCGCGATACCTGGACGCCATATGGCGTTCCCGACATGCTCGAACGCGCGATGCTGATCGGCATGCGCTACGACCTGCGACGCGACGACGATCTCATGATCGCGTTCGATTGCGTGAGCGAAGCCGCCGCGCGCGGCTGCGGCTTCGCGGACTACGGTCTGCACGTCGGCGCACGCGCGGACCTCGTGCTGGTCGATGCAGAGAGCGTCGCGCATGCAGTCGTGGCGCGGCCGAAACGCAAACTCGTCGTGGCGAACGGACGCATCGTCGCGCGTGACGGAGCGCTCCTTTCATGACCGGGCACGAACACGGAACACGCCCGTCTGATTGAAGCTGCGCCCCATCGCGCGCGGACGCTTGACTCAACGCGGCGCGTTGAGCGTCAGCTTCATATGGCGATTCACGTCCTTGTACAGCAGATAGCGGAAGCGGCTCGGTCCGCCGGCGTAGCAGGCCTGCGGACAGAACGCGCGCAGCCACATGAAGTCGCCCGCTTCCACTTCGACCCAGTCCTGATTCAGCCGATACACCGCCTTGCCTTCGAGCACATACAGTCCGTGCTCCATCACGTGCGTTTCGGCGAACGGAATGGTCCCGCCCGGCTGAAACGTGACGATGTTCACGTGCATGTCGTGACGCATGTCGCTGCTGTCGACAAAGCGCGTCGTCGCCCAGCCTCCTTCCGTGCCGGGCATCGGAATCGGCTCGATGTCGTGTTCGTTCGTCACGAAGGCTTCGGGAAGCGGCACGCCATCCACCGCTTCATAGTGCTTGCGAACCCAGTGAAAACGCGCGGCATCCTTATGACGATTGCGCAATTGCCAGTTCGTGCCGGGCGGAATGAACGCATAGCCGCCGGTCTTCAAAACGTGCAACGCGCCTTGCAGCGTCACTTCGATCTCGCCTTCGACGACGAACAGCACGCCTTCCGCATTCGGGTCCTGTTCCGGATTTTCGCTGCCGCCGCCCGGCGCCACTTCCATGATGTATTGCGAGAACGTTTCGGCGAAGCCGGAGAGCGGACGCGCGAGCACCCAGAGACGCGTCTTGTCCCAGAACGGCAGATGACTGGTGACGATATCGCGCATCACGCCTTTGGGAATGACGGCATACGCTTCAGTGAACATCGCGCGATCGGTGAGCAGTTCCTTCTGCGATGGATGACCGCCATGAGGCGCGTAGTACGTATTGCTTGACATACGAAAGTCTCCGTTAGAGTTCACGCCGCCGTTGTGATGCCAACGCCGTGTTGGTGTCCGGCTTTCCCGGACTCGAATTGCAGGCGGGACGAATCGTCCTGGAAGCGTCCGCCGCGGACGATGACGCGCTGCGCGGGCACGGCAGCGACGGCGGCGGCGGCGGCGGCGGCGTTGGGCGCCTCGACGATGACGAAGGTCGCGTCATTGCCGGCCTTCAAACCGTAAGCGTCCATGCCCAGCACGGCGGCGCTGGCGTGCGTCGCCATGTGCAGCGCGACGAGCAGTTCATCATCAGTATAGAAACCCGAGCGATAACCGATGAGCATCGCTCTTTGCAACATGTCGCCGTTGCCGTAGGGCCACCCCGCGTCCTGGATGTTGTCGTTGCCCGTGAAAACATGCACGCCAGGCGCGACATTGCCGAGACCCGTACAAAATATCGGAGACGCGCAGTATCGACAAATTAAATGTTCGAATACCGGGTATCCATTTTCTGAATGGATCGGCGAAGCGGATGTTATGTAGAAACTTACGAAGATCAGCGCAGGAGCTGCCCCAGCACGACCACGTACACGGCCGTGATCGCGAGCTGGCACAAGGTGAACGGCAAACCATAGCGCAAGAACCGGCCGAAGCTGACCGGCGTGCCTTCCTGCGCACAGATTCCCGCGGCCACGATATTGGCCGCCGATCCGACGAGCGTCGCGTTGCCGCCGAGCGTCGCGCCGTACATCATGCCGATGAAGACGGGAATCACCGCGGGAGGCCACTGCGTGAACTGGTCGGACAGCGCGGCTTCCGGAACGAACTCCGCCGTGACGAGATACCCCTTGACCATGACGATGGACGCGGCCGCGACCGGCACGTTGGCGAGCACGGAAGAAAGCAGACCGATGCCGCAGATCATCGCGAGCGCGACCAGCGTGAGGCGCGTGCCGAACACCTCATAAAGCTTGAGCGACATGACCTGCAGCAATCCCGTCTTGGCCATGCCCTGCACGAGACAGAAAATGCAGGTGAGAAACAGCAGCGTCTTCCAGTCGACGTCGCGCAACACGCGATCGGTGGGCTCGACCCTGAACGCGTACGCGACGAGCAGCGCGAGCGCGCTGGCGATCACGGCGACGACAGGCGGCACGATGCGCGTCGGCAATTCTTCGCCGAACACGAAGAGCACCATCATCAGCGCGAGCACGGCGACCGCGAGCGCCGCGTAGATGGGCCGCGTGAGCTTCGTCCTGGCGCTGCGCGGCGGCAGCGGCGTGACGCTTCGCCAGATGTCGCGCATCAGGATCGGCAAGAGCGGAATCACCACGGCGATCGCGAGCACACCGCCTAAGCTCGCGCGCCGCAAATATTCGCCGAAGCTCATGCCGATCGAACTGCCGACGAGAAAAGTCGCCGGATCGCCGACGAGCGTCAGAAGGCCGGCGGCGTTGCTGAGAAGGGCGGTGAGGATCATCGGCGGCACGATGTCGAGTTCGAGCGCGCGGGCGACGCGAATGATGATCGGCGCGAGCAGGATCACCGTCGTCGCATTGGGAAGCAGCGCGCACAGCGGCGCGACGATCACGATCAGGAGAAGCAGGAAGCGTTTGCCGCTGCCCGCCGTCGCCCGCAGATAGTATTCGCCGACGAGATCGAACAGCCCCGTGGTCGACAGGATTCGCGCGACGACCATGCCGCCGAACAACAGGCTGATCGGCCCAGCCGCGGTCCTGGCTGTGGCGATCAGATCTTTCTCGTCGATGATGCCGAGCGCGATCAGCACGCTTGCACCGACGAGCGCGGCCACGGCCATATCGATCAGATCGAAGGCGATCACGAAGATCACCGCCGAGAACACGCC
Source organism: Caballeronia glebae (assembly GCF_001545035.1). Lineage (GTDB taxonomy): Bacteria > Pseudomonadota > Gammaproteobacteria > Burkholderiales > Burkholderiaceae > Caballeronia > Caballeronia glebae. The sequence goes on from NZ_FCOJ02000017.1 coordinate 117,011, forward strand.
GACTACGAGATAGATTTGCCAGTCGCTCATGATGGGCTCGCGCAGGCGCTATTGCATCGGCGGCGCGTACATCAGGCCGCCGCGCCGGTAAAGCTCGTTCATTCCGCGCTCGATTTTGAGCGGACTTCCGGTGCCGAGATTGCGTTCGAACATTTCTCCGTAATTGCCGGCGCTTTGCAGCGCGCGAAGCGTCCAGCCCGGTTCGATGCCGAGCGCCGTGGTGACGTTCGCGTCCGGCACGAGCGCGCGCGCCACCAGCGGATTGCGGATACGCTCGGCCTGATTGCTCCGGGTTACGCCGACTTCCTCTGCGGCGATCAGCGTGAAGAGAACCCAGCGCACGATCACGAGCCAGCCGTCGTCGCCGCCGCGCACGGCGGGCGCTTGTGGCTGCTTCGAGATTCGCTCCGTCAGAATCGTCATGGACAATGCGCCGTCCGGCGCGCGGCTGCGCAACGTGGCGAGCAGCGAGGTGTCGGCGGTCACGGCGCTGCATCGGCCGGCGATGAACGCCTGCTGCAGTTCCGCCTCCGAGCCGAGAACGAGCGGCTTCAGGTCGAGCGCGTTCGCATTCGAGTAGCCAGCGAGATTGCTTTCGCTCGTCGTCTCGCGTTGCACGCAAACGGCCGCGCCCTTGAGCGACGCGAGCGTGCGAACGCCGCTCTTCGTCAACACCATGAACGCCTGGGCGTCATAGAACAGCACGCCTGCGAACTGGATCGCGAGCGTGCCTTCGCGCAGCAGCGTCCAGGTCGTGTTGCGCGCGAGCAGATCGATGCGGCCGGTTCTGAGCGCCGGAAAGCGCGCGGACGTTTTGAGCGGAACGAAGGCGACCCGGTTCGCGTCGCCGAGCGTGGCGGCGGCCACCGCGCGGCAGAAATCCGCGTCGATGCCGGACCAGTGGCCGGATGCATCCTGCTGGGAAAAGCCGGCGATGCCGTCGCTGACGCCGCATCGCAGGACGCCTCGCGCCTTGACCTGCGCGAGCGTGTCCGACCCCGCCGCAAGAATGGGCGCGGGCAATGTCAGCAGCGCGAGCAGCGCGGCGACAACCATCGCGATGAATCTCCCCGCTGACTTTGCCATCGTCTTCTCTTCTCGAAGACTACCGTTCACGGCGTCTTGCCGCGTGGTTCATGCTCGAACGCAGAGCGTGTGATATTGCTTGTCTCCGACTCGTCCGAAGGAACACGTGACACATTACGTTGTAGACGAAAACCGGTTCAGTTCAAGCGGACGTTTCCCTCATTTGCGTGCATGATGGATTGCTTGGCAGTCCAACCTGCGTGCTGCCATGGAAGGTGAGTTCGAAACCGCACGGAAGCACGCGGTTGTTTGCCGGATACTGTTGCCCTCTCCAGGGCTGGGAGAATTCGATGCGCGCCTTCGTCTCGCTGCCGGTTCTTGCGTTGCCGCTCCTTCTCGCCGCGTGCAACACGCCGCCCATTCCGCCGGGCAAGCCGGTGGATATTCCCACGGCGCTCCAGAATGTCCTGGACGGCCTGTGCAACTTCAAGAAGGCGCAGGCCGAACACAAGCAGAACTACGGCGTGGCGATCGACTCGATCACCATCGAGCTCGACCTGACCGTCGATGGCGCGCAGACTCCGCCCGTCGCGGTGGCGCCCGACATCAAGTTCATCCCGACCGTCAGCTACGGGCACATCATCACCGCCAATACGGGAAGCAGGCTGCTCGTTTCCCTGAAGAACGTCGACGGCGGCAAAGGGGCGGACATGCCGTGTCCGTCGTCCGGTCCCGCGAAATAGGCGCGGTCGCGTCCGCTTCATCGTCCAAGGGTTTACCGCAAGCCATTCCTGCTTGACGCCGATTCCTGCGCGCCCGATACTTTGTCCGTACAAAGTGATGTTTAAGACAGGAGACGCGACAAGATGCATTCGGACAGAGTGGGCAAGCAGCGCTATCGGGCCAGCTACGGCCGTTACCTTGAAGAATTCACCGTCGGCGATATTTACGAACATCGCCCGGGCCGCACGATCACGGACGCGGACAACATTCAGTTTTCGCTGCTGACGATGAATTTTCATCCGATGCATTGCGACGCGCATCACGCCTCCAAGAGCGAATTCGGCAAGCTTCTCGTGAGCAGCGGCCTGACCGTCGCGATCGTGCTCGGCATGTCGGTGAACGACGTGAGCGGCAAGGCTATCGCCAATCTCGGCTGGAAGGAAATCCGTCTGACGGGTCCCGTTTTTGCAGGCGACACGCTGTATGCGGAATCGGAAGTGCTCGAAGTGCGCGAGTCGAAATCGCGCCCGACGCAGGGCGTCGTCACGGTTCATACGCGCGCGTTCAATCAGGACGGCAAACCCGTCATGGACTTCATCCGTACCGCGCTGATCGCCAAGCGCGGCCACGGCACCGCTGAAGACTGAGCGCACACATCGCCGGCGCATTTGCCCGCCGGCGTCCCGTTTGCCGTTTCGCATACAAGACCGCTCGATTGCATCGACGCGCGGCGGCGAGGCGGTTCATCGTCACAGTACTGGAGACAACTGTGAGCCATTACGTAAGCTCGGGCGCCCGGCTGGACCGGTTGCCGATGTCGCGTTTTCACTGGAAGATTCTGGGCCTCATCAGCGCGGGCGCATGCCTCGACGCATTCGATGTCTATCTCGCGGGCGGCGTGTCCGCCGCGATGCTCAAGTCGGGTTTCTCGACGCTGCAACTCAACGCGCTGTTCGTCTCGTCGGGCTTTCTCGGCATGGTGATCGGCGCGGGGCTGTCCGGCTATCTCGGCGACCGCTTCGGACGCCGCTCGTCGTATCAATTCAATCTCGCGCTCTTCGGGCTGATGTCCTTCGTCGCCGCGTTCGCACCGAATATCCAGTGGCTGATCGGCGCGCGCTTCGTCATGGGCATCGGGTTGGGTGCGGAGCTGGTCGTCGCGGCGGGCACCTTGTGCGAATTCATTCCGCCCGCGTATCGCGGACGCTGGATTTCGCTGCTCGGCCTCATCGTCAATTCGGGGCTCGTGATCGCGACGAGCGTCGGTTACTTCGTCATTCCGCATCTCGGCTGGCGCTGGATGTTCGGCATCGCGGGTGTCGGCGCGGTGATCGTGTGGGCGCTGCGTCATAGCATGCCGGAATCGCCGCGCTGGCTCGAATCGGTCGGACGCACGCGGGAGGCCGAGGAAACCGTCAGCGCGATTGAAGCGGAAGTCGCGCATCAGAAAGGACCGCTGCCCGAATGTGCGCGCACGCAGAATCTCGAAGTGCCGCGCGCGCCGCTGTCGGCGTTGTTTCGCCGCGGCATGATCGGCCGCACGCTGACGGCCGCATTGACGGCGGTCGCGGTGAACGTCTCGGTGTACGGCTTCGTCGCGTGGCTGCCGACCTTCTTCGTGCACGAAGGGCGCGATATCGTCACCTCGCTGGGCTTCACGACGCTGATGTCGCTCGGCGCGCCGTTCGGCGCAGTGCTCGGCTATCTCACCGCCGACCGCCTCGGACGCGCGAAAGGACTCGTGTTCTATAGCGTCATCACGATCATCCTCGGCTTCATCTATCCGCAGATGACGGCCAACGCTGCGATCGCCATCGTGGGCTTCACGCTCGTCAGTTGCATCTTCGGCATCGTCACGCTCGGCCTCTTCGGTTACGTGCCCGAGTTGTTCCCGACCGCGCTGCGTTTGCGCGGCACCGGCGTGGCGGGCGTGTGCGGGCGCATTGCGTCGATGCTCACCTCGTATGCCGCCGTGATCCTCTACGCGCAACTCGGTCTGTTCGGCGTGCTCGGCATGGTCGCGGGCGTTCTGATCCTGCTCGTGATCGCCGTGTTGAGCCTCGGCGTGGATGCGAACCAGTTCTCGCTGGAAGACGTCTCGCCCGATGAAGAAGCCAACGCCGACGATCTGCCGCTCAACCATCAGGGAGCTACGCGATGAACGCACGCAACGACATTCAGCAGTACGCGCAAACCGTATCGCGACGCCTCGCATCGTTCACGACGCATCTGCAATTGAGCGACGTGCCGCAAAGCGTGCGCGAGCGCGCGAAGCATCTGATCCTCGATAGCATCGGCCTCGCTTATGCCACGTTGAAGCTGCCTTACGCGAGTTCGACACTCGCCGCCATGCAGGAACTCGGCAGCGGTGAAGCGACGGTCTTCGGCCACACACAAAAGCTCGCACTGCGCGATGCGATGTTGCTCAACGGTCTTCTGATCCACAGCCTCGACTTCGACGACACGCATGCACGCGGCGTGATCCATTCGACCGCGAGCGCGTTGCCGGTGGCGTTCAATCTCGCGGAGCGCGAGAACGCGAGCGGCGCGGATCTGCTCACCGCGTATCTCTGCGCGATGGAAGTATCGACGCGTGTCGGCGCTGCGGCGAAGAGCGGCTTCCACAATGCGGGCTTTCATCCGACGGGACTGGTCGGCGCGTTCGGCTGCTCGCTCGGCGCGGCGCGTCTGCTCGGTCTGTCCGTTGAGCAGGCGCAACATGCGCAAGGCATCGCGTTGTCGATGGCTTCGGGCAACCTCGAATTCCTGCAGGATGGCGCATGGACGAAGCGTCTGCATCCGGGTTGGGCGGCGGTGGCGGGCGCGACCTCCGCGACGCTCGCGAAGCATGGTTATATCGGTCCGGGCGCGACTTATGAAGGCCGCTTCGGTCTCTACGCGCTCTACGTGAAGACGCCGCTCGAAGCGGGCGATATCGACATCGCGACGGCGGGCCTCGGCGAGACATGGGAAATCGACGGCGTCGCGCTCAAGCCGATTCCCGCGTGCCACTTCACGCATGCGTCGTCGGATGCGGCCATCGCGCTGCATCGCGCACATAGTTTGCAAGCTAACGATATCGAGCGCGTGATCGTGCGCGTGCCCGGCCCGACGATTCCGATCGTCTGCGAGCCGGTCGCGCCGAAGCAGAAGCCGTCGAACAGCTACGACGCGCAGTTCAGCATCCCGTACATCGTCGCGACCGGGTTGTTGCGCGGCCGCTTCACGCTCGACGATCTCGAAGCCGATGCGCTCGCGGACGAAACCGTGCGCGCAGTCGCGGCCCGCGTCACGCACGAAGCGGACCCGAACTCGACCTTCCCGCGCCACTACACGGGCGAGGTGATCGTCCATACGCGCGACGGCCGCACGCTCGCGCATCGTGAAGCGGTCAATCGCGGCTCGTCGGACAGGCCGCTCGGCAATGACGAAATCGTCGCGAAGTTCTTCGATAACGCGCAGCGCAACGTGTCGCGCGACGCGGCCGAGCGCATCTGCGAAGCGGTGCTCGCGCTCGACACACGACCGGCGCGCACGCTCGCGCAAGCGCTCCCATAAGACATACACACGGATACAGGAGAAGCAATGGCCACCATCGACGCCGACCAACAGCAGGACATGAGCGAGCACGAAGCGAACGAGACGCTCATTCTCGACATGCTCGACCGCTTCCTCAAGACGGAAGTGAAACCCTACGTGCACGAGCTCGACGCGAAGGACGAGTATCCGCATGCAATCGTCGAGAAGATGAAGGACATGGGGCTCTTCGGTTGCCTGATCGCGCCTGAGTATGGCGGCCTGGGTCTGACGACTGCGACCTACGCGAAGATCGTCGATCGCATTTCGGCGGTGTGGATGTCGGTGAGCGGCATCATCAATTCGCATCTCATCATGGCGATGACGATCCAGCGCAACGGCACCGAAGCGCAGAAGCGCGAGTTCCTGCCGCGCATGGCGACGGGCGAACTGCGCGGCGGCATTGGATTGACCGAGCCGGATTGCGGCACGGACCTTCAGGCGATCCGCACGGTCGCGCGCCGCGAGGGCGACGAGTATGTCGTCAACGGCAGCAAGACCTGGATCACCAACAGCAAGTACGGCAATATCCTCGCGCTGCTCGTGAAGACCGATCCGGAAGCGCAACCGCGTCACAAGGGCATGAGCCTCCTGATCGTCGAGAAGGGACCGGGCTTCGAAGTGAGCCGGCAGTTGGAGAAGCTCGGCTACAAGGGGATCGACACGTGCGAGCTTACGTTCACCGATTTTCGCGTGCCGGTGTCGCGCGTGATCGGCGGGCAGGAAGGGCTCGGCCTCAAGCAGATTTTGAGCGGGCTGGAACTGGGCCGCATCAATGTGGCTGCGCGTGGTGTCGGCGTCGCGCAGGCCGCGCTCGATGAATCGATCGCGTATTCGCAGCAGCGCAAGACCTTCGGCAAGCCGATCTGCGAGCATCAGGCGATCGCGCTCAAGCTCGGTGAAATGGCGACGCGCGTGGAAGCCGCGCGCCTCCTGACCGACTCCGCCGCGCGCGCGTACGACAAGGGCCAGCGCTGCGATATGGAAGCGGGCATGGCGAAGTACTTCGCGACCGAGGCGGCTGTCGAGAACAGCATGGAAGCCATGCGCATTCATGGCGCGTATGGTTATTCGAAGGAATACAACGTCGAGCGGCTGTATCGCGATGCGCCGCTTCTGACCATCGGCGAAGGCACCAACGAGATGCAACGCCTGATCATCGCCAAGATGCTGATTGCGAGGAACCCCGCATGAGCCTGCCTCTTTCCGGCGTACGAATCGTCGCCATCGAACAATACGGCGCGGGTCCTTTCGCGACGCAACATCTCGCCGATCTCGGTGCGGAAGTCATCAAGATCGAGAACTTCCGCGAAGGCGGCGATGTGGGCCGCAACGTGGGGCCGCATTTTTTCGGCGAGGGCGATAGCCATTTTTTCGAAGCGTTCAATCGCAACAAGTGCAGCCTGACGCTCGATCTGAAAAAGACCGAAGGGCGCGAGGTATTGCTCGATCTCGTGAAGTCGAGCGATGCGGTCTTCAACAATCTGCGCGGCGATCTGCCCGTGAAGCTGGGTCTCACCTACGACCAGTTGAAGGACGCAAATCCGGCTATCGTGTGCGCGCATCTGTCGGCTTATGGACGCACCGGCAGCCGCGCATCGTGGCCCGGCTACGACTATCTGATGCAGGCGGAAGCGGGCTATCTCTCGGTCACGGGCGAGCCGGACAGCCCGCCCGCGCGTTTCGGTCTTTCGATCATCGACCTGATGACGGGCACCACCGCCGCGATGGCGCTGCTCGCGGGTCTCGTGGAGGCGCGCACAACGGGCATCGGCCGCGACATGGACACGAGCCTCTTCGATGTCGCGCTGCATAACCTCGCGTATGTCGGCACGTGGTATCTGAACGGCGGCACGGTGACGGGGCGCGACCGGCGTTCGGCGCATCCGTCGCTCACGCCGAGCCAGTTGTACAAGACGAAGGACGGCTGGATCTTCCTGATGTGCAACAAGGAAAAGTTCTGGGGCGTGCTGGCCGAGATACTCGACAAGCCGTCGTGGATTACCGATGAACGCTTCTGCAATTTCAAGGCGCGGCTCGCGAATCGCGATCTCGTCGAACAGGAACTGGATGCGGCGCTTTCGCGCGCGACGACCGCCGAATGGCTCGCGCGTCTGGGCGGACGCGTGCCCGCCGCGCCGGTGTACGACGTCAAGCAGGCGCTCGATAATCCGTTCGTCGCGGAGCGTGAGGGCGTGACCGAAGCGGAGCATCCGCGCTTCGGCCGCGTGCGCAACGTGGCGGCGCCGGTTCGCGTGAACGAGACCTTGCCCGCGCGCGCCGCGCCCGAACTCGGGCAGGACAACGAGAGGCTTTTTGCCGAACTCGGTTACGATGCTGGACGGATCGCCCGGTTGCGCGAGAGCGGTGCGGTGCAATGACGACGCTTGCACCGGATGATGTCGCGCGAAAGGCGGGTCCTTCCGTCAATCCTTCATCGTGCGTGCAAAAGATGGTCAACGTGCTCGGTCAACAGCCGCGCTATCTGCAACTGGCGCAGACGCTTATCAACGAAATCCAGAGCGGGCGCTTTCCTGTGGGCTCCACCATTCCCACCGAATTCGAACTTTGCGAGCAGTTCGGCGCGAGCCGCTCGACCGTGCGCGAAGCGGTCAAGCAACTCGTGCAGCTCGGCATGGTGGTGCGGCAAGCCGGCATCGGCACGACCGTCAAGGCGGTGAATTCGGAAGGCAGCTATCGCCAGGTCATGCAGCAACTGAGCGACCTGCATCGCTATTCCGCCGATACCGCGCTCCAGGTTCTGAAGAAAGAGACCGTCGAGGTGAGCGATGCGTCGCTCTGCGCGATGTTGCAGGCTAAACCCGGCGAAACGTGGCTGCGTCTCGAAGGCATCCGGCGCTCGCCCGAGAGCGTCGATCCGATCTGTCATACCGAGGTCTATATCCAGCCCGCGTTCCGTTCGCTGACGGGTATCGAAGACGATCCGCACACGCCCATCTTCACGATGATCGAGCGTCAGTTCGGCGAGCAGATCGCGCGCGTCGAGCAGGAGATTCGCGCGATGGCGCTGCCCGCGAACATCGCGCGCCTCGTCAACGCCAAGGCACGCTCGCCTGCGCTATGGCTGTCGCGCCGTTACTTCAACAAGCGGGGCGAGATCGTCGAGGCAGCGGTCAGCATTCATCCCGCCGACCGCTTCAGCTATTCGGAGACGTTCCAGCGCGGCTGGAGCGGCGCCTGACGCTTTCGAGGCATTCGAGGAAATTCACATGATTGCACGCAGTTTTCTGTTCGTTCCGGGCGACCGTCCGGAGCGGTTCGACAAGGCATTGGCGACGCGCGCGCATCGTGTCGTCATCGATCTGGAAGATGCCGTCGCCATCGACGCGAAAGCGCAGGCGCGCGCGCAGGTCGCGCAATGGTTGCAAACGCAACTATCGGACGAGACGCGCGAGCGTGTTGTGATTCGCGTGAACGCTTATGGCACGCCGTGGCATGAGGAAGACATCGCGATGATGCGCGCGGCGAACGTGCGGGCCGTGATGGTTCCGAAGGCCGAGGACGCGGCCCAACTCGCCAATATCGCGGCGCGTTGTGCCGATCGCGTCGAACTGATCGCGCTCGTGGAAAGCGTCGCGGGCGTGGTGCGCATGCGTGAGATCGCGCAGTGCGAGCGCGTGGCGCGGCTGGCTTTCGGCTCGTTCGATTTCGGCGTGGATGCGGGCATCGACGGGACCGGGCGCGAGCTGGATTACGTTCGCTCGCAGTTCGTCATCGAGTCGCGCTTTGCGGGGCTGCCTCCGCCGCTCGACGGCGTGACGCTCGCTACCGGCGATATCGAAGCGATCAACGCCGATGCGCTCGATGCGCGTCGTTTCGGTTTCGGCGGCAAGCTGTGCATTCACCCGAAGCAGGTAGATGCCGTGAACGACGGATTCGCGCCGAGTGCCGCCGAGCGCGAATGGGCGGCACGCGTGCTCGCTGCGCTGGAGGCGAATCCGCGCGGCGCGATTTCGGTGGACGGGAAGCTGGTCGACAAGCCGATCGTCGATCGCGCGCGAAGAATTCAGGCCGCCTGAACGCGGCTCAACGGAGAGAAAGGGAATGAAGGTATTGGTGCCAGTCAAGCGCGTGGTCGACTACAACGTGAAGGTCCGAGTGAAGTCGGATAACACGGGTGTCGATATCGCCAACGTGAAGATGTCGATGAACCCGTTCGACGAGATCGCTGTGGAAGAAGCGGTGCGTCTGAGGGAAGCGGGTGTTGCGACCGAAGTAATCGCTGTGTCGTGCGGCGTGACGCAATGTCA
>NZ_FCOJ02000069.1 GCF_001545035.1 Caballeronia glebae
GGGCAAGTGATGGGCCTAATATCAACGCATCAGCGCACTTCCGCGATGACATGAACCGTCGGTACTTCAGCAACCTGCTAGACCTTTCAGTGCCACAAGTTGCTTTTCGAGTTCATCGGCGGATAGTCGATGCAACTCGCGTTCATCTTCACCGAGTGGGATGCCGTTTGGCATACGCTCACTTTCGACAATGTCCCGCAATGCGTTAATCGCGGTTCTCAACGCGAGGCTTGGACTGACCTTCATCGCCATGTCCCTCCTTGGGGGAAGTGCGGCGCGATACGTCTGTTCGGGATGTGTTACGCCGCTACTCGGTTCGCCGTGATCGCATTGTAGTCCTCGTGGCTGACGAGGCGCAGCGGTGCCAGTGATGGGGCATCAAAGAGAAGCCGGTACGATCGGCCAACTGGAACGGGTACCAGTTTGCCAGCCGACGACTTGATGAACTTGCCGTCGAGCGAGAATGGATGGACGCCGCTGCTCACCTTGGCGAGTAAGTCTCTTGCCTCTCGTTGAACAGCGGAGAGGTGCCGGACCATGGACAAGTCGATGGGATCGTCGACAGTAGACACTCGCTTGGCCGCGCGCTTTTCTTCGAGCGCGAGACGATTTTGGGCTTTCTGCTTTTCTGCTGCCGCGCACGAATGGCAGTACTTGCCCTTGCCACTGTGACCGCAATCGAATGTTCGCTTTATGGTGGATTCTTGAGTCGTTGATGACCCTATTGCACCACCGATCGACCGTTGGTCAAGTGTGGGTAGGCGACGCATTCTGAGGTCTTTCGCCCTGTGACATTGCATCGAGCTCCCGTGACAGCTCAAGGATTTGAGCGTCAGCGAGCCTGATGCGAGCGGTGAGCCGATGAATCTGGCTCATGGCAAGGGAGTATTGCCCAGAGAGCATCACGAGCGCGGAAAGCGGATCAAGTGTTGTGGCGAGACAATCGGCGCAGGTGACGATCCCGTTACGTTCGGCGAGTCGCAAATTTCGATGTGCGCAGTTGGCCTCGGCGTCGCCGCGCGTGCTACGAGCGACGGTTAGCCTCTTGAACGGAATGACCTTGGACATCGACGCCGTCATGCGCGGCGTGCGCTGGTCTCGATGACTTCGGTACCCACGTCTGCGATCACGTTCGCTGGGAAAAGTAGGCGTGAACTCGTATCGTCGCGGCAATAGTGGTGCTCAACGACATCGAGGTATTGCCGAAAAGAGGCAGTGCTACTCGGAGCCGCTGCAAAGTCCCGGTTTGCGAAGCGGAGGTCGGTTGGCTCGAACGCGTGCCGCTTGATCCACCGCGCATGATCAGCATTCGGTAGCCACCACCGATTCCAACGGACGGTGAAAGCGAGCCACCCTTGGCTGACGTATCGAGTTCGTCCCAGGTCGCCTGAAAGTCTAGGATCGCGCCGAGCGAGCCGAAGAACTCCGCGCGCAGGGCCGTTTCGTCAGCGGCGGCAACGACGATCTGTCTGCGTCGCTCGTCGACAGCGTCAATTGTGCTCGCCATCGCCAGTGCGGGGTAATTCACTTGCCAGTCGGCGTCACGCGCAACTGCACGCTCGAGACGCAAGGAGTTGGTCATGAGATAGCCCGACAGTTTTGAACGCGCTCAAAGTAACCCAAAAAGGTTGGTCGTCAAGTCTTCGGATGGCATCGCCGAGCGACGCGAGGTCGGCGGGCGGTATCCAGCGCGATGTCGTGCCGCCTCACTCAGCGTGAGTGTGACCTGATCGGCAGGCACCTTGTGGATGTGGGCGCGGGTCCCGAGGAGATTGGCCACTTTGCGGACGCTCGCGCAGAACTGCTCCGCGTGGTCGCCGCTCGGAAAGCGAAGGCCGATAGTCTTAACGGTGCCGGGTGCGGCGTCATCGCGCGAAAACACAGATCCGGTCCCGACCAGCGCGTCGATCCAACTGTCGGGGAAGCCCGCCGACGGTACTGAATCGGCACGCGCACCGCCAGGATCTTTCGTGAAGTCTTCAAAGCTGACAACGATAAGATTCATCTCGTATTCGTAAGGCGAGGTGGGGCCGCGCGAAATGGTCGCGCTGAGCCCATTGCTTGACTCGATCATAGAAGCCGTCGGAGTTTGCGGCGGCAAGCGCTTCCCATCAACATCGGGGCGCGCGAGGCGGCAATCGTCACGGACTTCGACAAGCGTCGGCTACGAGTCACGTGCGCGTCGTAAATCGTAACGACACCCATGATCGACACGATCGCGCCAAAGCCGCATGCCGCCAGCAGCGCTGCCAATCGCTTGTCGTTGAGTGCAAGTTCCGCGGCGCGGATTTGCTCTGCGCAGCTCAGTTCGCGCCCCTGCGCCGACAAGGCGGCGACGAGCGCCGTCTCGTCCTTGAAGCCGAATTTCGACAGTAACGAGGGACGCTCGGCCACCGGGACGTGATCGAGCGCGTCGGACAGCCCCTGAAGTCGTGCGGCAATGGTTGTATCGACGACGACTTGAACGGTCGACCGTTCGATGGTGAACTGGCGCGCAACAAGGCTAACCGCTGCGGTCAAGCCGATTGCGGATGCGCTAAGGAACGCGATGGTCGCGATGTGACTAACTTTCATAGCGTCTGTAACTGATCTCACGCGCGTGCGTGCACAGAGTCATTCTGTCCCTACGAGGAAAGCAGTACATCGCTTAAAGAGACGCAAATAGTTACCCCTTTCGGATGCGGACATCGGCCGTTGCACCGGCGGCCCCACGACCGGATGCAGTAGGGGAGACGGAAAGAGATACGTTTTCATGCCTCTTTCGCGCTCACTATCGACACCGCGCTGTAGATCGTGCTGTGTTCATAGCGCTGTGCCGCCATCACGAGCGCTGCTAGCGCAAGATGACCGTACCACGGTTTGTCGAGTACATGACGCAGCAGATAGTGAACGACGGGAGGCGGTACCCGTCCAAGTTCGGCGCCACTCTGCATATCACCTTCAGTCGCGGGTGCATGCTTGATCAGCCGTGGCAGGTCAGGCAGTGACTGAAACTGGTCAATTCGCATGTCGACTCGTGTTTCACGGCGGGAGTTCATCGTTCGCACCTCCCAGATGCTGAAGGAATTGCCAGTGTGGATCTGCCACGATATCCGGCACCGAGCGTGGTGCGATGGGGGAGCTCGGAAGGTCGAAGTTCGGCTTACGCGCGCGCAATGTACGATCAATGGTTGCATGCAGCGTGTTCTGAAGGTCCGCATGCTCAATGTCGCGGAAGTAGTGATCGTAGCGCTCAAGCGTCGCGCGTCCGCTACGCCAGTTCATGTACGTGATAAGGGCGTCAATGGCACGGTCGCGAGCGAGGCCAGCGGCAAACGTGCGGTAGATTTCTCGCATCGCTTGCGTGACATACCAATGCCGTGTTTGATGGACATTTGCGCTGATGTTGGCTCGGCGACACGCGGGGCGCGACGCGAGATCGCGGAAGGTGGCCGCGGTCAGCGCGGTATGGTGTGAGGTCAGGAAAAGTGGCCTGATGGACCACCGTGCAGGTGCGTCGTGGGTGAGGTAATCGGCCAGATTGCAGTGATCGGGATCGACAGCACAGCGGTCGTGATCCACATACCGGCGCAGCAGTTTGGCAGACGCTTCGCTGAAGCGCAGTGTCTTAACTCGCCGTTGACCGCTGCCTTTACTGAAAGCGCTAACCTCGCGGCGCAATCCATGGCTATGCCAGTCACCCAGAGTCAAGCCGCATACCTCGCTGATCCGCGCGCCGGTCTCGAACAGCAGACGCGTGACCAGCTGGTCGCGCAGGCCCCAACCGGCCGCACGGCCGGCATCGAGGATGCGGCGCGGGAATAGCGGATCTGAGAGAGCGCAACATCCCGGACTTGGACGGTTTCTGGCAGCACCTCGAAGGAACCTTCGGCGGTGAAGCTGGTGAGCGCGTCGCGTTCGAGCAGGCCGCGAAAGCCATCATCAACGGCTTTTGGCTCAAACCTGACACCGAGATCAAGCGCACCAGCAGCGCCGTCATCTTGGAAAAGCGCGTCACTTCACAATCTTCCTTTCACTCGAAGGGTCATCGAGAGGTGTACTACTCCTCTCAGCAGGCGGTAGTTTCAACCTTCGACGGCCTGGCGACCTTCGCAAAGAAGCACCAGTTCGGGGCGCTGGCGATGCAGCTACGCAACTTCAGCGTCCACCGGCTCACGTTTTCCACCCGCGAGAAATTGTCCTTCACCGGGCTGGAGATCGTGATGTTCAACGACAAATGGCAGTTTAAATTTGCTCACGACGTGGGCGACGCGTTGTCCCTCTTCATTAGTGAGTTCGGTGCGGAATACCTCGCCTCGCGCGACCGGTATTGACGCGTCCACCATCCCATCCTTTTGACCCGCTTCGGCGGGTCTTTTCTTTTCTAGAGGCAATTCATGCAGAGAAATCTGTTTTCGTTCGCGCCCGACTGGTATGAACCGTTACGGGCGATCCGAAGTTTGGGATCGCAGGCACCGTCGATCGCCCATCAGGGCGAACTCGCCGCGGCACGGCGGCTAAACCTCGGGCAGTTCTTCACGCCGGATGCGATCGCTGCATTCATGTGGAGCTTCGTGAGTGGTTGGCATATCGATCGGCGCATTCGTCTGTTCGACAATTCGGTGGGCTCGGGACGGCTACTGCAGTACGCGGACCCGGAACGTCATGCCGTGTATGGCGTCGATGTCCACGCTGATGTCATCCAGCAGTGCCAGAAGGTATTCGAGGACGCAGGTTTTCATTGCGAGTTCAGGCTGGCTGGAATGGAGGATATCCATCCGACGCGCTTCGATATCGCCTTGATCAATCCGCCGTTCTCGATCCATCTCGAATCGCCGAATCTGCAGCCCCTCGAATGTACGACTTGGGGCCGGTACGGTGCGCACACCAGCGCGTTGAGCCATGACTATTCAGTGCATCAGGCGCTGGAGGCGGCAAACGTCGTCGTCGCGCTCCTCCCGATCACGACTGCCGAGTCGATGGTCGCGGGCGAGCAGGGCGACAGGTTGAAGCGCCGTGCCGCAGGGCTGTTCGAGCTGCCGGCGGATGCCTTTAAGCTGGAAGGCCCGAACGTGCGCACGGCCGTGGTCGTGTTCGACCGCTACCGCGATCGTCCGTCGGACTTCGTGCGCGCGGTCGTCGAGGACCTCTCGAAGCCTGGGCCGGATCTCAGGCTGCACTTCGAAGAGCGGTCTTTCGGTGAGGCGCGGTTGCGACTGCAGAAGCTCGATGACAGCGTGCCGTTCATCACGCGCGCAGTCACGGGCGACAAGTCGGTCAAGGTGTCGCACGATGGCCGGCGCATTCGCTTGTCCTCCGCTTGCGGCTTCAACGAGGCGATGGTGCTCAACGCGGTTCTCGTGAAGCGCATCTACTCGCGTGACGGCCATCGGCTGCCGCGCGGCTTCCGTCACTCGGGCCAAGGGCGTGCTGGATATGGAAACGTATCTGGTGCAGGACGATCCGGTCGCGGCCTTCGATCAGTTGCTTGATCGAATCCGCAGCGTTGGTGGCGAGCCGCAACTCGCTCCTGGCTTCATGGAGCACTTCCGCAGACGTATGCGGCGCAGCGTGCGGCAGGCAATACCGCTGCGGCACGTGGCCTGGACCACCGGCGCCGGTTCGCGAGACGTGGTGAGCGGAACGGCGAAGGAGACTCACAAGGTCGATGCGACGCGATGGGCGAGCCCGCTGATCAAGGCCGGTGACGCTGTCGAGTTCGAACGAGTTGACGATGGGCGATATCGATACGCCCTGCACGGCGTGCCGTATCACCTCTCGGTCGACGAGCTCAATGCGCGCTTCGCGGTGGAGAACGTCAGCGAAGGCTGGGAAGTGGTGCACGAAGGATTGTGCGCGCGCTATCCGGAGCAAGCGGCGGCCCTGCGCTCGCGAGTGAAGGCGCTGGGCGTTGACCAGTGGCTCGACTGGAAGTTTCAGGTCGACGATCTGGTTGAAACGTTGCTCAAACCGACAGGATGCGTCGTCGCGTGGGAGCAGGGTTGCGGCAAGTCCCGTCTCGCCTTGGCGCTTATTCTCGTATCGGGCGTCAAGCACGGCCTCATCGTTGTCGAATCCCGCCTCATTGCCGAGATGCTTAACGAGATCGCGCAGTTGCCGATCGAAGCGGACCGGGTAAAGGTAATCGAATCCGCGGCGGATCTGAGCGATTTGCGGCGGTTCAATCTGATCGCGTATGAGCGGCTGCGGATGCCAGTCGATAGGTCGGCTTCGGCGCGCGTGACATATGCGCACCGGCTTCGTCGTCGTATCGGCCTGCTGGTGGCCGACGAAGGTGAACGTCTCGCTAACCCGACGAGCGACCAGAGCCGTGCGCTTTGGGAACTCTCCGCGCGGCGGCGCTTCGTGCTGACAGGCTCTCCGATTCCGAATTACCCAAGAGACGCGTTCGGTTTGATCGCGTTCTCGGGCGGTGATGGGACGGCGGCACAACCGTATGGCTACCGCGTTGGCTACCTGGAGCAAAACTGGATCAACTCGGTGGAGTACGCGATGCGCGGCGTCGATCGATTCAGGGATGACTTCGTGGTGTTGGAGTGGGTGACGTGGCAGTTCGCGGAGAGCCTGCAGGAAGGGGCAAAACGCGAAGTGCCGAAGATCGGTAACCTCCAACGGTACCGCGCGATGTTGGCTCCCCACGTCAAACGCCGCCTTGTTGCTGAGCCGGAAGTGTCGCGCTATATCCAGATCGAGCCGCCTGAATTCGAGGTGGATACGGTCGAATGGGATCGCGGCCATCTGGCAGCGTATCTGCGCGCGGCCGACGAGTTCGCTGATTGGTATCGCTCGTCACGCGATGACAAGAAGACGTGCAATCTGGAGACCATCCTCGCTCGTATCCGTGCCGTTCACTTCGCTGCCAATTATCCTCAGTTCGGAATTGACGGTGTCGAATACATCGGCGGGATGACAAGCAAGCAGCGTGCGATTGTTGCGCGCATGCGCGCGATCGCGGCGGAAGGCAAGCAAGCGATCGTGTTTGCCGAGAATCCCGGCGTGCTCGATCTTTTGGCGCGTGAGCTCGATGCGCATGGCGTGCAGACAGTCCCGTTTCACGGCGAGATTCCGATCAAGCGTCGCGTGGCCGATAAGGACAAGCGGTTCTTGGGCGGACTGGCAACCGGACTGATGGCCACCAAGGCATCAGGCCGCGCGGGCTACAACCTGCCGAACGCCGACTACATCCTCTTCTACGACCGCTCGTGGACGTGGCGCATCGAGTATCAGGCGATGCGGCGCGCGCTGCGCTGGAATCGGAAGGGCGTGTTGAAGGTAGTCTATTTTCATCTCCCAGGGAGCATCGACGAGTATCAGGAGCAGATGGTCGCGCACAAGCGCGACGCTACGCAGGCGGGACTGGACTGGGCGACGCCGGAGCTGGATGACGAGACCTTTTTGCACATGGACTCGTTACTGGATCGCTTCGTGGATGACCTCGCATCGCTGGCGGCCGAGACCTCGGTCGACATGGGCAAACTTTTGAAGGAGGCAGCTTAAAAATGCCTAAAGACTCGAATGTGTCGGTGTTGGTCGGAGAGGGCGTCGTCACGGTCAAACGTGAAGGCTCCAATCGCGCAGTGCTGGCGAAGGTCCTGGGCAAGGTGGAAGCCGATGGCGTTGAGGTGCTGTGCCTCGACCGCCTCGTTCATGAAAGCCACGAGCAACAGTTTGGCGAGTGGACATTGGCGGGTGCCGTCACGACTTTGCTGTCTCGATCGCTGTCGCCCATTACTGGCGCGACGGCTTAACTACAGCGGCATCCTCGGGTGCCGCTTTCCACATCCTTTAATCGCAACCCGGCTTTCGAGCCGGGTTTTTTTTCGCCCGAGCGCGAAATCTCACGACCGTTCGGCCACGTGTCGGCGTGTTTTCGCCATCGCGAGCGCGAGTGTTCGCTGCGCCGCATCATCGGGCCCTAGAAGCCAATACGCTCCGTTCGCGGTCTGGCGTCCCCCGGTTATGCGCCGACTGTCTTGGGCGCCGGCGTTCTGCCGGCGCACTTTTTCGCTCATGGCATTATGCGAACAGGCGCGATTTGGAGCGTCCACTACGCCACGACAATGCAATGAGTAATTCGTCAATACCCAGCACCCGATCGATCGCCTTTACCGTCCCAACCCATTTAGCCGAAGCACTTGCGCAGACCGTTGAAGACTTCCTCGCAAAGGCAGCGGGCGGAATGACCCCCGCGCAGCGAGCGGCCGAGATACGCGCTCAGGATCGCGACGCGAGCTTGGATTCGCTCGCCTATCTTCTTGAAGTGGCGGAGGGCAGTTCTGGGCAGGCGCGCGTCGCTGCTCAGTTCCTGGCAGGCCTCTACAACGGCGACGACTTCCCGTTCAGTCTCACGGACTTTCGACGGCTCGACGACGATCTGCTGGAGCACTGCATGCAAGTGCTGCGGCTGGACAGTCAGCACGCAACGGAAGTACATCGTTACTTTCCCGATGGGGATACCCGGTGGCAGGCGATGATCAGACGATGGGGGCTGGCTGACGAACCGGCGCACACGCCGCTGCCGCACGACGACCTGGTTCATTCGTGTCAGTACGACAACAAGCTGGACGCCCCCGGATATCGAGATGTAACCTTGTTCGTCAAAGTCGCGGTCGGTGCTGACGACGTTCGGACAGTCGGCCTCGCGCTCTCGGCGGCCGATTCAGAACGGCTAGCGGCGGACCTCGTGTCGGTTCATCGCCTTGCGTGGACGCGCGGCAAGCCGTTGGATGCAGACGACAATGAGCCGCGACCCGCCTGGCTTTGAAAGACGGTATGAAATCGCGAGCTTTGATTGGCTCTGCCCGCAAAGTAAGCCGCTATCTTTGCTCCATTACCCGCGTCATTGACGCATCGACCCCGCGCTGACTTCCGTCAGCCCACGTTGTTCAACCCTTTGGGAACCACTCCCAAAGGGGCAGGTTCCCTCTCCAGAGCCCTGCAATGCAACAACAACCTACTCTCGCCCTCAAGCATATCCAGGTCAGCATCAATCCCCGCAAGTATTTCGATGCGGCGGAGATGGAAGAGCTGACCGCGTCTGTGCGCGAAAAAGGCGTCATTCAGCCTGTTATCGTGCGAACGCTCGCTGACGGCGGCTTCAGCCTCGTCGCAGGCGGCCGCAGATATAAGGCGGCGCTTGCGGCGCATGGCGAGGACTATGAGATCCCCGTCGTCGTTCGAGACATCGATGAAGTCGAAGCGAAGCAACTCGCCATCATCGAGAACATTCAGCGAGCCGACATGTCGCCGGCCGAAGAAGCCATTGCCGCAGCCGAGCAGGTCGGGCTGTGCAAAGGCGATCGCGATGAAGTGGCGCGTATCTTCGGCTGGTCGCGTGCGACGCTGGATAAGCGTCTCGCGCTGATGAATTGCAGCACTCCCGTGCTCGAGGCGCTCAGTACGCGGCAGATCCTTCTCGGTCACGCCGAGCTGCTTGCTGCGCTTCCCAAAGAGACGCAGGACAAGCTGTTGCCGGTGATTATCAAGGAAGGCAAGCCGGTCGCGGAGGTCAAGAAAACCATCGAACAGGTCGCCTGTTCGTTGGGCGCAGCGATCTTCGACAAGGCCGACTGCGCCGGATGCCCGCACAACTCGTCCACGCAGGGCGAGATGTTCGGCGAGTCCCTTGGCACCGGAAACTGTACGAACCGCACCTGCTACAACGAGAAGACCGAAAAGATGCTCGATGCAACGGCCGCTGGCCTGCGCGACGAATATCCGGTCGTGAAGATCGTGCGTGCTGGCGACAATCACACGCGCGTGCAACTCTCGGTTGACGGCCCGAAAGGCGTTGGCGAAGAGCAGGCGAAGGCGTGTCACGCGTGCCAGAGCTACGGCGCGGCGGTGAGCGGTCTGCCTGACTCGATCGGCAAGGTCTATCGTGGCCAATGTTTCGACACCGTCTGCAACATGAAGAAGGTGGCGGCGCAACTGCAAGCCGTGAAAGCCGCGACGCAGCCGAAAGCTGAGGCGAAGGCAGGCGCGAAAGCGCAGCCTGCGGCAGCAAAGGGTGCCGCCGCCGCGCCGGCGACGACGAGTAATCCGCCGGCAACGGTGGTTTCCGAGTCGGACAAGATCAAACAGTATCGCGTGGCGTTGTGGCGCAAAGCCCTGCGCCGTGAAGTCGGCGCGGATCCTGGGCTTGCCCAGCGATACCTTGTTGCGATCGCCTTGTCCGACCAGATGCGCTGCGTCGATCAAAAGACGCTGGCTGGCATCTGGGAGAAGCTTACTGAGGAGCAGGTCGCATCCGGCGACGTGTCGAAAGCTGTTGCGTCTACGGCGGCCGCTGACGACGCCAAGCTCGCACATGCCGTCACCGGTGTGACGGTGGCTGCGATCCAGGGGCTCGACGTCCAGCACCTCACGCGTCTGTGCAAGCACCATCGCCTCGACCTCGCGAAGCACTGGAAGCTCTGCAAGGAGTTTCTGGAACTGATCACGAAGTCGGAAATGATGGTGGTTGCTGACGAACTCGGTATTCGCGCCGCGCTCGGCGACAACTTCAAGAAAGTCTTCGGCAAGTCCAAGTCCGAGGTGATCGACGCGCTTCTCGCCGTCGATGGCTTCGACTACACGGGCAAGGTTCCGAAGGTGCTCAAGTTTTAAACGCGCCGCTCGCAAGAGGGCGCATCGATAGCAGTTCCCAACTTTTTTGACCGCCTTCGGGCGGTCTTTTTTCTTTGCCGGAGTCTTCCATGTTTGTAGCTATTGAACCGCTTCTGCGTCACTGCTCGAAGCTCACGCTGTCGTTGCAGATGAAGGGTGATGACATGGTCGTCTGCGTCATGCCGCAAGGCACGGCGAAAGACGCCGCCATGCTCCAGCCGCTCGCGCTCACCGCAAGCGCGGCCGAGCTCGACGCGGGCTTCGTCGATGCGCTCGCGGCCTATACCGGCGCGCACGCATCGCTCGCCGAGCAAGTCGCTGCAACCACTGCCATTCTCGAAGCCGCCAAGACGACGCAAGTCTTGAAGGCGACCAAGACGCTGGCGAAGGGCAGCAAGCCCGCCTTGCCGGCGCCCGGCAGATCGAGCACAGCCTCGGACAGCGATGAGGATGACGACAGCGAGAACGCGAGCGACAGCGACAGCGACAACGACAACGCCGAAGAGCGGAGCACCGCTTCGAAGGAGTCGCCGACGTCGTCTGCATCGGCGGAGCCGGCCAAGACCGGGACCAACCTCGCATCGCTTTTCGACTAAGGAGCAGACATGGCTATCTCAGTTGCGAAGCTCACGCGCGAGTTCGTCTACAACGGTGTGACGTTCCCCGATCCGGGTCCGACCTTCTCGCCCGACGATGTTCGCGATCTCTACTCCGCGCAGTACCCAGAGCTGACGACCGCGGCCATCGACGGACCGACGACGGAAGCTGAAGTCATGCGCTTCACGTTCGTGCGTGCCGCAGGTGCCAAGGGTGCAGCTCATCGCGCAACGCAGCCCTGCAGCGCCCATGCGTAAGCGCGACCTTCTCAAAGCCTTGTCCGACCCGGACCTGGCTCTTTCCCATCAGAAACCGCCCGGAAGGGCGGTTTTTTTTCATGACAAGGAGATCGAGCAATGTTCTTCGATCCTCGACCGTCTGGTGCAGAAGTCGCTGTCTCGGGAGAGCCTTGGCAACCGCGACGCGCTGCCGCTGCCGGACGTCGACCTGCCCATGATTTTCTGAGCCTGACGGCCATCGGTTCGGACGTTCAAACGCGCGCAGTGATGCGTTGGAACGCCGAAAAGGATGTTGCCGGTCTCATCTCCGCTCAGTTCAACTCGGGCGTGCTGAGGCCGCGCGATGTACCGGAGTTCAAGGGCGCGGGTGATGCGCTTGCCCACGGCTTTTTCGCGTGGGCCAAGCGTCAGATGCCGCGCCTTGACTGCATCGGCTTCGACTTCGTGCTGTGTGACCTCGCTGCCGTGCAAGAGGTTGTCCAGTACCAGGAGGACAGCAGCGACTTCAATCCGACCTCTCCCGTGTATCTCGGCATTGAGATCACGGAGGAAAACATCTTCGAGATCGGCCGGCGTGTCGCGGAGCTTCGGGATGTTCATCCGCGGCTAGTGTCGACGGCGATGGTGCTCATCAACCGTGCAGCGGGTCGCACGATCTGGGTCAGAACGCCCGATGAGTTCCTGGGCGAATTCGCCTCGTGGTTCTGGGATGGCGACTCACAAGCGACCGACGAGGAAGCGCGCGAGACGCTGACTGACCGATTCGGAGAGGACGAAGCAGAGATCGAGCATTACCTCCCTTCCGTTGTGCGTCCGCAGCTCTGTCCTGACGATATGGACGTGTATCGGTGGCATGCGAAGAGTCGGCGCTATCTGCCTCAACGGGCGCTTGGTGTCGCGGCGCTTAGGCGGCTTCAACGCTTCACGTCGGGTCGCACGCGTCGCATTTGCGCCGAGCTTGAAAAGTTGTCGCTGATGGTGCAGCGGGTCGGAAATCGCAGCCTCTTCGGTTGCGATTATCGGCCCCGTTGCGCGTATGCAGCGGCCACGCTCACGGTGCAGAACGACCAGCGCGTCGGCGAAGTGCTCGACTCGCACTACGAGTATCTCGCGAGCGCCGGCGACGGCACGACCTACCTCGGCTTCACGCCGATTGCCTTCATACCTGATGCCATCCGCCAGCAGTACGCGAACTGGTCGCAGGGCTTATCCATTCTTGGCCAACTGGACCGCGTCATCGCGGGTCTCGCGGCATAACTAGGAGCTTTGTATGAAAGGACTTGATATCGGCTCGGACCGCGTCGAGGAACTCGCCGCGACCAGTGCCATTTTACTTTACAGCCGTCAGGACCGAAGCGCTGTCTACGGCACCGTTCATCCGGTAACGCAAGACAAGGGCGGGAGGGCGACGATTGGCGCAGGACGGCCGATCGACCGTATGGCGCTGTTCGATTGCCTGCGTGAGCTTGCTGATAACGCCGGGCCGAAGGCGGAATTCCTGCCTGAAACGGTACTCGCGGTGTCGCAAGACGCGGTGATGTGGTGGTGCAGACCGGCAATGCGAAGAGTCTTCTTCGACTGTCCGGAGATCGGGCGGCGCAGTGCGGTCGTCCCGCACCCTGGGTTGGTGTTTCGTGCAGCTTCGAACGGGTTCTCCGTGTTCGCGCTGCAGGAAGCCAGCCGGCCAACGCCTGATTCGATGCTGCACGAACCGCCTTACTTTAACACTTGGGATTGGGGAAAGATCTGCATCGGGTCGGCAACTGTGCCTAAGCGGATTGATATCGGGTCGATCGCCGGATGGGAGAGCGGGTTCTTTGAATCCGCCTTCACGCACCCCAATCACGGCAACCAACGTGTTTCGCATCCCAAGGGGGAGTTCGCGTTCTGGAATGACATGCTCGACGGCAAGTATGGCGAGCAGTTCCCGAGAGATGCGCTCGTTTCCATGGACATAACCCTCGCTGAGCTGATCGCTGGCAGAAAAGGAGATCTGAAATGAATGCTGGTGCTTTGAATCCTGCCGATGCCGCGCTTCAGCGCTCCTTCCCGACTGTGATGGTGCCCCGGCGTGAGCCGGTCGCGCCCATGCAGTCGACAGGCGAGCGACTGATCATCGGTGAGAACGGTGTCTTTCTTGAAATCGATCTGCCGTGGCTTTCGGTCGTTCGCCGCATTGCGCACTACACCGTCCCGACCGCCATCCCATACGGGAAAGTGGCCGAATCGACGGAGTTGCGTTGTGGCGCCGTGCCGCCCGAGTTGATCGGCGAATTCGTCACGATGGCGCGCGCCGCGCATCCGCTGGAAACGGGTGCGTGGATCGTCTGGAACGCCGAGACGAAGCAGTTTCGTCTGGCGCCTGTGAGGGTGCTCTCGCAAGGCACCGGCTCGCTGAAGTACGAGCGGCCGGATCTTTCGGCGGACGAGCTGCGCGTGATTGACTGTCATTCGCACGGTGCTCACCCGGCCTTCTTCTCGTCGACAGACGACGATGACGACCGGCATGAGACGAAGTTCGCCTTCGTCGTTGGGAACTGCGCATCATCGGTTCCTACCATGGCGATGCGGCTGTGTGCGAAGGGCATCTTCGAAGACGTCGAGCGCTTGCCGAGCAGTTGGTACGCGGCGGCCAAGCTGAAGGAGGCGGCATGACGAGCGCTATCCGTCATCAGCTTCCTTCCCAGATGCTCGAGCGAAGCTGGAATGTCGTCGTGGTGGGAGCGGGGGGCACCGGCAGTGCGGTGCTCCCGAGCTTGGCGCGCCTGCATCACGCGATGCTGGAGCTCGGCCACCCGGGCGGCATTGACTGCACGGTGTTCGATGATGACACGGTCAGCCCGACCAACGTCGGCCGGCAGGGCTTTTATCCGAACGACGTGGGCGAGTACAAAGCTTCGCTCATCGTCAATCGGCTCAATGCGCTGATGGGTACCAACTGGCGGGCGCAAACCCGCCGCTTCGGTGCAGGCGATCCGCTCTATAACGTCGATCTCGTGATCGGCTGCGTGGACACGCGTGCCGCACGGCGCGCGATTGTGAGCGCGGCGCAAACCAGCGGGGTTTATTACCTCGACTGTAGCAACGACACAGATCGCGGCCAGGTCGTGATCGGTCAAGTCTGCAACAAGAGCTATACGAAGAGAAACCCGGAGCGGCTGCCGCATGTCGGCGAGTTGTTTCCGGAGTTGATCGACGTGAAGCTCGATGCGAAAGACGAGACGCCGTCCTGTTCGATGGCTGAGGCGCTGCGCAAGCAATCGCTGGTCATCAATCAGGCCATCGCGGTTCAAGCGTTCAACCTGCTCTGGACCATGTTTCGAACCGGTGCAGTCCCGTTCTCGGGCGTGTTCGTCAACCTCGCAACGGGGCGGACGAACCCGATTACGCTGGACCCGGCCGCCTGGGCGCGCTTTGGCTATACGGTGCCGACGTCACCCGAAAAGAAGGCCGGCAAAAGTCGAAAGACTAAAACCGGCTAACTAGACCAATTCCGACTCTCGCCAGAGAGTCGGTTCTCCAACCGTGCCGGAAGGCCTTTTCAATAGGAGCTCGAATGCTTCAAACAGCTTTAACGTTGGTCCTGTCGCTGCTGAAAGCGGTGACGTATTTCGTCAAACAATGGAAACCCGCCGCTGTCGGTTTGCTGGTGGGCCTCGGCGTACGTTGGATTCCGCAGTCGTCGCGGGCCGGCGAGTGGCTTTATGGGAAGTTCTCGCAAATTGAAAATCAAGCTTCGGAGCATCTGGGCTACTTGATGTTTGCGATTCTTGCTGCTTTCTTCGCGTCGCTAGCGTATCAGCGATTTGCGAAAAGCGAGGACGACCGAGCTCGCTGGTTCGTCAGCGCGTGCGCAACGTAGTCACGAAATACCTCATGCCGGCTATCGCAAGTGCAGGCGCTGCCATGTTCGGTGCGAGCGTTGCATTCGGTGAGCGCGGCGTCGTTTTGCCGTCTCGTACATCGTCTGGCTTGGCGTCATCGTCTGGTGTCTGCAGGTGATGGCTGACTACGCCGCAATGCCTCGCAGCTCGTAACTTTCTCTCGCCCCCGCATGGGGGCGTCTTCTCTGAATCCCTGGCGGGCACGCAGCCCCGTCAGGGCTGCTCCGCTATCAACTGGAGCAAAACATGAGTTCATCAATTCTCACCGGCAAGCGCGCATCGGTATTTCAGAAGGCCGACGGCGAGTGGATCTACGCGTTATTCGAACGTGGTTATGAGTCGAACGTCTATCCGCATCAGGACCACTGGTCAGCGGTCGCGCTCGGCAACTATGCCGATGTCATGCGAAGGCTTTTTTCGCATGCGTCGAGTTGTGAAGGCGGCATGCTGCGGAGCAAGGCTGGATCAATCAAGCCAGAAAACTTCATCACCTCCTGGCAGCGTGAGCTTGCCAAGCCGTTCACGCTGCCGGACCGGCGCATCGAGCTTTCGTGCTCGACATCCTCGTACTCGGCCGTCCCACAATCGCAGCTGGCGGAAGTGCGCTTGTCGCTGATTCGGGGTGGTTTCGAGGCACAAGCGGATGCACTGGCGGCGGGCAATCTCAGCGTCTCGCTGCACGCGGACATCGAGCTCCTGCTTTCCATCTTCGGGAATCGGGGCCCGCTGAGCGTGTGGCGGATACTCAAGGAGTACGACACCGGAACCGTGCAAATTGACGTTCCCTTGCCGCCGGCGTCAAAGACAGCGATGGAGCGGATGCCCGAAGTCAGGTGCCATGCGATCGATCGCGATAATCGGTTGATTGCGATCGGTTCGGCTCCTTGGCGGCATGCAGGCTGGCAGTACAACGCCGTTGGCTCGTTCATCACGGAGGTCGCCTATCCGATCGAGATGGAAGCGCCGGGCTTTGCAAAGCGGGCGATTCCGGCGTTTCGTGATGTCGTGCGCAGCGCTTCTGCCGTTCCGTCGGCGGCTCGAATCACCGTGACGCCATCGCCAGAAGGCGAGGACGCATGGCGAGTTCGAAAGGCCGATGAGATGGCCCGGGCGCTCGGTATTGTCGGCGATGGTCGCGCGGCGCCCGATGTTTTCAGCTTTGAGTTTGGTGACTTGCTGCAACGCGAAGATAAGGATCAGCTGCTATACGGGCTGGGCGGTCTGAGCGATGCGCAGGCACAGTGGGAGATTCCGGCGGTGCGCGACTGCGCGGCGCCAGATCCTGCGTTCTTTGCGGCAGATCTTCAGTTATCGCTCTGCCTCGCCTAAGTTTTCGACGAGCGCCACGCACCCGAAATTCCGGGACGTGGCGCTTCTTTTATGGCCCCAGCGCCAGTGGCGCCACATGGTGAAGGAGAGTCAAAAGGACAGTCGGCGGGTGGCTTTTGCTGCAGTAAGCATCCATGTCGACCGCCATGCCTTCGGCCACGACGTCTTCTTCTGGAAGCGAGCTGTGGGCGATGATCGGGACCAGACGCATGTGCGCGATCTGGCGCATCGTGCGCGTGAGGTCAAAGCCGTTCTGGATCGGCATCTCGATATCGAGAACGACGACGTGAGGAATCCAGACACTGATAAGCCTAAGGCTCGTGGTCGAGTCAGCGGTCCGCGCTTCGAATTCTTCAGTCTCCAGCACGGCCTGCATGGCATCCGCTACATCGCCATCATCGTCCACGATCAGAACGCAGACGGGCGGGGTTACCGGCGCGAAAGCGCGGGTGGTCCATAGCGAGGGTGTCGATGGCGCGGCGCTCACGATGCGATCCTCGGACGATTATTAGGTGGTGTCCGAAAGGTGAGCGCAACGCCCGTTCCTAGCTATTCCCGGCGTCCGCGGCGCGTAATTCTTCCAGCGCGAGCTCCGCCTCGTAGGTGGCGCAGGCCCGAGCCGATTGCCGGAACAGTTTCATCCGGTGTTCGGCCGGGTCCGGAACGGTGATCGACCAGATCCAGCCGCCTTCTTCGTGCTGCACGGAAATGATTTCGGAGGGTTCGTCCATGCGCCGCGCTTCCCGCCGTTATTGGGTGCCGTGGAGTGTATCGGAGCGATCTGCGGCGCCCAGAAAACGCATTGCGGTGCGCGCGAGAAAGCGAAAGCTTGGTGCGGTCGCAGGACTATTTGTGGCCCCGTTTCCAAAAAAAAATGTATGGTCAGCCTGATTTCTGCAACCTCGATCTGTGACCTAAGATAAAAGGGCTTGCGCAAATGTATCCGGGCTCGAAATGGGCGCGGATCAGAGCGCCCGGCCCTCGATGAGAAGCCGCACCCAACTGTCCTCAAAAGGCCCTCAGTCTGCAGGACTGGATTTTATTTCAGGGTTTCAGTTGGGCCGTGAGCCGTTTATCTTCATCACGGGTCAGTGGTCGCAAAAGCAGGCGGGAAAGCTGTTCAGGCGATAGCCGGTTGCGCCCGGTACTCGCCACCCTTGGCCAGAATCGCCCAAGCGATTCTGGCCATTTTGTTGGCAAGTGCGCAGGCGACGACATTGCTGTGACGGCGGCGCAGCAGGGCTTGCAGCCAGCGACCGAGCGCATCCGTTCGCTGCTCGGCAAATCGCATCACCGCACGTGCGCCTTGGACGAGCAGGCTGCGCAACTGCTTGTTGCCGCGCTTGGAGATCCCCAGGAGGGCCGCTCGGCCTCCGGTCGAATGCTGGCGCGGCACTAGTCCCAAGGAAGCAGCGAAGTCACGACTACATTTGAACGCACGCGCGTCGCCGGCCATTGCCAACAAGCTGCTGGCGGTGATAGGACCGATTCCCGGAATTGTGAGGAGGCGCTGGCCGGCTTCATCTTCGAGCGTCTGCTGCTTGATTTGCGTCTCAAGCTCGACGATTTCCTGACTCAACCTTGCGTAGCGCTGATGCAAGCGCAGCAACAAGGTCACCATCGTGGGCGGCAATGCGTGCCTGGACTCATCCAGAAGCACCGGCAAGCGCGTGATGGCCAGCGCGCCGATTGGCAGATCGATGCCGAATTCGAGCAGAAAAGCGTGAATCTGATTGCTGGTTGCCGTGCGTTCGCCGACAAGCGATTCGCGCACCCGATGTAACGCGAGCCACGTCTGCTGCTCGGCTGTCTTGACTACGACAAAGCGCATAGCGGGGCGAGAGGCGGCTTCGCAAATTGCTTCTGCGTCGGCGAAGTCGGTCTTGTTGCCCTTAACGAACGGCCTGACGAAATGCGGCGCAATCAAGCGAACCTGATGTCCATACAACTGAAATTTGCGCGCCAGCCAATGCGCGCCAGCGCAAGCTTCCATCGCTAAAACGGCGACGGGACAGGTGGCCAGGCGTGCGTAGAGCTGCTTGCGCGTCATCTTCTTGCGCCAGATCTGCGTGCCGCGTGCGTCCTGCGCATGCACGAAAAAGCAATGCTTGCCCAGATCAATACCGATGAGCGTCGCGTTCGTCATGATGGCCTCCGAAAAAGGAAATGGCCCGATCAGCGTAAGCCGATCGGGCCATTTCGGTCAGGCTGACCATCTCATTAGGCCCCTTCGGAGCGTTCCAAAGAGGCCTTTGGTACCACACCTAACTCACTCAAGAAAATCATATCGGACTGCGCGGTCCAACAAAGGCCAAATGAGAACGAATTTGGGTGGGCTCTTCGGCCGAAGGTATATGTTGCCGATCGTTAGATTGAGGCTTATCTCAGGTTTGTCGACGGCCCTCGGATAGAAGACGAACTTTTAGCGCCGCTCCAGAAATCGAGTCGGCGCTCTTTTTCGCGGCCGCGATCTTGATCGTCGCGTATGTAGTCGCTCGGTGCGAAGGCGATGAATGTTGAGAAGGCATAGTGAAATCGCGAGCTTTCGTGCCTTCGTCGCCTGGTTAGCCTCGTAGACTAGCCTCATTCCCCGCGCATCTGCGCATCGACCTAACCCTCCAGCGTGCTAGAGGTCCGTCTTCTCTCCAGCCGTCCATGTCGGCAATCTTCTGGCGACCCTTGTTGGTCGCCTTTTTTCGTCCCCTTGGGAGCCGATCCCAACGGGAGACGGCTCCCTTTTCTTGAGGAGCTGTCTATGTCTCGCACTCTCGCACCTGTCGTCAAGGTTTCCAGCAAGAACGGTTTCATGACGAATCAGCGTGTGGTCGGTCAGGACGTCGAGGCCAGTCCGCCGCAGCTTTACGCCGGTCGAATTCGTTCAGTGTGGAGCGACGGCACGGCAATGGTGGACTGGGACTATTCGCTCAATCCCCAAGCCGAAGGGCATCTGGTGACAAGCGGTCGTGTCAGACTCCATCACCTCGGCCATGCCGCCTCTTAGTTCTTCGTAATTGACGCGTCCAGTTCGCTGGACGCCGTTTTCTTCCCGATTCTTTCCGATCAGGGCAACCAACCCTGACGGGCATGGTTGCCCCATTTTCGTTGAGGCAACCATGTTCAAAATCATCTCCGGCCTGATCCTCGTGTGCATGCTGTCTGCATGCGCCAGCGCCGACTTCGGTTCGCCGAATACCTACCTGCGCTACGACGTTCAACGCATCGGCCAGTTCGAGCAGGCAACCATCCTGCGCGTGCGTCCGATTACGATTGAAAGCAATTCCGGCTCATCGGGCATTGCCTCGATCGTCAGTGCAGCAGCGGGCGCCTTCCTCGGCTCGCAAGTCATCGGCAATGGTAGCGGCCGCTATGTCGCCGGCGCGCTTTCCGGCTCGGTTTCCGGGCTGGTGGCTCAGCGCGTTAGTGCCGCTATGTCGCGTCACAGTGTCGAAGTCTTCCTTCGCCGCGCCAACGGCGAGACCGTGGTCGTCACGCAGGTCGACGATCAGCAGTTCGTCGCTGGCCAGCAGGTTTTTCTCGTTTCGAACGGCACTCGTTACCGGCTCACCCACTAACAGGCGGCACGGCTGAAGCCTGCGCTCGACGCTTATAAGGCGCGATTCCTCTAACCGGGCATCGTGACACGCATCTCTTAATTGCGCGGTGAAAACCGCGCCAACCCTTGCGGGGCAGGCCCCGCAAGGGACCTGCCTCGTCTGCAATGTGAGGCAATCATGAAGTTTCCCCGAGTGTTCTACGCGGATCGCAGCAGCGCCAATTCCGGCGCAAAAGAGGCTCTGCAAAGACACGCGACGCGCGTTCTGCGTCGCGTTGCGCAGGACTTGCGTCTTCCCGCCCACGCGCACGAAATCGTCACTGATACTCGCCGCGGCAGTTCCGCGGTGCGCGTGTCGTTGCGTACGGAGACGTTGTTCGTCGATGTTCTCGAGCGTCGCTGCGGTTCGGGCGTCGCGCTGAGCTTCAGAACGCGGCGCGGTCGCTCCGATGTGACAGGCGGCGGCGAGAATCACGTCGCGCTTGCTCAACTCGAAACCCCCGGGGGCTATCGAGCGATGCTCGACGGCTTACGTTTGGCTGGTGGTATCGACCTGAAGTGCGGAGGTCGTCGATGAAACTGGCGAAGGTGAAAATCGAGTACAGCTCCGGCACCACGATCGTGGACCGGGTCACCCTCGATCCAGCAACGGGCGAAGTTCATCTGGCACCGCGCGTACTGCGGCTGCTCAGCAAGATGGAGGAGTCGGAGTGCTCGCCGTCGTTCAGCCTCCAGTACAAAGGCGACGTCTTGCCGGTGAAAATGGTAGATGACGGCAGGTATAGGGTGTCGATCCCTCCCGAACCGGGCCCGGGCTTACAACAAGTGCTTCACGCAGTTGCGACGCCGACAAAAGACCAGCGGCACCAAAATGGGCGCTGCCTCCACACCCTATCAGCGGCATCGATTGGAGGTGCAGTCGGCTACGCTCATTCTGCGTCGGCGTGGGATTCGTTGACGATCGCAAGTACGAGCGCACTCGCTGCCCTCGGAGTAGTATTGCGGTATGCAGGCCACTACGTAATGAAAGGAGATTGACGTGGGCGCAACAATTTTCACATTGGTATTCGGCTTGTCCATTGCAGCCTTCTTCATGTGGAGCGCCAACAATGGTCGCAAAGCCGATCGCGAACGCGATTGGGGTAAATGATTCGACACAGCGCAAGCTGAGTCACACAAGCTAAGCCGCACCTCTAGGGGTGCGGTTTTTTTTGTCCATCGTTTTGCGCGCCTACGGGCGCGTTTTGCATTTTCAGGAGCCCCACCATGCATCAACCGATCACTGCCGCACTGCCGATGAGCATCGGCGCTGCCGGCGCAGTCGATATCAGAGCTATCGCTCGGCTGGACACCAAAGGCAAGTCGCTGAGTCAGGTGTTCTTGGAACTGAGTCGTGTTTTGTGCAAGACCGAGCTCAAGCCGGAGTGGCTGTGTCCCGCCAACATGCTCGACGACGCCAATGAAGCGGTCTACGGCGCTCGCCACTGTAGACCGTGGCCGGAGCCGTTTTCGCACGACCGGATTTCCGTGTCCGTATGCACGGGCAATTCGGAAGGGTGGATCATCCACGTTGACTGGATTAGCCGCCGACCGCTCGCAGACTCGCTCGAGCGGACGTACGCGGTGATGCCGTTGCTGCGTGCGAAGGTTTTCTCAAGCGACCACGCGTGGTCACTCGCGCGTGTCATCGCGCGATTGCTGGACGCCGCGTAAAGCGGTTCTCACGCTCGTCGCGCCACTAGGCGCAACCCACCCTTGCCGGGCGTCGACCCGTCGGGGATCGATTGCCCGGCTTTTCTTTTGGACGATCGATCATGTACGAGCTTTCTTTCGCTGGGTTCTCGCAGTCTTTCCGCACGTTGCTCGAAGTGCTGAGATTCCTTCGCGGCAACGCCCCTATCGCCGACCTAGATCCGGCCGACATCTCCCTTGCCTTCTTCGGCCATCCCGTTTCGGTCACCCGGTTCAACGGTAGATTGACCGTGCGCATGCCCGGCACCGCGTCGAGCATCTTCCTGTCGCTCATCGATGAAATCGACGCGGCCTACTTCAGACCGTCGTTCGCCGTGCTCGAGCCATGGCAGATTCGGCGCGAGCATTGGCAATTGCTCTATCTGGCTTTCGATCTCGCACGCAAGCCGCTATATCTATTCTCGTCGGATCAGGTGGCGCAAGCCCACGAAGAGGCGGCTAAGTGCGGCCATCGTGGATTGGATCTCTTCGAGTTGCTGCAGGACGAGTCCGAACGTCGGTTCGGTTTCCGCTACGCAGGGCCGATGCTGGGCAACCGGCAGAGCAACGGTCGGCACGAGGTTCACGTCGCCTATGCGCTCCTTGCGGGCAAGCCTATTCCGCGAGCAGTCGTCGACGACTACGCTTCGTGGTCGGAGTTCGACTCGGACTTGCAATGGGCCAAGCCGCTTGTGACGGTGCCGGAGTTACGCGGTGCATTGTCGCTTGCGAAGCTCGTACCGCTGGTTACAGTGATGCGTTATTCGAAGCAGGCGATCACCTCCTGCAACGCCGCGCTGCTCGCGATGCTGATGGGTCTCGTGCCCAAGGAGCCAACGTTGGTCGAAGTCGACGATCTGCTGTACGCCAAGGGTATCCTCGAGGCGCATCCCTTGCCTGCGGCTTACCTGAAGCCCGTCGATGTTGGCTTGCCGACATGTCAGTTCGCGGAAGTGTTACGGCGCACGCTTGCCGATAGCCTTCGTGACAACTGGCTAGCCGAACTCGAAGCGGCGCGGAGGGCCGGCAGCATAAGTGCGCGCAGCTTCGAACTCGGCGGGCAGCTCGCCATTCTCGATCACGGCAGGCATACCCACACGTTCGCCAACGAGTTCGCGAAAGCGGTCCGGACGGCCGACATGTCCTATCTGCTTCGCATTCTGGACCGCCCGGACGATGCAAACCGTGCGAGCAAGCAAGCGGTGCGCGAGATGTTCGGCATCAAGCTGATCGGCGTGCCCGCCGCGGCTCGGCGCCGGGGCATCTTCGAACTGGACGGCATGGACGCCGCACAGCAGGCGGAGTGGGAGTCGCTGTCGGTCTCTCAGCGGGAGGCGAGGCGCGTCGCTCGCGAGGTGTCACGCGCTCGCGAAGCCGCCGAAATGTCGCGCATCCGTATGGACGATGGCGCAGTCTTGACCGGTGCAGAGTGGGTGGATCGCACAATCGCCGAGGGCTTCTCGCAGATCGTGAGCGTGCGGCAGGGAGCGAGCGTGCGTTATGCGCTCGCTGATCCGATCCGGCACCTGCAGGTATCGCTTCGCGCGAACGACGGCACGCTCGCTTATGCGCGCGTGTCGCTCGAACGGCGCGCAAGCTGATTTATCTTTCAACCAACCCGGCACACGTGCCGGGTTTTTTCGGCTATCTCAACGACACGGCGGCGCAAAAGGCGCTATGAAATAGTGACCTTTCCGCGGATTGCCGCACCGCCAGACCCCTACACTGCATCTATCACCCGCGTCACCGACGCATCGACCCAGCCGGCTACGAGCCGGCTTCTTCATATCTTGCCCCTAAGGGACCGCGTCCCTACGGGCGTAGTCTTTATGGGGCTTCTCTTTGGAAGCCATCATGAAAGTCACGCCCGCTCAGCTCACCGAACTCCTCTCGCTGTATGTGCCGAAGCGCCTGCCGGTGCTCATCACTGGCCGCCCCGGCATCGGCAAGAGCGATATCGTCGAACAGACCGCGCACGCGACTGATCACGAACTGCTCATCAGCCACCCGGTCGTCGAAGATCCGACCGACTCGAAAGGCTTGCCGTTTCCTTCGCCCGATGGCACGACCGCCAAGTTCCTGCCGTTCGGAGACCTGGAACGCGCCATGACGGCCAGACGCCCGCTCATCTGGTTTCTGGACGATCTCGGGCAGGCCTCGCCCGCCGTGCAAGCCGCGAAGATGCAGTTGCTGCTCGCGCGGCGCGTCGGCGAACACGTCCTGCCGCCGCAGGTCACCTTCCTCGCGGCCACCAACCGCCGCACCGATAACGCCGGTGTCTCCGGGATTCTCGATCCGGTGATATCGCGTTTCGCCACGGTGGTCGAGCTGGAACCGACCATCGACGACTGGACGCAGTGGGCCGTGCGCGAAAACATCCCGCCCGCGCTCATCGCGTTCCTGCGCTTCCGCCCGGATTTGCTGTCCGTGCAGAAGACATCGCGCGACATCGAGAACGCGCCGAGTCCGCGTAGCTGGGGGTTCGTGGCAAAAACCATGGATGTAGTCCCCAAGCACCTGGAGCACATCTCCTACGCCGGATCGGTGGGAGAGGGTGCCGCGACGGAACTGGTCGCGTTCCTCCAGATCTTCCGCGAGCTGCCCCAGCCGGACGCGATTCTCCTCGCGCCCGACACGGCAATGATCCCGGCCAAGCCTTCCGCGTTGTACGCGATCGCGGCGGCGCTGGCGGCACGCGCGAACGAGAACAACTTTGATCGCATCGTGCGCTACACCGAGCGTCTGATCGGCGAAGGGCATCGCGAGTTTGCGGCGCTGCTGGTGCGCGATGCAGTTCAGCGCTCACCGCAGATCCAGAACTCGTATGCGTTCATCGCAGCGCAAGGCGGTGAGATCGGCAAGATCATCCGCGGCGAGTAAGAGCTTCGACTACGCGCTTCGACTATGCGCTTCGATGTCTCTCAGCTTTCTAACCCGCATCACCTGTCGGCCCTGTCGCGTCCTCGGACGCACAGGGCCTTTTTCTTGGGTTCATCCATTCCATTTCTCTACGAGGTCTTTTCATGGACATCACTTCCATTCAATCGAAGGTCATGCTCTGCTCCGTCACGATTTCCACCTGGGTTGCCCGCCGTTTCGACGGCAAGGTGACGCAGGAAGTGGAGAGCAAGCACCACGCGAAGGGCATCGGCAGATTCAATAAACGCCTCTTGCCCGAGCACGCGCCGAGCTTCGCCGAAGTCGTGACGCTCGCCGGCCGCATCCGCTCGTACTTCTACGACCACACGCTGAAGTACGACCAGCTGGGCGTGCGTCTGCTGCCGACGATGGTCTACATCGATTTCGCCGAAAAGATGCGCGCGTTGAAAGACGAGTTTGACTTGGCGGTTTTCGTGTTCCTGACCGACTACCTGAACCTGAAGGAGGCGGCTCGCGAAGAACTGAACGGACTGTTCAATGAGGCGGACTATCCGACCCTCGCTGAGCTGTCCACGAAGTTCGGCGTGAAGATGGCCGTTCTGCCGTTTCCGGACGCCAGCCAGTTTGGCGTCGAGCTGCCGGCGAACGTACTGACGACGCTCAGGAGCGAACTCGACCAGCACGTTCTGGCGTCGATTGCCACGGCGAACGACGACCTGGTGCGGCGCCTGTACGAAGCCGTGTCGCAGATGGCCAACCGCCTGTATTCGACCGGCAACGTCCGACTGGATGTCGCGAACAACGTGCGGGAACTCTGCGTGTTGCTGCCGAAGCTCAACTTCGCGAACGACCCGCAGCTTACGCACATCCTTGAGCAAGCCAGAACGCATCTGGCCGTGCATACGGGCGCGGAGTTGAAGGATTCGCGCGTGCTTCGTTCTCAGGTGGCCAGCAAGGCACAGGAGATTGAAGGGCTGATGGCCGCCTTCATGGGCATGCAGCCGGAGCCGATAGAAGTCGAATCGGCGCACGCGAGCCAACTGCGCCTCGCCGCGTAAGGGGGCGTCATGGACCGCAACGATGTGGTGCTAGGCAGTAGCGCGGTCCATCCGCGCATTGCCCGGCAGCGGACCGAGCTCGTCCTTTCGCAACCGTTCTTCGGGGCGCTCGCGCTCCGATTGAACGTTCGCGAGGATCCGACTGCCAAGACGTTCTGGGTGGATGGCGAGACGTTGGGCTACAACCCGGCGTATATGGAATCGCTCAGTGACGTCGAAGTGCGCGGCGTCATTGCGCACGAAGTCTTGCACGTGGCCAATGGCCATTGCTGGCGGCAGGGCGCGCGCGATCCGGATCGATGGAACGATGCCTGTGACTACGCGATCAACTCGATCGTGCTGTCATCGGGCATGGTTCTGCCGAAAGGGGCGCTTGTCGATCCGCGCTATACGGGCAAGTCGGCGGAGGAAATCTACGGTTTGCTGACGCAGGAGGCGAAGGAGAAGCAGCAGCAGCCTCAGACGCAGCAACAGCCGCCGCCGCAACTCCAGCCGCCGCAGCAACAGCAGCCGCAGCCCGGTCCGCAGGATCAGCAGCAGCCGAACGGCGGGCAAGCACCGAAAGCCGGTGGCCAGAACGGCACCGCGCCGGGGCAATCGCCCGGCGATCAGCCTGCGCATCCCGGGTCATTCGGCGAAGTGCGGCCCTACAAGGGGCCGGACAAGCCGGTAAAAGAAGCGGAGTGGAAGGTTGCCGCCACGCAAGCCGCGAAAGCGGCCGCGATGCGCGGCAAGCTCCCCGGCGATCTGCAGGCAATGGCGGGCGAAGCGGTGCGGCCCATCGTTGACTGGCGTGCGGTGCTGCATCGCTTTGCGCAGCAGTCGTCGCCGTCGGACTACAGCTTCGCGACGCCCAACCGTCGGTATCTGCATCTCGGGTTCTACCTGCCCGCGCTGCATACACCGGCGATCGGCGATGCGGTGTTTGTGCGGGACTCTAGCGGCTCGGTGTTCGACGAAACGCAGGCGCAGTTCGACGCGGAGATCCTCGCGGTCTTCCATTCGTTGAAGCCCGCGCGGCTGATCGTGATGGATTGCGATACCCGCGTGACGCAGATGCAGATCTTCGAGCGAGGCGACTCACCGGAAATTAAGCCAGCGCGCGGTGGCGGCGGATCGGTGTTCATCGATCCGTTCAATCGGGTCGCCAAAGACAGATTGAATCCCGCCTTTCTGGTCTACCAAACGGATATGAATGGCCAGTTCCCGGCCATTGCACCGGCTTATCCCGTGTTGTGGGCGTCGACCACGCCCTTGGCACGGGCTCGGAAGGCGCCCTTCGGTGAGACGGTGGAGATGATTTGTTAGACCTGGGTTCGCCCGGACATTTGCTGAAGAACGAAGCCCGGCATTGCTGGGCTTTTTTCGTTTTACGCCCACACCTTGAGGGTGCATTCGGCCTTGCGTCCGGACGGGATGTCGCCTTACAATTTCACGAAAAGTAAGGAGCAAGACGTGGCCGAATCAACCATGACATCTAAGGGACAGACCACCGTCCCCGCCGAAGTGAGAGCAGCACTTCACGCTGAACCGGGTACCCGCCTCGAGTGGCATGTGACACCAGACGGGGACGTTATCGTGCGGGCGAAAAATCTGTCGATTCTGGACCTGGCCGGGTCGGTGAAGACGGATAAGTGTGTGGATATCGAGGACATGAATCCCTGGAGTAGCTGATGGCCTCCCTCGATACGAATGTACTCGTGCGATTTCTCATTCGTGATGACGAAAGTCAGTTTGAACAAGCGCGGCAGCTAATCGAACATCAGATTCACGGGCGACAGCCGCTGTACATACCGATTACCGTGGCCCTCGAGCTCGACTGGGTCCTCAGGGCCCGGTACAAACTCGACAAGAAGGCGGTCACAGACATCTATACGCGCCTGCTTCGGACCATGGAGCTGAACTTCGAGAGCGAATCGGCCTTGGAAATCGCGTTGCATCATTACAAGGCACGCAACGTCGATTTCGCGGACTGCCTTCACGCGGCGCTTGCGGGGGTGGCCGGTCAAGCACCGTTTTATACTTTCGACCGCAAGGCCACCCGTATTCCCGGCACTGCTTCGCTCTGACAGACCCCTCTCAGCCCTCCCTGACGCGATACGGCCAGGACCGAGTCAGCAACTTGATCGAACCGGCCGAACAGGCACCGTCGGCGCTAGGGGTAACTGCCCGATAGTGACGCTTACGCGCGCCGCTTCTGAAGTGACTGGTATGCCTCACCGGCCTTGAATCGCTCGAGCCGTTCGGTCGCGGTGGTCAGTGCCCCCAAGCTCGCTTTCTGCAGTTGGCGATCGTACATGCCGACGATAGCGGAAAGCAGCGCGAACGCGTCGTAAGAGGACACGCTCCACGTCCCGGTCTTCCTGCCGCCGTCGAACACCTCAGTCATTGAATGATTGGCGGCCAGCAGCAACTCAGGAGAAAAGTCGCCATGACCTGCCTCGGAAAGGAATTTAGCGAGCAGGACGACTTCCGTGGTGTGGTGGGCGGGGCCGATGTGGTCGCAGGCGCCGCGGATAGCTTCCAATGAAAGGTGCGCCCGCAGCGCCAAGTCGTCTGCAACTGCGCGGGGGATCGGAAGCAATTGTGCCTTGACCAAGCGTGCGCGGGCGGCTTGGGGGGAGCGCTTGAAAGGAGAAGTTCGAGACATCGGGCAAGGCGAATGGGCTGCGCGCTAACAATTGTCCCACGCCGTTTCTGAAAGCGTGGCGCTGCGTTCGGACCGGAAGCCCCTCGAGCGCGCATCGTAGCTTCTCGTAGGGCGTGAAAGATCTGTATAGCGAACCCATAACTCACATCCGCGAGGCATTCCAGGCGAAAGAGGTATGTTTTTGTGCCTCTTTTCGCGGATCGACCAGCATCATGATATTTCTTAGTTCGCCGCTGCGCGCACGCACCTAGACCGCCGCAAGGTCAGCAGGGTGCGACCTGCGAAAGCCGCTCGATTTGAGTCTCCTTTCCAAATCCGCGTAGACATAGCAACGCCAATAATACTCGACATGTTAGATCGCCCACAAAGCATCGCATGTCCGAGTCTGCCGACAATCAACTTCTAAAGCTGCGCCCGCTCGAAGCGGAATCCGTGCGCATGTTCTTTCATGCGCTCTCGCCACTGCGCGAGCTGCTCGATACTCCCGACCTCGCCGAAATCATGATCAATGATTACCGCAACGTCTGGGTGGAGCGTCGCGGCGTGATGACGCGCGAGAACGTCGACCTGCGCCCCGAACAACTTGAAGGCGCGATCCACTCGCTCGCCTCGTCCGTCGAGAAGTCGGCCAAGGCGGGCAGCGATAAGGGCATCATCAACGCCGGTCACCAAAACCTGCGTATCGCGGCGGTCATGAGTCCGACGTCGATCGACGGCCATGCACTCAGTATCCGAAAGCATCGCGAGTCGAAACTCGCGCTGTCGGACTACGTGAGCATGGGCGCGTTCTCCGCAGCAAACGCCCGGCCCGAATACGCGGAAGCGATCCACTTCGAGGAAGGCATCGAGGACGAAGCGCTCATGCGCGCGCTCGTCGCATTAGTGCAGTCGCGCAAGAACGTGCTCGTCGCCGGCGGCACGTCGGCCGGTAAGACAACGTTCCTCAACGCGCTGATCGAGCAAATCCCGTCAGACCAGCGGGTGATTTCCATCGAGGACACGATGGAACTGAAGCTGCACGTGCCGAACCGCGTGCGGCTGCTCTCGAACGCCGACACCAATGTGACGACGCAACTGCTCGTCGCGCTGTGCCTGCGCTTTCGCCCCGACCGGATCATCGTGGGCGAAGTGCGCGGCGGGGAAGCCTACGACCTGCTGCAGGCCCTCAATACGGGCCACGACGGCGGGCTCGCCTCGATCCACGCGAACAACGCACGCACCGCGCTCAGCCGTCTCGAGTCGCTCGCCATGCTCGGCATCCCGACGGGATCGCGGTGGGAACTGGAAGACATGCGCAAGAACATCGCTGACTGCTTCAACTACGTCGTGCACTTCAAGCGCACCGGCGAGATGCGTCACGTCTCCGAAATCCTCGAAATCCGGGGATTCAAAAACAACGACTACGACCTACAGCGCGTTTTTTAACGGGAGCATCAAATGAAGGGCAAGAAGGTACTGAATAGAGCCGCCAAGGTCGCGAAGCATCTGCGTCCGGGCAAATCAATGTTGGTCGGCGCGCTTCTGAGCGTCGTCTCAGTCGCCGCCATGGCAGCGGGTGACTTTTCGAACCTGACCGGCCTGACCGACATCATCTGCACGATCAGCAACCTGATCAGCGGCCCGTACCTGTACGGCATCGGCATTGTGCTCATTACGCTCGGCGGCGTCGCGGTGGCGAACTCGGAAAGCAATATCGCCAAGACATTCTCGGTCGTGCTGGTCGGACTTGGCATCGCATCGGTGGCGGTGCCCATCATGCAGAGCCATTTCCATATGGCAAACGCCTGCTGATATGCGCCAGCACAAGGTTAGTCGTGGCCTTTCGCTGCCGCGCCAGATGGGCGGGGCAGATCGGGGGCTAGCCATCTTCAACGGGACGATGACGGCGCTGCTCTGCTACACGAGCTGGAGTCCGGCGTTCCTCGTCGTCGGCGCGCTAGTGCATGTGTTTTTGCGCTGGAAGAGCTCGACTGACCCGTGGTGGCGAATCGTAATGCTGGTCTACAACCGTTACCCGGACGTCTACGAGGCGGGACCGAGCAGTCGTTTCAGTGCGCGCTTCAAGCGCCCGTATGGGTTTGATCAGGACCTTCCATGTTAGTAGGCCAAGAATCATGCTGAAAATGATGTTCACCAAGCGCGCGGTGCAGGAGATCACGCCGTGGGCGACGATGGTCACGCCTGAACTGGTGCTCAATAAGGACGGGTCGCTATTGACCGTGTTCGAGTTCGAAGGCATCGACGCGGACTCTCCCAATCCGGGCGACATCACTGCCGCGCGCGACAACCTCGATCACGCGTGCCGTAACTTCGACCACCGCGTGACTGCCTGGTGGCGCATATCGCACCGACGCGTGCGTGGCGGAATCGAAGGGACGTTCGCGTCCGAGGCCGACGCGCGCGTAGACGCCATCAACCAGGCGATCATCGGCAGTGGCAAATACTTCAAGAACTCGCATTCGCTCGCACTCGCGTTTACGCCTGAGACCGGCATCTCGCGGATCTTCGACAAAATCAGCTATCACATGACGGTCGGCGGCAAGAACCTGGCCGTTGCGATGTTCGAAGCGTTGAAAGACACGCTTCTCGCGCGCAGCGCCTTTGCGTTCGACCTGACCAAGATCCATAACGAGATCAAGCGATTCGAGTCCGTGATCGACGGCTTCGTAGGCGGCGTCACGCGCCTGAAGATGAAGCGGTTGCAATTGCAGAACGCGCTGTCGTTCCTGCATCAGCGAGCGAACCCGTCGACCCCCAAGCGCCGCGTGCGCTATCCGGTCACGATGCTCGACACGCACCTGACGGAGACGGAAGTCACGATTGGCGCGACCGAGCTGATGTTCGAATCGGCGCACGGCAAGATGTACGCCCGGATCATCGGCATCAAAGAGTGGATGGGATTCCAGGAGGCGGCGCTCGACGTACTCTCGCAGGTCGACGCGGAACTGGACGTCTGCGTGATGTTCCGTTTCCTCGACACGTCGCGAGCGAGCGCCTACATCAAGAAAATTCGCGGTTTCTACAAGGTCGCGGCCTTCAATCCCGTCGCGATCCTCAAGCAGTGGGCAACGAAGGAAGAGCAAAAGAACGACGAAGGCCGCGAAATTCTCGCCAAGGAAGCGGGCGACGCGCTTGCCAAGCTCGACGCGCAAGGCCAGCAATACGGCTTCGCCAATATCTCCGTTGTGGTCTATGGCAGCACGCCGGAAGAGTGTGAGGACGCAACGCGCCAGGTGGTCGGCGTGATCGGAAACGCGGGGTTCGGTGTCATCCTCGAGAAGACGAATCTGTTCGCCTCGTGGAGCGCGACGCTGCCGGGCCGCTGGGACCAGCAAAAGCGCCTGCAGTTCGTTGAGACGCCCGCAGTCTCGGATATTGCCCCGTTGTGCAGCGTCGGCGAAGGATCGAAGGTCAACGAATGGCTCACGCAGCAGTCCGGCACAAAAACCGGCCCACTGACGTGCCTTCCAACCCGCCATCGCACGCTTCAGTATTTCGACCTTCATCACCCGGGCGGCAAAGCGCACACCCTCGTCGTCGGCCCAATCGGCGCGGGCAAGTCGGTGTTCCTCAACTACTTGATGACGCAGACCGGGCGTCATGGCGCGCGGCGAATCCGGTTCGACAAAGACCGCTCTACTCGCATCCCGACGTTGCTCGGCGGCGGTCGGTTCATCGACGCAACCGGACGTTTCGACGCGGCGACGTCCGTGAATCCGCTGTCGCTGATCGGCGACCAGAGGCACTGGTCGTACGTCGCGGATTGGG
The DNA here is from genome assembly GCF_001545035.1 of Caballeronia glebae. Classification (GTDB taxonomy): domain Bacteria; phylum Pseudomonadota; class Gammaproteobacteria; order Burkholderiales; family Burkholderiaceae; genus Caballeronia; species Caballeronia glebae. Next base: position 32,298 of record NZ_FCOJ02000069.1, read on the forward strand.
TTCAGCTTGCCATTGAGGGCGAGGACTACACCTGCACGCCGCAGCAACAAACGGAGATCTACGACCGGATCAAAACGCTGGCGCTAGGCTTTCCGACTGAGAAGTGGCGGCTGTCGAGCCTAATTACGTTACTGCCGGCGGATCTGCGTGAGCGGCTACAGGTCTGGACCGAGGGGAACAAGAACGGCGAGTTCTTTGACCACGCCGAAGACGGTTTCGCAATCTCCGATGACCTGTCTATCGAAATGGGCGACCTGTTCCAGAACTATCCGGTGGCCGCTGCCTTGTTCATGGACTACGCGTTCTACCGGATCGCGCAGATCCTCGACGGCAAGCGCTATACGGTGATCGAGATCGAAGAGGCGGGCTTCTTCTTCACCTACCCGAAGTTCTACGCGCGCCTCGAAATCTGGGCGGTGACGATCCGGAAGCTCAACGCGGCGCTGGTGATGGCGACGCAGTCGCTCGGGCAGCTTGCGCGCGTGCCGAATTTCGAGATTCTGAAAGAGAACATCCCGAACATCATCTATCTGCCGAACAGCGACGCGAACAACAACCAAGGCCTGTACAGCGACGTGTTCGGTCTTACGCAGCACCAGATCAAGATGATTTCCGACGCGGTGCCCAACCGCGACTACCTGTGGGTGACGGCCAAGCAAAGCCGGATGCTGCAGGCTCAGTTTCCAAAGGAAGCGCTCGCCTACCTCCGTTCCGACGGTCGGGCGCAAGCGCTCCTCGACAAGCACGTCAAGTCTGGCAGCCCGCAGTGGCAGGAGGACTATGTGCGCGACGTACTCATCAACGCTTAACGCTTCACCTTGAAGGCACCGCCATGATGAAAAAACTGCTCCGCTGCATCGCCGCGACCGGCGTATTGACGCTCGGGTTTGTGCAACACGCCAATGCGAACATGCCCGTGTTCGATGCTTCAAACTTCATTCAGAACACGATGACGGCGGCGGCCGCAGTGAAGGGTGAGGTTTATCAGGACTCGAACCTGGTGTATCAGTACCAGATGATGCTCAACCAGCTCAAGCAGGCAACCAACCTCAACCCGACCGCGATGCTCGCGCAGTTCAACAGCATCACGAGCGATATTTCGAGCCTGACCAAGTACACCGACGCACTGAAGGATCTGTACGGCGGACTTCAGAACAATGCGGAGTACGCGAACAAGGTTCAGGCGTTGATCACCCAGTCGGGAAAGACACCCGAACAGTGGTTCACAGATCAAAACACCCTCCTGCAGAACAACGACAAGACCGCGAAGCAGCTTTTCCAGCAGGGGAACGATGTCATCTCGCATGTGGGCACGCTCGCGAAGCGCCGGCAGGAGATTCAGGACCAACTGAATATGTCGCCGACGATGGAGGCAACGGCTCAGCTGACGACTCACATGCTGGACATCATCTCCAGTCAGAACAGCGACCTGATTTCGATGATGGCAGCCAAGCAACGAAGCGATGCGGTGAAGGATTCCGCCGCTGTTGCGCAGGAGCAAGTGAACAACAACGCTCAAGCTGCGCTCAAGGCGCAGCAGGACCGCGAGCGCGCCGCGTTCAACTCGACGATTGGCTCCTCCACTACGTTGGGGCAGTAATGGGCCACCCTATCATGCGAGTGCTACGTCCGCTTTTCATCGTTTTTGCCTTAATGCTTGGTTTTGCCGGCACGTCGACGATCGCTTTTGCTCAGACGACCACCACCGCGAACGTTGCGACGACTGCTACAGCGTCTGGGACCACGGACACAAGCAAGGGCAACGCTGTGGCAAGCAAAGACGGCGACTTTGCGAACGGCGCGACGAATGCAGCCAATCAGATTCACGCTTTGCTCGGCAATGTGTTCGCCACTGCCGTCTCGGCGAGCGCCAATGTCATGGACGAGGCCAACAAATTCGCGTGGGGCCTCGGCGTCATCTCGCTGGTGCTAATGGGCGTTCGCTTCGCAGGCACGCACCACCCCATTTCAGCGTGGGTCGACCTGTTCGAGGAACTCGCAACGCTCGGGATTTTTGTGGCCTTGTATCTCGGATATAGCACCTCTGCGTCCGGGTTTTGGACGTGGTTCGAGCAGTTGGCCGGACATATTAGTGGGGCCGACAACGGATCCGTTGGCGCAGCAATGGGGAAGCTTGCGGGCGTCATGTTCGACGCGTTGAAGAGCAAGTTCTCGATTTTCGGCTTGATGAATCTTGGTGGATCGCTGGCGGACGTCATCGTTTTGGGCATCTCGGCAGTTGCCATGTGCGTCGCCTCAATCGTCTTCATCTTCTTCACGGCGATCGGTCAGGTTCAGGCTGCGGTGGGCATCGTGCTTGGTCCGATCGCGATAGCGTTGGGCTTCTCATCGTACACACGCAGCTACTTCAAAAAGTGGCTTGATTGGATGATCAGCGCGGGCATGTACGTCGTCATCGTGGCAATCTTGGTCAAGCTGGTCGGCACGTCGATCGAATCGGCGATCACGAAGGCGACGCAAGTGGGTGGCAACACCACTTTGAACGGCGCTTACGTCCTCGACCTTTCGATCTTTGTCCTCCTGTTGTCGTTCGAAATCCCGAAGCTCGCGACGATTTTCGGTGGTGGTGCTTCCGCGACAGGTACCGGTCCTCTCAAGCTCCTCAAGGGAGCACTGTGATGAGCGCGCTGCACGAGCCGATCGCGGCGGAACAACTGTTCGCAACACATCAGAAGCGCATCGAGCTGGTGCGGCAATGCGCCAACGAAAGCACGGAGCCCGAATTTGCGCGCAAATGGCTTGCAGTCCTCCGCCGCACGGCAGTGTGGTTTTCGTCGATGCCACTTACACCCGAGCTGCACTGCGAGCCGGGCGGGGCCTTTCGCGCAACCATTGAATCGACCTTTTACGCGATGCGGCTGACTGGCGGACAGAAGTTTGCCGCTGATCTGACCTCTGACAAGCGGCGCCGGCTTGAGCCGCAGTACAACTACGCCGTGTTCCTCGCGAGCGCATGTTCACTGCTAGATGAGCCGTTCCGCCACTTTGAGTTCATCCGGCAGTCGGACCGCGTGACGTGGAATCCCGCCGCACACGGTGCTTTCGGTGCCTGGCTTGGCGCGGCGCCGTACGCAACGGTGCGGCGCGCGACGCCGCTTAAGAGCGAGCGGATGCGTACCGCCATGTTCGCGCAGACAGTCATCACGCCGGAACTGCTCGCTGGGCTCGATACGGCGGTGCACTCCGATCTCTTCAATGCCATCAATCCGGAACGCAGTCCGCAAGGGTTCGAAGCGCTTGTGCACAAGGTCGTGCGTCAGGCGATGGATGTCGCCGTCGACTTCGAACGGAAAGCACAGCGGGCGGTCTTCGCTCCGGTCAAATTCGACGTGCCGTCTGCCGTTCACGTCGCGCTGGCGTTAGAGCCGCAGTTTGTTTCGACGCAGGCCGAACCCGCGCCCGCCGGAACGCCAGACGCCGCCGCTCCCGCACCGCAGGCTTGCGCCGCAACACCGCCGTCTGCCACGGTGCCCGAAGACTCGCCGTCAGTCGAAATCCCGTCGCAGCCGACGCAGAACACCGGTTCAAGT